>NZ_JBEPRY010000041.1:0-42280 GCF_040548605.1 Bradyrhizobium sp. JR4.1
CAATGGGGCTCGTCCTGACCGCGCCGATCTGCGCCTTACAACGTTCATCGCAACCTCCAAACTCCTGGTGTTGCGACGACCGTTTGAATCCGCCCTTGGAGGTATCGAACGATGCTTTGGAGCGTATCCGCAAGATGGGGCGCATCGCGGGTCCGGTGCTTTGGGCGCCGGTGATCCGAGCGGCCGCGTAGGCCTTTCGAAGTACGATCAGTTGCGGCATCGCTCCCTATCGGGATCTCCGGTTGAGCATTAAAAATGCACAATTTCTTTCGATCAAGACCTTCTCTTCATGCCGGCAAAGCGCTTGAACTGAAACATCTGAGATCGGCCGTTACTGCGGCCGATTGCGGCGGCTTTCGTGGAGCCGCGGAGTTACTCAGGTCGCAACAGTCGAATGTTAGCCGGAGAATCGCCGAGATAGAACACCACTTGGGTGTTGCCCTTTTTGAGCGGCATAGCGGAGGTGTGCGTCCAACCCGCGCCGGCTGTGACGTTCTTCGGCTCGCTAGGAGTATTCTGGAGGAATTTGACGCACTCATCGCAACCGCGAGATCCGTTCAAAACAACAAACCGGCCGGCTGAGTGTCGGCTTCTGCACTGCGCTTTCGCCGGGCAGTCTGCAAGCCTCACTGCTCGAGTTCAAACAGGCCGTCCCGCAGATCGAAGTGGTGACAGTCGAACGATCGCGGACCCGTCTGGCAGCGGCACTTCGCAACGGCGTTCTCGACGTCCTGATCGTCACAGGGAACCTGCCGTTACTCGACAATAAAGCGATGTCCTTATGGAGCGAGCGTGTTCTGGTCGCCTTACCTCATGATCATAACCTCGCCGCGCGCGACATTGTCTACTGGACCGACCTACGCGGAGAGACGGTGCTGCTGAGCCATGACGACGCCGGAAACGAATTGGAAGACTTGTTGATTTCCAAGCTCGCCTCACGCGAGGATCGTCCCAGAATCGAGCGGCATGACGTCAGTCGCGGAATGATCAAGGGTCTGATCAGCACGAACACAGGAATCAGCCTCGTGCTAGAATCCGACACGATCATCAACGATGCAGACCTCGTCTACCGCGAGCTGCGCGACGATGCCGGTCCGAGCCATTTCGCGTTTTCGGCATACTGGCGAGCCGACAATGAAAATCCCGCCCGGGCCGCCTTCCTTAAGTTGCTCTCCGAGCGCTATCCCTCACCTCCGCTCGGACACTGACGCTGCCGGCGAGCCTTCCGGAAGCTCCTGTCGGCCGCCATGAACCGCTCCAACATGGGTGCGATAAGCTTGGCAGGATCTCCGACCGGTTGTCCCGTCTCTTTCGCGAGGATATCGGCGTAGGCCACGAGATCCCGGTGGATGCTCGCCGGCAGTTCGTGCGTGACCTTAACCGGCTTGTCGTCTTCGATTGCTCCGAGTTTAAGCTTCGGCAAAGTTCTTCACCCTCTGTATGGCTCAAGCACCAAGTCGCGGTTTACAATCACGCGCACCGGAAATCCCGGACGGATCGTCAACGTCGGCTGGATGTTGAGATTGCGACGGACCACCTGCTGGCCCGTCTGATTTATCGAATCGCCTGCCCCGCGACGGAGCGCGGCGATGAGGTCGCTGTTGCTGTTACCGCTATTCGCGCCGGAATTCACCTCGGTGCCCACAGCAAGAAGGGTCGAGAGCGCAGCCGCTCCCAACAGCTCCCTCCAATGAGTGTCGACTTGGTCCTCAAGGCCGGAGTAGCCCGCCGCATCGGCACCGGGCTGGCGCTCCAGCACGATCGATCGTCCATTCGGCATGATGAGCCGCGTCCACACCAGGAGCACCCGCGACTGTCCGAACGCGACTTGGCTGTCGTAAGTACCGATGAGCCTTGCTCCCTGCGGGATAAGGCGAGCCCGCCCCGTGGGACTATCATACACCGCTTCCGTGACCTGCGCCGTGATCTGGCCTGGCAGATCGGAGCGGATTCCCGTGATGAGGGCAGCTGGAATAACGGTGCCAGCTTGAACCATAAAAGGGGAGGCCGGATTTGCCAAACGGTCGAAGCTCGTTGTGCGCTTATCGACCGGTGCATTGACGAAGGCGAGTTTTCGTTCCTGCGCGTTCTGGGCGAAGACCTCATTGGAGGAGCTCGACGCCGTTGAAGGCGCCTCTCCCGGCGATGTCACGGCTGCCGGGGGCCGGACATTGCTGCTGACAAAGACCTTGCTGATGCGGGCCGCCTCCGATTCCTGATTGACCCGCTGCTGTTCGGCATCAATCCCAAGGGCACTCGATGAGGACGAGCCTTGGGCCGCAACGATTGGCCGGCCAAGATCGCCCGGCAAAGGCGGTCCAAGTCGTGGCACGTCCTTGGGCAGCGCGGCATAGTCCTTGGGCAGTGTCGTGACCTCATCGGCGACGTTGTGGTGATCGGTCGAGTAAAGCTCATCCGGAGCAGGCACTTGTGATCTCTTGCCCTGCAGGGCCCAGAACGCGGCGCCGCAGATCAGAACGAGCGCCAAAGCACTGGCCCCTGCAAGCACTTTGCGGGATAGGCGCGCAACCTGCGGCGGCGCGGCGCGGAGCCGCAAGCGTTCACCCACCTCTTCCGACGTCGCGGGCCGAGGAGCATCTTCGCCTCTTGCATTCCCCTGATCAGTATCGGTCACGAGGATCTCCCGTCGGTTCGCACGATCCGGACCTTCTGCTGGTGCTCCCCGCCCAGTTTCAATTCGGCGGCTGCGAAGAGACGGTCGACGATCAGCAGGTTTCCATAAGCGCGATAATTTACGAGTTCGGTGTCGCCGTCAGGCCCGATCACAAAGAGTGGCGGCATTTCGCCCTGACCGATACCGCCTGAGAATTCGATATAGACCTTGCGGCCGTCATCATAGGCATTGACAGGACGCCACGGCGGACTGTCTCCTTCGATGCTGTAACGATAGCGGCGCTGTGTCAGATCCGGAATCATGGGGGTGGGCGGCAGAGTTTTGCTACGCGAAGCTCTGTCCTCGGGATAAAACCACGCGACCGATGGCATGTAGGGCTTCTCGCGGGAGCGAAGCTCGATCAGGTAGGTGCGCCTGTCAGTGTTGACCACGAGGTTGGTCTCGATCGCAGGGCGGGTCGGTTTCACCATGATATGCACACGGCGCGTATCGCCGCTGCCGCTCTCGGTGTCGCCAACGACCCAGCGCACTGTATCTCCGGCGGCGACCGGCCCTGAGCCGATCAGTTGCTCGCCGGGCTGCAGCGCAATATCAGTGATCTGCCCGGGCGCGGCGTAGATCTGGTAAAGCGCGCCGGCACTGAAGGAAAACACTTGCACAGCATTGAAGTAGCCGGCCTTTCGGGGCTGCACCCGTGCCGCATCGTTTGCCGTTTCGATGCGCTCGATGGGCTCTTTGGCCTCGGCATTTTTTCCGCCGCGCGCGGGCCGCCAAGCGGGCGGAACATGCAGCGGTCGCGGACGATCCTCGGCAAGCGCCGGCAGGTCTGGCAGCGGCGGGACCTCGCTATCATAGCTGATCTGTGGAGGCTTGAAGACGGTGCAGCCGCCGAGGGCAGACACAGAGACCAGAAGAGCGAGCCGCAGGGTTGGCCGGACTTTCTCTATTACAAATACAAGACCTGACAGCATGACTAGCCGAGCTCCTTCGACCAATTGATTGCGTTGACATAAATGCCCAGGGGGTTCTTCCGCAGGCGATCGAGATCGCGCGGCACGTCCACAATGATGGTGAGGATCGCGCTCCACCGCTCGGTCGTGGCAAGCTGACCGTTGTCATAGCGGCGCTCGATCCAGGCTAAGCGAAAACTCTCGGGTGAGGCCCTGATGACGCTTGAGACCTCGACGGCAACTTGCGTTTTTCCGAGCTTGTCGAAGGGATTGTTGGTGCGGGCATAGTCATTGAGCGCGGCAGCACCGCGATCGGTGACAAAATCGTAGGCACGCAGCCAGTCCTGTCGCAGCACAATTGCGTCCAGCGGCAACCCGCGTACATGCTCGATGAACCGGGCCAGGTGAAACGCGATTTGCGGATCGCTCGGTTGATAGGTAGCGTTCGCGGGCGCAACAGTTTTCGCTTCACCCAGCTGGTCAACTTCCACGACCCATGGCGTGACGGTTCCCTGGGCCGACTGCCAGACCAGGGCGCCGGCAAAGCCCCCGGAGAGAAGCAGACAGGCAAAGGCCATCAGGCGCCAGTTCTTGGCCTGGACACGCGCTGAGCCAATGCGGTCATCCCAGACTTGCGCGGCGCGCTGATAGGGCGTGACCGGCTCGGGCGTGCGGCCATAGTGGACGTCCGATCGTTTGAACATGCTGTAACCTCAACACGTAAAGGAGATTGGGATTTCAGAACGACGCGTCAGCGGTCCTCTTGCGAGAGATCGACCGACCCACCGCTGCCACCGTGCTCGCCTGAGCGAACCGCCTGCGTCGCAGCTGATGCTCCATGACTGATCGTCTGGGCGCGCTTCATGCGGCGAACCCATGAAGGTGGGCTTTCAGATGAAGCGGCTGACGAGCTATTAGCGGCACCACCGCTGGTACCATCAGCTCCGGCAAAACGAGCTGCGAGGGAGCGCAATGGGCTTGCCGCAGGCGAGGCCTCCGTCGCACGCGACAGTCCACCTCCGCCAAACGCGCCGCTCGTAAAAGCTCTCGCCCCGGTGGCGGCACCAGCCGCCGCAGTTCCGGTCAACGCAGCGCCGGCGGAGGCAAGACCGGCTCCGGCCGCCACGACACCACCGGCCGCAAGGCCCGCACCAATGGCTGAGCCCGCAGCAAGCTGAGGCCCTCCGGAGACGATGCCGTTGGCGATACCGGGTCCGAAGATGCCGAGCCCCAACAAGGAAAGAGCGCCCAACACCAAAGCCATCGCATTCTCGATTGTGGGCTGGTTGCCGCCAAAGCCGGCCGTGAACTGCGAGAACAAGGTCGAGCCAATGCCGGCGATCATGGCCAGAACCAAGACCTTCACGCCGGAGGAGATGACGTTTCCCAAGACCCGCTCCGCCGCAAAGGCTGTCTTTCCGAACAGGCCGAAGGGGATCAGCACAAACCCTGCAAGTGTCGTCAGCTTGAACTCGATCAGAGTAACGAAGAGCTGGATTGCCAGAATGAAGAAGGCGAGCAGCACGACAATCCATGCGAACAGCAGAACCGCGATCTGGACAAAGTTTTCGAAGAAGCTGACGTAACCCATCAAGGAGGAGATCGAGTCCAGGATCGGCCGCCCGGCATCCAGCCCAACTTGCGCAATGCGACCTGGCCTTAAAAAATCTGCTGATGAAAGACTCGTGCCTGAGGCCTTAAGGCCTAAAGAGGCAAAGCTTTCGAAGACGATGCGCGCGAGGCTGTTCCAATTGCCGATCAAATATGCAAACACACCGACAAACAGGGTTTTCTTGACCAGACGGGCAATAATGTCCTCTTCGGTCCCCAACGACCAGAACAGGCCCGCAAGCGTCAGGTCGATGGCGGCAAGCGTGGTCGCGAGATACCCGACTTCCCCGCCCAAGAGACCAAACCCGGAGTCGATATATCGGGTAAACGTCTCGAGGAACTGGTCGATGACACCGGTGCTGCCCATCGGTCACTCACTTCGGGCGGGAACGATGGGGTAGCCCGAAGGCAAGCGGCTGTTGTCCTTTGGCGGCACAGGTGATGCTGGCCCAGCGCTTGCCGCCTCGCTGTCTGAACGCGGCGAAAACCTGTCCTTTTGGCTGAGGAATTGCCGGCGCTGCTCGGCCCAGATCTTCTGGCATTCAAGAAGAGCGTCCCGCTGCTCGTAGGTGACGGCGCGGCAACGCTCGAGCTTCGCCGCCACAGGATTTGCAACGTGATCTAGCGAGGCATTCGACTGAGCTGTTTCGGTTTCGTTGCCACGGAGCTGGATTGCGCAGGCGGCAACGACGAGGGCAGCGAGCGCCAAGGCGATCGCGGTAGACATCCGTTCAAATCTACTGGTCATTAGTGGAACATCTGCACGGTTGTGGGTTGATAGGCTTGGCCTTGGTGAAGGAAGCGCCGGAGCTGCTCCCTGCCCTGATCCTGGGCCGCAGCGCGTTGGGCCGACTCAAGAGTTTGCGAGCGCCCTTGGGCTGCGACGGCGGCCGTCAGATCGGCAAGCTGCTGCGCCTGAAGTGCGATCAGCTGATTGCCGGCCTGGCTTGCCTGCAACGCGCCTGTCGCTCCCTGGCTGGCGGTCACGAGCGCCGATAATTGCGTGCGGTTGGTGTCGAGATTGCCGACAACGGTGGCCTGAACCCGCATGGCGTCTTGGAAACCGGCCACCGAATTTTGCCAGCGCGCTTGGGCGTTACCGATCAGCATCTGGTCGGACATGCTCGCAGATGAGGGGGCGTAGGTGGTTGAGAATGCGCTGTCGATTTGTTGGACCTGGTAGCCAATTCTCTGCGCCTGAGCGAGAAGCTGCTGGGTGCGCTGAATCGATTGCTCGAGCTGCTGCAAGGACGAGTATGGCAGATTTGCGAGATTCTTGGCCTGATTGACCAGCATCTGCGCCTCGTTCTGGAGCGAAGTGATCTGGTTGTTGATCTGCTGCAATTCGCGCGCAGCCGTCAGCAAGTTCTGTGCATAATTATTCGGATCGAACACGATCCACTGCGCGCTGGCTTGCCGAGGCGCCTCCGAAACAGCAATGGCGATCAAGCTCGCCGCCAGGAGGAGACCGAACCGACTCATGAGCTTCCTCCATGCCTGGCTAGCTGCGGAATAAGGTCGCAGGCCCAACCAAGATCGCGCGCCTGTAGCCAACCCATGACGAATTCCTCCCTTCCCTTCTCGGCCAGCACCCGCTCGATGAGCGCCTGGTCGGTCTTGGAAGAGGCGGCCGTAAAGGCGAGCGCGATCTCGCCAAGACCGAGCTCGAACAGTCGATTGCCGCAGCGCGACTGGCAGTAGTAATCACGCTTGGGGGTCGCGCGGGCGAGGATCTCGATCTGGCGGTCGTTCAGTCCAAAGCGCCGATAAATCGCGGTGATTTGTGGCTCGATAGCGCGGTCGTTCGGGAGCAGAATTCGGGTTGGACAGCTCTCGATGACGGCGGGCGCGATTTCCGAGCCATCGATGTCGGCAAGCGACTGGGTTGCGAAAATGACTGAGGCGTTCTTCTTGCGCAGAGTCTTGAGCCATTCGCGAAGCTTGCCCGCAAACCCGGCATCATCGAGCGCGAGCCAGCCCTCATCGATGATAAGGAGCGTTGGACGGCCATCGAAACGATCCTCAATCCTGTGGAACAGATAGGCGAGCACTGCCGACGCGACGGGCGTCCCGATCAATCCGTCGGTCTCGAAGACCTGCACGGATGAATCCCCAAGCCGCTCGCCTTCGCCATCCAAGAGCCGCTCATACGGCCCACCCAAGCAAAAAGGGTGTAGTGCGCGCTTTAAGGCATTGGATTGGAGAAGAACGGAAAGGCCCGTGAGCGTACGCTCTTCAAGGGGAGCCGAGGCGAGTGACGTCAGGGCCGACCAAACGTGATCCTTGGTTTCGGGGCCGACATCGATCCGTTCACGGGCTAGAATCGAGGCAATCCATTCGGATGCCCAGGCGCGCTCTGCGATATCATCGATGCGCGCAAGAGGCTGGAGAGCGACAAACTCACTGGTTTCGCTCCCAATCGCGCCGCCGAGATCGTGCCAGTCTCCTCCCATGGCGATGCTAGCTGCCCGGATCGACCCGCCAAAATCGAAGGCAAAGATCTGCGCATCGTCATAGCGGCGGAACTGCAGCGCCATGAGCGCGAGCAGAACCGACTTTCCGGCTCCCGTCGGCCCGACAACCAGCGTGTGCCCGACATCTCCAACATGCAGTGAAAACCGGAACGGGGTCGATCCCTCGGTCTTGCCGAAGAAAAGCGGCGGCGCTTTGAAGTGGTGGTCCCTCACCTCACCGGCCCATACGGCCGAAAGCGGGATCATATGGGCAAGATTCAAGGTGGAAAGCGGCGGCTGACGGACGTTGGCGTAAGTTTGTCCCGGCAGACTGCCGAGCCAGGCTTCCACTGCATTGACTGTCTCCACCATGCAGGTGAAGTCCCGCCCCTGGATCGCTTTCTCGACGAGCCGCAGTTTTTCGTCGGCGGCGCCGCCATCCCTGTCCCAGACCGTGACCGTCGCTGTTACAAGGGCCTCACCGATCTGATCCGAGCCCAGTTCCTGAAGCGCGCTATCTGCATCAATCGCCTTGTTGTGAGCATCACTATCGAGAAGACTTGAAGCCTCGTTCGTCATCACCTCCTTCAGAATCGCGGCGATCGACTTCCGCTTGGCGAACCATTGCCGTCGGATCCGGGTCAGGAGCCTTAAAGCATCCGCCTTATCGAGCATGATGGCCCGGGTCGACCAGCGATATGGAAAGGGCAACCGATTGAGGTCATCGAGAATCCCGGGGGTGGTCGCGGTCGGAAAGCCCACCACCGTCAGAACGCGCAAATGCGCCTCGCCCAGCATCGGCTCGAGTCCACCCGTGAGCGGCTGATCGGCAAGTAGCGCGTCGAGATACATGGGGATTTCAGGGACGCGAACCCGATGCCGCCTGGTCGAGATCGTCGAGTGCAGGTAGGTCAGTGTTGCCTCATCATCGAGCCACCTGCACTCCGGCATAAAGCCTTCCACAAGCTGCAAGACGCGGTTGGTCCGGTCGATGAAGCCGCCCAGCACCTCTCGTGCATCTACCACGCCCGTGCGATGACTGCCCTCGTACAGGAGCCGCTCAGCCATGGCGGCCCCCTCCGCTGGCGGCAAATAAAGGAACGTCAGGTAATAGCTTGATTCAAAATGAGCGCCTGTCTCTTCAAATTGCGCTTTCCGCTCCGCGTCGACCAAGGCGGATGCGACATCCGGGAACGTGTCGGGCGGATAGCGCCCTGCCGAATGCCGTTGCGCCTCGACGAAAACCGCCCACCCCGATCCGAGACGCCGGAGCGCGTTGTTCAGCCGGCTTGCGACCCCAACAAGCTCAGCCGGCACAGAACTGTCGAGGTCCGGTCCCCTGAACCGCGCCGTCCGCTGAAACGAGCCATCCTTGTTCAATACAATTCCCTCGTCGACGAGCGCGGCCCAGGGGAGGAAGTCGGCAAGGCGCGTATTCGAGCGGCGGTATTCGGCAAGATTCATCATATGCAACTCTAGGAGCTGAGGTGGCTTGGAATGCGGACGTGCCGGCGCACGACTTCCACGAAATCGGGATCGCGTTTTGCGGCCCAGACGGCGGCCATGTGGCCGACGAACCAGAAAAGAAGGCCGGCAACCCACAGGCGCAGCCCAAGAACGAGTGCAGCCGCTAACGTGCCGTTGGCGATCGCCACGGCGCGCGGCGCACCGCCCATCAGGATCGGCTCGGTGAGCGCACGATGCACGGGCGCGATAAAGCCTGCGACAGGCGCCTCCATCAGATCACCACGCCGCCGCCGAAGGAGAAGAAAGACAGAAAGAAGCTTGATGCCGCAAAGGCAATGGACAGACCGAACACGATCTGAACCAGGCGACGAAAGCCACCAGACGTGTCGCCAAATGCGAGCGATAGCCCGGTCACGATGATAATGATGACGGCGATAATCTTGGCGACGGGACCCTCGACCGATTGCAAAATCTGATTGAGCGGCTGCTCCCACGGCATGTTTGAGCCAGCGGCCCAAGCCGGGACACTGCTCAGCCAAAGGGTCACAATGGCCGTGGCCGGAATGCTGGCGCGGCGAAGAGATGAAGGCATCGTCATGACCGGTCTCCAATTGCAGATAGGCTGTAATCACCTGATGCTCCTAAGCCGGTGACGCGGGCGAGCTCGCTCAAGCGGCGTTCGGCGCCGCGGCCGCTGAGCACCGCGATCACGTTGATTGTTTCGGCGATAAGCGGCCGCGGGACTGTGACGACAGCTTCCTGGACCAGTTGCTCGAGCCGGCGTAGCGCCCCGAGCGCCGTTCCGGCATGGATCGTGCCGATTCCGCCCGGATGTCCTGTGCCCCAAGCCTTGAGCAAATCGAGCGCTTCGGCTCCGCGCACCTCACCAATGGGAATACGATCGGGGCGCAGGCGAAGCGACGAACGGACCAGGTCGGAGAGCGAGATCAAGCCGTCCTTCGTGCGAAGCGCCACGAGGTTTGGCGCCAAGCACTGAAGCTCGCGCGTATCTTCGATGAGAACGACCCGATCAGTCGTTTTAGCGACCTCGGCGAGAAGGGCATTGGTCAGTGTCGTCTTGCCGGTGGAGGTGCCGCCGGCGACCAGAATGTTCTTGCGCGCGCGAACTGCATCCCTCAATGCGCCGGCCTGATCCGGCGTCATGATGCCAACCGCGACATAATCCTCGAGGCTGAACACGGCAACCGCCGGCTTTCGGATCGCGAATGTTGGCGCGGCAACGACCGGCGGCAGCAGCCCCTCGAACCGCTCCCCCGTCTCGGGCAGCTCGGCAGAGATCCTTGGGCTCCCCGGATGAACCTCGGCACCCACGTAGTGAGCCACCACGCGAATAATTCGCTCTCCATCAGAGGGGGATATATTCTCGCCAGTATCCGTAAGGCCGCTCGACAGTCGGTCGATCCACAATCGGCCATCGGGATTGAGCATCACCTCGACGATTGCCGGATCTTCCAAATATCCTGCGATCGCAGGCCCCAGCGCGGTACGCAGCATACGCGCTCCGCGCAAGTTCGCTTCTGAATCAAAAGAATGGATCGCCACGATTTGCCCCAAGCTGCTGAGGCCGCTTCGGCGCCTCATCTGGAGGCAATAAAAGGCAGGTCCTGTATTACCGCAACAAAGGGGATATGCCGTTCGTAGCCTAGCGTAGAAGAAGAAGCATTTGAAAAGAGCTGGCTTGACGCGCCGACGGCGAGGCGAGAAATCAGCAATGACCAGCGTTGACTATTTCTACGCCTCTCGCGGTAGCGATGTTTGCTCAGGCTCCGTTGCTTCTCCTGAACCACTGTCGTTCGCCCACGTGGGCACGATTGAGATCCCGCATTTTTGGGAAAGCTCAACCCGGGGATAATGAACCACACCAGCCGGCGGGCTGCCGCAAACACCAATCCGAAAGGCTGGTCTGGTACACCACCCCGAGTGTCGCGCCCCCTGCAGGACCATTTCTTCCAAATCAGGCCGGCCGACTACTGCACGAGAATTGCCAACGCAAAATGCAGGAGTTCAAAGAGTGATTTCTAGTCCGCAATTGCAGCAAGTTCTGGAAATCTTGCCGCCTTTAGCTGGCGCTCCCGAACAGGATTGAACCGCGACTTTTGCTGGCCCGCGGCATTCTGTTGGCGACGGTATTGGCCGTCGCCGGGCCGAGCTGAGCTCGCACATCTACTTGAGCTGCGCGTGTAGCGAGACATGGTCGAGTTCGCCTTCCCACCAGGACACGAATACCGCGGCAACACCGTTCCCGATGATGTTCGTAAGCGCGCGCACCTCGCTCATGAACTTGTCGATCGAGAATACGATCGCAATGCCCGGCACAAGCTCAGGACTGACCACCGTCAACGTTGCGGCCAGGGTGACGAAGCCGGCACCAGTAACACCGCTTGCGCCCTTCGAGGTGAGCATCGCCACAACCAGTATCGTGAGCTGCTGGCCAAAGTTGAGATCGACCCCGAGCGCCTGTGCGATGAACAAGGTCGCCAACGTCATGTAAATGTTGGTCCCATCCAAATTGAAAGAGTATCCTGTCGGCACCACTAGGCCAACGACCGGCTTGGAACAGCCCAGCCGTTCGAGCTTTTCCATCAACTGCGGCAGCGCGCTTTCGGACGACGACGTTCCGAGCACGATCAGCAGCTCATCCTTGATGTAGACGATGAACTTTAGGATAGAAAAGCCGACCAAGCGCGCGATCAGGCCAAGCACAATGAGCACGAAGAGCCCGGCTGTCACATAGAACAGCGCAACCAATCCGATGAGTTTACCGAGCGCGGAGGGGCCGAATTCGCCGATGGTGTAGGCCATCGCGCCGAACGCTCCGATCGGCGCGGCCTTCATCACGATCCTAATGACACCAAACACCGCGTGCGCAGCATCGTCAACCAGACCGCGCATCCGCTCACCTCGCTCGCCAAGCGCCATCAACGAGAACCCGAATAGGATGGCAAACAGCAGCACCTGTAACACGTCGCCTCGCGCCAGGGCGCCAACCACGCTATCAGGAATGATATTGAGGAGGAAATCGACCGCCTTCTGCCCCTCCGCCGACTTGACGTAGTTGGCTACCGCCGCGGCATCAGCCCTGGGAGCGAGCCCATGACCTACCTGAACGAGATTGCCCATCACGAGACCCAGGACAAGCGCGAAGGTTGATACGATCTCGAAGTAAAGCAGCGCCTTGACCCCGACTCGGCCGACCTTTCGTGCATCCTGAACATGCGCAATTCCGGACACAACAGTGCAGAAGATGATCGGCGCGATCACCATCTTGATCAGCTTGATGAAGCCATCACCAAGTGCTTTGACCCAGCTGCTCGTCCCCACAGCAGGCCACAACCAGCCAACGAGAATGCCAATCAGGATCGCTATGAGTACCTGGACGTAAAGAACTTTGTACCAGGGGCCAGATGGCTGGAACAGGGCGGCGGCTTCGACAGAGCGGCGCTGGCGGCGATTGTACATCACGCTCCCCCCGGGGCCGTGGTAGCAAAGAGGGGTGTCAATGAAGGTACAGCTTCGCTCAGTGTTCCTTCAGTGCGGGGCGCAGGGGAATCTGACGGCTCCGAACAGCACAGTCCAGAGCCACGGATTGGCACCTCTCCCGAATCGGCTTGCCGTCTAAGCGAAACGAGGTTCTGAAGCGCTTCTGAGAGCAGCGATGGAATCTTGAGAAAGCTTCCTTGAGAGCTGGAAAGCATCAGCGTCACCACCCATTTCTATTTTTTTGTTGTTCGAAGATGCCATCCAGCATCTTCTAAGACGCCAGCCTTAGCAGCCGGCGACCACTCTTCACCTGGACAGGCACTCTCGCCTATCACACCCAAGCGTGGCGCATCTTGAAGAAACATTCGCCGTAAATATCTTGTGGTGGTCGGCTCGCCCGCGTTCAACCGCTCACTCGTCTTGTCCTCACCTCAAGGTGAATGTCCCGACATTCCCAATCGGCATCGATTTCGATCGCAAAACCACGAGGCCGAAAAGACATGCCAAGCAGCATTGCTCACGCTGCTTCCCTTGGCGATCTCGATTCCGGTTTTTCGGGAGCCGTGTTTTGCGGCGCTGAACAGCACTCCTCGTGTGAGAGCTTCTCACTCCTGTAGCTCGCCAAGGCCTGGAGAGAGCCGTGCACGACGTCACGTTTCGCACGATCCGAGGCAGGCGCTGCATCCAGCCACTGCAGCGCCACCTCGGCCAATTCGATCGCGCGATCCCTCTTACCGGCCTCGTAATAGTACTGAGCGACCGCCCCGTACGACAGGAACTTCGCGCTCTCGCTGCCTTGAGGCGGATTCGCCGCCAGGATGTGTTCGGAGAGGTCCTTGCCCATGGCGAAGCGCTCTGCATGTGGGAAACCGGAGTAGTCTTTCGCTGGGTCGAACAGTTGGCGGATGGCCACGCTCATCCAAACCAACGATTTCTTGTCGATCGCGTCGCGAACCAATTGGCGCAATACCGGCAGGCCGGCCCCCATGTCGCGCATCTTGTGAAGCAACAATTCCGCATGAAGCCCGCGGAAGGTGACCTCGTCCGGCATCGCAGCGAGTGCCTCCTCAACCGCCGAAAGGGCTGCCGCCCAATCCTTACTTTTCACGGCGGGTTCAAGTCTGGCAAAGATCGGCTCCACCAGCGCTCGCTTCTGCGATAGTTCGCGCTTTCTGCGTCGGCCCGTGTTTATCCTCTCCGCATCCAGCGCTTTGGCTTCATCGCTCACTACCCAGGAGCCGTTCATAATTTTGGGCAACGCGTTATCGAGTTGCGTCGGATGGCCGATAAAGGCCAAGCGGCCGTCACGGTCGACCACGAATGACGTGGGAATCCCGACAGAAAAGCTGGGATCCATCCAAAGCTTGTTCATTTCGTCCGCGTAGTCGAATGCGATCGCGTAGTTCAGATTCGGCATGTTCTTCGTCAACCAGGCGTCCAGGCTGGCTCGCGCTTCATCTGCCGTCAAAGCTTGTTCGTGAGCCGCGATGCCCACCGCCTCAACTCCATTGTTCCTGTATTTGTCTTGCAGGATCACCAAATTGGCCATTGAGGCGATACATATTCCGGACCACGTCGCCCAAAATTCGACGATGTATACTTTCCCAGGCTCGAACTTTGTAACCGGCTGGCCACGTAGCCAGTCCTCAACTTTGATCAAGGGGGCCCGCGAACCGACACTCAGCACATTCGCCGCACCGACTTGACTTGCGCTCAAGGTCAGACTGGTCATTGCTCAAACTCGCTTTACCTGGCTCTGCCGAGAAAAATAGCAAGTCGCATGCCAGTCAGCGCTCATTGATATTACACATTTTTCGTATCATTCCTGTCGACCTTGCGACGCATGTCGCATATCCGACCAGCTGTTTGGGGCATCTCAGGCAATCAGTCGGCCGAACGTTCTTGACGCACCTGTAGACCGACGAGGCGGGAAGACAGGCAGCAAGGCCGAGTTCACCACTCCCCATCCTGATCGGTTTCCAGGATGACCATTTCAGCGCTGGGGATCACGACGTGAACTGACCTGCTTTGGTCCGTCGACTTGCGCTTGAGGGCGATTTGAGATTTCCAGTTCAACTTTTTGAGCCAAGGGGCGATGAACCAGACCAGCGCGGCCAGCTGCAGCAGCACATTGATACTGAACGCCGTCTGATACGCGATTGAGGGGTAGTGTCCGTCCTTTGCCGGCCATTGCTCGAGAATTAACCCCGTCCCGTACTGGACCAGGAAAGCCCATCCGAAATGCAGAACGTTGAGCACGCCGTTTGCGCGGGCGATCAATTCGGCCGGAAAGTAATCTCCGATGATCGCGTAGCTGAGGGCGATTGCTGATCCCACCACCGCCACAATGATCCATGACGGAAGCGACAGGAAAGGTGGATGCAAGATCAGCGCGAGCTCGGCTGCAATGAACACAGCAGCTATGATCGCAAGCAACGTTTCAATGTTCTTGCCATGCCGGCGCAGCGAATCGGCGATTGCACCGAGCAGCAATGCGCCAATGCTTAGGGCTATCGCCATGATGAGCAATTGTGTGACAAGGCTTGCTCGATCCAACCCTTCCACATCGCTCAGCCAAGACGCTGCCCACAAGGACTGCAGGGCCCATGCGGATCCGATACATGTTGAAGAAATCGGCGCAATTCTCCAGAACCGCCCATCCGTATAGACGGTCTTCAGACTGACTATCCCTCGAGGACTCGTCGTAGCTACGTCTTGCTCTGGAACTAAAAAATAGATCACAGCGGCTGCGGTGGTACTGGATGCGGCAAGCACCTCAAATAGACCGCGCCAGCCTATCCAGTTAAGCAATGCCTCGGCTGGTGCGGTTGCCGTCACCGCGCCCAGTGCACCCAGCATGATCATATAGCCATTGACGAGCGCCACGCGCTCTCTCGGAAACCAGAGGACAATTGTTTTCAGGCCAGACATGAGGGAAGCTGCGGTGCCAAACGCTATCATCGCGCGACCAAGCAGAAGCGACAGGAATCCGCTCGATAATCCGAAAAGTGCAGCGCCTGCGGCGGCCAGCAGCAAGAGCGCACTTTGGACCCGGCGCGGACCAAAGCGATCCAAGAGTATGCCGAGCGGGATCTGGCTGCCGGTAACGATCAGAAAGTAGATCGAGGCCAGCAGACCCAAATCGGCTGTACCAAGCTCGAATTCAGAGGCGAGGCGGCCACAAATGAGCGTATTGATCATCCGAAACAGGTAGGAAAGATAATATCCCGCGGCAAAGGGAAGGAACACGTAAGAGATGATCCGCCAGCTCCAAGGCCGGATGACCAGCTTTTCGCGTGATATCCGCCCGGCGGCATCGCTGCGCGTGCATCTCCGAGCGCGGCTTTTGGCGCTAGCAGAAGGCGTTTGGCAACTGTCGAAAGTTGATCTTGCTGCCGCCCTCCTCGGCGACAGCACACGCTTCCGATTTTTCACCTACGGCGGCCACACAGTGGCGTTCTTCTTCAACTGGCGCCCGTGCAGCGGCGCGTGACGCCCCGCCGCCCGTTTCAGACCCGGATCGCCTGGAATTTCCAACGCGATCAATTGTCTCCTGCAGCAAGGGCCGGCCAAGCCGTACCCGACGATCGACCTGCTCGGCAAAGGCCTTAAAGCGCTCAAGCCCGAGTACGCACGCCTCGTCCTGCTTTGATGGCGGCATCGGCGGCGTCAGCGTGAGATGGTATCGCGCATGGAGGGCCACTATTTCCGCGATCTTCGCGATGTCCGTACGTAGACCGAGCACCTGCTCATTCGTTCGATCGATGGCCTCGTAAACAAGACCCTCTATAGGCGGCGCCGGATCTAGGAAGCGATCAAGAGCCGCCTCTACGACGACGCTCTTGCCCATCCCCGGGCGGTCAGTCGCGGCTTCAAGTCGCTGGAAGATGCTCTCCGAAACTTGAATCGTTATCTTTCTGGTGCGCTGAGCTTCGCTTGGGCTCGGCTGCGCGTCCACCTCAGCTTCATTCCGACTTGAGCTCGGTTCTTGCCGGCGCTCACCGCTAATCTGCATACTCCGGCTTCCTTCTCTCTGCGACTGCACACCGCCCGCGCTTGCACGCGCGTGCTCTGGATGTTCGGTCGAAACGAATATCCCTGCGATGACGCACGACAAAAGGGCCGAGACCGCATGCCGCTTCAACCGCGGGAACATCCTGGTCGCAGTCTGGTGTACCGAAAGAAAGAAACGGCGGACTCCGAAAGACCAGACGTCTCGTAGCCTCTTGTCCCTCTAGACAGTGAGGTCGCCCACAGACAAGCGATTTCGCGGACGGTACCTGCACCCTTGCTTGAGATCGAAAAAGCTACCGATCGGACAAAGAAGGAACGACCGCGGAAAATGCGCCGGCATCATCCCTTTCCACCCAATGCGCCTCAATACCAAGCGCACCAGCTCATGCGCGCGCGACGGAATACACCCGCCTTGTCGATTTCCGGTATGCACAACCGTTCGCGCGCCGCGCGCCGAGCCCCCTCAGGATCATCAAAATGTATCCGCTGACTCCAGTGCGACCACTCACTTGTCGGGAGGCGTCAGGGGGACTGTCGGCCCCATTCGCGGACGGCTGGATCGCGCAGCGGGTCCCCCTCGGCGTGGCTGCAGACGTAGCGCTCCTCGTTCCCATCTTCACAAGGCAGGAGATTCGTCGGTCCCCCGCACTCCGGGCACCTTCCGGATCCGATGCAGGACTGCGATTTGAATTGCCCACTGCCGACGGCGAGCTTCGTTGCGCCAGATCGGCTGCTACAGGCTCGTCGCAGAATATTCCGCGACGCGCCCACCCTGCTCGCCCGCCTTGACGTCGGAGCCGTCGATGTACTTAAGTGCGACCTTGGTAGCGTTGAGTGGGGCACATCATGGATGTCGAGTTCTACAGGGGCTTAGCACAGCGGGCCCGCGATCTGGCCGATAAGGCCGACCCGTTCACGCGAAAGCGGCTTCTGGTGCTGGCCGAGGGATACGATGCCAACGTCGGCAAGCCTTCGCCGGCCAGCCGCAACCTTCAACGCACGCTGCCGCTTCCCCGCGCCGTGCCAGCCGTGAGCTCCGTCTCCGATGCTGGCGAGGCTTGACGAAGAGCGCCGGCAGCGAGGTCGGCTGCGACGTCTGCAGCGGCAGCAAGCATCGACCCTCGCATGTGGCTCCAAGGCGCCGGATTTTTCCGGGGATGACGATACACGACTTACATCGGGAAAGGATGCGCACCCAAACCGGAGTGAGCATGCCGGATGTCACCGGTCGACCGCCTCACCGCACTTCGGAAGCACTGCGGTCGCCGAGCAGCTTGCCGATGGAGGCATTCGCCAAATGGACCAACGAGCATGCCGGACAAACGACCGGCAGATGAGTGTCGGGACCGATCTGCTCCACTCCTATCAGCAGGTGCTGCCGTTCATGCCGGTACGCGGCACGTGAAAAGGTACTGATTGCTCCATCCGGCCAGCATAGGCGTGGATACTGCGCCCTGAGACTGCGGTTGTTTACTGAGGGCGCGCCCGCACCTGCCGGAGTAACGTGCGGCGACAGTAGTGAATCTTGATGGCGTCTCGTGTGGCTGGTTCGAGCACACCGGCAGGGCTTGTTGGACTCAGGGCTATGAGCTGCGTCCGCCATTGACAGCCACGTCGATGCCGGTGATGTAGGATGCGTCGTCGGAAGCGAGAACAGTCACCCGCCGCGATCTTCCGCGGCTTTCCGAAACGTTTCGCGGATATCTGCTCCAGCAGGGCCTTTCCGTGTTCTTGCACGCTGACTTCGGCAATGCTGAGCCTCCTAAACAGTGGGCCTTCGGTGACGCCCGAGCTCTCGGCGTTTACCCGGACGCTTCGGCGGATCGGCTCGACGCCAAGCCTTCGGGTGAAGTTGCGCCGTACACCCTTCGTTGCCGACACGGTGGATGTGGCCGCGATTTCGGGCGCGGGATCGGACAAAGAAGCCGTGAAAACGATCGCGCTGCCGTTGCGCATCAGACGCAATGCCTTTTGAACGTTGACTAGGATCTGCGGAAATTGACGTTCAAGACGTCAAAGCTCTGCTGCGTTGCTTCCGCGAGCGAGCCGAGTTTCGCGATTTCCGCATTGGCATCGAAATGGGCTATGATAGTTTCGCGCATTCCCTTCGAAGCGGGATAGCCGGCGCGAAAAGCGGCAATAGCTAAACTTCCCTGTCCCGCATAGCTGCGCAACGCCCTGCAGGAGTATGGCTCATGACGTGTTTTCCGCATCGTTTGGCTTATGCATTGAGGGATAAGAGTTTCTGCCCGCCGTGTGGGTAGTCGCGTCGGCTACTGCCGTAGTCGAATGATGCGCCGTCATGCAGTACGTGGTGAAGTGGCCGCTCTTGCTGGCGATCTTGCCATTCTTGCGAGTGACGTTGCCCTTCTCAACTTGGCAATCAGCTGCATCTTGCACCGCTTGGCGATCAGCGGCATCGGGACAAGCTTCCATCCCGTGGCCTTGCGCACTCTGCTTGGGCAGGCCGTCTGGCCGCGAGGCGAAAGAGCTGATCAGATTGATCTTGGTGCGAGGATGCTTGGCCATCGTCCCACCCGGGGGAATTGGGCCTCATTGAGCGGCTCCAAACTGATGTGCTTCTCTTGGGCCCAGTTGTCCCTTTCATCGAAACAGGGTGATTTAGTTCGCGTGCCTTTTGAATCCGGAAACTTATTGCAGGCGGTCTCAGGCACCGCCTGATTGCTATCCGACGTAAACGGATCCGTCGCACCGATTCGCTGAGCTTTGGGGCAGTGTATGTTTTCGCATTTTTCGATATGGTGTTCGCGAAGTCAGGCCGGACAATGTGGATTGCTAACACAGAGGACCTGCCGTGCAATCCGCAAAGACTGGTAGCGGCAACCATTGAGAAGACCTTGCGAAGACTGGAAAGGCTTGCGCTTGCTCAAGCAAGCGGCCTCACTCGGTTGAGCGGCAGCTCGAATCGAGGCCGAGTCTTTTCTTAACTCGCTTCAGATTCAGCATTCATGTCATGCTGCCCGCTCAGAAATCTACCCCGGCCCTGATCTAACGCGCTCGCTCTGTTCGATTCGGTCCTATCGTTGTTGTGGCGGAAATGTACTCGGCGCAAGCACCCTCGTAAATTCCCTTCTGCATCGTCCGCCCGCCGGCCATCGAATCACTCTGGAGTTCCGGCGTTCAAATCGAAGCTCACCTCTTTCAGAACGGTTGATCCGCTAGAAAGCCTTCGGCCAAGTGCTTCAATGAACCGATCGTAGCGTTCGGCGCCTTTGGCTCGGGCGGCTGGACTAGACTGTTCTGGTAACGCTGGCACCGACGTCAACCAGAAGCGGATGAACAGGGCGAGCGTCTCCAGCATGATGGTGTCATTGCGTTCGAGACGTTCGAGCAGCCGCGCGATCCGATCCAGCCGCTTGGCAACAACCGCCTCGCGTCGGTCGGAATCGTCGGGCGAGAGAAATGACGCGATCGCGGCCTCTGCGACCAGCGACTTTGGTTGGCCGCGACGCTCTGCGAAGACATCAAGCGTTCTGAATGTCTGCGGATCAAGGTAGATGCTGAGCTGAATCTTTTTCACCAATTTCGGCTCGCTCACAGATCCATGCCATCGTCAGAATCGAGGCTGGTCGCGCGCGCTACTCCCTGCATTGCGCGGCTTAGGGCTTGTGCCTGGACCGTATCTGCGTCCGGCTCATCGGGACCAGTATCGAACTCATGTTCCGCGAGCGGCGCCTTGATTTCGATCTCCTCGTGCTGCGGCAATTCTGGCTCGCGCCGCAGCCCCCCGTTCGGATCGCTACGCTTTCGCTGCCGAGGCGCAACCAATTCGATCGAGGGTGCAGCGGTCGGGTGCCCTGACCAGTCCTCATCCTGGCGCGTAGACAAGAGAATCGTCCCTGTGTTAGCGGGCTTAAAGATTCGCTTCTGAAATTGCGGGTCCTCATAGTAGCGAACCTTAGTGGCCCGCAGGGGATGGAGGCCCGACACCATCACAATCGCCTCCTTCGATGAGAGCTGCATGACTTCGCCGGGCGTCAGGAGCGGACGGGACGTCTCTTGACGGCTCACCATCAAGTGTCCAAGCCAGGGGCTTAAGCGGTGCCCGGCATAGTTTTTCATGGCGCGCAGTTCGGTCGCGGTCCCCAGCGCGTCCGAGACGCGCTTAGCGGTGCGCTCGTCATTCGTGGAGAAGGCGATCCGGATGTGGCAATTGTCGAGGATCGCGTGGTTCGGCCCATAGGCGCGTTCTAATTGATTCAAGCTCTGAGTGATCAGGAAACTCCGAATGCCATAGCCCGCCATGAAGGCAAGCTGGCTCTCGAAGAAGTCGAGCCGGCCAAGGGCTGCAAACTCGTCGAGCATCAGGAGGAGCTTTTGGCGGTGATGATCGGGATCAAGGCTCTCGGTCAGGCGCCGTCCGATCTGATTGAGGATGAGCCGCATCAGCGGTTTTGTGCGGACGATGTCGGATGGCGGTACGACGAGATAGAGCGAAACGGGCTGCGGTCGGTCGACGAGATCGCGAATCCGCCAGTCGCTCCGCGCAGTGACCTTGGCGACGACCGGATCGCGATAAAGGCCCAGGAAACTCATTGTGGTCGACAGCACGCCCGACCGCTCGTTCTCGCTCTTGTTGAGCAACTCTCGCGCAGCTGAAGCGACGACGGGATGAACGCGATCGCCAAGATGAGGGGTCGCAAGCATGGCATTCAGCGTGGTCTCGATCGGGCGGCACGGGTCCGACAGGAATCTGGCAACGCCGGCAAGTGTCTTGTCAGCCTCAGCGTAGAGGACATGCAGGATAGCGCCGACGAGCAGAGAATGGCTGGTTTTTTCCCAATGATTGCGGCGCTCGAGCGCTCCTTCGGGATCGACCAGGATATCCGCCACGTTTTGGGCGTCTCGGACTTCGCAATCACCACGCCGAATCTCAAGAAGGGGATTGTAAGCCGCGCTTGCCGCGTTTGTCGGGTCGAACAAGAGTACATCTCCAAGGCGTGCGCGCCATCCCGAGGTCAACTGGAAATTCTCGCCCTTGATATCGTGGACGATCACCGAGCGCGGCCAAGTCAAAAGAGTTGGAACAACCAGGCCGACCCCCTTGCCCGAACGGGTAGGCGCAAAGCAGAGCACGTGCTCAGGCCCATCATGGCGAAGATATCGACCATCAAAACGCCCGAGCACGAGGCCATCGCCGCCTAGCAGCCCCGCCCGTTTGACCTCGCGCGTATCGGCCCAACGCGCTGATCCGTAAGTCGTGACATCGCGAGCCTCATGCGCGCGCAAGACCGAAAGCACCATTGCTGCGGCGACTGCCGCGATCCCACCACTTCCGGCGATGGCGCCACCCTGGAGGAATAGCGTGGGGGCGTAAGCGTCGAATTCGAACCACCAGATGAAGAAGGCAAACGGCTGGTATATGGGCCAGTTCCCCAACCTGAACCAGGCCGGTCCAAGCTGCGGCTGGAACGCAAGCTGATAGGCGGTCCATTCGGTCGCTGCCCACACGAAGGTGAACGCGATTAGGCAAACCAGGATCACCTGGTGCCAGATGATTTTTGTCGCAGACATGGCTTGCGGATATCGACACCACTGACCTGTTGGCTACAATCAGGGGCTTACGCTTCTCGTAGTCGCGCGCGCCCTAGCGAAGGGATCGGCGGATCAGATCGGGCAGCGGCGTTTGGGCCGAAAAGGTTCGCTCGGCCTAGAACAGGCTTCCTCAAGGAACTGTCCCTACCAGCTTCGCGTGATCGCGCTCAGATGATGACAGAATCAACTCGTACCGTGGTGCCGCTCGAGGCGAACCGGCCGGCTTCGCGAAGCGACGCTCCGGGTTATAGATTCCTGCGAAGGCTAACTCGCGTCTTCCCCTAAGCTCTCCGTCAAGCGCGCGCGATCCAGAGAGCATGCGGAGTGCCACAACTCCTTGTTGATGAGGCGGAGGTTGGCGGATTAAATCGGCAGGAGGCGGGGTTCCCGGAGGGTTGGAGTATAAGGCTCATGCGGGAGCGTCCCGGCAGAGCTTATTCCCGCGGGACGACACTGCCGGGCCGACGGTCATCGAGATACTCCCACAGATCCGTATCGAGCGAGTCCCTCCTCCAGGCGGTCGCCTATTGGGCCCTATTGTTTTGGCCCGCTAGATGCTAGGAAGTTGCACATCAGCTGTTGCGGTCTCTCTGGAGATTGGGACAGGCGAATAGCGTTTGCCACATCATTATTGCGCGAATCGGTTGCAGTTTGCCTATCCACTCAAGCTGGCTTGCCGGCCCGGAGTTGTCCGATTGCTCGCCGCGGATAACCTCGCGCGAATGCCCCACAGTCGAGCAGATTAAAATCGTTATTCGCCCACTCGATGACACCCGCACAACTGGGTCCAACAAACTAGACTCTGGTCGACGGAAAGGCGGTGAGCGAAGCGGCTGAGTCTTCTGCACAGCATCTGACCATCGGCATGCGGGACCAGCGCGCACGGAAGTACCGTCACCGCGATCACGCCACGGCCAGACACCTTCCGATCACTTCAAGATCAAAGGTCCCATGCCGTTTCCGCAACACGGGATGGCCATGTAGATTCGAAGGGTCCGGCTAGCCGATTTGGCCGATGAGAGGCTGACGAGTCTTAGCAAGCTTGCGATGAACGGCGCATTTTTCCACACAGCTGCGTCCAGTCGATGATCGAGCGCCACCAAGGTCGAGGGAACCCGGAGGCGATAAAGAGATAGGTCCAGAACGGTAGATCCTCCATCTGCGATTCGCTGCTCACTGTCGCTCCCACTGCCATTTTTCCGTATTGACCAGTCCACACGGTGGCAACCAAGTTTCGCCCGCCCTGCAATCGGGCGCAGTGCAGCGCCAGTGCAGCGCCAGGACCTCAGGTCAGAGCGATAGGCCACGCTTGCGCCCGAAGTCCCAGTTGACGCTGCCTGGACCGGCGATGCCGCTGACCTGTTTGCCCAATTCCCGCTCGAGCGAAGGCGACCAGGGCACAAGCTGAAAGCCGAGGCCGTTGTCGATCATCGCGAAGCGCCCCGAGGCCAAGGACAGGCGCCGACGATATATCCCCGAAATCTGCTCGCCTGCATCAGATGGCAAGTGCGGAAGGCCCGTTTCCTCCGTGAGGCGACGTGTGACGACGTCGAGTTCGCGATCCCGGAGGGTGTCGACCAGATTGCGGCTTAGCCGAACCTTGTTGCCGTCGCGCTGGGCGAGCCCTTGGTCGGCCAACACATCGATGCGCTGTTCGAGTGCCGCACGAACGTCGGCGCCAAACGCATTGCGGGAGAGTTCGGCAGGATCTCGCGCGACGAGCTGCCGGTCTAGCCACGTGGCTCCGTCCGCCGCGACCTGCTGGTCCAGAACGAGTTCCGAGCGGACCGCGAGCGCAATCCGTGTCCGACCACGGGCGTCCGCAAACCGGCGCAGTTCCACAATCCCGCCGATCGGCCCATCACCGGCCGCCTCGAGGTCAGGAAGCTTCACGTGATGCACGCGCCCGTCAATCCCATCGACAATGGCAAAGGCGGTGCCCTTGAGCTCGTCATCAAGCCCGCGCGCGATGAGTCGGCCGACGATCGGTTCGCCATGACTTTCGCCCTCGAGTTCCCAGGATGCGAGGGCACGGCTGGCGCCGTCCCGCGTGAGGCTTTTGTGCAGCCGCTTGATGATGTCACCGCGCTCGCCAAGCGCGCGCAACCTCGCCTCCGCATCGGCGGCCAGGACCCAGACCGCGGACCCCGCAGGTTCCGCAAAGCCGAGCCGCTCGAGCGTCCTCATCCGCCCGATCCGAATTTCCCGGAATGGATCGCGCCCGGCATCCCGCTCTAACCTCAAATCGATGAGGCCGTCCGCCGTCCCCGCTTCCCGGGCAAGCGCCCGGTCGAGCCTGGTCCAGCGTTCGGCTGTCATGTCCGCCTCAAGGCTCTGGCGGATCTCGAGCTCCGAGCGAGGGCCAAGTTCGCGCGTGACAAGGTCGCTGGCGCGGGCGCGTAGGCCCATAGCGATATAATCACGACTGATGACGAGGTCGGCACCGTCATCCGTACGGCCCCGCACGAGGATGTGAATGTGCGGATGCTCGGTATTCCAATGGTCGACCGCGACCCAGTCAAGCCGTGTGCCAAGGTCGCGTGAGGCCTGGTCCATCAGCTCCCGAGTGAAGCTACGCAGGCTGGCAAGTTCACCAGCATCATCAGGCGAGACGATGAACCTAAAATGATGGCGGTCACCCTCGCAACGCGTGACGAAGGCGCGACTGTCCGCATCGTCCCCCGCAGCGTCGAATAGTTTGCCCGGAGCGCCGTCGCGCGTGACCCCATCGCGCCGCAGGTAACCGATATGGGCGCGCAACGCGCCCGGCGAACGCGTCCGCCGCACCACCCGCGCCTTGACCATTGCGCCCCGGGCGCGGGCGTTGAGAAGCCGCGCCGCAGCGATGCTCGCGGCGCGGCCGCGTCCAAATTTACGGCCACGACCATGCTTGCCGCGCGAGAGGCCGCCGGCCTTCTGAGCGGCTGTGAGTGCCTGCGCCAAAAAGGGCTTTGTCCGGGGCGCGCGCGTGGAACGGATACGGCCGGGACGGATCCGAAGATCATCGTCACGCGTCATTCCGGCTGCCGCAAGGTACCGAATGCCGTGTAAGAACAGCGCCTTGGGGAAAGATGAACCTTGCTCTGAGTCCCCGTAATGTTTACTCGATCATTGAAATCGATACACTTTCTCGCACAACCGACCGGCCGCACCTTGCGGCTTTTATCCTGCCCTCCCCGGTCGCTCACTCCCGGCTCTCTGCCGACCACTCTCAACGTTGCGACTAGCTTCGACATCATGCGAGGAAATGCGATTGCGATCATCGGGACCGCACCTCGTCTGATCGCCGCACAAACAGCCCCGTCGCACGAGGTACGAGTGCAGTCGTACCCGCCTTAGGCGCTGCTTTCGACGAATTCATTGTGCGAACGCCAGATGCCGAGTTGCCGTCAGCGGATAAGCTCTCGGACCGCTCAACAAGGACTGGCGCTTGCTGCCACGCGGCGAAGCGTCTGGCAGCCGAACCACCGCTGTTGCGCTGCTCAATACCGATCACTGGTGCGAGTCTAGCGATATAGATTTGTGTTTCATCCGGAAGCGGTCGACCGGTGGCCAGGTGCTCCTCGTACCGTTTTGGTCCCGCATTGTAGGCTGCCAGAAACCCTTCCGATCCGAAACGATCGAGCATCTCGCGAAGGTACGCTGCCCCAGCTATAATGTTGTCGTGAGGATCAAACGGATCGATACCGAGATCGTAACGAACGCTAAGGTCGACCCAGGTCGCGGGCATGATTTGCATCAGCCCGATCGCTCCCTGTGGTGATCTGGAGTGCGCATTGCCGCCGCTTTCGGCCTGCATGACAGCACGGATCCAACGCTCCGGGATCGCGAACCGATGCGAGGCCTCGGTCACGAACGCGGCGTATGCAACGCGTGGCAGCAGGTTTGGGGAGCGCGCAGCTTGTGCGCGCGATTCAGCCTCTGCTCTGCCGGCCGATGGCGCTGCGAACGTCAGCAGAATTCCCAAAAAGCAAGCGGCGGCTCGAGATAGCAATGTGCGGACAGCCGTCAAGGACAAGGTTCTTCCCGGCCGGCACTGAGCCGGCGCGAGACGGCCGCGACGCGCGCCGATTGCCGACAATTCGGCCGGGATGGAGGAATGACGGTGCGATCGGACGACTAGAGAAACCGCAAGCCGTTGGAGCAATGCCGCCATTTTGTCAGTCCTCCCTGGTCCACACCGGTACCGCTTGCCCTATGACGGCCGATCTCGGGAGTGGTCCGAAATATCTGCCGTCAAAGGACTCGGCCGACTGCCAGTTCATGAGAAAGACCTCGTCTTCGGCGAGGACCCGGCAACCCTGCCAGGCCGGCAATGGCCTGCCACGGCGGTCGCGCTCGCGGCCCTGGCCCATTTCGATGCTGTCGACGACGATTGTGAGTCCCGTTCTGCAGACGGTTTGCCCGGGCAACGCCAGCACGCGCTTGAGCATCGGAAGACCGCTCGGCAAATAGCCGTTGAAGTCGAGGAAGCTCGCAAGCGGCTCTGGTGCCCGAACGGCCACGAGCTCAGTGATGTGCAAGCGAGCGGTCTCTTGCAAACGGTAGAGGCCGATCGGCACACTTTCAGAAGCGTTCCAGATGTACGATAGCGAGGTGTCGTTGACCGGCCAAAGCGCGAGCGTTGTGGCCCCACACATCGCAAGAATGATCCTTAGCCGTCCCATCAGAATACTATCCTGCAGCGGCGGAGCCACGCCTGGTGGCGCGCACGCGTATAAGGTCGTGGCGTTTCGTTGACGGAAAGACGGTTGTGGGCGTGATGCCAATAGTCAGGGGCTGCATCGGCAGGATCGATGCCAACTGACTCCACGGCGTCGATCAACTGGAGAACGCGCTCGACCTTTGGCCACCCAGACAATCGCAGCAGGCTTTCGCCGCCGGGGCTGACCCAAGGCACAGTTGAGTATCGCTGCCCTGGCGCGACTGCGCGCAAAATGTCGATCCGAGACAGGATGGTTCCGAAGTCGTTGGACGTCCAGCGCACGAGCGCGAAGATGCTACCGGGCACAAACGAGAGAATGCGCCGGTGATGGTCAACGATCCTCTCTGATGCAGGTTTGCCAAATCGGATTCGATTTTCGATGCGCTTCTCGAGCCAAAAAAGCTCAACAGTTGTGACGTCGCTCACCTGACTGCTCCATATTGTTGAGAGGAATTTTTGACGTGCCAACGATGCGCTTCGCTGGCGCATCGCACGAAGAGCCTTGGCGTCGGCAGAACTGCTGTAATGACGCTTCGATGGAATCGTGGTCGCCGAACGCTTGCAGCAATCCTGCTGCAAAGGACCATATCGGCGAGGCTCCAATTTCGTTGGAAGAGGCGAAAGCGTTGCAGGTTGCCGAGACTTGTGTCCCCTCGCCGGCCGGATTGTGGAGATGATGCTTCGCGACAGTCGGGGAACGGAACGGCCGGCGCGTTCCGGCGGAGAATGGTAGAGACGAACGACGGCATTTTATGCGGGGATCGAGGTGTCGCTGCAGACGATGAATGTTTTACGTGGTGGACGGCGACGGCAACCTCGTCCAGGAAGCGACACTCGAGACCGATCCCGACGCGACCGGGCTGAGTCTCGCGGAGTGGAGAGTCCGGCGGAAGCATCTCGAGCTGGACGGGTTCCCCTAGTCTGCGTGGCTGTTCACGGCTTTGAGCGAAAAAGGCCTGCCCGTGACCTGCATCGAGACTGGGCGCGCCAAGCCGGCGCCAAACGCGATGCTGAACAAGACCGACCGCAATGACGCCAAGGGCATTGCGCAGATGGTGCGGACCGGTTGTTCCCGTGCGGTCGAATAGGAAAGCGCGCAAACGCAGCGGGCGTTGCAGGTCGGGCGCAAGGCGACGCTCGGCGAGGTGCCGGACATGGAGAATATGATCCACGGCCTGTTGCGCCCGTTCGGCCTCAAGGCCGGCGAGATCTCGGTCGGCCGTTTTGACGCAGCGGTGCGCGGTCTCTTGGCCGCGAAGAAGGAATTGGAATCGATTGTCGCGCCGCTGCTGGACGCCCGCAACGCCATGCGGCTGCAGCTCACAAAACTGCACCGCCTGGCGCTGGCGGCGGCGCGCAGCGACAGCGCGGTGCGACGGATGATGACCGTGCCCGGTGTCGGCGCGCTGGTGGCGTTGACATTCCGCGCCACGGTCGATGATCCGGCGCAATTCAGGAAGTCGACCAATGTCGGCGCCCATTTCGGCTTGACGCCGCGGCGCGATCAATCCGGCCAGACCGATCGGATCGGCAGCATCTCCAAATGCGGCGACGAGCTGACGCGGGCGATGCTGTACGAGGCGGCGATCGCGATCCTGACGCGCATTCCGAAGCACTTCAAGCTGCGGCTCTGGGGCCTGCGGCTGGCCAGGAAGAAGGGCCTGAAGCGCGCGGCGACCGCGGTGGCGCGCGCGCTTGCCGTGCTGCTGCACAAGATCTGGATCGATGGCACCACGTTCCGGTTTGGCGCCGGCGGCAAGCGCGGCCGGGTCGCTGCGGCAGCTTGAGGGCCGCCGCGATCCGACCGCTTCCACGCGCGCCTTCTCGTTCCGCCACGGCGGAGCGGCGTCTCTCGAGGGGACGGGGATTTGGGTGAGATCGCAACTTTTGTTGTCGGCGGCCTCATGCTGAGCTGTGAGGCCATCATGCACGACGCGGGTTAGCCTGACCGCCCATTCTCCAGGTTCCGGCATGTGGTGGCGGTCGTGCCAACCATGAACGTTAGCGAGTTCTCCTCGACGAGCGAGCTGCCGCAAAGAAAAGCGACGAGCGTGATGCGATGATGCCGATACTGGTGATCGCGTATTTTTGCGCGCGATCGCGCTTGCATGCGCATATTGGAGAACAGATTCGCATTGCAGGAAGGTTTTGCGCGTGACAGAGTAGGCGCATGAGGCATCCTTGTTGCACGCGCGACCGACTTGTTCACAACGCACCGATTTACAACAACAAGTTAGTGTCAGTACGTTAGTAAAGTTAAGAGAGCTGGAAAGATTGGCGTCGCAGTGCTTTAGGTGTGATTTCGGTCCTCGATAACACGTGGATGCCGTCCCCGAAGGCACGAGGCTTCCAGTCCCTGATAGCACGAGCGAATTCACAGCTTATCCCCAGCAGGAAGGACGAGGCCACGCTTGCGCAGTCGCTTGCTCAACGGGCCGATTGGGACTGCTGCGAAATTCAATCGCTCTTCGCCATTCGGATCATGCGTGATGATGAGCCGATAGCTCGGCAATGTCTGACGACGGACGATCTGACGCAGGTCGTAGGCAAAGTGTTTAAGCGGCGACAGGCTCCCGGACTTCGCATGCAAGTGCACGAGATCAAAGCTCCAACCGCCATTCTGACGGCCGCCGTGCTTGCGGACGAGGCGATAGAGCCAGCGCTCCAATCCACCGGTCAGATCGAAATAGGCGCGGTCAATCGTCAGCACGAGCGCTTCATCGAGAACGCCCGTGTAGAACCAATCGGGCAGGATCAGCTCGATTCCACGGGGATGCCCGTGCAGATCGGCTGTCTCTTTCCATTCGTTGATCCAGGAGAAGCGATGCCGCCGGCGTTCGCTCGGCTGCCGCATCGATGTCATCACAGTCGTCGATTGCAGCCGGTCGAGCGCAGCCTTCAGGCGGTCATAGTCGCGCACGCTGGTGCCGCGCCCGACGAAGGTCAGGATCTCGTAAAGGGTCGTGGCCATCAGCCGGGACGTTTTCAGGCCGGCATTACGGTCTTCGACAATCTGCGAGGCAGCCCAGATCAGAACGTCCGCGTCCCAGATCGTCGCCATGCCATGTTCCGGCGCGGCTTCAACACGAATGGTGATGGTGCCTGCGCGGAAATCGATGGGAACATTGCGCTTCGATTTTGCCAGCGAAAAGAACGGATACGCCATCAGGTCTTGCGCGTCCCGTGGCGCCAGATCGCCCGGGAGCGCACGAAACAGATCGAGTTGATCGCGCTCTGATCGCCGCCTCCGGCTTGCAGTGGAGTTGCTGTCCGGCATGGGTCAGCGCCGCTCCTTGCCCGCATACGGAACGGGTGTGTGCCGTTTCGCGGGCAGGACCGTGCCTGTGCCGGGATCGCTGGTGGACGTTTTGGCGCCGCGATCAACCCACGCCTTCAGGTCCTCAAGCGCATACACAACGCGACCGCCGAGCTTGCGGTAGATCGGGCCTGTCCCATAGGTGCGGTGCTTTTCCAGGGTTCGGCCGGAGAGTCCGAGAAAGCGCGCCGCTTCGGGCGTGCGCAGGTATCGCGGCGGCAGGCCGGCGTTCGGATCGGGCATTTGCAAGGCTCCGTGGTCGTCTCGAGCGCGGCCGGGTCGGGCCGCGCGTCGACGGTCACGATGGCGCAGTAGGAGTGCTTTGGGGGATGCCGAAGATCGAACGATGATTTTCGGCACCCCTGCTCTACTCCTTGCGAGATGAGGGACGTAGCAATGCGCGATAGCCGCCGTGCATTAGAGCCAAGCCAGCCTGCACCAGGCGGATGGTCCGGCTGCGCAATTCGTGGGTTTTCCAAGCGCGCTCAGGGATGCGTTTTCGGCCGAACAGCACCTCCGCGATGACGCGATATGACGCACCATCCACGCGCCCATCAAGCGCTCGCAGCACCAACACGAGTCGTTCGCGCCGCTGCGCCGAAAGCTGATGAAGCGGAGGTCCTGGCGGGCGGCCGTTGATTGCGCGCCACAGCCGATGTGAGGCGTGGGTGCGGATCTCAAAGTCCGCATCGAGCGGCAGTTCAGCCGCATAACAGACACCAAACTGCGGCGCCTCTTTTAGCCAGAGATGATGTTGTGCCCCTTGAATGCGCAATACGGCATGCCAGCCGTCGGATGCCTGTCTGATGGCGCCCGATGAAAGGTCGGCAAGCGGCAGCCCTGCGCCGACCGCTTTTGAGCCGGACGCGCTCTGAACGACCGGCACCACCGTCGGCAACGCCTCAGGTGCCCAGAAGATTGTCTGTTGGTAAAAGGACCCCTGCGGGTCATGTGCGAAAGCAGACGCCCCATCTCCTCCGGAATTCGGAAGTCATCTGCGATCGATTTTCGCGATAGAAAGTTCGATAGTTGGGGCTGCGCCGCAGTGATTCCCAAGCGAAATCCGCCATCTCGCCCGAGTTGATACGCCTCCGGTGAGCGCCAGTCGAACTCAGACATTGCTATGATTCCCTGCCGTAGATCGATTGCGGCGCAATGTCTATGAAGCTTAGGATTGTTGGGGAAGTCACCAATTGTGCATCGCCTGATGCACGCAGGGATCACGCGTCAGCGGAGAAATCTGTTCTCAAGGCGGAACTCATTATGACAGATTTTCCTGTTTAGCGGCGCCTGCCGCGAAGCAAGTCACGGTAGCCACGGTCTGCCATCCATTTTGCGCCCGCCAGATGACTATCAAACGCATTGCGGGCGCGAGCCGGCTCGCGATCCGGGTCGATATGCGACGCGATCCGGGTCACCTCTTTCCATTCAGCGCCATCGGCTTCGGCGTCAAGAAGTCGCCAATACGTCACCAGATGCTGCTCGTCATAGGTCGTCAGCACCGGCTGATCCGGCGCGACATCCGCGACATCGGATCTAACGGTGGCTTCGTCATGTAGGCCTACGCGCGCACTTCGCTGATCTGCATTGTAGGCGAAACTTAGCGGAATCGTTCGGTTATAGCCAGTGGTTTGATGGTCTGCCTAATGGCTGTTTGGGCGCATGAAAGCTCGTGCGCTCGTGGCATGGAATGTGCGCCGGATCCGCGTGGATCGCGGCATTCCGCAAGAGCAACTGGCCTACGACGCCGGGATTGACCGCTCATACATGAGCGGCCTTGAGCGGCAATCTGAGAATCCGACAATTGATCTTCTCGACCGGCTCGCCGAGACGCTGGGTGTTCATTTATCTGAATTTTTTATTCAGCCCGCCATGGGAGCGGCGATACCCAAGACCTTGCCTAAAGGCCGCAGGTCAGCGCGTCTACGTTCCAATAAACAATAGCATTGGGCGAGTTCAGCCCATGCGGACAAGCGCCACGGAAGGGCGCGTCTTAAACAAGTGAAAATCAACTCGACCAAGCCGATGCAGCTGCAACCTTGGTCAATCGGCTTTTCTAAGAGTGAACCCCGCCCGAGGCTGTCGGGCGGGGCGATGATGAGCCTCAATCTCCGTTCTTGCGCGGCCGCGACCAGAGGAGGGTGTACCCTTCGCCACCTTCATCGTCGAACAGGTTCGCGTAGATCGGTGCGTTGAAGGAGGGGTCGTCGAGCTTGAGCGAGAGGTAGTCGCGGCCCTCCTCGGAGCGCTTCGACCAGGCGGCCCCGATCTCGGCCCGGCCCACATAGATGCGGTGGCTCGGCGCGTTGTCGTTGGAGCGGTTGGTCTCTGCGACGATTCGGACGCCCTTGGCTTGCAGGCTCAGCGTGACGATCTCGCCCTGGAAATCGTTGCCGATCTTCTTGAAAGAACCGATGTTAGCCATGTCATTTCTCCTGTTGTGTTTCGAGCCCGCGACCACCGCGGCCTCGATGGCGATCTAGGGCCGAAGACGATCGACGACGCACCCGCTCGCGGGCCGAAGCGCAGCGGAGGACGTCGTTGTGGCGACTTTCTTGTCCCGCGAGGAATGGGCGTAAGCCCAGGGGAAGAAAGTCGCAGCAACGGCGTTGCGGCTCAGACGATCGAGGCGCAGCCGATCTTCGGCCAGATCAAGCCATCAAAGAGGCCACGTGCGTCCGCGTGCTGAACCGCAATCCTAAGGAGAAGACTTGGCGAATATCGGTTGAGCTGCACAAGAGGTTGGTACGGTTCGGCGTAGAAGGAGAAACAATCTGCCGCAAAGGGCGGTATCGTCCCGGAACGAACGGTCGAACGCAGGGCGCCGCTCCACCGCAGCTATGTGGGCCAAGCAGAGATGGTAACGCTCGCTTAAGCGCTCCGAGGAGAAGCGCTGTTACTTTTGGCTCAAGCTCGATGACCCCTCGTTCAACGTGGCGCCCTCTGCGGCTCTGCTCGACCGATGATGGCGACGAAGCGTCACCGCTCGTGCGTGGCGGCTGTGAGAACCGGTCGAGCCATGTCCTCCACCACCCCAACCGGCTTCAACGGGCGGAGCTCCGCAAACACGGTCAAGCGCGTCCACGCTGTGCCGCCGATGCAAACCGCACCTCCGCAGGCGAAGGCCTCACGCCAAGCCAGCGAAGGCACCCCGATTTGCGACAGCGCAAACACCACATGATAGCCAACGATTGCCGCAGGGACGGCGAATGCGGCTCCGATCACGATGCGGAAGATCAAGGACCGACTAGCGGCAACGGCGACTTGACCCGCGGCAAGCGTCAGGGTGCCAGAAGCAATTCCGATAAGCAGTGCGCCGAAGACGCCCGCGCCATGACGAAATGCCAGTATCCCGACACTGAGTGCGACGAAAAACGGCAAAGCGTACATCGCGAGCGCAAAGATCGCCCAGCAAAACAAACCGATACCGAGTGTGTTGAGAGCAAGCCCAATAGCGAGCATGGTGGTGGCTCCATGTGCATGGATTTATCAATCGCGCCTTCCACCACCACCACAGCGCAGTTTTGGATGTAAAAACGAAACGAGGCGGAGTTGCGGCGTGCAACTCCACCTTGGCGTCTTCGAGGCGACGGCGCTCATGCGCCGCCGAACTTGCAGACCGGAATGCCGAGCCGTTTCGCCTTGTCGGCGAGATTGTCCTGAATTCCCGTGCCCGGGAAATGCATGACGCCGATCGGCAGAAGCTCGAGCAGTGCATCGTTGCGCTTGAAGGGCGCTGCCCTGGCATGCTTCGCCCAATCGGGCTTGAAGGCGATCTGAGGCACCTTGCGATTGGCCGCCCATTTCGAGGCGATCAGTTCGGCGCCTTTCGGCGACCCGCCATGGAGCAGGACCATGTCGGGATGCTTGACATGAACCTTGTCGAGACGATCCCAGATCAGCTGATGGTCGTTGAAGTCGAGCCCACCAGTGAGTGCGATTTTCGGTCCTGGGGGGAACAAGACCTCAGTCTCTGAACGACGCTTGGCGGCGATGAAGTCGCGGGAGTCGATCATTGCTGCGGTCAGGGTTCCGTGATTGACCAATGATCCCGACCGAGGACGCCAGGCCGAGCCGGTGTGGATCTCAAATTGCTCGATGGCCTGGTCCCGGAAGAGCTCCAGGCAATTGCGGCGCTCGATTAGCGTAATGCCTTCGGCCGTCAGGCGCTCGAGTTCGACCGATCGCACTTCAGAGCCGTTCTGCTCGCGCTGACTCTTGTGCTGCGCTTGCTCGTTATCGTCGAGCTGGCGTTCGATGCGATCGACGGCGCGATGAAACAGGTTGACGGTCGACCAGAGCAGATCGTCAAGGTCCGGCTCGAGCCGCGTATCGTTCAGGGTTGCAACCAAGGCGTCGAAGATATCGACCACGGCGCCGAGGATCATCTTGCCCTCCGGGAGCGGTCTTGGATCGGGCTGGTCGTCCAAAGGGCGATAGCCGAAGAGCTGTAATTCGGTTAGGGCATGGCTAGTCGGAGAAGAGGCATGCGCCGGTTCGATGTCGTCATGGTCGGTCATGAGAAGAGGTCCTTTGCCGGTCGGCCGCGACCATCGCGGCCTCGTGGGCGATCCTCTGACGGCGGGCGGAACGGGCCAGCACCCGAAAGGGCCGTAGCGACAGCGAAGGATGGCGGAGCCCGGCTATTTTGCTTCGCGATGCAAAGCGCGCGGCCAACTAAATGATGCTCTTCACATCGCTCGCGCGCGGCGGAAAATAGCCGGACGCAGCCATTGCCGGCCCGGGCCGCTTGCCGTCCGATCGCCCTCTAGAAGGCCGGGGTCGCGTCCTCTTCCGGGATTGGCCTCGCCTATGACCGACCTCGCGTATCTATCGAAGACCAGGAGCTATTCCGCGGCCACCGTTGACGAATGCAGGAAGCGAACCACATCCTCTGGCACGAGTTGAAACCGCAAGGCTGCTTGGAGGGCATCGGGACCGAAGACATGCAGATCTTCGTTGAAGTCGCCCAGCCGGGGTGACAGCGCGATCGCTTCAATGCCGGCGTCTGCTGCGCGCTGGCTGAGAATAGCCTGCACCGCATCGCCGGCGGCGTCGGCGTCCTGGGCGATGTAGAGCCGGCGCAGGCTCGAGGGCAGCAACATTGCCGAAAGGTGATTGGCCGATAGGGCCGCCGCCATCGGCATAGTCGGCAGCACGTACCGCAGCGAAAGCATCGTCTCAATACCCTCGCCGGCAGCGAGCACGTCGTCCACCACGCCGAACCGAACGGCGCTGCCGAGCAGGTCACCCATCGCCCGTCGGGGCGTGTCGATCGGAGCTTTGCCCAGCCGAACACGATCAAAGCCATCCGGATCGAGCCAGGTCCTGTGCACGCCGGTGATCCGACCATCGAGATCCGTGACGCGGGCGACCATCGCCGGCCAAGTCTCGGTCGGCAAATGGTCGTCCGGCCGATAGTAGCAACGTGGGTGGAAGCGCAGGCTGCCACCGTGATGGATGCGGGTTATTCCACGGCGCTGCAAGTACGTTTCAACCACCGTCCCGTCGATCGAACTCGATATCGCAAAGAGCCGACCGGCGGCTTGCTGCGATCCGACCGGCGCTATGGAACGAACAGGTATCAGAGTGGGTTGCTGCTCAGAACGAGAAAGCTTAAGAAAGCGCCTCGCCTCCTCGGCGGCCTCACGAAAGTCGCGCAGGGCCAGACTTTCGCGGATGATGTCGAGGAGATCACCATGTTCGCCGGTTGCGGCATCGGTCCACTTGCCCGCCGGCCCCTTCGGCGAGTCCTGTAGCCGCACAAATAGTGAGCGGCCCGCGGTGTTGTGGACGTCGCCGACCACCCAGTACCGCCCCGCCCGCTTGCCATTGGAGAGATAGTGTCGGCACACCGCCTCGGCCTCGCGCGCGAGGCGGCGTGCTAGCTCGGAAGCATCGCGGAACATCACGCGGCCTCCCGCTCACTGATACGCGCGACCGGATAGCTGTCGAGCACTTTCGCCAGAATCTCGACGCCGCTTGCGTCCGTCGGCACGAACATGCGCAGCTTCCAGGAGATGATCTCCCCAAAGAGGCCGTAGGCTCGCAAGCGATCACGCATCGTGTCGTTGAAGCCCGACAGCTCGATACGGTGTGCGCCCATCACCCGGACTCGGCGAAGCTGGAGCCCCTCCGCAAGCTCAAGAACGGTTCGCCCCTCGACGAGCGCGGCAAAGGCAACGTCCGGCGTCAACACCGGTGCGTCCGCCGCAAGGACGTTCGCGACCCAGGTCGCCGAAACCTTGCGACCAATGATCCGCTCGCCCGCGTCGGTCTGCAGCCGATAGACGCGGGTCGACTCATTCGGCAGCCGCTTCCAAATGGGCAGCAGCAAGCCGGTCACAACGTGCATTGTGCTTTCCGTGAACTCTGGGATCTCGGCTAGCTCCGCCAGCCAGCTTACGGCGAAGCGTTCGCGGTCAGCTTCGACCCAGTGGCTTTCCGCCATCATTCTTAAGGAGACGCTGTGCTGCTCCATGGGGCGGATCAGGCGAACACGCCGCTCGATCTCGCCGTCATCAAGCATGAAGCTCGGAGCTGGGACCTGCACGGCGGTTCGTGCCGAGCGCTCATTGAACAGCAGCACGGCGCCAGGATCGGAAAGACGACCAAGAGCATCATCCAGGCTCACAGGATGATTGCGCTGGCGCTGGGTGATCGTGAGAAGCCGGGTTTCGGCAACAGTGCCGGGGTGAACGTAAATCGTGCGCCGGTCAGTGACGACAAAGCTCTCGGCGCGGAGCGTTTCCAGCCCGACGTCATAGGTGCCCGATGCGACCGCGCCGTCGATCCGAGCACTCAAGAGCTGCTCGAAGACGGTGAACAGGATATTCTGAAGCTCGATCGTGAGCGCCAGCAACCTGTTCAGGAATGTCGTGATCGGCGGCAGGTCATCCCTAAGCCCGTTGGCATCTGTGAGCTTCAGGCCGGTCGCATCCTCGAACCTCTCGAGCGAGCAGCCGTCGACCTTGCCGCGCGCGAGTAGCGTATAGAGCTGACGCAACGCATCACGCCCGTACTGGCTTTCCAGATTGTCCCCGGGGCGGAACAAGCCCTGCCCCCCGGTCTGGCGCTGACCGCGCGTAATGGCTCCCAATGTGTCGAGCCGGCGGGCAATGGTGCTGAGGAAGCGCTTTTCGGCCTTCACGTCAGTCGCGATGGGACGAAACAGCGGCGGCTGCGCCTGGTTGGTCCGGTTGGTGCGGCCGAGCCCCTGGATCGCGGCATCCGCCTTCCAGCCGGGCTCGAGCAAATAGTGGACCCGCAGGCGGCGATTCCGCGCCCACAGCTCAGCGTGGTAGCTCCTCCCCGTGCCGCCCGCGTCGGAGAACACGAGGATCCGCTTGACGTCATCCATAAAGGCCGAGGTCTCGGCGAGGTTGGCCGAAGCGGCCCGGTTTTCGACCACCAGCCGGTCGTCCTTGCGAACGATGCGGCGCGAGCGGCCGGTCACCTCGGCGACCATGTCGGTGCCGAAACGCTGGACGACCTGGTCCAGCGCCCCAGGCACCGGCGGCAGCGAGGCGAGCTTCTCGATGAGGCGGTCGCGGCGAGCGACGGCGTCCCGGCTCTCGACTGGTTGGCCGCCGCGATAGACAGGCCGGGAGCAGAGATTGCCTTCCTGGTCGGTGAACGGCTCGTAAAGCTGTACCGGAAAGGAATGGGTGAGATAGTCGAGCACATACTCGCGTGGGGTGATATCGACCCGGACGTCGCCCCACTCCTCGGTCGGAATCTCGGCGAGCCGGCGCTCCATCAGGGCTTCGCCCGTCGAGACGATCTGGATGACGGCGGCATGGCCGGCGCCGAGATCACGCTCGATCGAGCGGATCAGCGACGGCGTTTTCATTGAGGTCAGGAGCTGGCCAAAAAAGCGCTGCTTGGCACTCTCGAAGGCAGATCGCGCCGCCGATTTAGCCTGGCCGCTCAGCGTGCCGGTCTCGCCCGTTATGTTGGCAGCCCGCATCGCCGCATCGAGATTGTTATGGATGACGCTGAATGCGCCGGCGTAGGCGTCGTAGATGCGAACCTGCTCCGGCGTGAGCTGGTGCTCGACGAGCTCGTACGCGACGCCCTCGTAAGAGAGCGAGCGGGCGGCGTAGAGACCGAGCGCCTTGAGGTCGCGCGCGAGCACCTCCATGGCCGCGACGCCGCCCTCATCGATCGCCTCGACGAACTCGGCCCGGGTAGCGAATGGGAAATCGACGCCACCCCACAATCTCAGCCGCTGGGCGTAGGCGAGATTGTGGACCGTGGTGGCACCGGTCGCCGAGACGTAGACGACGCGGGCATCCGGCAAGGCGTGCTGGAGCCTCAGCCCCGCGCGCCCCTGCTGAGAGGCCGCCCCCGGACGATTGCAAGCAATCGCCTTGAGGTCGCCGCGCTCGCCCTTCTGGCCTGCCGCGTTCTGCATCGCGTGGCTCTCGTCGAAGACGATCACTCCGTCGAAGTCGGAGCCCAACCAATCGACGATCTGCCGCACGCGAGAAAGTTTCTCGCCACGCTCATCGGTGCGCAGCGTAGCGTAGGTGGTGAAAAGGACGCCTTCCGAAAGCCGGATCGGTGTGCCCTGCCGGAAACGTGACAGCGGCGTCACGAGCAGCCGCTCCATGCCGAGCGCCGACCAGTCGCGCTGCGCATGTTCGATCAACTTGTCGGACTTGCTGATCCAGACCGCACGGCGGCGGCCCTTGAGCCAATTGTCGAGCAGGATGCCCGCGACCTGCCGACCCTTGCCCGCGCCGGTGCCGTCGCCCAAGAACGAGCCGCGGCGAAACCGCACGGCATTTTCTGCATCGTCGCGAGCGGCCGCCACAAGATCAAAGGTCGCATCCACCCTCCAGGAGCCCGCAAGAAACTCGGAATGCGCCTCGCCGGCATAAATGACGCTCTCAAGCTGGGCGTCGGACAGGATGCCGTCCGCCACGATTTTGGCCGGCAGATGCGGCCGGTAAGAGGGCCTCGGGGGCGCGATCGAGGCCATGGCGGCGGACTGCACGAGTTTGGTCGGATGCGCATGCGCGCCTGGAATACGGATCGCCTGCAGCGCGTATTCCTCATAAAGCGCGTCGGTCAGTCGAGCGCCTTCCGGAGGTGTCCACTCGAGCGTCTCATACGTCAGTTCGGCGCTTTCCGGCGCTGCACCGCTCGAAGTAGACGATCGACGTGGCGCAGAAGCGCCGACGGATCGTGGTATCGCAGGGCGCCTGACGACGTCGACCATGCCCGGCGCGACAACAGGCAGCCTCGGGGGCACATGCTGGATCACCCAGTCGAGCAACGTGGCAACATCGCTCGCCATGCCCTGCGAGGCCGGAAAGACTTTCGGATCTACGGCAGGCAGCTTATCGATCACGAGCAGTCGTGTGTCAGTTTGCGTTCCGTGTCTCGCATAGACCGCGCCATCGATGGCGGCAGAAAAAACCACCCTGCCGCGCTGCTGGAGGCGAACAAAGCTATCTCGCCATGCCGGATTGTCCGGCGCAAAACTCGCGCCGGTGATGGCGACGAGACGCCCGCCGTCGCAAAGACGCGCCAAGGCAGAAGCGATGTGCCGGAGCGCCGCATTCGCCATCCGCCGATCGATGTTCGCCAATGCCGAAAACGGCGGGTTCATCAGGACGACGCTCGGCACGACACCCGTATCGAGATGATCGTCGATCTGGGCAGCGTCGAACCGGGTGACCTTCACGAGCAAGGCCGCGCGGGTCTCGGCCAGCTCGTTCAATATCAAAGTGCCTTCAACGAGCTGGGCAAAGATGGCGAGCAAGCCGGTCCCCGCGGATGGCTCCAAAACCCTGTCGGACGGCGTGATGCCGGCTGCGGTGCACGCGGCAAGCCCAAGCGGGATCGGCGTTGAGAATTGTTGAAGGGCCTGGCTGTCCTCGGAGCGCCGCGTGTGGGTCGGCAGGAGAGCGGCGATTTTCGCGAGTATCGGCAGCATCGCCGCCGTCGAGCCAGCCTTGGTCCGGATGGCCGGGCCAAACTTGCGCAGGAACAGAACGGTCGCCGCCTCGCAGACATCATAGGCGGTCTTCCAGTTCCAGTCGCCAGTGGCGTCGGAAGTGCCGAAGGCAGCTTCCATGGCGCCGCGCAGGACAGCGGCATCGACGCGACGGCCGCGCTCGAGATCAATCGCGAGCTGTCGCGCGGCCCTGGCGGCGGCGGAGGTGATAGTTGCAGCGGCACGCATCGAGAGCGGCGCGGCGGCAGCGCCGCCGGCGAGAGATTCGGTCATGACAGGGTTCTTTCGGAGAGCGGGAATGGGTCGAACCATCAGGCGCTCTCCTTTGACCCCGACGGCTCAAACCCTTCCCGGCCCGGCTCTCCCTCTCAAGCGTCGCCCATAAGAATGGGGACCGGCGCGACACACCGGTCCCCAAGCAACTGTGTGACGGCGGAAGCCATCCCGTTCTAGATGTCACTCAGCTGCGTCGAGCTCTTGCGGATCATCCTCGCCGGCGTTGTCCCGATCCTCGTCCTCGCCGAGGAATGCCCTGACGCCGCATCGGGATCGACGAGACGCAGTGGTTCCGGCGACCAGCCCGAGCCGTCGAGAAGACGCTCGGCCTCCTTGGCCATGTCGGCCTTTCTTGAGGTGGTCGATCAATTGCGCGGAAGACTCGCCTCTGGCTTCCCGCACTGCCTCCAGAATGCGAGGCTTAGTGACCCGCCCGAGATAGTTGTTGACGGAGGGCTTCCACCCCGCTTGAACCATGTCGAGGCCGACGGCACGTGCCAGCACATCGGCTTGGTCGAGCCGGGTGCGGACGCCGTGGGCGGAGACGCGGCCCTGATTGTAGCGGTTGGCCGGCTCGTAGAGAGCGTTGACCGCAAACGACGCACAGTGAGCGAACAGCGATGCCTGTGCACCACCATCGAGAGCCGTCAGCGCGTCCCAAAGATCGTTCTCGCCCTTCGGCAACCGTGCTCTCCAGGACTCATGCCGCGCCTCGACGGCCTTCGCCGACGCGCTTTCCCTCAAGCCAGGCGCTTGAGCCGGAAAGGTCGGCGTGCGGAGCCCGATCTCGAGGCAGCTCCCGCACGATGCGAACCGGTAAAAGGCCGTCAGCACGAAGTTGTGCAGCACCGCCTGGAACGCAATCGCAGGATTTTCTGCCAGCGCATCCCGCAATGCCAGCGTGCGATGCGCCGTCAGCTCGGTGATCAGCCGATCCGGCAGAGGTTTTGTCGCGTCCTCATCATCTTCTTCCGCGTCAGTCGCGCCGCTAGCCGCGGCGATGACCGTGCGTTGGACGGAAGGACCAGCCGCCTTCCCCTCGACCGATTGTGTGTCGGCGGACTGTCCGACTTCAGGATCGTCTGCCGAGACATCATCCTCCGGCTGGACGTAACCTCGATCGACCGAGAGGCGCCCTTCGGAATCGATGCTGACGAAAATGCCCGCTTTCACATGTCGAACGTTGGATTGGCTCAGCACTAGCTTGTTGAACGGAATGTCACGCGAGGGGGAGAGCGTGATCTTCTGAACAGCCTTCGTCATGTCGATTCTCCACGACGGGCAGCCGGGAGACTCTCTCTCTCTCTCTCTCTCTCTCTCTCTCTCTCTCTCTCTCGGCCTCAAACCCGTCGCGAAAAACCGCCGCTCTCACTCTCTTGTTCGGGGCAACAGGGGAGAAACTCACGCCACCTCCTGCTCCGCTCTCTCGGTCGTCGTGTCGGCAGTGACTTCCGGCAGGAATCCAAGGATATAGTCCGCGACCTTGCTGGCCTGGGACGCGGCCCGGATAATCGCACGATTGTCCTCGCGCAAGACTTCAAGCCATGAGCCGATATAATCGGCATGCCGCACCGTCGGCACGATGCCGAGCGAGGCGCAACTGAAGGCAGACGAGATTTCCGCAACCAGCTCCTCAAAGGCATACTTCCTGGAACCGTAGCTGCCTGACAGGTCACGGTTGAGACGCGATGGATGGCCAGTGGCATGCGCCTTATGCCGATATCGGCATAACGTGCATAATGCCGCGATCCAGATTATGCCGCATCTGCTCGGCTGGGCCCGGTTGGCGGCATGATCCCGCCAATCCCATTCGGCATAATCTTCGTCGC
>NZ_JBEPRY010000042.1:0-40494 GCF_040548605.1 Bradyrhizobium sp. JR4.1
AACAAATTCCGCGCCCGCCACCTCCAACACCCCCCTTATTTTTTTTCAATTTTTTGGGGGGTTTTTTCCCCCAAAATTTACCCCCCCCCGGGGGGGCCCCCCCCCCCCCCCCCCCCCCCACGAGTTGGATTTGTGGCGACAGCCAGCACGACAATGGCCGCTAACCGCCCACCTTCGCATCCCGGATCGCCTGCCAGATCTTCTGCGGCGTCAGCGGCGTATTCAGCTGGGTGATGCCGAGTTCGGCGAGCGCATCCATCACACCGTTGGTGACGCAGGGCGGGCCGCCGATGGCGCCGGATTCGCCGCAGCCCTTGGCGCCGAGCGGATTGGTGCGGCAGGGCGCGGAATCGTCGAGCGTCACCACGATCGGCGGAACGTCGTCGGCGCGCGGGATGCAATAGTCCTGGTAGCTCGCGGTGAGCAGCTGGCCGTCGGCATCATAGGACACGCCCTCGTACAGCGCCTGCCCGATGCCTTGCGCCACGCCACCATGGATCTGGCCGGTGACCAGCATCGGGTTCACGGCGACACCGACGTCGTCGACGGTGGTGTAGCGCACGACCTTGGACACGCCGGTCTCGGGGTCGATCTCGACCTCGCAGATATGGGTGCCGTTCGGCCAGCTCGGACCGTCGACCTCGCCTTCGGAATCGACGCTGAGTTTCGCGCCGCCTTCTTTCTCGGCAATGTCGAACAGGCTGATGCGGCGGTCGGTGCCGACCACGGTGAGCATGCCGCCCTGGTATTCGATGTCCTCGATCGAGGTCTCCAGCACGTTCGCCGCCTTCTCGCGCGCCTTCTGGATCAGATCGTTGGAGGAGACCGCGACCGCCGTGCCGCCGACGAACAGCGAACGCGATCCGACGCTGCCGAAGCCCATCGCCAGATCAGTATCGCCCTGGACCACGTCGATCTTGTCCATGGCAATGCCGAGCGTGTCGGAGATCATCTGGGTGTAGGTGGTCTGCAGCCCCTGCCCCATCGCCATGGTGCCGGAATGCAGGACGACACGGCCCTGCGCGGTCGCGTGCAGGCTTACCTTCTCGGTGTGGGCACGACCGCCGGTCCATTCGATATAGGAGGTGAGCCCACGGCCGTAGAGCAGGCCCTTCTTCTTCGCGGCCTTCTTGCGCGCGGCAAAGCCGTCCCAGTCCGCAAGCTTCACGGCGCGATCGAGCATGTGCGCGAAGGCGCCGGAGTCGTAAACCTGCCCCGCAGCATTGGTGTAGGGCAGTTGCGCCGGCTTGATGTAGTTGGCTTTCCGGATCGCGCGCGGGTCCATGCCGATTTTTCGCGCGGCCGCGTCGAACAGGCGCTCGACGATGAACACGGCCTCGGGCCGGCCCGCACCACGATAGGCGCCGACCGGCGCGGTGTGGGTCATCACCGACTTCACCTCGAAATGCACCAGCGGCAAATCGTAGACGCCGGTCTGCACGAACGGCCCTAGCACCAGCGGAATGATGTTGGCCGCGCCCGAGGAATACGCGCCGGTACAGCCGATCGAGCTGACGCGATAGGCCAGCACCTTGCCTTTCTCGTCGAGTGCGAAGGAAGCGGTCGAGGTCAGATCGCGGCCATGGGTGCCGCCGACGAACTCGTCGGTGCGATCGCCGCGCCAGCGGATTTTTTTGTTCAGCTTGGTCGCGGCGTAAGCAACCATGCCGTCCTCGGGATAGAGGTTGGTCTTCTGGCCAAAGCCGCCGCCGATATCGCCGACCAGGACGCGCACGCTGTCCTTCGGCCGCTTCAGCACGGCCTCGGCCAGCACGTCGCGGGTCGAGGCGGGCGTCTGCGACTGCACATGCAGCAGAAGGCGGCCGGACGTCTTGTCGATCTCGGCAATGGTCGAGCGCGGCTCCATGGCCGACGGCACCAGGCGCTGGCTGACGAGATCGAGCTCGACGGTATGCGCCGCCTTGGCAAAAGCCTCGTCCACCTTGGCGGCATCGCCGTAGCTCATCGCGCCGACGATGTTGTCGGGCGCCTCCGGCCACACCAATGGCGCACCGGGCTTGACCGCCTCGACGGGATCGACCACGGCCGGCTGCACGTCATATTCGACCACGATCGCTTCGGCCGCGCTCTGCGCGTCGGCACGCGAGGAGGCCACCACGGCGGCCACGGCCTCGCCCGCATAGCGCACGATTTCGTGCGCCAGCAGGCGGCGTGGCGGCACCGTCATCGGCTTGCCGTCGGGGCGCTTGAAGATACTCAAGGTCGGGATGATTCCGATGTCGTCCTTGACGAGGTCGGCGCCGGTGTAGACCGCGGTCACGCCAGGCATCGCCGTGGCGGCGGCCGTGTCGATCGAGACGATCTTCGCGTGGGCATGCGGCGAGCGCAACAGGTACAACCACAGCGCGCCATCTTCCGGCTTGTCGTCGATGAACTGTCCCTTCCCGGTGAGCAGTCGCTGGTCTTCCAAACGCTTGACGGGCTGCCCCGCTCCGAAACGCAAATTGCCGGGAAGAATGTTCATTCCGTGGGGTCCTCAGGGTCTTTTCGAAACTGCGGGCCGCCTTTTAGCGGATCGATCAAGGGCATACCAGCCGCGCTTTTAGGCGGTATATCCGCGATTTCGTCATGCCCGGGCTTGTCCCGGGCATCCACGTACTTTTCGTGTGGAAGCGCGTGGATAGCCGGGACATAGGCGAGCGAAAGCGACGCCGTCCTTCGGACGGCTATGCCCGGCCATGACGACGAGGGGATCGGCTACGCCAGCTCCCGCAAGGCCGCTTCCACGACCTTGCGCGCATCGGCGGTGAGTGCGGCCTGCGGCGGGACGGGATCGCCGACGTCATAGCCCTGGATGGCCAGACCGGCCTTGATGCAGGCCGCCAGATTGAAGCGGGCAAAAGCCTCGTTGATGCGCCACAGCCTGCGCTGGAGCGCCATCGCCTCGTCCCAGCGGCCGGCCTTGCAGAGGTCGTAGAGCGCGACGCTCTGGCGCGGGATGATGCAGGCAGGGCCCGCCATCCAGCCGAGCCCGCCGATCAGCATCACCGCGGCCGGGATGTGGGCGGAGGCCGAGAACACCCGCAAGGCATCGCCGCAGCGGTTCATGATCGAGAGCAGCCGGCCGGTGTTGGTCGAGGCGTCCTTGATGTAGCCGATGCGCGGATGCTCGGCGAGGCGCGCGATGGTGTCGAGGGTGAGATCGGAGCGCTGGAATTGCGGATTGGTGTAGATCACGACGGGGATGTCCACGGCATCCGCGATGGCGCGAAAATAGGATTCGATTTGGGCATCGGCGAGCGGGAAATACGCTTCCAGGATCGCCAGAATGCCGTCGGCACCGAGCTTCTGATACGCCTTCGCCTGCGCCACCGCGTCAGCCGTCGAGGTGGAGGCCACGCCCGCGACTACAGGCACGCGTCCCCTTGCCGCCTCGATCGTGGTCTGCACGACCGCGGTGCGTTGGGCGGCATTGAGATAGGCGAACTCGCCGGTCGAGCCGAGCGGGGTCAGACCGTGGACGCCGGCGCTTATCAGATCGTCGCAGAGCCTTGCGAGCACGTTCGTCCGCACTGCGCCGTCGGCAGCGACGGGCGAGACGAGATAGGGGAAGACGCCGCGAAAATCGGACATGTCAGCTGTAAATCCCGGAAACTGGCTTGCGCCTGACCGGTCTTACCAACGCTCGCGCCCGCGATCAAACCCTGATCAGCCGCACCCGCGTGCCCCAGGGATCGATCGCCTCCACGCCATTCGCCAGCGCCGTGACTTTCGCGCCGCCCTTGCGCAGGCGTTCGTGTTGAGCGGCAAGCAGGTCCGGCTTCTCCGTCACCAGCGAAAACCAGGCGAGCCCCGTTGCCTGATCGTCGCGTTGGCCGGCGCCCTGGCTCTGCCAGACGTTCATGCCGAGGTGATGATGATAGTGCCCCGACGACAGGAACGCGGCGCCGTTGCGGCTGCGGGTCGGGTCCAGGCCGATGGCACCGTGATAGAAGCGCTCAGCCTGCGTGAGGTCGCCGACGCGCAGATGCATGTGGCCGATGCGCATTCCGTCGGGCGCCTTGGCATAATCAGGCACGCGTGTATTGGTCAGCGACAGCAGGTCGGGAATGTTGAGCTCGTCGGCCGCCATCTTCACGCTGCCCTCGCTCCACTGCCATTGCGAGGGATCGCGGTCGGCATAGACCTCGATGCCGTTGCCTTCGGGGTCGTCGAGATAGACGGATTCGCTAACGAGGTGATCGGCAAAGCCCGACAGCGGCACGCGATGCGAAGCGGCTGCTACCAGCCAGCGCGCCAGGTCCTTGCGGGTCGGCATCAGGAAGGCGGTGTGGTAAAGGCCGGCGGCGTTGCGCGGCTCGATCTCGGCATCAGGACGGGCCTCCAGCACCAGCAGCGTGATACCGGCGGTGCCGAGCCTTGCGGCAGTTGCCGAGCGTTCCATCACGGTGAGCCCGATGACGTCGCGGTAGTAGTCCGCAACCTTGTCGAGATTCTTCACCCGGAGCGTCACCATGCCGACCCGCATCGGGGTACGGCTGGCGTAGGTCGGCCCACCGCCCTGTGGTGCGCCCTCAGCGCGCGCCGCGCCCGCTGCCGCCATTGCAAGCGAGGTGGCGCCGGCGAGTTGAAGCAGGGTGCGGCGGGTGAGGTCGATGGTCATCGTTCAGGCTCGCTAAAATCCTGGAGGCGGCGCAATTTCTCGATTGCTACACGTTGCCGTGAGCGGCTCCCAATCACATGTTCGTCGGCCGTGGTCTTACGGACCAGCTTTCCCTGCTCATTTCCTGGCCATCCGGCCAGTTTCACAATCGGCCGCGACATCCCAGATTGGGCGCAGCTTACAGGAGCCCCCCATGACCGACTCAACTCCCCTGACCTCCCTATCGTCGGCGCTCGCTGACGTCGTGGCGCGCACCGCGCCCTCCGTCGTCGCCGTGCATTCGCATCGCTCCCGCGCCACCGGCTTCGTCTGGAAACCCGGCCTGATCGTCACCGCCGACGAGGCGCTGGCCGACGAGGGCGACGTCGAGATCGGCCTCCCCGACGGCAGCACCGCGGCCGCCACGATCGCAGGCCGCGACCATACGACGGATGTCGCACTGCTGCGCGTCGATAGCGCGATTGCCCCGGTCAAGCTGGCCACAATTGTGCCGCCCCTCGGCGCGTTGTCGGTTGTTGTCGCCACCAACCGCGATGCGCCGAGCGCCGCGCTCGGCATGGTGTCGCTGTCCGGCAAGAGCTGGCGCTCCTTGCGCGGCGGCGACATCGACGCGCGGATCGAGCTCGACGTCCGCTTGCGCTCTAGCCAGCAGGGCGGCCTCGCGCTCGATGCATCGGGCGAAGCCTTCGGCATGGCCGTGCTCGGCCCGAGGCGTGTGCTGGTGATCCCGACAGCGACGATCGAGCGGGTCGCGGCCCAGTTAGAGGCGCGCGGCCGCATCGCACGCGGATATCTCGGCCTCGGGCTGCAGCCGGTCCGGCTCGACGACGGCGTCGGCGCGATGGTGATGAATGTCGACAAGGCCGGCCCTTCGGCGGCGGCCGGCATCCGCCAGGGCGACGTCATCGTCGCCGTCAACGACCAGAAACTGTCCGGCGTGCGTGCACTGTCGCGGACGCTGGGTCCGGCGAGCGTGGGCGCGGTGGTCGATATCGCGGCGCGCCGCGGCGGCGAGCCGGTCAGCTTCAAGGTCACGATCGGCGAGAGGCCGGCGGCGTGAGCGAGGATATCGCCCCCGAGATCGTTCTGGCCTTGGAGATCGACGATCCCGCCCTTGCCGATCGCCTGGCGGCTCTGCTCGGCCATATCGCCGGGCTTCGCCTCGCCGAACCCGGCGAGAAGGCGGCCGCGACGATTGTCACCCGCGATCCGCGCATCATGCCTGAGGACATCGCGCTGACACAGCGCGAGCTCGATGTGCTGGCGTTGATGGCGGAAGGTGGCTCCAACAAGATGATCGCGCGTCAGCTCGGCATTTCCGTCCACACGGTCAAATTCCATGTCGGCTCGCTGCTCGACAAGCTCGACGCCACCGGCCGAACCGATGCGGTGGCACATGCGGCCCGCCGCGGCGTGATCGAACTCTAGGGCAGGTGCGGCGGGAAGCTGAGCTGAACCGTCAGCCCCGGCGCGTTGTCGTGCAGGGCAATCTCGGCGCCATGGAGGCGGGCGACCGCGGCGACCAAGCTTAAGCCGAGGCCGTTACCGGGGGTGTAGCGACTCTGTTCGAGCCGGTAGAAGCGCTTGAACACATGATCGCGCTCATCAGTGGGAATGCCGGGACCATCGTCGGCGATCGCGATCGTCGCACCGCCGTCGGTGCGGCGGCAGGTGACGATCACCTGCCCGCCTTCGCAGCCGTGCTTGATCGCGTTGTCGACGAGATTGGCGATGGCGTCGAACAGGAGGTCGCGATCGCCTGTGATCGCCACCTCGCGATCGCCGCCGAGGCTGAGCCGCGTCGCAACCTGTTCGGCGGCGGCATCGTAGAGCTCGACGACCTCGCCGGCGATTTCGGTGAGATCAAGCGTGCGAAACGCGCTGCGGCGGGCGCGGGTCTCGATCTCCGAGATGCGGGTGATCGAGGCAAACATGCCGAGCACCGCGTCGAGATCGGCGATGGTGTCACCAATCAGAGCCGCGTCGGCCTCGCCGTTGCGAGGGGCGTGATAGGCCTTCTCCAGCCGGCCCCGCATGCGCGTCAGCGGCGTACGCAAATCATGGGCGACGTTGTCGCTGACCTGCTTGACCTCGCCCATCAGTGTCTCGATGCGGTCGAGCATCTGGTTGAGGTTTTCGGCGACGCGGTCCCACTCGTCGTGACTGCCGCGCAAGGGAATGCGCTGGTCGAGGCCCGACATCATGATGGCGCGGCTGGTGGCGTTGATCTCCTCGATTCGCCCGACCGTGCGGCGCGTCACCAGCACCGCGGCGAGCCCGGCGAGCACCAGCATCAGCACCGCGACAGCGGCCATTGCGAGTTCGATCATCGCGGTGAAGCCGCTGTGATCGCCGGCATCGCCGACACGGTTCTGCACATAGGCGATCGTGCCGAAATAGACATAGGCCATGATCGCCGCGACGATCAGCCCAAATGCTGCGATCGCGATCAGCGCAAGGCGGAAGGTCGAGGAGCGGAGCGTTTTAGCCAGGAGCACGGAGACAATATCCGATGCCGCGGATGGTGTGGATCAGCGGATAGGCCTGGGCATCATCGACCTTGCGACGGACGCGCCCGACATAGACGTCGATGATGTTGGTGGAGGGATCGAAATGCAGATCCCAGACATGCTGGAGCAGCATCGCACGCGAGACGACGCGGCCCTCGTTGCGGACGAGATATTCGAGCAGTTGGAATTCCCGCGGCAACAGCGGAATCTTCCGGCCGCGGCGGCTCGCGCTACGTGCGATCAGGTCGACGGCGAGATCGCCAACCCGCAGGATCGTCTCCTTGGCAACGGTGTCGCTGCGCCGGCCGAGTGCCTCCAGCCGCGCCAGCAATTCGGTGAAGGAGAACGGCTTGACCAGATAATCGTCGCCGCCGGCGCGCAAGCCGCGCACGCGGTCGTCGACCTCGCCAAGTGCGGAGATGATCAGGAACGGCGCGGCGATGCCGTCGTCGCGCAACTGGCGCATCACACTGATGCCATCGATGTCGGGCAGCATGCGGTCGATGGTGATCACGGCATAGTCGCGCGCGGCGCCGTGGCTGAGGGCCTCGCGCCCGGTGGCGGCGAGATCGACGTCGTAGCCGGAAATCGTCAGCTCCTCGACGAGCTGGCCTGCGGTTTCCGCGTCGTCCTCGACGACCAGAATGCGGCGGTGACCTCCGGACATGACAAACTCCGCGCGACGATCGCCACCAGACTATCCCGTTCCGGGGCTGAGCGGAACCGTCCGATGACGATCGCGACAATGGTGCGGTACGGCGATGCTAGTACCAAGAGTCTCCGCACACATTGACCCATTGCCACCCATAGGGCGTCCAGCTCCTGCGCCAACAGCCGTCATTGTAGCCGGCATAGATGAAAGGTGCTCCGAAGAAGAAGCGATGGTGGTGCCGGAAGAAGGCGTGGCGGCCGATGAAGGGCCTGCCGTGCCAGCCGGAACCAGCGAAGCGCGGCCCGATCGCCGCGTGCGCGAAGCGGGCGCCGCCGAAGCCCGGTCCGCCGACATGGGCGAAACGGGCGCCACCCATGCCGCCAACGTGCATGCCGCCGAAGCCACCGGCGTGCATGCCGCCGCCAAAGCCTCCCGCGTGCATGCCGCCGCCGAAATGTCCGCCGCCACCAAAGCCGCCATGACCTCCGCCGCCAAAACCACCTCCGCCGTGACCTCCGCCACCGCCGCCACGGGCGAGCACAGGCGAAGCGAGCGCCATCATCGCGGCGATCGACACCGCGGTAAGGCCTTTGAGAATCCTGTTGTCCATCGAAGCGTCCTCCGTGCTGCGCAGCGATACCTGCCGCGCGAGAAGGATCAGATGAGAGGAAGGGACCGGCACCTTCAACTTACAAACGCGCCAGATTCTGACGCGGAAGTTAGGGAGACGGACCCGCGCTCTCTCCTCGTCATTGCGAGGAGCCCTTGCGACGAAGCAATCCAGAGTCCCGCCGCGGAAAGATTCTGGATTGCTTCGCTGCGCTCGCAATGACGACGCGGATAGAACTCTCGATATATCGAGCAGCGATCCGACACCTCCCAGCAGAAGAGCGGGGAGAGGTTAGAAGCTACGCCCGCTTGCCGCCGTTTTTCTCGGCCGCGCGGCGCAGCGCTTCCGCGAGGGCGCCGCCGCCGGAAGATTCCTGCTGGCGCGGGGCCGACGAGGTCATACGGGACGGATTGCGCGAGCTGTTGTCCCGCTGCATGCCGGGCGCGTCCTTCTTGGCGCCGACCTCGTCGTCGAGCCGCAGCGTCAGCGAGATGCGCTTGCGCGCGACCTCGAAGTCCAGCACCTTCACCTTGACGATGTCGCCGGGCTTCACCACCTCGCGTGGATCCTTGATGTAGGTCCTGGACATCGCCGAGATGTGCACGAGGCCGTCCTGGTGCACGCCGATGTCGACGAAGGCGCCGAACGCGGCGACGTTGGTCACGGTACCCTCGAGGATCATGCCCTTCTTGAGGTGCTTGATCTCCTCGACGCCGTCCATGAACACCGCGGCCTTGAACGCCGGACGCGGGTCGCGGCCGGGCTTCTCGAGCTCGCGCAGGATGTCGGTGACGGTCGGCAGACCAAACGTCTCGTCCACAAAGTCTTTCGGCTTCAGCGTGCGAACGATGTCGCTGCTGCCGATCAGCGCCTTGATGTCGCTTTTGGTGGCGCTGAGAATCCGGCGCACCACCGGATACGCTTCCGGATGCACGCCGGAGGCGTCGAGCGGGTCCTCGCCGCCGAGGATGCGCAGGAAGCCCGCGCACTGCTCGAACGCCTTGGGGCCGAGCCGCGGCACGTCCTTCAGCGCCTTGCGCGACTTGAACGGACCGTTGGCGTCGCGGTGTGCCACGATGCTCGAGGCAAGGCCGGAACCGACGCCCGACACGCGCGCGAGCAGTGGTGCCGAGGCGGTGTTGACGTCGACGCCGACCGCGTTCACGCAGTCTTCGACCACGGCGTCGAGTGATTTGGCGAGCTTGGCCTGACCGAGGTCGTGCTGGTACTGGCCGACGCCGATCGCCTTAGGCTCGATCTTGACGAGCTCGGCGAGCGGATCCTGGAGCCGCCGCGCGATCGACACCGCACCGCGCAGGGTGACATCGAGGCCCGGCAACTCCTCCGAGGCGAAAGCCGAGGCCGAATAGACCGACGCGCCAGCTTCCGACACCACGATCTTGGTCATCTTCAAGTCGGGCAGGCCCTTGACGAGGTCGGCCGCGAGCTTGTCGGTCTCGCGCGAGGCGGTGCCGTTGCCGATCGCGATCAGCTCGACGCGATGCTTCAATGCGAGCTTGCCGAGGATCGCAAGCGCCTCGTTCCACTGTCGCTGCGGCTCGTGCGGATAGATCACGGCAGTATCCACCACCTTGCCGGTCGCATCGGTGACGGCAACCTTGACGCCGGTGCGGAAGCCGGGATCGAGTCCCATGGTGACGCGGGTGCCGGCCGGCGCGGCCAGCAGGAGGTCGCGCAGGTTCGAGGCGAACACGCGCACGGCCTCGGTCTCGGCCGCATTCCACAGCCGCATGCGCAGGTCGATGTTGAGATGCACCTGGATCTTGGTGCGCCAGGCCCAGCGCACGGTGTCGATCATCCAGCGGTCGCCGGCGCGCTTGAGGTCGGCGATGCCGAACCGCTTCATGATCTTCAGCTCATAGACGCTCGGCACGCCCGGCGGCGATGCTTCGGCCTCGGCCTGGATCTGGAGATCGAGGATCTCTTCCTTCTCGCCGCGGAACATCGCGAGGATGCGGTGCGAGGGCAGCTTCGTCAGCGGCTCGGAGAACTCGAAATAATCGGCAAACTTTTCGCCCTCGGTCTTCTTGCCGTCGCGCACCTTGGAGGCCATGCGCGCATTGGTCCACACCTCTTCGCGAAGCGCGCCGATCAGGTCGGCGTCTTCGTCGAAACGCTCGACGAGGATGGCGCGGGCGCCGTCGAGCGCCGCAGCGGCATCGGCAACACCCTTCTCGGCATTGACGAAGGCTTCGGCGACGACCTTCGGATCGTTGGTGGGGTCGGCCATGAGCTGATTGGCGAGCGGCTCGAGGCCGGCTTCCTTGGCGATCTCCGCCTTGGTGCGGCGCTTCGGCTTGAACGGCAGATAGATGTCTTCAAGGCGCGCCTTGCTGTCGGCGGCGAGAATGGAGGCTTCCAGCGCGGCATCGAGCTTGCCCTGCTCGCGGACCGATTCGAGGATGGCCTTGCGGCGGTCCTCGAGCTCGCGCAGGTAACCCAGGCGCTCCTCCAGCGTGCGCAATTGCGCGTCGTCGAGTGCACCGGTCGCTTCCTTGCGGTAGCGGGCGATGAAGGGAACCGTGGCGCCGCCGTCGAGCAGCGCCACTGTCGCCTCGACCTGCTCCGCCCGAACCCCAAGCTCCTGCGCAATTTTCTGGTTGATATTTGCCACGCGAGAACCCCTCTATCCAAGCACGCATCGCGGAGGCGAACCACCGGCTGCGGGACGCCGCTTATGGACCAATCGGGGTTGATTCATCAAGGTGCGGCGGACGATCGTCGACAAGGGATTTTTTGTCGAACCGATGCGATCTCGCCACAATCGTGAGGGGCGGCGAGGACGACGCACATACTCCATCGTCGTCCTGGCGAAGGCCAGGACCCATAGCGCGTGATTCATCGATTGTAGGCGGTAGGCGTACCGAACGACGAGACTTCGCCAAATGCCCCCTGGGTCATGCGTCCTGGCGCTCGCCAGGACGACGATGGGATTGCCTCGACACCTTGACAGGCGCCCCGGTTCAGCGGCTGTTTTGTCGGCCGGGCTCCTGAACCCCATGTGAGGACTATCATGCGGACGACATCGGTCGGCGTCTTCAAGGTCGCCACCAAAGGTCCCGGCGACGTCTCCGGATTGATAGCCATGATCGGCTCCGGCGCGATTGATCCGGCATCCATCCTGGCCATCCTCGGCAAGACCGAAGGCAATGGCGGCGTCAACGACTTTACCCGGGAATATGCCGTTGCCGCGCTGTGCACGGCGCTGGCGCCGCAGCTCGGCCTGTCGCCGCAGGAGGTCGAGCAGCGCATCGCTTTCGTGATGTCCGGCGGCACCGAGGGCGTGCTTAGCCCGCACATCACGGTGTTCACGCGCCAGGACGTCCAGCAGCGCCCGCCGGGCATCTCGGGCAAGCGCCTGAGCATCGGCATGGCGCACACGCGGGATTTTCTCCCTGAAGAGCTCGGCCGCTCCGCTCAGATCACGGAGACAGCCAAGGCCGTGAAGGCCGCGATGGCGGATGCCGGGATCGCCGATCCCGCCGACGTCCATTTCGTGCAGATCAAATGCCCGCTGCTCACCAGCGAGCGCGTCGAAGCGGCGAATGCGCGCGGCCACAAGACGGCGACGACCAGCGCCTACAGTTCGATGGCCTATTCGCGCGGCGCCTCCGCGCTCGGGGTTGCAGTCGCGCTCGGCGAGATCGCAACCGACCTACGAGACGACGACGTGCTGCGGCGCTACGATCTGTTTTCGAACGTCGCCTCGACCTCGTCCGGAATCGAGCTGATGCACAACGTCGTCATCGTGCTCGGCAATTCGATGTCCTCGACGAGCGAATTCGAGATCGGGCATGCCGTGATGAGCGATGCGATCGACGCGGCCGCCGTGCTCGCGGCGCTGGAGGGCGTTGGGCTCCGTGCCGCGCCGCAGACGACGACCGGCCGCGAACTCGTCAACATCTTCGCCAAGGCCGAGGCCTCGCCTGATGGCAGCGTGCGCGGCTTCCGCCACACCATGCTGGAAGATACCGATATCAGCTCGACGCGCCACGCCCGGGCTGCCGTCGGCGGCCTGATTGCCGGCCTCGCCGGCACCGGGGCGGTCTACGTCTCCGGCGGCGCCGAGCACCAGGGCCCCGCTGGCGGCGGGCCGGTCGCGGTGATCGCAAAGCTCTCGGATTGATGCGTGCGCATGCAATGGAGGATTACCTCTCCATCCCGCGCAACCCTGCCCTTCGCGCCGCCTCAGTTGATTAAAATGTTCCCGTGCGAAACTAAGGTGGCGCCGCACGAAGAGGTTTGGATCGCATGACTTTCCCGATGAGCTGGAACGAATGGGCGCAGCACGATGGCGTGGGACTGGCCGCGCGCGTCCGCAAGGGCGAGCTCACGGCAAAGGAGTTGGCGCGCCAGGCCGCTGCGGGCGTTGCCAAGGTCAATCCGGCACTGTCGGGCGTCGTCGAGCTGTTCGATGACGTGATCGCCGATCCGGCCAAGGACGGCGCCAATCTCGCCGGCCCGTTCGCAGGCCTGCCCTTCCTGATGAAGGACCTCGGCCCGACCATGAAGGGCCGGCTCCAGGAGATGGGCTCGCTGCTGATGCGCGGCAATCGCGCTGGCGCCGACACGTTCCTGACCGGCAAATTCCGCCAGGCCGGGCTGAACCTGATCGGACGCACCACGACGCCGGAATTCGGCGTATGCAGCTCGGCCGACAATCCCGCCGTCTATGTCACGCGCAATCCCTGGGATACCGACTACACCACCTGCGGCTCGTCGGCCGGCAGCGCCGCAATGGTGGCGGCCGGCGTGGTGCCGATCGCACATGCGACCGACGGCGGCGGCTCGATCCGCATTCCCGCCGGGGTCAACGGCAATATCGGCCTGAAAGTCTCGCGCGGCGTGTTCTCGCTCGCACCGCACATGTCCGATCTCACCGGCCTCGTCTCGATCCAGGGCTGCCAGTCGCGCTCGGTGCGCGACACCGCCGCCTTCGTCGATCATGCCAGGGGAGCGGCGCCGGGCGAGTTCACGCCGTTCTGGACCACGGCGCAACCATACTCCGAGATGATCAAACGCGATCCGTCAAAACTTCGCATCGCGCTGTCGCACAGCTGGGGCGACTACACCGCGACGCCAGAGATCGCGGCCGAGCTGGCAAAGGCCGGCCGCTTCCTCGAAGGCCTCGGCCACCACGTCGACTACGGCCTGCCCGAGCTCGACTTCCGCGCCGCGTTCGAGGCGCAGACCACCTGCTATATCTCGAATTTTGCCGTGGTAATCTCCAACATGCTCGCCGCGCGCGGGCTGGAGCGGCCCCCGGAAGACCTCATCGAGCCCATGAACATCCGGATCTGGGAAGCCGGCCGGCATACGAGCTTCGCCGAGCGGGCGAAGATGCAAGGCGTGTTCAACACGACCTCACGCGCCTTCGGCGCCTTCTTCGAGCAGTGGGACGTGATCCTGACGCCGATCACCGCGCTGCCGACGCCGAAGGTCGGCACCCGGGAATATCTCACCATCTCCGACAATCCTGACGTGCTCGACTGGTTCGGCAATCTCTGGCGCTTCTTCGCCTTCACGCCGCTCGCCAATCTCTGCGGCATGCCGGCGATCTCGATGCCGATGGCCACGCAGGACCACGGCCTGCCGCTCGGCATCCAGGCGATTGCGAAACAGGCCAATGACGGCCTGCTGCTGCAACTCGCCGCCCAGATCGAGCGCGCGCTCGACGGCAAGTGGAACGATGGCAGGAAGCCGAAGGTGCATGTGAGCTGAGCGAGTTGATCGCATTAACTTGCGATCCGCCGCTTGCCTCAGTTCTTCACCGTCGGAATTTCCTCCGGCCGGGGCTCCTGCTGACCCTGCTGGTACATCGCCAATGCCTTGTCGAGCGCTTCGCGCAGGGCCAGCGCGGCGGCCACGCTGCAGCGCAGATGCGCGGTCTGGACCACGTCGACCCTGACGGCGGCGCCGACCGGCATCAGAAGGTTCGCAGCAAGCTCGATCTGGATAGCGCCGTTGTGGTGGCCGAAGCAGGACGCACCGTCGAAATAGATGATCGGCGCCCGCTCCGAGCTCGAGGTCGAAATGATGACGGGCCCCTGGCTGGTGGCGGGCATTTCGGGATCGGCCATGGGCACTCCTTGCGGCTGGTCGAACGAACGAGGCGCCCACCATCGTTGCTTCGGCCGGCCCTGTCGAGGCCAAACCGGCCTCGGAACTCCTGCCGCGGGACGCCCATCCGGGGTTTTGCGCCGCGCCCGCCGCTGGTTTAGAACGTCCTCATGTCCAGCTCACCGACCACACTTTCGTTCGAGGACCTCGCCGAGGCGATCAAGGGCCGCCGCTCCGATTACGGCCAGATCAGCGGACTCCAGCTCGACCGCTTCGCACCTCGCGAGGCTTGGTCCAGCCTGCCCTACCGGCCCGTCTTCGTCGGCGACACGGAGACCGGCGTCCTGCATGGCGGCGTCGTCACCGCGATGCTGGACGAGAGCTGCGGCATGGCGGTGCAACTCGCGCTCGACGGCACAAGCGCGATCGCGACGCTTGATTTGCGCATCGACTATCAGAAGCCGGCAACGCCCGGGCTCGACATCAAGGCGCATTCGGTCTGCTACCGCACCACGCGGTCGATAGCCTTCGTGCGATCGACCGCCTATCAGGAGTCCGAGGACGATCCGGTCGCGACCGCGACCGCCTGTTTCATGATCGGCGCCAACCGCACCAACATGCTCGTGGATCGCAGGACAGATTCGCCCGGCATCCCGTCGCTGGAGGCGCCGGACGATCCGGACGGTCCGTTCGCCAACAGCCCGTTCGCGCGCTGCCTCGGCATTCGCGTCAACGGCGACGACACCCTGACGATGCCGTTCTCGCCAAAGATCATCGGCAACCCGATCCTGCCCGCGATCCATGGCGGCATGACCGGCGCCTTCCTCGAGACCACCGCGATCTTCGGAGTGGCGCGCGAGCTCGGCGCCGCCGCACTGCCCAAGCCGATCGGACTGACCGTCAACTATCTGCGCTCCGGCCGCGCGCTCGACACCTTCGCCAACGTCTCGATCGTGAAGCAGGGCCGGCGCATCGTCGCCTTCGAGGCGCGAGCCTGGCAGGACGATGCGAACAAGCCGATCGCCACCGCCTTCGGCCATTTCATGCTGCGGCCGACGCCCGGAAACGACGAGGAATAGGCGCATTTTCCCTTGACGGCCAAGGTCCGGGCCACAACGATAGTGCGTTTTCTGCGAGAGGTATTGGGTTGCGGCATCCGCTCGACATCGTCGCCATGTTCGCCGCGCTCTGGCTGCTGGCAGCGATGGTGCTCGACGCGCTGACGCCGAAGGAGCTGACGACGGTGATGATCGGCATCGCCATCGGACCCGCCGTCGTCATCACTGCCGTGTTCTACTATCTGCGCTGCCCGCGCACCGATTTCGCGGTGATGTTCGCCGCGCTCTGGCTGATCTCCGACATCGCCATCGCGTTCATCTCACCGGCGCAGCTGCCGCACTTCCTGATCGCGCTCGGCTTCGTGCCGGCGCTGCTGATCGGCATCGTGCTGCACTGGCAACGCTTCCAGCGCCGCCATGAGCGGCTGCCCGTACCGTCGGTCAAGCGCGGTTAGCGCGGCAGCAGATTGGTCTTGGCGAGATCGACGACCTCGTCGCCGCGGCCGTTCATCACGGCGCGCAAGACCCAGAGGCTGAAGCCCTTGATCTGTTCGGGCGTGATGGTCGGCGGCATCGACAGCTCTTGCTTGGCGGTGACGACATCGAGCAGCGCCGGCCCGTCGTGGGCCAGCATCTCTTTCATGGCGCCCGGGAGCTCGCCGGGATCCTCGACGCGCCTTGCAAGGATGCCCATCGCGCGCGCCATCGCCGCGAAGTCCGGGTTTTCCAGATCGACATTGGTGTCGACGAAGCCGGCCGCCTTCATCTCCAGTGCGACGAAGCCGAGCACGCCGTTGTTGAAGATGACCACCTTCACCGGCAGCTTCATCTGGGTCAGCGTGATCAGATCGCCCATCAGCATGGTGAAGCCGCCGTCGCCTGAGAGCGAGATCACCTGGCGGCCGGGCTGCGCGGCCTGCGCGCCGATCGCCTGCGGCATTGCGTTGGCCATCGAGCCGTGCACGAACGAGCCGATCAGCCGGCGGCGGCCGTTCATGTCGAGATAGCGCGCGGCCCACACCGTCGGCGTGCCGACATCGGCGGTGAACACCGCATCATCGCTGGCATGGTCGCTGATGACCTTTGCGAGATATTGCGGATGGATCGGCTTGGCTCCGGGCGTGCCCTTCGCGAGCGAGTCCAGGCCCTCGCGTGCCTTCTTGTAATGCGCGATCGCATCGTCGAGATGCTTGCGCCGCGTCTTGGCCTCGAGCAGCGGCAACAGCGCCTCGATGGTGAGCTTGACGTCGCCGACAAGACCGAGATCGATCTTGCAGCGCCGCCCGAGATTTTCCGGACGGATGTCGATCTGCGCGATCTTCGCATCGGTCGGGAAGAACTGCTTGTAGGGAAAATCAGTGCCGAGCATCACGAGCGCGTCGCAGGCGTGCATGGCGGCATAGCCGGAGGAGAAGCCGATGAAGCCGGTCATGCCGACGTCGTAGGGATTGTCGTATTCGACATGTTCTTTGCCGCCCAGCGCATGCACGATCGGGCTCTTCAAGGCTTCCGCAAGCTGCATCAGCGGCGCATGCGCGCCAGCGCAGCCGCGGCCGCAGAACAGGGTGATGCGTTCGGCGCCGTTCAAGAGGTCCGCGAGCGCCTTCAGCTCATCGGCCTGCGGCACGACCTTCGGCGCCGACAGCGCAAGGCCACGCGCCGTCGACAGCGCGCGCTTCGGTGGGCTGCGGAAGGCGAGGTCGCCCGGCATGGCGACGACGGCAACGCCGCGCATGCCGACAGCCGCACGGATGGCGTTTTCCAGCACGTAGGGCAGCTGACTCGGATCGGAGACCAGCTCGCAATAATGGCTGCACTCGCGGAACAGGTTTTGCGGATGGGTCTCCTGGAAATAGCCGCTGCCGATCTCGGCGGTCGGGATCTGTGCGGCGATCGCCAGCACGGGAACCCGACTGCGATGGGCATCGAACAGGCCGTTGATCAGATGCAGATTGCCGGGACCGCACGAGCCCGCGCACACCGCAAGACTGCCCGTCATCTCCGCTTCGCCGGCCGCGGCAAAGGCCGCAACCTCTTCATGCCGGACATGGATCCACTCGATCGTTCCGCGCCGCCGCAGCGCTTCGGTCAGCGCATTCAGGCTGTCGCCGACGATGCCGTAGATGCGCTTGACGCCGGCCTGTTCGAGCGTTGCCACGAACAAATCGGCCACGTTGTTGATCGCCATGTCGGTCTCCTGATCCCGCTGGTCCAGCAAGATAGGATAACGCGCGACCGTGACGGGATCACGGCTTGTTTATTGCGATCTCACTCTTTCGCAATCGCCCGATCATAGGCGGCAATCGTCACCTTTGCGCGAGCGGCAACGTCCGATGCCGTCATGCCGGGCTTGTAGAGGCTGGAGCCGAGCCCGAACGCGGTGACGCCGCCCTTGATGTACTCCGCAAAATTCTGCTCGGAGACGCCGCCGACGGCGGCGATCATCACGCCGGCAGGCAGCACGGCGCGGATCGCGGCAATACCGGACGCGCCGAGCACGCTGGCGGGAAAGAATTTAAGGCCTGACGCGCCGGAGCGCGCGGCAAGCAGTGCCTCGGTGGGCGAAAACACGCCCGGCAATGTCACCATCGCGTACTGATGTGCACGCGTGAGCACTTGTGTGTCGACATTCGGCGACACCATCAGCTTGCCGCCGACATCGTTGAGACGGTCGACATCCGAAGTGGTCAGCACCGTGCCGGCGCCGATCAGCACGCCGGCCGGCGCCTGTTTCACGGCCGTTGCGATGGAGCGGAACGGGTCCGGCGAGTTCAGCGGAATCTCGATTGCGGTCATGCCGGCTTCGATCAGCACGCCGACGATAGCCTGCGTTTCCTCGGGCTTCACGCCGCGCAGGATCGCGACCAGTGGTCGCTTCATCGCTGGGAATGGAACGCTCATCTCAACAGTCCTCTCATTGCGTCCAGATCGCGGCAGCCGCCATCGACAGACCGCGGCGGACCGCTTCATCGGCATCGACCTGGTTCACGGCGACCGACAGCGCGTCGAAAGCCAGCCTATACAGCATCGCGAGCCGCCCCGAAGCAATCAGCGTGATGCCAGCTTTCGACATCGCGCCGGAAAGCCCCGCCGCCAGCTCGACGCCGATCAACGTGCCCGACAGCGTTTCGCGCGCCGCGGCCGGTGTGCCCCCGAACAGGAGCTGACGCGAGCGCGCGCCGAACAGAAAATTAGCCGCGAAGGCCGGTGCTTCGTACGCGGCCTTCACCGCCGCCTTGAAGCTCGCGAAATCCTCGGCGTCTTCGGCCCCGGCGACTGCAAGCGACAAAATCGTCTCGCGCGACACGACGCTGAAGAGCTCGCCGGTCATGAAGGTGGAGAAATGCGCGACCGTGCCGTCCTTCACGCGCACCCATTTCGAATGCGTGCCGGGCATGCAGACTAGCGCTTCGCCGGCGGCATCGAGCCCGAGCGCGCCGAGCAGCTGCGTTTCCTCGCCGCGCATCACGTCCGGCGCTTTTGCATCGCGCTGCGCGATACCCGGCAAGATGCGAATGTCGCGCGCTTCGCCGGGCACGCGCGCGGCCTGCTTCAGAACAGCGGAGAGTGGTGCCGGCGTGTCGACATAACCGGCCTCGACCCAGCCGGTACGCGCGCCGGCCATGCCGCAGACGAGGACGGGCAGATGATCGGGAGCCTCGACTGCCGCGAGATGCGATTGCAGCACGGCGGGAAAGCCGGCCTTCGCGGCGGCCAGCATGCCCTCATCGCTGCGGCGCTCGGCCAGCACCTCGCCGGCGCGGTCGATCAGCCAGAGTCGGAAGCTGCTGGTGCCCCAGTCTACCGCGACATAGGCAGGTTCAGTCATCTCGATTCGTATCCTCGTCTCACCGCCGAGACGCCGTCTCGCGACAGTGAGACGAGGCCCCGTAAATCTGTCCCGGGATATCGGCTATTGCCGCCGCAAACCAGCCTTTTCTCGCAGGTCTGAGGCGCCGTTCGCGCTGGCCCACCACTCGCGAAGAGCTGGCACACCGCTTGCTAAAGCGTTTCTGCTCACATCCGTGAACCGCGCAACAAGACGCGTCAATTGTGGAGAGGAAACCCATGGAGATCGGTTATTTCACGATGCCTTCGCACCCGCCGGAGTGCGGCCTGAAGGAAGGGAACGACTGGGACCTGCAGGTCATGCGCTGGCTCGACGAGCTCGGCTATCAGGAGGCCTGGGTCGGCGAGCACCACACCGCGCCCTGGGAACCCAATCCCACGCCAGACCTTCTGATCGCACAGGCGCTGATGCAGACCAAGAATATTCGCATCGGACCAGGCGGCTTCCTGCTGCCCTATCACCACCCCGCCGAGCTCGCCAACCGCGTCGCCATGCTCGATCACCTCTCCGGGGGGCGACTCAATTTCGGCGTCGCGGCTAGCGGCCTGCCGAGCGACTGGGCGATGTTCAACGTCGACGGCATGAGCGGACAGAACCGCGACATGACCCGCGAGGCGCTGGAGATCATTCTGAAGATGTGGAGCGATCCCGCGCCCTGGACCTACAAGGGCAAGTTCTGGACTGTGACCAAGCCGGACACCATGTTCGACTTCCTCAAGCCGCACATCAAGCCGTTGCAGACACCGCATCCGCCGATCGGCGTCGCCGGGCTCTCGAAGAATTCGGACACGCTGAAGCTCGCCGGCGAGCGCGGCTTCATCCCGATGAGCCTCAACCTGAACCCGGCCTATGTCGGCAGTCATTGGGATTCGGTCGTAGCCGGTGCCGCCAAGACCGGACGCAAGCCGGACCGCGCGGATTGGCGGCTGGTGCGCGAGGTGTTCGTCGCTGATACCGACGAGGAAGCGTGGAGGCTCTCGACCGGCGACATGATGGGCCGGATGATGGGCGAGTACTTCCTGCCGCTGCTCGGGCATTTCGGCTTCAAGGACTATTTGAAGCACGCGCCCGACGTGCCCGATAGCGACGTCACCGTCGAATATTGCGCCAAGCGGAACTGGATCGTCGGCTCGCCCGCGACCGTCGCCGAGAAAATCGAGAAGATCTACGAAGAGGTCGGCGGCTTCGGCGTGCTGCTGGTGTTCGGCTTCGACTACAAGCACAAGGCTGAAGCCTGGCATCACTCGCTGTCGCTGCTGAGGAACGAGGTGATGCCGCGCCTGAAGCATCTCGGCTCCGCGCAGAAGGCGGCTTGACCCGACGCGGGTGCGGCGCGATCGTGCCGCATCCGCATCCATTTCGGAGATTTCCGCGTGAGCGTGGACGCCAGTGCTTTCGACGCCAAGGATTTCAAGCAGGCGATGCGCCAGTGTGCCGGCGCCGTCGCGCTGGTGACGGTCGGCGCCGAGCACGGCAAGCGCACGGGGCTGACGGTAACCTCGGCCTGCTCACTGTCGGACTCACCGCCATCCCTGATCGTGTGTGTCAACCGCAACGCCAGTGCGCACGCGCGTATCCGCGAGGAAGGCGCGTTCGCGATCAACTTCCTGCACGAGGACCACGCGGCGCTGGCGCTGACCTTCAGCGGCCAGAAGGGCGTCAATGGCGACGACCGCTTTGCGTTCGGGGAATGGACGCGCGGGGTGACCGGCGCGCCGGTGCTGAGCGATGCGGTCGCCGCGTTCGACTGCGTGCTGGCGCAGGAATTCGAGACGACGACGCATTCGATCTTCGTCGGCGAGGTGCGCGGCGCATCGCATTCCGACGGCGCGGCGCCGCTCGTGTATCTGCGCAGCAGCTTCCACGCCCCGCACGAAATCCGCGGCACCGTAACCGTCGGCGACCTCGACTCGCGACATCTGAGCTGGAGCGATTTTTCGTAAGGCAGCGGCGGCGTTGATGGTGCGCTCTTCCCTTCTCCCCTTGCGGGAGAAGGTGGCGCGAAACGCCGGATGAGGGGTATCTCTCCGCGAATCCAGAAGCCAGAGAATCAGGTGCGGAGAGAGACCCCTCACCCGTCTCGCCGCTGTCGCGGCGAGCCACCCTCTCCCGCAGGGGGAGAGGGGAAGAAAGCTCGCCGCATGCAGCTGAGTGCTACTGCGCTGTCTCTATCTTCAACTGCTTGATCTTGCGATAGAGCGTCGCGCGGCTGAGCTTCAGCGCGCGCGCCGCTTCGATCACACGACCACCATGCTCGCGCAACGCCTCCACGATCGTGGCGCGCTCCGCCGCCGCGAGATCCGGCTCCGCCCTTCCACCAAACGGCGGCAAATCGAGGTCGGCATCGGTGATGACACCGTCTTCCGCCGTGCAGCCGGCGAGCCGCAGCACGTGCCGGAGCTGGCGCATGTTGCCGGGATAGGGATAGGCCGCGAGCTGCGCCCAGGCCTCGTCCGAGAGGGAGCAGTTCGACGCTTCCTCGCGCGCGATCTGGCGGATGACGTCGTCGCGGTCGGCGCGCTCGCGCAAGGCCGGCAGCCGGACCTCCATGCCGCGCAGACGGAAATAGAGGTCGGTGCGGAAGGCGCCCTCCTCGGCCATGCGGCCGAGATCGCGATGCGTGGCGCTGATCAGGCGAATGTCGACCGGCACGGGCTTCAGCGCGCCGAGCGGCCAGACTTCGCGGTTCTCCAGCACCCGTAGCAGCCGCGTCTGCAGCGCAATCGGCATGTCGCCGATCTCGTCGAGGAACAGCGTGCCGCCGTCGGCCTGCACGATCAGGCCTTTCGAGCCGTCGCGGCGCGCGCCGGTGAAGGCGCCGGCCTCGTAACCGAACAGCTCGGCATCGATCAGGCTGTCCGGCATCGCAGCGCAGTTCAGCGCGACATAGTTGTGGCGCGCGCGATTGCCGGCCGCGTGGATGGCACGGGCGAACACATCCTTGCCGACGCCGGTCTCGCCATGCAGCAGCACCGGCAGATTGTGATCGCCGATGCGTCTGAGCCGCTTTACACTCTTGATCAGTCCTGGATCGCGGCCAGCGAGGCGCTGCAGCGCATCGAAGGGGTCCACAGGAACGTCACGACGCTGCGTGGACGGCCGTGGCCGCAGCGGCGGCGCGACATGGCCATGCCCCAACGGACTGCCATCGCCCCGGCGCAGCTCGACGAGATCGTCCGCGTCGCGCGCGGCGGGATGGTCGAATTTGACATAGCGCGACAGATCGATGCCGGAGGCGATCAAGCCGTCGGTGAGACCCAGCAGTGCGCGCGCCGAACGGCAGGCGCCGACGATGCGGCGATCGTCATCATAGGCGAGCAGGCCGCTGCCGCCATCGCCCGGCACGGTCGCGATCCAGGCGTTGCGGAAATGACCGCGGAAGATCGCGCCCTCCATGCGCCGCGTTGCCTCCATCGTCACCGCCAGCGCGAGCTGATGCGCGGTGCGTTCGAGGTCCTCGCGGCAGGAGGTGATGTTCACGGCGCCTGCGAGCCGTCCGGCCTGGTCGAACAGCGGCGTCACGGCGCAGGAAAACATGTGCCACTGCGCGCGAAAGTGCTCGTCGCGATGTACCAGGATCGGCTTCTGCTCGGCGAGCGCGGTGCCGAGCCCATTGGTGCCTTCAAAGGCCTCGGAGAAATTCGAGCCGGTGTAGATCTTCCAGTCCATGAACAGTCGTGCGTCGGCCTCGCCGGGCAGGCGGCTGAACAGCATGGTTGCGTTCACGTCCGCCAGGTTGACGCAATAACCGGCATCGCGGAGTACCCGGGCGAGATCGTCGAGCTCCGGTGTTGCAAGCCGGATCGTCTCTTCCATCGGCTCGGCGACATGCCGGATCTCGGCTTCGGTCAGCGTCTGCGGCGGGCCTTGGCGGGCGGGATCGAGCTTGTGGCTGACCAGGCAGCGCCGCCAGGAATTGGCAATGCGCGAAGAGGCATCGACGTCGGCCAAGCGGTCTGCAACCTGATTGGCGACGGACAAGACACGGGCGACATGGTTCGAGGCCGAAAGGCTGGCCATCGCGGACGTCTCCACCCTGTATTATTGTGCAAAGTCTGGCACCGCAGGCGGGGATGTCAATCGGGAACCGGGAACGCGGCGAAGCGCAATCATAATTGCTGCACCGCCCTCACCACGTATCGATGCAGGGTCGCTTCTTCGCCGTCCGCGTCGGCGGCTTCGGCACCGACCGCAGGCCTGCCATGATCCACCGCCGCGTCTCGGCGGGATCGATGACGTTGTCGATCTCGAACACGGAGGCGATCGAGACCGCCTTGCCGTTGGCGTAGAGCTCGGCGACCTTGTTGCGATAATAGGTCTCACGCTCGACGGGGTCGGCGATCGCCTCCATTTCCTTGCGGAAGCCGAGGCGGACGTATCCCTCCAGGCCCATGCCACCGAACTCGCCGGTCGGCCAGGCCGCGGTGAAGAACGAGGCGTGGAAGCCGCCGCCGATCATCGACTGCGCCCCGAGCCCATAGCCCTTGCGCAGGACGATGCCGAACAGCGGCACTGTCAGGCTCGCGCCTGTCACGAACATGCGCGAGACGTGGCGCACGATCGCCGTCTTCTCGGCTTCCGGGCCGACCATGAAGCCGGGCGTGTCGCACAGCGAGACGATCGGCAGATCGAAGGCGTCGCAGAGCTGGAGGAAGCGCGCGGCCTTGTCGCCGGCATCGGCGTCGATCGCACCGCCAAGATGGCGCGGATTGTTGGCGATCAGGCCGAACGGCTTCCCCTCGATGCGGATCAACGCGGTGATCATGCCGACGCCGTAGTCGCGGCGCAGCTCCAGCACGCTGTCCTTGTCCGCGACGAGGTCGATCACGCTGCGGATGTCGTAGACGCGCAGGCGGTTCTCGGGGATCGCGCGGCGCAGCAGCCGCTGGTCGGCGGCCTGCCAGTCCGTCACCTCGCCCTGGAAATAGGACAGGTATTTTTGCGCAACGGATGTCGCCTCCTCTTCGTCCTCGACGAGGATGTCGATGACGCCGTTCGGCGACTGGAACGTAACAGGACCGACCTCGGCCGGGTGATAGACGCCGAGCCCGCCGCCCTCGATCATCGCGGGGCCACCCATGCCGATCGAGGCATTTTTGGCGGCGATGATGACATCGCAGCAGCCGAGCATCGCGGCATTGCCGGCGAAGCAATAGCCGGAGACCACGCCGATGACCGGCACAAGACCCGAGAGTCTGGCGAACTGCACGAAGGACGGACCATCGAGCCCGGTCATGCCGAGCCGGTCGGTATCGCCAGGCCGGCCGCCGCCGCCTTCGGCATAGAACACCAGGGGCACGCGCCAGTCTTCCGCGAGCGTCAGCATGCGGTCGATCTTCTTGTGGTTCATGTGGCCCTGCGTGCCCGCGAGCACGGTGTAGTCGTAGGCCACGACGATGCAGCGCCCGCCCTCGGGCCCGAACTTCTCGGCGTTGACGGTCGCGACGCCCATGACGAGGCCGTCGGCCGGCGTGTTCTTGACGAGATCGTCGAGCTCGCGCCGGCGCCGCTGCGCCGCGATCGCAAGGCTGCCATACTCCATGAACGAGCCGTCGTCGACGAGCTGCGCGACATTCTCGCGCGCGGTGCGCTGATTGGTGTTGCGGCGGCGCTCGACCGAAGCAGGGCGATTTTCGTCGAGCGTGTTGGCCTGGCGCGCGATCAGTTCGGCGAGATCGGGACGGATGTGGTCGAGATCGATATCGGTTTCCGTTGCAGACGCATCAGCCGCAACCTCGAGCGGCTGCAGATACATGATCGGCTCGCCATGCATCAACGTGACACCGTCGCCGGCGAGTAGCTTCATGACACGGCCGCCCTGCTCGGCCATGACCAGATGTTCCATTTTCATGGATTCAATCACGGCGAGCTGCTGGCCCGGACGCACGATCTCGCCTTCCTTCACCTGGATGGTGACGATGGTTCCCTGCAAGGGTGCTGCGACCATCACCGTGCCTTCGGGCACGATCTGTGCGGTATGCGCCTCGATGCCGGGACCGCCGCTTCGCTCCGTCGCCGCAAAATAGAGTGGTTTGGCCGCGCCATCGGCGGCTTCGACGAGCTTGCCGATGTTGCGATCGATGAAGTCTGTCGCGATGCGGTTAGCCCTGAAATCGGGATGCGCCAGCACGGCCTGGAGGAAAGCGATGTTGGTGACGACGCCGTCAATTCGAAACTCGCGCAAGGCGCGCGCGGCTTTGGAGACAACGTCGTGCCAGGCTTCACCCGGCGTATGCACGATGACCTTTGCCAGCAGCGAGTCGAAGGCGGCGCTGGTCTTGTAGCCGGCGTAACCGAAACTATCGACGCGGACACCGGGGCCTGACGGCGGCTCGAACACGGCGAGCACGCCGCCGGTCGGGTGTGTCGCCCCCAACTCGTCCAGCGTCTCCATGTTGACGCGGAGCTGCATGGCATAGCCGCGCGGCTTCGGGATCGAGCCTTGCGCCAAGCCGAGCGAGGCAAGCGAGGCACCGGCGACGACCGCGAGCTGGGCGCGGACCAGATCGAGGCCCAGCACCTCTTCGGTCACGGTGTGCTCGACCTGAAGCCGCGGGTTGGCCTCGATGAAGGCAAAACTGTCGTCGGCAGTGCCGTCGACCAAGAACTCGAACGTGCCGAGATTGTCGTAAGACGCGGCCACGGCGAGTTGCTTCGCCGCCTCGCTGATACGGCCACGCAAGCCGTCGCTGAGCGACGGGCTCGGCGCCACCTCGATCAGCTTCTGGTGCCGGCGCTGAATGGTGCATTCGCGTTCCCAGAGGTGGGAGATCGCGCCGTGGCGATCGCCGATGATCTGCACCTCGATATGGCGCGCCTGCCGGATCAACCGCTCGGCATAGACGCCGTCGAAGCCGAACGCGGCCTTGGCCTCGGACTGGCAACGCGCATAGGCCTCCGCGAGATCGGCAGCGCGCTCGACCACGCGCATGCCGCGCCCGCCGCCGCCGGCCATCGCCTTGATCACGATCGCCGGCTTGCTGCCGAGCGAGGTGAAGAACGCCGTGATGTCCTCCAGCGAGGAGGGCCCGCTGGTGCCGGCGATGATTGGCACGCCGTAGCGCTTTGCCAGTTGCCGTGCCGCAACCTTGTCGCCGAACAGTTCGAGCGCCGCCGGCTTCGGCCCGACGAAGGCGATGCCTGCATCGACGCAGGCCTTCGCGAACGCAGCGTTCTCGCTGAGGAAGCCGTAGCCGGGGTGCACGGCGTCGCAGCCTGCGCTCCTCGCCGCCTTCACCACGGCCTCAATGTCGAGATAGGCCCGCGCGCCGCGGCCGGGGATTTCGACCGCCTCATCGGCAAGGCGCACATGCAGCGACAGCGCATCGTCCGCGGGATGGATCGCGACCGTCGCGAGGCCGGAATCGGCTGCGGCGCGCGCGATGCGGATGGCGATCTCGCCGCGATTGGCGATCAGGAGCTTCTTGAACGACATGCAGCGTCTCCATGCCCGCGTGCCCAAGCGCGGGTCGGCCGGTCCGATTGTTCTGCTTCGTCACTTTAACCGAGGCCGTCAAGGGCAAGAACGCCGGTCCCGACGACCGTTCCCGCCGGCCGGAATTTCAGTCGGTCGCGCGTGCCGTGATGAGGCGAATAATCCGCGCCACGGCAGACGGGATCGGCGCGATGACCGGCACGGTGAAGATCGGCTGAAGCTCGCGCGCGACTTCGCCCAGCGGCCCGCCGCCGATGATGACCGCCTCCGCGCCATCCTGCGCGATGCAGGCCTCGACCGCGCCCGCGAGCGCTGTTCGCAGCCGCGCCGGATCGCGCATCAGCTCCTGCGGATCGCCCTCCGCGAAGCGGACGCCGGTGTAATACGATCGCAGACCCAGCGCTTCCGGCCGAGCGTCGATCTTCGCTTCCAACAGCGGCGTCGTGGTCGCCACGCCGAAGCGGCGGCCGTTCTCGGCGGCTGCCACCATCGAGGACTCACCGATGCCGACCGCGGGCAGTTTCATCGCGGCCTTGATGCCGGCCAATCCGGGATCGCCGAACGCCGCGACGATGATACCGTCGCATGCATGCCGGTTCGACTGCGATATCTCCAGAACTTCGGCGGAAGCTGCATCCAGCGCATCCGGCGTCACGATCATTTGCGGCGCGCGCGTTGCGGTCGCGCCGTCGATGTCGAAGCCGTCGACGACGGTCGACCTCGCGATGGCGACCATCATCTCAGTGGTCGCCACGGAACTGTTCGGATTGATCAGGAGAATGCGCGCGCGCCGATCAGAACTCTGATTCATCCCCTGCTATACTAGGCCGCCCGCACCCCCGCAACGAAAGCACTGACCTCGTCTTCCAGCGATTGCAGCTTCTGCGACAGCCGGCCACTCGATTGCAGCACGAGGCCGGCGGCCTGGCCGGTCTCCGCCGTCGCGTCGGTCACACCCGAGATGTTCTGCGAAACCTGGTCGGTGCCGGAGGCAGCCTCGCGTACGCTGTGGGCGATCGCCGCGGTCGCGGCGCCCTGCTCCTCGACGGCTGCGGCGATCGACGAGGAAATCTCGTTGACCTCCAAGATGGTCTTGCGGATGCTGTCGATGTTGCCGACGACCTGGTTGGTCTCGGCCTGGATCGCGGTGATCTGCGCGCCGATCTCGTCGGTCGCCTTCGCGGTCTGGCTCGCCAGCGACTTCACTTCGCTTGCCACCACCGCAAACCCCTTGCCGGCCTCGCCGGCGCGCGCTGCCTCGATGGTGGCGTTAAGCGCGAGCAAATTGGTCTGCGAGGCGATCTGGTTGATGAGGTCGATGACCTCACCGATCTTGTGCGCGGCGGCGGCCAGCCCCTGCACGGTGTCGTTGGTGCGCTGGCCGTCGGCGGCGGCCTTGTCGGCCACGCTTGCAGCCTGCGCGACGCGCTGGCTGATCTCGGTGATCGAGGACGACAGCTGCGCGGCGGCGGAGGCCACCGTCTGCACGTTGCTCGAAGCCTGCTGACAGGCGGTGGCGACGAAGCTAGCACGGTCGGTCGCCTTGTCGGCGGTCTCGGACATACCCTGCGCGGCCTGCTGCATCGCGCGCGCCTCGTTGAAGACGTCGCGGACGACGGCCTGAACGTTCGCCTCGAACTTACCGGCGAGGTCGGTCATCGTCTTGCGCTTCTCCTCGTCGGCCTTCTGCTTCGTCTCCTGCTGTTCGGCGTGCATCCGGCCGACCGCCGACGCATTGTCCTTGAACACGGCGAGCGCCTTGGCGAGCCCGCCGATCTCGTCGCGACGGTCGGTATGGGGCACGTCGAACGCGCTGTCGCCGGAGGCGAGGCGCTCGGTGAGCGCGGTGATCTTCGCCAGCGGCCGGGTCACGCTCCGGCCGATCACAAAGGAGGCGCCGAGCACGAGCACGAACACGACCAGGCACACCAGGGCGAAGGTCATCGCATTCTGGCGGAAGACGGCGTCGACGTCGTCGAGATAGATACCGGTGCCGATGATCCAGCCCCAGGGCGCAAAGCCCTTCACATAGGAGATTTTCCCGACCGGCTGGTCGAAGCCGGGCTTCGGCCAGAGGTAGCTGTAGAAGCCCGCGCCCTGCTTTTTGACGACGTCAACGAAGCCGACGAACAGCGCGTTGCCGGATGGATCCTTCATCCCGGAGAGATCCTTGCCGTCGAGCTCGGGCTTGATCGGGTGCATGACCATCTTGGGGGTCATGTCATTGAGCCAGAAATACTCGACCTTGTCGTAGCGCAGGCTCTTGATCTCCGCGATCGCGCCGGCCTGGGCCTGCTCGCGTGGGAGTTTTCCTTCGCTCTCGAGCTTCTGGTAGTGCGCCAGGATGCCGTAGCCGACGTCGACCATGTGCTGCGTCTTGGCCTCACGGTCCGCGATCATCTGCGCGCGCAGGGTCGATAGCGCGATCGGCGCCAGCGCGATCATGCCAAGGAGGCTGATGCCGACAATCAGGACCAGCTTGAAACTGATGCGGGAGAAAAACATCGGAGCTCGCAAGAATTGGAAGGGCTGATATGCCAGTTTATCCCGCGCCCCTTAGCAAAGCTTTAAGCATTCGGGTTCCCCACCACCCGCAAAACTCCGTAGGATCCTACCGGCATGCTGCGGACGGCCTCGCAAGCTCGCGAGGCTGGCTGCATCCGAGATGCGAACTCTTCAAAACTAGAAGACCTCGACATCGCCCCTCCGAGCGTTGACTTGCAGGGGGCTCTGACGGAACGATCGGTGCAGATCATCAGCGCCGGTCGGGGCGTAGGCGCAGCCAGAGGCCAGAGGTTCAATGCATCAATCGACATCGACAGGGTCCCTCGAGCTTCCGGCGCTGAGCGCGGCGGAGCGGCTCTTCATCTGGGGGTTTCGGGCCAAGGCGCGCAGCGGAAGCGCTGTTCCGACCGCGGCCGATATCCAGCAAGTCTACGACCACTTTCGCGTGGGCGACGCCGTGCCTTCGCTGGAATGCATCATCGAGATCTTTGCCTGCACGGCGCATACGGCCATCGCGGTGCACTGCCCGACCTGCCCGCGCATGTCCGACAGCGAGCACGGCATGTTGCGGGCGATCGCCGCCGCGCAGAAAGAGCGCGACGATATCGCGCGCGAGCAGTTCGAATGCTGGCTGCCGCCGGTCGGCGCCGATTGGGCTCTCGCGCCGGTGCGGGGGCTTGCAACGATCTTCCGCATGGCGGGTCTCATCCTGCCCGACCGGCACGTTCCGTCTTTCGACCATGACCGGACGATGGCGATGAAGAGCTGGCTGGTCGGAAGCCCCACCTTGCACTGACCGGGATCGCGCATGATGCATGATAGTTGCGGCTTTGTGCCCGTCACGGAAGCCGGCCAGGCGCGGCTCTGTCCGCTCCAGGCCGCGCTTGCGACGCGGCCTAATGTCGAGAGCTACGATGATTTTGGCCGCGTCACGCTCTCGCTGTTGCGGTTCATCGCTGCCGCCTATGCGACCGGCGCGTCCGATTGCTGGGAGGCGGCCTATCGCTTTGCCGACGAGGCGCCTGGCATCGCCGACAGCCCGCTGCTGGTCGCACGCGTTGCCGCGCTGGTCAGAATTCTGCGCAGAGGCCGGCCCTGCCAATTGTGCTTCATGCCGCCGTCGTGCCGGCGCCTGTCGCAGGACGAAACGGAATTGATGCGACTGCTGGCGGTGGCACGCGGCAACCAGCCGGGTGAGCTCGAATCCGCCGTCTGCCAGTTCGTCGGCAACGAGAACGGGATTGCGACGACGAGGGCCGTCAACGCGCTCGCGTTCTGCTGACACCTTAGCGGTCCTGCCAGATCACCGTGCTCGCCTCGCGCAATTCGCTTGAGGTGATAGCTTCACCGATCGGCAACACAGGTCTCCATGATCCCGTCGAGCTCCGCCTTTGAGAGCACGCCGAGCTCGGCGATGAAGACGATCCGCGCACGCGGCGCGCCCGACATCGGCACTTCGCCAGGGGCGAGCGTGGCGCGGCCGGCGGCGAATTGAAACACCATCTGGCGCCCGGGCTGCTCGACGGTCTCGAACAGGCCTTTTGCCCGCGCGAGTTTTGGCGCAAGCCGGCCGATCGCCTGCTGCAGGCGGACCAGCGAGATCGGCTGGTCCGACGTCCAGCTCAGCGTTTCGAAGCGTTGCTCTGCCGGACGTTTCGGTCCGGGCTCGCGTAACGGTGGCGCGCGATCGACGGTTGCGGGAAACAGCAGCGCGGAAGGAATCTCGCCGTGCGGCGCATCGACCACCACGGCAGGAACGCGTTGCGCGCGGATGGCCTCGCGCATGCGGGAGCCCGCGCCCTCGTTCGCCAGATCCAGCTTGCTCAGCGCCACGATGTCGGCGACGCGCAATTGCGAACGATGCAGCGCGTCGTCCAGGGTGGCGGGCGGTGTCGCCGCGTCCATCACGCAGAGCACCGTTTCCAGCGGCGCCTCGCGCACGATCACGGGATCCATCAGGTTACGGACGATGTCGGCGGGATCGGCGACGCCGCTGGTCTCGATGACGATGTATTCCGGCTTCGGATCACGCCGCAGCAGCGTCGCGAGCGTGTGCAGCAGGTCGCCTTCGAGCGAGCAGCAGATGCAGCCATTGGCGAGGCTGACCACGCCGTCGCTCGCGCCCGCGATCAGCTCGGCATCGATGTTGATCGCGCCGAAATCGTTGACCACAGCGGCGATCCGCCGCCCCTCCGCATGCGCCAGCAGATGGTTGACGACCGTGGTCTTGCCGGCCCCCAGAAAGCCCGTCACCAGGAGAATGGGGACCGGCATGTCTCAGCCCCCGACGACGGGCCGGCGCACGGGACGGCCGGGCCGCGCCGCCACGTCCAGCACGCCATCTATGATCAGCATCTGGCCGCTGACCACGAGGTGCCGCACGCCCTCGGAGGGGCGGTTCATCGCCGTGAAGGTCGCGCGGTCCGAGAGCTTCTCGTAGTCGAACACGACGATGTCGGCATCGGCGTCCTTCGCGAGCCTTCCCTTGGCGCGCATCGCGGGCGTGCTCTGCGACAGGATTTCCGCGGGGATCAGCGCGCATTTGCGCACGCCTTCGAGCAACGACACGGTCTTGCGCTCGCGTACCCATTCGCGGATGAATTTCGTGAAGCAGCCGGCCGAGCGCGGATGCGAGGTGGCGTCATCCGGCAGCGGCCAGGCATCGCCCGTATAGGTCTTGCCGTCCGACGTCGTCCACGGCATCGCGTCGGACGCGATCGCGCCGCCGGGATAGAGCACCGACATGTCGAGGAGGTCGCGGTGATGCGCATTGTTCTCGGTGTCGAGGATGTGCCACAGCACCAGCGACGACGGCTCGTCGGCCTGCGCCTTCAAGAGCTCCTCGCGATCGCTGAAGCGATGGCCGTCGGTGACCCGCTGCACGGAATCGTAACCCGTGCCGTTGCGCTCGACGAATTCGGGGTCGCTGAAGAACGCCGCCGCCAGCACGGTCGAGCCGGTGCCGTAGGGATAGGCCTCGACGGTGATGGGCAGGCCCTGCGCCTGCGCTTTCGCGATCAGCACGCGGCAGCGCTCGACGTCGGTCTTGCTCGACGAGTTGAAATGGCAGATGTGCATGTGCGCACCGGTGGCGCCGGCATAACCGATCAGGCGGATATAGGCTTCCGCCGCGCTCTCGGGATCAACGCGCGACATGTAGGCGACATGGGTGAAGGTCGGCACGTCCTGCGCGGCCGCGAGCTGGCAGACCGCGGTCAGCTCCTGCACGCCGGCGCCCGGCGCATACGCGTTCAAGATGCCGATGCCGATGCCGCCCTCGTTCAGACCGCGCGAAAGGCGCTCCAGAATGCCCGATACCTCCGCATCGCTCGCGACGTTGTCCATCCAGCGGCGATCGCGCATGGCGTTGCCGAACGCCTCCAGCGAGCTCTCCGCATTGGAGCCCGTCATTGCACCGATGCGCGCAAAAGCCCAGTTGGTGGCGGCGCCGTAGTTCAGCACGCGCCCCTTCCGCGCCTGGCGCTCATACCAGGAGCCGACCGGCAGCACACCCGCTTCGAGATCGAGCGTCGTCGTGACGCCGTCGAATGCCTGCATGCGATCGGCGGGGAGCGACTGGCCATGCGCATGAAGGTCGATGAAGCCGGGCGCGACCACGAGGCCGGTCGCGTCGATCACCCGCTCCGCGCTGCCGAGCGAGGCGCCGACCGCGGCGATCCTGCCGTCCACCACCGCCACATCGCCAACCGCGTCCATTCCGCTGGCGGGATCCACCACCCGGCCGCCAGAGATCACCAAGCCGCTCATATTGTCGCTCCCTCACGCTGATTTCGCATCAAGGCAGATTCCGGGAGGGACGACCACCTCCACCGATGCCGACGCATCATGCTCGCAAGGAAGGCTCGAAAGGGGGGGTGCAATTTGCATGCGGGGCGCGGACACGCGCTCGCAGTCTCGCGGCAGGTTTGCCCGAGCTATGCTTCTCGCTTCACGCCCTCCAAGAAAGGGCGCAGGGAAGACCGGGCGCCGGCTGGCACCCATAAAAACCCCCATGCGAACTGATTGCACACGCAATGCACAGGGGAGACACAGGGCAGCCGAGACCAGGCCTTCCCTGCGCGATGGTTTGACGGCCTATGCCGCGCTCTCCCCGGAGACGAGTTCCTTCTTGCCTCCGTCACCTCCGCGAAATGCACGGCACCGCGCCGGTTGACGCGCTGACGCCTTCGCAAAGGCTTGACCGTAGCAACGACGGCCGGGACCACACGGTTTCGCCGTACGCGAGCTGACCCTGCTTCGCCAAGAGGCTTCGCAGGGCTTCGGCGCCGTCCGTCGATGCGGTTCGTGACATGCTCACGAGGTTCATCTCGCCCTGCACGCCACTCACCCGCCTTTAACGCCGCCCGCGTCCACCGCAACTCCCAACCCGCGTTCGTGACGACGTACGACCGCCTTTTTTGTGGGCTGGGATGGCCGACACATACGATATTTCCGAATTTCGGTAAAGTGGAATATTTTTGTGAGGAGGGGTTGACGGACTTCGGCTGTGTTGCCCGACAGGCAGCACAGATCAAGAAGATCGCGGCTTACAAGGCGGCACGAGTTCTGTGCACCGTCACCTTAACTCTAGCCCGCCCCGCGGAGGTGATTGACCCAAGGCCAAGCAATGGACCGCGAAGCAGCTCCGCCGTCTTCTCGCCCCCATTGTCATTCAGGGATGTAGCGGGGCGCTACGGTGGACAAAAGTTCCCAAAGGTTTCGTGTGATCGCTCGGCCTCTTCTGCAACGCGACCCCTGTCATTCTATTTCGCGCCGCGCTCTCCTCGGCGGATTTATGTCGGCAGGGACCGCCCTCGCGCTCGGCGGATGCGCCGGCTTGGGTGCGACCGGCGCGCGTTTCGACGCGTCATCGCTATCCCTTGACCCCACATTGCTCGTCACCACCACGCGCAAGCCGGTGAACGGCGGTCGCACGAAGCCCTGGTTCGGCCCGGAGCGCGCGACGACCATGACAGTCGCGCGGGCGAAGCTGGGGGCGCCGGATGAGAGCCGTCTTTCTCTCGCCTCGGTTGGAATTGGCGATTGGCGCCTTGACCGGGTCGAACCGGTGTCGGCCGACGCCGGCGATCTCGTCGCGCAGGCCGGCGGAGGAGACGTGCTGATCTATGTGCACGGCTTCAAGCAGACGTTCGAGACGGCGGTGCTCGATGGCGCCCATCTCTCCGACGGGATCAAGTTCCGCGGCCGGACCATGGTGTTCTCCTGGCCTTCCAAGGCAGGACTGTTCGACTATGCCTATGACCGCGACAGTGCGATGTGGTCCCGCGACGAGTTTGAGCGCGTGCTCTCCGCACTCGTGTCGGCGCCAGGCACCGGCCGCGTGAACATCGTTGCGCACAGCATGGGAACCATGCTGTCGCTCGAAAGCCTGCGTCAGCTCTATGCGCGATACGGCGACACAGTGACGAGCAAGATCGGCGCGGTGGTGTTTGCCGCGCCCGATATCGACATGGACGTGTTCTCGTCTGCGATCCACCGCATCGGTCCGCTTGCCGGCAAGATCACCGTGATCGCCTCCACGAACGATCGCGCCCTGGCGCTGTCGGGACAGATTGCAGGTGGAATGACCAGGGTCGGCGCCGCCGAGAAAGCCGTCATCGCGCAGCTCGGTGTGCGCGTGGTCGATGCTTCGCAGGAGGGCTGGGGCATCATCAACCACGATCTGTTTCTGTCGAATGCAGAAGTACAGCGGGTGATCCGCCGCTCGATCGACGGCACGATCGCTTAGGAGAGCGCCCGCGCCGAGCCGTGCGAACTGCGCACGCCGGTGGGGGCTACAAGCGGAAATGGCCGGTTTTCGAAGTGCCCGGTCTGGCAGGAGAAATGGCGCTCCCTAGGGGAGACGACCAGCCCCGAGTGCCCGCATTGAAAAATAAGCACAAATCAGCGCAGCTGTCCGTTCGTTCGTACCACCGGCTGTGACCACCAGCAAGTCCACTCGGGTCGCCTGCGCTAATCGCCGCGACACCGAGGGCGACCAGTCCGACTGCCACGAAGGTTGCGGCTCCCATCCGTAGGCGAACCAAGCGCCACACAGGACGGCCGCTGCCAGCTTCTAGGGTGTTCTCCCTTCCATCACGCTAATCTTCCAAGTGATCTTGAACTGATCACCGGGCTGCTCATGCAGTTGAAAGGCGCAGTGCATATTCGCGTGATTGATCAGATCGCCATAGGTGATGTCTTTGAGCCTGGTCGTGAACACCCTCCACAGCATCGCCATAGTCTGAATGTTGCTGCCGGTACTATCTGACGACATACCCTCATCGTGGATGCTCGCAATAAGGCCGTCCGCGAACGTCCCCATTTCCACGTCCGGCATCATCTTATCGCGCATTCTCGGGAGCATCTCTAAGATGCCGTCCCGCTGAGAAGCTGTCCCATGCCAGTTGAGCACTAGCCTACCGTTCACTGTAGCGATGATGTTGCCGGTGTTAGTTGCACCTGCCGTGAATGCCTCGCGCAAGTACTTCAGCTTGCGGCCTAGCCCGAACATAGCATCCTTCCCGGCCTGCTGTGTCTTTCGCGGAGCCACCGAGACTGATGCAGAAGCAGATTGAATAGCCTCTGCGGGAGCAGTGAGAATGTAACGCAGCGCCTTGCCAACGAGCCAGATCACCAGAGCCAAGATGCCAAGCGCTGCCCCTCCTAATACGGCTCCATCATCGAAGTGCTTCGCCTGCGTCGCTACGAGCCCCGCAGCACCAAAGAGCATCACCGCGATAACCAAGGACGCCCAGTGCAACACGAGACCCAACCTGCCCAGCTTAGTCGGAATGCTTTGGGCCGTGCGCTTGGCGCGTGCTTCACCCCAGAACAGAAGGCCCACGAAGGCAATCGTCAAGAAGAACCGAGGTGAAGTGATTACCTCTAAGGTGGCATTAATCTTGTCTGCGGTGGTTACCTGTATGTCATCGGGCGCAGGCGGAGTGGGGCTTTTGACGACGGGGTCCTTGCTGGGCGGCGGGAGGTTTGCTGGGGCGATTACAGGCGTGGGAGCGCTGTTTACTTTCGCTGCTTCGAAGCCCGTAGGAACGCTGGCCCACACGTCGTTGGTATTTGGAGATGACAGCGAGCCACCTCGGGACACGATTGATGCAAGGATTGCTATCCGCGCGGTGCTCTTTTCAAGTAAACATTGCTCCAGCCCCCCCGATCCGAGTGGGCCACAAGCTCTTTCTCTGTTCGATAACCACGCCCGCTGATCGCGGAGGAGCGGTCCTTGATCGACCTGGAGCGAGAGAGCTTTGCGAAAAATTTCGCCTAAACGGGTGTCTAGTTCATTCAGTTCCTGACGCGAACAAATGGCGCGTTCGATGGACGTAACGGCCCGCCCACAGTCAAAGCTCGCCGCGTTAGCCAACTGAGGTATTAGAAGACCCAACCCAAGAAGAATTGCCACTCGCATCGTTCTACCCCGCCTCGACTGCAACCAATCTCTAATGCAGCCTGTCTGGGGCGAACAAGCTGAGAGCAGGTTCCTCCTCAAGGAACAGCTGTGAAAACCGCGCGCTTGCCATCGACACCATTATAGCAGCGGGCGAGCCAATCTGCGAAGAGCGTCAGCTTGAGAGCATTGCAGATGCAAAAGGCGCGCGGAAGCGTTGCGGGCACAAGGCATGGGGGCATCCGCCATCGCAAAGAATCTCAAGATCGGCCGTGCATCGAGGCGTCCCCTGTTCTAGCCGCCTTCGTAGCCGAGGGACCCCGGGGCATCGAAACGCCCCGCGCTCCGCAAGGCTGTTGACAGGGTCGGCGACTGAGGCTCCTCCGGTTTACAGCTTCTCGATGGCCGTTTAGCCTCGGTGCAACCTTGGGGGTTGAAGGAAGAGCATGTCCAAACCAGTAAAAAAGGCTCCAACGAAGCCAGCGCCTAAACAACCTGTCGTAATTTCGTGTGTGAATCTCAAAGGAGGAGTAGGCAAAACAGCCATCGCTGTTAATTTTGCCGCTCACTGCGGCAGAAAAGGTCTTCGGACACTTCTCATTGACCTAGACCCGCAAACAAACGCGACGTTCTCGTGCATCTCCGTTCCAGATTGGGAAAAGCATGCCACTGCACATGGGACTGTGGCGAACCTTCTCGGCGTCCGTCAGCATACGAGCGCCGAAGGTAAGCTCAAAACCGCACAGGATGTGATAATCAAAAGTGTCTTCAAGAACGTTGATCTGATTCCATCGCACTTGGACCTCTTCACCATCGATCTAGATTTGAGTTCTGAAGTAGCGCGCGAAACACGTCTCCGTCGAGCCATCAAGGACGTGCTCGGCAATTATGATGTGGTGGTATGCGACTGCCCGCCCAACCTTACAATTCCAACTCAAAACGCTCTGGCAATCAGCACTCACTACGTCGTGCCAGTTTCTTTGGATTTCCTGTCGAGCCTTGGGATCGCTCTGTTGCTGACTAGAATCGCCAAGCTCTCGCAAGACTTGGAGAACCCTTTGGTTCACGCCGGGATTATTATCTCGCGTGTGGGACGCACGTCCTTTTTTCGAACTCAAACGGCACAAACCCTTCAGGCCCTCTTTCCAGGCATGGTATTCTCCACCCAGATCAGCGAGCGGACTTCTGTCGCAGAGTCTGCAGCTAAGAACTGTTCGATTTTTGGAATGCCTGATAATACCGCGATTGGCGAGTTTACCGCTCTGGGTGACGAACTGTTGGCAAAGCTGAAGACCAAATGAAAACTCACGAGATAGCAAAAATTCTTACCAATTTGGCGGAAGCACTACGGCTCGCTCCCAATGTGGAGCTAGAGAACTTGGTCTTGCGACCACCGTCGCGACCGAAACCGAGCGCCGCCGACGTTCCGATGGCCTTAGGTGCCTTGGTGGCATTGTCGCAATTTGACAAGGCTCAGTGGCGCGCTGTGATTGAAGAGTACAAATTTCCTCTGGAAGTCAAAAACACAGAATCCACTCGCGACATCGTGGGCAAGATACTGCGGCATCTGGAGCAAGACCCCGAGGCGCGACGAAAACTCAGGCATGCGGTTCAGCGTACCAAGTCTGAGGTAAATCCCGAACTGATGTCGGCGCTCAACGCTCTGCTGAAGTGATGTCACAACTGCTGAACGAGATAGACGCTAATCACGCCGCCTTTTTCAAAGATTGGACGGCGCAGGCTACGCAGAATTGGAAGCACCTTCATGCGAACCCCATCTATCAGGATAGCTATCGAAGGCTGAGCGCCCTTCAAGCGCTAAAGGCGTACTTAGTGGCGCCGCACTACAGCAAAGGAAGCGCTGCTTTTTTTCTCGAAGCTCACAATGATGCTCTCGTCTCACATGTGAATGCTTCGGTCGGCGCTTGGCGTGCTGCTCTGCAAGCCTTGCGCAGCAGCATCGAAAACGTACTCTGCTCAATCTATTATAATGATCATCCTGTTGAGCTGGAACTCTGGGAGGCCGGTAAGTTCATCATCGGCTTCACCGATTTGATCAAGTACCTTGAAAAACACCCACGCTTGACGTCGATACCAGAAAATGTGTCGGGCCTCGGTTTCCTAAAGAGCGAGTACGCATTGTTGTCTAAGGCCGTTCACGGATCGGCGGTCGATTTTCGCATGACCGACCCTGTTGCAGACGTGCTGCTCTGGAGCGTTGATCCAATCAAAGCATCCATGTGGTCCACAAGGGAAAAGCGGACTGTCGAAGGCATCTCCTTGCTGATGGCCTCGATTCACAGCCAGCATCTGCAAGGAACGAAACTTACACCCTTGCGCGAAATCTTAGGTCTCAGCATAAGCGCATCAAAGCGCACCGCGCTGCGCCAATCTGCAGGCGTGAACATCCGATCCCCGTAGCGGGTCGTAAAGACCGCGCGCTATGCAAATTGGAATCCCCGGGATCCCGAGAAGCGGCTTGTCTATAATCTAAATGCTCGATAAGGTCTTTTACAGACGTTTCTGGAGGCTGCTGTGATGACCGAACGCACCCTAATCTCCTACATCCGAGTCTCGACTTCCCAACAGGGGCGCTCAGGGCTGGGCATAGAAGCGCAGCGGCAGACGCTCGCTCACTTCGCTCAGGCTGAGGGGTTCACGGTAGTGCGTGAGTTCGTGGAGGTGGAGACCGGCAAGGGCGCTGATGCTCTGGACCGCCGACCGCAGCTAAAGGCGGCCCTCGCTGCCGCAAGGAAGCTCAGATGCCACGTAGCTGTAGCTAAGCTGGACCGTCTCAGCCGTGATGTTCATTTCATCTCGGGCCTAATGGCGCACAAGGTGCCCTTTGTGGTGGCCGAGCTTGGTCCGGACGTTGACCCATTCGTCCTGCATCTGTTTGCCGCTCTCGCCGAGAAGGAACGCGCGCTCATCTCCACCCGCACTCGGCAGGCCCTCTCGGCTGCTAAGGCCCGTGGCGTCACCCTGGGCAATCCGAAGCTCAACGTGGCCCGTAAGAGCGCAGTGGAGGCCGTGAAGGCCGAAGCTGACCGTTATGCTACCAACGTCCTCCCCATCATCCGCGAGGCACAGAAGGCGGGTGCGAGCACGCTCAGGCAGGTGGCAGAAGCATTGAATGCGCGCGGTATCCCTACGGCGCGCGGCGGGCGCTGGTACGCGCAGTCCATCGCAAACATTCTGGAACGGGCTTGAACGGGAAACGGCAGCCAGCTGCTGCCCAGCTAATCGGCAGCTAAGGGACTCCGGCTCCCGGTGGGCCCCTCGGCCTATCGTTGCTGGGGCCCCGGCTTCGAAAAGCTCGGGCTAAAGCCTTTGGCCCCCTGCTCAGCTGAACAGGGCGGTGTGCTTCGCTAGGAGTACCGTGCGGGGCCCAACATGCCCGCGCTCAATAGGAACAGGCGCACCGCAAGAGCTCACTGGCGCCGATGCCGCTGGGGGACTCAGCGGAGTCCTCTGGTGGGCGCTACAGCGAGCCGCGGTCTTGCCTGGGCGTAGCGTCAAAGGCGCCCACGGGCTTCCTAGAGTCCTACAGGGGCATTCGCGGGGATGCCCCTTATCCACCCGAAGCTAGATCATGAGCCGTTTGCACAGATATGGCGGCGATCCTAGTCGAGCCTGCTGTTCGGCCCGGTGGACCGGTCACAGTGTAAGCCTACGCGGTAGGCCGCAGCGCGCTGATCTTTCCAGTTAACCGTTAGAGCTCGTCGGACTCCTCGGTTTTCGGCTTCATCGTCGCAGCGAGCACT
>NZ_JBEPRY010000043.1:0-39860 GCF_040548605.1 Bradyrhizobium sp. JR4.1
GTCGCGGACTTCAGGCGAAAACTTGTTCGTGGTCTTGCTTGTCATGGCTCCATCCTCTCAGGAGTTGGAGCCTCCGGCAAACCCGGGGCGGTTCAGTTCCCTGATTTGACGAAGCTGCGGCAACTGCCCTGCGGCACAGGTGCAGATCGTTAATGGAGAACGCCAGCCGGGCCGTTGCAATTCGCGCAACAGTAATCGGTTCCACACTGCTCAAGAAGGCCGAGCGCCTGCGCTATGCTGGCTTCCCAAGAGCATAAGTCGTCATGTCAACTAGCGAATTCAGATTGTCCTTTGCTCTTCCACGGTACGGAGCGCAGCCTTCAATATCTCTTCGGCGCCTTGCTGAAGAAGTTTATGCCCGAGACTTCTGCCTATTGCGTCGGCTTGATCGGCCAGACCCACACTTTCATCGGCGATCTTCCTTTGGCCATCCGGATGAGTCACTTGTCCTCGAAGTGTTAATGTCCCGGCGAGCCATGTGGCAGAGACCCCGACGGGGAGGCTGCAACCCGCATCGAGACTTCTCATCAATGCGCGCTCTGCATCCACTTCGGAGCGCGATTGCCGGTCTTCAATCTTTTGAAGCAGCGCTATAAGCGCCGTATCCTCTTCGCGAGCTTCGGCCGCGAGAGCACCTTGACCGACTGCATACGGGAAAACACGAGCGTCTAAAATCTGTGAAGCCTCATGCAGCAATCCTAGTCGGGACAACCCGGCCGCCGCCAATAGAGTCGCGTCTATTCCCTGTCGGTTCTTTGCCTTATACAGCCTTGGAGAAACGTTCCCTCGGATAGGTCGAATATCGAGACCATTGCATAACTCGAGAAGTTGAGCTTTACGGCGAATTGATCCAGTGCCGACGCGCAGCCCCGGCCGTAGCTGACTTAGTGTAACGCCACAAATCGCGTCCCGAGGATCCTCTCTTTTGGGAACGGCTGCCAATACCAAGCCGGGCTGCAATTTGGTTGGAAGATCCTTGAGGGAATGAACGACCAGGTCAACTTCGTTGCGCAGAAGCGTGTCTTCGCTCTCCTTCGTGAACGCTCCGATGCCGCCAAGCTGATGAAAGGCCGACCTTCGATCTTTATCGCCAACCGAGCTCACGAAGACCAAGCGCACCTCAGCGGCCGGCTCGACGCCACGAATAAGGTCGGCGACGTGACTGGCTTGCCAGATGGCCAAATCACTACGCCTGGTGCCGAGTCGAATTTCCACAATGAAACCTCTTGCTTCTTCAGCAGTTCGCGAACCTATAGCGTTGCGCAACTAGCTATGATCAGCGCCTGCTCATTTAGCCGCACAGCGTGACTCTGGTGTGGTAGTCTTTGCATGGATATCTTCTCTCACGCCATATTCACATCTATCCACAGTCGCCCCGAAAACGGAGAAGCAGCCAATAGCTCGCAACTTTATAAAGGCACTGGACTAAGTCGAGAAGGGTGCGGGCTCCTGGAGAATGGAGCTTGCGCACCTTTCGGATGTCAAGCGCGCTGAATGCGTCCGTACATCGCTTCAACTTCAAGCGGTCGAGCTCAAACGCCGCAGCGAGCTGCCATCACCTGTGTTTATACCGGAACGATCAAGGTGATCGAACGGTGTCGAAACTTTACGTGCGGCATCACGCTAACTTAAGTAGACGCCTCCGTCGTCAAGAGCGAACGCCTGTCGATGAGACCGCGTACCTTCGCCTCACGCAATGGATCATGCACGAGCATATTCGTCTTCACTTGCGGAGATCCGGATGGGTCAGCAGCCACAGCGTTGACTCGTTCGATCTTGGGGCGCGCTATTTGAATGGATTCATCGACGAGGAATAAGTTGGTGTTTTCGCGTAATCCGCCGGAACGTTCCAAAGAGTTGCGACATACCAAGCGGTCCAAGCAACGATCAGTAGCATCAGCACCCACACCCAGACCGGCGTCGGCGAGGGCGATTCCGCTCGGTGCGGCTCGAACGGCTCTTCCGCTCCAAACGCGTTGACCATGAGGCGCACGGTACCGTGGACGACGGCACCATCACCAAGCCCGGTGACCGTGATCCCGGGGCCGTTGCGGACTTGGAATCGAAGGCGCCGGACCCCGACCTGGCCGGTGGCATCTTGGGCTTCGATGCGCAGGCCGTGCTCGCCGTCGGCAAGGCTCTTCGTGTCGAGCGCTATCTCGGTCGGCGGCCGCTGATCGGCGACCGGATCTGGGGTGTCGTCTAGATAGATGCGGATGCGCGGGTCGGGCACGTGTTGCATTCCTCTAACGGTCGGTGTCCAAGACGCGATACTTTGGATGATTGGGATCCCGTTCGCCGGGGTCGAAGAGCATCCACAGCGCCGCCACGATGCAGCTAAGGGTCACGAGCCCAGCCCCGCCCGCCACCAGCACGTTGCCAAGTAGTGGTCCGGTAAGACTATGATCGCCAGCAGCATTAGCGATCGCAGGCGTAGTGCAGAGATAGCCAAGCGCCGAGAGGATCCAAGCGGTAATCGTATCAGTCATCGTCGCCTCCTATTTCTTGGCGCGGAGCTTCGTGATGTCCGCGAGCGTCACCAGCGGCCCGTGGTTGCCCCATGACGTGCGCTCGTGATTGATGATATCAGCGATCTGCTGATCAGATAGTCTGTCAGCGAACGGCGGCATCTCTACTTCGTACTTCTGGCCGTTGATCGCCTTCCCACCAAGGCCGCGCAGCATGGTGGTGATGTGTTCGGCAGGGTCAGTGGCGTTAACGACCTGATCGCCCGCAAGCGGCGGAAACGTGCCGGGCACACCTTTGCCCTCTGCACCGTGACAGGCGGCGCAGTTCTCGGCGAACAGCTTCGATCCTTCCGCGGGATCGAATGTCGGTGCCGGGGCCGCTATCGGCGAGACCGGTTTCGTCGGCTGCTTCTGCAGTGGTTCGTTGGCGCGCGCCGCGACGACATCAGCCGCGCTAATCAAGGCACCACGATTGCCCCATGAGGAGCGCTCGTGGTTGATGATATCGGCGATCTCCTGATCCGACAATTGATCCGCGAACGCGGGCATCGGAGCTTCATATTTTTGGCCATTGATCACGTTTCCGCTAAGTCCATGCAGCACAGCGCCAATGTGTGCCGTCGGATTGGCGGCGTTAACCACCGGATCTCCGGCGAGCGGCGGAAACGTTCCGGGCACACCCTTGCCTTCCGCGCCGTGGCAGGATGCGCAGTTGTTGGCGAACAATGCTGCACCTTTGCCGGCATCAAACCCTAGCGGCCCGCTCGAGCGACTCAATGGCACGGTGCCGGGCCGCGTTGGAGCGAGCGCGGGCTGCTTCAGCGACAACAGATAGGCCACCAGCGCCTTGCCGTCGTCATTAGGAATCACGGTACCGCCTGGCGCGAACTCAGGCGGCAATGACACCGCTTTCTCTTCGGGAGGTAATTTGTCCACAACGCTGAATAGCCAAGGGTAAGCTGGCATGATCGATTGCGGCACCACTGCGCGCGGCTGATAGAGATGGATGAACTGCCATATGCTGCTCGATTGCCGCGTGCCGATATTGCTCAAGTCCGGACCGTTGCGCTCCGAACCTAGCAATTCCGTCGTCTGGTAAGCATAATCGCCCGGTGCGGACGGACGGCCAAAGGACTTATCTCCAGAGAGGGGGCGTACTTGCTGGGTATGGCAATAGAAGCAACCTTCGGAGACATAAACATCCCGCCCTCGCGCCTCTAGGGGGGTCAGTGGCTTAAGGCCCGGCGTCGGAGGTACCTTCGATAGCCAGATGCCCGGCAGCACGCCCATAAGAACCGCCAATCCGGTGTAGATCAGCGTTGAACCACCGGAAATCGCCAACAACCTATTCATACCGCCACCGTCTTGGCTGCGGCAAGCTCGGCGTAGGACCTGCCGTAGGTCATTGTCCAGACATTGAAAGCGAAGACGAGATGGCCGGCGAACATCAGCGAGCCACCGACGGAGCGCCACAACCAATATGGCGCGGCATCTTCGACCGACTGGATGAAGGTGAGTCCTCGAAACCAATCGAGCCCCTGAATGGTTCCTGCGGCCGACAGCGCCGCAACGTAGATGACAACACCGACTGCGGAAAGCCAGAAATGGATGCCCATAGTCAGGTTGTAGGGATACTTGCCGGTGGCGCGCGGCAAGAGTGCGTAGACTCCGCCCCAGATCGCGAAGGTAACGAAGCCATACATCGTCAGGTGCGAGTGCCCTACCGTGTAATTGGTCAGATGCCACAGCTGCTGCAGCGAGCGGAACGCCTCAAATGTGCCTTGCGTCGAACCCAGTAGATAGCCGTAGACGGCGACGAGGATGAACACCGCGGGCGAGCGATATATCCATTCGTGAGTCCCCCGGAAGGTGAGAAGGAAGTTCGCAGTGCCGCTCAGCACAGGGACCAGCATGGCCACGCTGAAGACGATGGCCGTAGTCTGCAGCCACCACGGTAATGGACTGAATTCAAAATGATGGGCGCCGACGATCGGATAGAAGATGAGATTGGTCCAGAATGCAAAGACGCCAAGAGAATACGAATAGATCGGACGGTTCAGGAGCTTCGGCAGCGCATAGTAGGACACACCGAGCGATAGGGGCGTGAACCATAGTCCGACGGCGTTATGCATGAAGAAGGCCTGTACCGCGACCTGACCCAGTCCGAACTGGTACCATGGCAGAAGCGACACCACGACCATGACAATCGTCCACAGCGTGCCTCCGATAGTATACCAGTTAGAAATGTAGATATCCTCGGCATCCCGCTGCTCGACAGTGGCGATCATATTCCAGACCGCAGTGATCAAACCAAGCCCGAGGATTACGCGAATCCACCACAGCCACTCGCGATACTCCTGGCCGTAGTTGAAACCGAAATCGAGTGTAACGGTGCCCAGCACAGCGGCGACATTAAGGAGCGCAAGACTGATCCATGCGAGTCGCTCGCTGTAGAGCCGCGCGCCCGAACTGCGCGCTGCCACGAACAGCGCAAGTCCGATCAGCGCCTGGCTCGCCCAGGCATAAAATGTTCCGTTGGTGTGGATCGCCCGCAACCGTCCAAACGACAGCGCCGGCGTCGTCGCAAAATCCGGATAGGCGAACTTGAAGCTGACTAAGACTCCTACGGCCGTGGTCAATACAAGCCAGATTGTCGCCGACGCTACGTAAGCCGCTAACACCCGCGCCAGAGCGGGGTCATCCGGAGCGGCTGTCCGAAGCGGCATGGCCGTAGCGGTGTATGACTTCATCCGACTCTCCGTCCCCTCGACGTCGTTGTCCAGCGTTGCTCGAAAGCGCGCCCGACGATGCTTTGCAGAATGCCCTTGCAACGCCTGCGAAGGAAATCACCTCTCGCCATCGATTCGATAGACGATCGTTATTGCCGCCGCGCCGCGTGACTCCGCAGCGAGGAACGTCACCAGACGCACATGAAGAGATTTTCGTTGGCTGCCTGGGAGCAATCCAGATCACGGGTGGCAGCGCGCCGCCTCCTCGACCATGACGCACTCCTACGGGGGATTTGGCGCGCGCCACGATCAATCTGTTTTTGCACCCTCAGGTCTGGTGTGATGGCACAGCTATTCGCCCGGCCCGCCGCTCGATCTGAGCTGATCCGACGAGTTAGGTCGTCTTTTGGAGCCAACCGAGACCTTCAGTTCACTCTGACGAATATCCGTTTAAAAGACATTTTCCGCGAAGCGTCGAATACGAGCGTCGCGACCGGCCAGGTCGCATCTGCGCGGCTTGCGCGATGCACGCATCCACAACCCGTCAACGTTCGTTCCACGTATCGGCGCGAGTGGGATGTCTCACTCAACTCTCCTTTGGCTCGTCCTCGTTTTTCAGCGCCGGCGACAATGGGAACTCTCTGCAGGCGGGGCTGGTGGCATTTCCCGTTACTAGATCACGCGGCGCGACGGCGCTAACGATGGTCTATCGAATCTATGACGAGAGGTGATTTCCTTCGTCGGCTTTGCAAGGTCATTCTCCAAAGCATCGTCCTAACGAAAGTCAGTGCCGCCATCGAGACGGGATTGAGAAGCCAGGAGGCTCCATATGCAACGCGACGAGATAACTGCCGCCGCAATAAACTGTAAGGAGACCGTCTATTTCGATGTGCCGTGGGAAGATGCCTACGGATACGCACAGGCGATCAAGGTTGGTGACACGATCCATGTCTCCGGTCAGCTCAGCCACGACGAGAACGGGAACCTAATCGCGCCTGCTTCTCTCGATGACTCCGGCAAGCCGGCCGAGTTCTCGATGATGGAACAGCAGATGCGGGCGACTTACGCCAATGCCGCCAAGCTTTTGGCGCGCTTCGGGGCGACGTTGGACAATGTCGTCGAGGAGACGCTGTATGTCCTCGATGTCGGTGCCGCATTCGCCGTTGCGGGCAGGGTGCGCAAGGAGGCCTACGGCACGGCACGACCTCAGTGCGCCAGCAACCTGATAGGTGTGCTGAGACTGGCCTTTCCTGAACAGCTCATTGAGATCACGTTTACCGCTAGGCTGTCGGAACAGAAGCGAAGCCGCCACGATAACTCCCCGATGTCCCGAGTTAACGAAACATGACACAAGGACCTGAAACGGCGATGTCCGACATCCTGATCAAGCCGAAGGATTGCACCTTGGTGCTGGTCGATCAGCAGGCCGGGCTTGCTTTCGGCGTCGGGTCGATCGATCGCCAAACGCTTCTGAACAACGTGATCGCTCTAGCGCGCACTGCCACCGTTTTCGGCATGCCGATCGTGGCTTCCACGTCCGCCACAAAGGTCTACAGCGGTCCTCTGATGCCAGCGATCCACGCTGCGATTCCTGAAGTAGTCGCGATCGAGCGCCGCAACATGAACATGTGGGAGGACCACGCTGCGCGCGCTGCTATCGTGGCGACGGGACGACGGAAGCTGATCTTTTCGGGGCTGTTGACGGAAGCGTGTGTGACTTTTCCGGTGCTCTCCGCTCGCGCGGAGGGGTATGAGGTGCACGTCGTCGGCGACGCTTGCGGCGGGCTCACTCCGGTCAGTCACGATCTGTCGATGCGACGGATGGAGGCGGCGGGCGCAAAGCCGACGTCGTGGATCCAGGTCCTTCTGGAACTCCAGCGCGACTGGACCCGGCACGAGACCTATGACGGAGCGCGAGCAATCGTGGAGGCTCACGGCGGCGGATACGGTATCGGTTTGGCCTATGCACGGGATATGATCAAGCCTACGTAAGAAACGCGCCGATTATCCATCGGCCTGCGCCACGAGCCTGGGCTGCCGCCCACGCCGCGCGAGAGAGCGCGCGTGAATTAATCTTGATCCTCGAAGCCGCAAATCAGCGCAACCAGCACGCGAACCTTGCTGGCGAGATCAACCGCTTGGCTGCCTCGATCTTCAAGTCGGAAAGAAGCTTCTTGTGAGCCACACTGTTGGGGAGACCCTGAGCAGGTCTCGAAAGTTGCAATGCGGATACCAACCCTTCGGCTAATTGGGGAGGGCTGCTGCCGCGAAGCAATCGGCATGTGCACCCGCTTAATTCGCCGCGGTAATGGGCACGGCACGTCGGAAACGTTGTTCGGGTAATCGGGGGGATCTGTTGATATGAGCGCTAGGGTCGACGTCCAGCGAGCCGCTCACACGACCGAGACTGTTTCGGAAATCTAGCGTGAATATTTCGTTCGCTTGGTTGGCTTTGCTGGAATTCCTCAATCGGTCCTCAACATGGTACCCGCTAGTCCTGCCCAAGCGGGCCCACAGCGCTCACGCTGCCCGCGGGCCCCATAGCTTCAGCCGACTTGGTCGATACTGCCGGCTCTGGATTTGTCTTGGTCGCGACCGCGCTGCTTACGAAGCGCCCCCGCACCGGTTTGCGCGTCAGCTCGACCACCGCTGCCTTGTTGCCCGGCTGATCACGCATACGGGTCGTGACCAGCCCGGTGAGCCGCAACTCCTCCTGCGACAGTTCATGCAGATCTTCCCAGGGCGGCACGTTCAGCGACAGCGACAACAAATCACCCGCGCCGCCCATGTCGAAAGTGTATTTCGCGAGACGACCGATATCGCGTTCCACGATCATCAGATCATCCGCGCTGTAGGTCGCGGCTTTGGCATCATTGGCGCGGTCACCGATCCAGATCTGATGCACCCGAACATGGGCAGTCTCGGGCACGAAACGCGTCTTGCCCGAGAGCAGCAGGAACACGCACATCGATTCGCAATAAGCCACGGGAGCCTTGTCGGAAGGAGCGCTCTGTGCAGTGTTGGTCTGAACGCTGACGCCAACGGTGGTCAGCGCCCCCAGATCGCGCCAGCGCCGCCCGAGCGCGATCGCTTCATTGACCGCACCGCCGCTGGAATCCAGCACGATGGTCGCGCCGTCAAGCTGTCGACCTAGCGCGAATTCGTCGAAAACCCTCGGAGTATCGGCGGTCACGATGCCGACCGCGCTGACCCAACCTCGGCAATTCGGCTGGCAAGCAATCCAGCTAAACTTCATCGGCAATTTGCGCAATTCGAGGGTGACCCCGGCACCCGCCGAACCAGCCGGCGTCGTCGCCGGGCCGAGCAATGCGATGCAAATGGCGGCGACGCCGTGCCGCATCCAGCCTCGAGTTGCCACCCAACTATTACGGGCAGAGGTTACAATACATGTCGCCAGATTACTCGAGACCGAGACGGCAAACAGGATACCCCATAGGACGAACATGTTAGAACCTTGGCCGGGTTATCGAGCCGGGTTTGCCGCGTCGCAGGGGCGTATGTACACCGGCGGCGGCTGGTGCTGCCCGGGCAGCGGTACGGCTTCAGAATCTACTAGCCAGGCCTGATGGTTGGTGCGCCGTTTAAAGCCGGGGCCGCGCATGTAGTGCAGCCCGGGCCGGTAACAGTCGCGCACGTCCATGAACAGATTGCGAACGACCTCGGCGATGTCGGAGGCTGACTTAGCCGTCTTGAGGACAAAACCAAACAACGCGGAGTCATCTATGATTGTCATGGGTGAACTCTTGGCCATCGTCTTGCGGTTCGATAAGTCGGTGCGGCTGTACCCCAAGCGTAGTCACAAGGAGATTGCCAACACCATTGCACAGAAGGTTGATCCGTGTGGTACTTCGGCTGAGAAGAGCATACCTAAGTGTAGGAGATGCGCTGGCACGTCCTACCTCGGCCGAGCGAAATCGGTCGATCAGCCGGATGACGCTGTTGAAGTAGGATGATTAATCAGAGGGCCGCGCGCCGCATAGAGTGATGAGTTAGCGATCGCCGCAGCTTGGCGGGCCGTGGACTGATGCTTGATGTACGTGAGCTTGCCACAACCGAGTTAACGCAAGGCCTTCGCAATCGCGTAGCGACGGACCCATTCTGTGCTCCGTTTGCTCGGGCTAGCTGGCCGGGAGATGCGGGTTTGCAATGCAAATACTTCGCTTTCGCCGACGACATTGGCTTCAATCATCGTGGGCTGGCCGTTGTGGCGCCCGCTATCGGCCCGGCATACAACGCCGAATGCGACCAGATAGGTTGATCGAGATAATTGATCCCGACGGAATATACCCATTACCTTCGACCAGCGGGACGTCACCAGGTCGAACCCAGTTGAGTAAGCCCCTCGCGCGCATCTTCAAGCTGAGCGGCTGATGGGAATGTCGCAGCTGCCCGGCAGCTGCCTTACACACTAGGGGCAGGCGGCTTTCGAACCTGAGTGTCGCAGTGTCAGGCGACTTGCTCGATCACGAGTCCCCTTCCGTTGAACGAGCTCGCGGCGCCGGTGCCGCGCCAGCTCAGCAAGACTCTCGGTGGAGGTAGTAAAATGTCGATCGAGACGAAAACCTTGCTCCTTTCCCACCAAGGGTTCGGTGTCGACGATGGCGGGCACCTTGCGTTGGAGGTTGACGGTGCGAATTGACAGCGGTGTTGCTCGCCCCTGCTCGTGTCGACTTCGATAGGAGCCCATAGTTATCGCCACTGCTCCACGACTTTGGCTGATTGGGCGTCGTGTGGAAATGGAAGAACTCATCGCGCTCACCTTTAGGATTGCGGACTGTTGGCACGCAAGCGAAACACGCGGCGAGTCGTGGGGCAGGTGGTTCAGGCATCCTGCGCGACACTGCTTGCGCACTCCTCACTGGCGCGGGGTGGCGCTATCGATTTCATTCAGTCTGTATGAGGCCTGCAGCATTTAGTCTAGATTAGTGAGCTGCTCGAAGGTCCGCGGCTTTCCGAGCGGGCCTTCCGAACACGCGCCGCTGGCATCAGACGGCAGCGCTCGGGACGAGCGGTGTCGACGCGTCGCGCCGATCGTACCGCACCGTCGGAGTCCGCATTGCGACGATCTCCTCACCTACCGTCGGGTGCAAGGCCATAACTGACGCGAAGTCTTTCATGGTAACTCCGCTGCGGATCGCTATGGCGAGCACCTGGATCATCTCGCTGGCCTCTTCGGCGACGATATGGACCCCGAGGATCCGGTCTGTTGCGCAATCCACAACGACCTTCAGAAGCGCGGTCTCGCAATCGCCCGTCACGGCGGCCTTCAGTGACCGAAAGCGAACCTTGTAGACGTCGACGGCAGGGTACTGCGCCCTCGTCTCCAGCTCCGTCAGGCCAACGGAGCCGATCTCCGGGCTGGAGAAGACCGCGGTCGGCACATTGGAATAGTCGACCTGCCACGCTTTCTTGCCGAACAGGCTGTCGGCGAACGCGTGGCCCTCGCGAATCGCGACGGGCGTCAGGTTGAACTGGTTCGACACGTCACCCACAGCGTAGATGCTCGGAATATTCGTGCGGGAGCTCGCGTCGACAATGATAGCGCCGTCTGCCCCAGTCTTGACCCCGGCGCGGTCGAGCCCGAGCGCGGTCGTGTTCGGCGTGCGACCGATGGCGAGCAGCACCTGGTCGGCCATCAACCTTCCGCCCTGTTCAGTCGTAACGTCGATCCTTCCTGCATGGTCGCCGTCGCGGACGTCCCCGTCCCGCCGTTCGAGGCGGCGGATGCTGTCGCTAAACATCAGCTTAATGCCACGGTTCGTGTAGGACCCAGCGACCGCCTGGCGCACGTCCTCGTCAAAGCCGCGCAAGACATTGCTTCCGCGGCAGACGACAGTGACGTCGCTTCCCAGCGCGGCAAACAGGCCAGCGAACTCCATTGCGATGTATCCGGCGCCGCCGATCACAAGTTTTCTCGGGAATGTCTTCAAGTCGAAAACGGCATCCGAGGTGATGCCGAGCTCGATGCCGTCGAAGCGAGGCAATTCGGGCCGTGCGCCTGTCGCTATCAGGATCGTGCGTGCCCGTACGCGACGGCCGTTTCTGAGGAGGCGCACCGTATTTGCGTCCTCGAGCACGGCGCGAGACCTCACCACCTCGACGCCTGCACTTTCCTGACCGGTGCCGTAGAGCCCTTCCAGGCGTGTGATCTCGCGGTCCTTAGCGGCAATCAATGACGGCCAGTCGAAATGTGGGACCGACAAGCGCCAGCCGAATCCTGCGGCCTCCTCGAACGTGCCGCTGAAACGGCTCGCGTAGACGAACAGTTTTTTTGGTACGCAGCCGCGGATGACACACGTTCCTCCCAGCCGGTACTCCTCCGCGAGCATTACTCTCGCGCCACGTCCCGACGCGACGCGCGCAGCGCGGATCCCTCCTGACCCACCACCAATCACGAACAAATCGACATCGGACTCCGCTTCCCGAGAAGGCTCTGAAACCTCGGCGGCTTGTCTCGACACGCCTGGGGGCTCCTGAAATGCTTCTGTATCGCTCAACTCAGGAATCTTTTCTGTGCGGGACCGGAATGCTCTCATGTCCGCGCAGGCGCATTGCTGACGCTTGTTTCCAGAAGCTGCTACTTCAACGTAGCAAGATAGGCAACCAGGTCTGCCCGGTCCCTCGATTCCTTCAGCCCCGCGTAGGGCATCCTGTTTCCGGGAACCACCTTCTGTGGCGATTCCAGATATGCATCGAGGATCTTTGCCTCCCAAACGATGCCGGAATTCTTGATAGCGTCACTGTAGCTGAAGCCGGGAACCGTACCTGCCGTTCTGCCTATGATTCCTTCCAGGCCCGGCCCGATGCGATTATCATGATCCGTGGCATGGCACGCAGCGCAGGCTTTGAAGATCGCTTTGCCGTGCTCGGCGTCCTGTGCGTAGCCGGGATTCGCTGTTGCTCCCGCAAGTACGAGCACCGCAATAAACGCGCCGATCTTTCCTGCGCTTTCCATTGGCAACATCCTTCCTTGGATCGGGTTCAGAAGTAGCACGGCAGCGCAATGTAGTTGTCGCCTGCTTCGGTGATAGGCGGCGATTCTTGCTACAGCGGACGAAATTGGAAATTCCATTTGGATATGCATTCGATAGGCGAGAGATATCGTCGGCCAAGAGCGCTATGCGCGCCGGCGTCCGGCGAGTGTGGTACTGCACTCGGGATGTCGGGCGGTGTATGAGGACATGAAAGAGCACTTCGCGATGACTCAATGTCGGGTCGCAACGCCAGGACAACACCATGCGTCGCGCCCCGATCCGTGCCCCGGCCGGATAGCTCTTGCGGCGTCCTGTCGAGCGGGTGACGCGGCTCCTAGTTCGTGACTGCGAGCGCGCCGTCGTCCCGGGGCATTTCAAGCCGGCTCGTTGTACGTCTCGTCCGAGCACCCTAAGCTTTCGTATCATCGCAACGCCCTGTTTGGACTTCCCCAGCTCAACCTGTGCTCAATTGATCCGTTAGTGGCGATCCTCTTAGTGTTGGAGCATCCGACTTGCACACAGGCTAAGGGGAAGACAATGCCTTACCGCTTCGAACGTCTTGGGTCTGACAAGGGCAGGCAACGCGCAGTCTGTGAGGGCGACTTTGGTCTCGTCCGGCATTATTCATGGCGAACGCCGCTTTGCTCTAAGAAGTGCATCGATCGCTTCAAGGCACACCAGAGTGACCACAATGGGTTCCTGATCGCTTTCGACCAAACGCCCGAAGACCGCACGAGCGCGTCATGAGGAATCAGATTTCACGACGAGGCAAGGAATGCTTGAAGGCAGCGCAGACTTTGCTGCGCACTGCCGAAACCATCACTGACCAAGCGGTTGCGATTCAGCTTAAGGCTCTTGCCGACTACTACGAGCGGCGAGCCGAGAAGGCTTCGCTCGACGATGCAGCTAAGGCATTAGCTCGATCCGCAGACCGCTGAATACGACGGGCATACATGAGCTGACGGGCAGCCTCCCCAGCGGCGATCTCGCCCACGGGATCGCAGTTCAGCCGCAAGCCGAGCGTGGGGCCACGCGAACAGCACATCGCGAAACAACACCTTGGAGGGATGCCGCGTTTTTCCAGCGCGAGGTAGCTGCGGCAAACGATCATCTTCGTCACGGGTTGCGGCGACATCCCGACGTCTGCACACAATGAACCCGGGGGAGAACGCCCGGGTTTGCGGCGGACCCCACGTTAGACGGATGGTAACGCCGCTCGCGCGTTATCGTGCCCCTGCTTTCCCCGCCCACGATCGCACGGATCGACGCCGACGGCAGAGCAGGCGCGTATGCTCCCGAGCACACCAACTTGACCGAACTAACACCCGCTTCGTTGCAACAGCGGTCCCGTCGCCGGGCTTTTATACCCTCGTTACGACCAGCACGAGGCTTCAAAGCCGGGGTCAACGAACGACCGCTGCATGCGTCGTCCCGGCGGAGTGCTACGCGACTCCTGGCCCCAGGGTTGCCCTGCCCTTTTGGAGGGCCGGTCTTGCACGCCGCGAGCCTCGATCCTTAGGCGCTGCCGAGTGCGTATCAAGCGTTATTTGATGGGAGTGGTGAGCGCTTTGTCATTGGTGTCGAGGACGAAAACAGCGAGCAGCTTCGCCGGCTCGGTCGTGCTCGCGTTGCGGCTGATCGAATGGGTCACACCGGGCGGTTCGGACCAGCTCTCACCTGCCCGATAGATACGCATCTCGCCATCGTTCACCTTCGACACAATCGCGCCCGAAACCACATAGGCGTAGATGAAGGCTGAGCTCGCGTGGGTGTGGGGCGCGGAGGCTGCGTTGGGTGCGTAGTCGACTTCCAAGGCGATCAGCGACTTGCCAGGTATGTTAGGAATTGCAGCCTCGAAGTTCTTCGTGACGGTTTGCGCTTCGGCATCACGGACGTACATGGGGCCGGCCATCAAGATGGCGAGGACGGCGCAGTTAGCGGCGATGATGGTTCGGATCTTCATGGGCTTTCTCGCTTTAGGTGTCGGTCGCTTTCGTTTATGCCATCATCTAGGTCCCGAGGGGTTTCACACCGTACTTAGGATAGTAGCTATTCCTGATTTCGTCCTGACTTCGAGGAGGGTGGGCAAAGACATGGGCTGGAGACAGCAACTGGGTGATAGAAGCTGTCTCGATTGTGACAACGTGATCAACAGGACATTCTTGGCCATTCGTCACGCGAACTGAGTTGGCGATCATCAAAGACTTGTCATGGTCAGGCGGCAGTATCAACGCACGGCCCTTGAATCGATAACTGCGCCTCTGGAAAGATGTCGACCACGTTAATTTCGATGGCGGGATTGCGTTTCAAGTTTAGTATGGTCCGGGGATGCGATATCGGAGTAGTAGAGAACGCCGTCTGTGACGGTCAGAGACGCCTCGGCGAACGATTGGGCGTTCGGTGCTCGTTGACTGTCGCGACGAACGACAGTATCGCCTGCTTGATGGTCGTCTCCACGTCGGCGATGATTTCAATCATAGACTCCTCGCTTCAATCTTTGGGAATCCTTCCTAGCGCGCGGTCCTCGCAGTACCGCCGCGGCGCGTGGAGCGCAGGCGGGCCAAAGGGGAGGGCGCCAACAATCCATTTGGGAGAGGGGAACCTTTCGCCTTTTCTGTTTCCTCACGGACGAACTCGGATGATGGTTTTCCCGCTGGTCCGCTTGGTCGAATTCAAAACGGCGACCGCATCCTCGATGGTCGCGATGTTGCCGATGTTTGTACGCAGTCGTCCGTCCCGCACCCGCTGGACGATCTCACCCAGTTGTCGGCGATCAGACACGAGGACAAAATCGATCGCCCGGCCGTCGGTGGGCCGCGCCTCGATCGGCCCGGCGATGGTTACCAGCGTTCCTCCGGCTTGAATCAGGTCCGCGGACCGCTTCGCGATGTCGCCACCGATGACATCGAAAACCAGATTGACTCTGCCGACGTCTTCGAGGACGTCGTTCTGGAGGTCGACGAACTCCTGCGAGCCGAAGTCGAGCGCCTTCTGGCGGTCGGCAGCGCGTCCGGTGCCGATGACGTAGGCGCCGGCCTCACGTGCGAGCTGCGCCACCATCGAACCGACTGCGCCGGCCGCGCCGTGCACGAGGACGCTCTGCCCCGCCCCAAGGCGGCCGTGCACGAACAGCCCCTGCCACGCGGTGAGGCCCGGCATCGCTACGGCCGCACCCACCGTGAAATCGACGTCGCCCGGAAGCGGCGCGAGGTTGCGTGCCTCCACGGCCACATACTCAGCCAAGGTCCCTCCGCGATACGAGTCCGACAGACCGAACACCCGTTGTCCCACCGACAGCCCGGTCGTGCCATAGCCGAGAGCGGTGACGACACCCGCCAGCTCCTGGCCGGGAATTGTCGGCGTCCGGTCACGGTCGAGGCGATCGGTCCAGGTCGAAGGCCATGTCAGCTCACCGGAGGTGAATCCCGACGCATGAACCTGAACGATGACCTCGTTTATCGCCGCGTGCGGCTCGGGCTGCTGCATCAGTTTCATCCCGGCCGTTCCCGCAGCCTGGTCAGTCACAACGATCGCCTGCATGATAATTTCTCTCCGATCATTTGTCTCTTTACTGGATGTGCTCCGGCGAGAACCTGAGCTCGCGCTCGGCGGTACGGTTCGCCGCTACACCGGGGCGCGGCGGAATTGCTGGTCGATTGTGGCCCGTCCCACTACGTAGCCTTCTTCACCGATCGTGACGGCAAGGCCAGCGACCATTCTTATGAGAGCGTTCGCTGTTTGATGAACCGGTCGCGTTCGAGCTGTCGCAGGTGCTGCTTCCCGTCATATCGGTATGCGGATTGCGTGCGCCGACGACAGTGAACAGAGTTGCGACGGCGGCAAGTCCGCCGTATCCGAGCGTGATCTGCGGTAGCGAGAACGTGTTCGAAAGTTGGCCGGAGACAAGGCTAGGGAAGGCGGCACCGCCGTAGCAGATAAGGTAGATCGCGCTGAAGATCGGCGCCCGTTCGGCTGGCGTGCTGCCATGCAGCAAGCCGCGGGCGGCGGCGCTAATGGCGATTCCCTGGCCGGCTCCGGCGACGATGGTTGCGATGATGAACAAAACCAGTGTGCTGGCGGTGACCGCCCTGCAGAGGTCGATCATTCCGGCCAGAAAAATGATCATACCGACGCGTTGGGCTTGCGCGGATGTGAACCGGGCCCCCATGGGAGCGCCGAGAACGCTCAGGATCATATAGCCGGCGAACACCAGTCCGAGTATGAGGGGGCTGCGGGTATGGAGTTGATCTTCGACTAGCGCGGGCACAAATGCTTGGTAGAAGCCCGCAGTTGCCCATGTGGCCAGGAACACCGCCGCCGCAACAGGGAGCAGGTGCCTGACCCGGGCGGGTACGCTGATCCGCGGTAGCAGTGATCGCCAAGCGCCTGGCGTCGGAGTTGCTGTTTCAGGGCTGATGGCAATGAGTCCGGCAGACAATAATAGGAAGCCGATGCAAACTAGGTATATGAGGTCGCGTGGCCAGGGACCGAACTGGACCAAGGCACCGGAGGCGATGACGCCGACGGTAAGGCCGAGCATCGGTCCCTGGCTGGAGGCGACGGACGCCAACCATTCCGGTCTACTGGGTGCGGCGTCGACGATGTAGGATGTCAGGCTGCTGCTGGCCGACCCGGTACCGAGACCCACGAGGAGGCGACCGACCAGCAGGGTAGCGATGTCGTGCACATTCAGCAAAAGCACGCAGCCCAGTAGTACCAGGCTGAGGCTAATGATCGCAGTGAGCCGGCGGCCCAGATGATTGGACAGTCGTCCCAGCCCCAAGAGTGCGGCGATGGTGCCGATGGCGTAGGCGACGACAGCGATCGAGATGCCGACATTCGTGAAGCCGTCCTCCGCCCGGTAGATGTTGTAAAGGGGAATCGGAGCGGCCGCCGCGGCAAACGAGACCACTAGCGAGACTACTGCGGATACGAATGCGAGCCGGAGCGTGCCGCCCCGGTGAGCCTGGTTGATCACTGGTGCCAGATGTTGCAGCGAGCCGTGCATCCGTTGTCTCCCGGAGATTCGGGCGCGCAGGTCCAAACTCTCCAATTAGGTATTTTCACCAACTGGCTTTAATCGTCGACGCCAGGCCGAAGAGCGGCTGCATGGGTGAGAGCTGCCGTGCCGCGCATATATCCGGCGGCCTTTCGAATTAGCCTCCCTCGAATATTGTCGATCAGGTAGCGCAATCGTCGATATCCGGCGCGGCGCATGATAAATCTCCGCCCCCGAGGTGCTTGCCGTCGTGACCTGTGCCACACAATTGAACGGTCCAGCACGATCGGGCAATATCGCCAGCAACTAACACACGTCGCGCCTTGGCCTTCACCATCAGACCGTGAGATCGCGCTCGAGTCGGGCGGCGATTTCGGTGTGATCAGTGATGGTTCCCTCTTACTCGCGATGAATACGGCCTCTGCGTCGTACGGGGGCATTATCGCGCTCATCTCACCGGAGTGAAATCGCTTGAGCAGCGGCGCGACAATGCCTTCGGGTTCAGTAGGGAGCGGATAGGAGCCGGACATCACGGATTCCTGCTTCGTGTTGACTGAAATGGTTGCCCTGGTGTTATTCGATTAATCCGCGGCGGTGAGTTGTTATTGGTCGCAGCGCGGAACGAAAGTTTCCAATACCCGATACGAATAGTTTTCATACCCGCGGGGAATTGTGCTGCGACAGTCCTCTCTTCTATTCATAACCGAGGTACGTTGCGCAGCCGGCGACCGCGTCACGGCGCGCGGCGAGCGGCAATAACGATTGTCTAGCGATTCGACGGTGAATGGTGATCTCCTTCGGGGCCTGTACTTGGCTTCCAACGCTGGAGGAAACCAGCACACGCGTCGCACACATGACCGCAGTGTTGATCGACTTTGAACGACCGCTCGGATAACTCAATCGACATCGAGGCGACTCCATCCTGAATGACCACTTCGTCATCGTCTCTCCTCACTAACCCTGCTGCCGCGAGTGGCTTAGCTGCTCGACCGGAGCAGTATCGGTGCCTTTCCGGTCAGTCTGGGTGCTATTTTCGCGTCCGGATACGCAAACTGGTTTATGGCCGAGAGCTTCGCGACCCCGAAATCGCCAGTTACCTGAGCCGCTCTTGGCCAGGCCGAGTGCCCGCCGCCATTTTGCGATCGGCCCAGCTCTTGATATCGCCGACTGTCATCGCCTTGAGGAACGTATTGGCGTTGACCAGCTTTTCGCGTGTGGTCCGACCCGTCATGTCAGCGGCGGCCATAACTAAAGCAGCGTCGGCACTTTCTGCCCCGGATAATAGCGCCACGGCGCCCGCCGGTCCCGCGAAATGGGCAAGGTAGAGAGAACCGGCCGTCACGGGCAGACCGCGCTTGGTCAGCATCGCGGCATGTTCCTCGACCAGCCGTGCGGCAATGTCGCGCGTAAGCTCGGCATCTCCCCGCAGGTCCAAGACTCCCTTGTCGCTGCGGCCTTGGATCAGATCGCGTCGGTGCCTTCGAACGGCTTCGAGCCACGTATGATCGAGAAACTGGGCGGCGCCAGTGGCGCTCGACCGCTTGTTCTTTGCATTCGGGTCACCGTTGGACTCGGCTATGATAATGCGCTCGACCAATGCCTTCGCAGCCGCTCTGTCGATCGATTTCCCCTTCAATTGAACATCGCGAAAAAGGACGAAACTTACGACGAAAGCCAGGCCGATTGCCAGTCCAACAACGAGCGTGATGAATTCCGCGGACAACCACTTCCGCGCGGCGACAACGGATCCACGCTCGTCGGGGCGAGGCGGTCGGATTTCCTCGTCGCGGCGTGTTTGCTCTGACACATGCGGCGGGAGCCGCGGGTTGCCATCGGCTGTCGTCCCAACGTAGAGAAATCCGTGCTCTAGGTCTGGCATCGCGTCTGCAGGTTTAATGCTTTCAAAACGCCATCGAAGGCACCTGACAGGCACGGCTTTGCCTCCGCGATTGGTTTGGCGCGACTGGCGCCTGCGCTTGCCTTGGAAATTCCGTGCCGGGGCGGAGGTCTGGGCAGCATGATCGCGGATTTTCCGCTTGCGTTGCCTTTCTGCTCGACGATCTCCGAATGTGCTCGTGCAACGATCGCAATGTGGTCCGGCGGATGCGTCAGTTCGCTCGAGGAAAGCGGCTGCGGCGACGCTTCGAATTGCGGAATGTCGAACCGGTCTGCCTTGGTCAGTGTATCGTGTGAGGGACGTAATCCGACCGTTGCCAGAGCCGGCGGCTCGTTCACAGGGTCTGTGATGCGCGGCGGCGCCTCGAGCTTCATCACGGCGAGTGTACCGAGGCCAATTAGGAAGAGAGCTACTCTCATCTGATTTCACGCTCTCCGAACGAGAAACCTCACTCAAATCCTCTTAGAAATGAGCTCCAGAAATCAAGGACGGATTGCAAAGGTCCAATAAGGCCGCTTAGCGGCAGAGGTGAACCGGGAAGCGCTGCTATGGGAGAAGATCAAAGACAGGGTTAACGCGGATCATGCGAACTGGCCGAGTGAAGGGCATAGTCAACCCGATGAGGCGCCGGCGGCTTCTCACTTCGAAAATGTCACCGAACCCCAGCTCGACGCCGTCTCGTCCTCACTACGCCCTGGCAAGTTCGCGACTGCATTTTGCAGCGGGAGGTGTGCGTCTGTGAGTTGGTTCAAAACAGCAAGGGGGACGGCGGACGGACATACATTTCCGCCGTGGACGACTTCAGCAGCTTGGCAGCACGTGAGGGTGAGCTACGGAATCGTGAGCGATCACTGCAAACGGTCGGCAGGCTATCTGAGACTTCTAAGCGAGGCCGCCGGTCCACGCGGTGGAAAAGCACGAAGGCCGCAGCGAGGAAAACTCGCGGCGGCCCGCGCGTGGTCAAGACGCCGGGTCACAATGGACAAGTAAAATATCGGGCCAGCCCCGGCGTCGAAGTTTTAGCGCTAAATTCGTCCGGATGGCGAAAATACTTCGCTGGAACCGAAATGTGGTTACTGGGCATTCAGTTCCGTTGTTGCAGGAGGGGCCGCTGGCTGCTGCGTCGACCTTCCACCCTGGGACATCACCGGCCTCGAGCGTTCACCTCTGTCGGAAAGCGCGCGGTCACGTTGGCGGTCAGATCCGAGCAAGCGGCGATCAGTCCCAACCAACCAAACAGACTTGTCCGTGGCATCGAAGCGCGGGCGTCGACAGTGGACGAAGCGCGATCGTGGCGGATTGGCTCCTGCCGATGTCATAGAGATTTGCAAATGGGGAACACCAGCCGCCGACCTACTTGACGTAGATCATTCGTTCCTTAGTGGCCCGCAGGCTGCGGATGTAATAGCCTTGTGCCTGAACGGCTGACTTGATTTCGTTGCTAACCTTGAGAACTCGTTTTCTGCTCTTGCGCCAGGTATGTGCAGAGTAAACCGCAGGTACGGCGGAGCCTGTACTTAGAACGAGCAAGCCGCGCTTGTCATTGCGATAGACGTCAAACATCGTTTGTCCCCGCTGACCATATTGAACTAAGAATGAAATATTTTTCGGTTGTCTCAATGACCGAGCTTAGTATTTCGGTCGGCTGTGCGGGTTGTAAATCTGCAACGCCAGCGACTTTCCTTCAGTTCGTTCCGGATACGGAACGAACTGAAGCAAGCCCCGGCCGCCGTCAAATTGCTGCGTATGCAATTACTTCAGTCACGATGTGTTTCGGATGCTGTTGATTGGGGGCGGAATCGAGCGGGAGGCGGCGGCCGCCGTCTTCACGGATTCGCCCCGTGTGGTTGCTCTTGCACGGCAGCGCCGACACGGCGATCTGCAGTGTCAAAGCGATACGATAGCGCGACCGGAAGGGGTGGATGGTCAGCCAAGGCACAACTGACCTTTCACATTCTCGTCTTGCATCACAATCCCGGCCAACTCTATCTCGTGCGGAACAAGCATTGCCCTAGGAGCGGGCTTGCCTTCATCGCGGATTCGAATGTCGATGTCGAAAGCATTCAACTCAAAAACCTTCTTTGTCATTTCCGCCAATGGTGGCGGGCCATAAGAATCCACCGGCTTCCGCAGACTCGAATACCAGGCAAATAGAACAAGTTTCCGTAATCTAGATTGTGGTCCGAATGCTGATGCGTAATGAAATGCTTTTTAATGCGTTTAGCCTAAGCGCAGCTTGCACGATCTATCGGGCAACGCCGTTGCCACAATCAATAACGTAAAGGGAGCCCGCGGCTACAATGGCATTTGAAGGTGCAGCTCGCCCAACCTGCAAGGGCGGACCGCCGGTGGTGCCCAACAACACAAGTTTCGTGCGGGCAGATTGTCCCGCCGCGAGCCTCGGTGCCAGCGCCGGTACGCGCGGACAATCAAGGCACATCGTCATCGAGTGACGGAGAAGATGAAAGTGCGGTCTCTGGCAGAGCTGGTCACCATAGCTCAGCGGCTCGGATTGCTTGCTTAACGAATGTGGCCGCGATGATTGATACGGTCGAACGTGCGCTTCCAACTCAGACACCGCGAGGTAGCAAAGGCCAAGAAAATCATAACCACAAAAAAGCCCCGGCGTGCCGGGGCTTTGGTTTACCAAGTCGGGTGCGATCAATATCTTGCCGCGACCGGTGCGCCGTATCCACCGAAGCGGTAGTTCAACCGAAGCGTGACCATATCCACATCTTGGCTGACGCCGCTGCCGGTGAGGACGAACCCTCCGGGAGTGACTACGCCTGCGAAGCCGGCATTATCACGGCCCATCCAGAGATGGTCGTATTCGATACCGAACGACCAATTGGGCGTGAAGCCGTACTCCCAGCCCACGCCAAGGGCGCCGCCCCAGCGCGTGTGGCCCGCCGATGCCAGGCCGACCCCGGTGACGTTGTTGAATATATCGAATCGGTTGCGCGTCACGGCGCCGCCGCCTTTCACGTAAAACAGCGAGGCATTCCACGCCCAGCCGAGCTGCGCCGTGAAGAGCCCGATGGCGTCAATCTTACCGGTTGTCGAAATCAGCGGGTCGATCAGACTGACGCGCGTATTCTTGATTTCTGCCCAATCTCCCTGCGCTTCCAGGCCGAGCACAAACTGATTGGTTTGCCAGCGGTACCCGATCTGTCCGCCAGCGAGGCCGCCGGAGCGATCGGCGCAACCACCTGCGACCGTCCCTGCTGGCGTCACGAAATCCACACAGCCGTGGCTTTGTCCCCAACCGCCGTTGGCGCCGATGTAGAACCCGGTCCAATCATAGATCGGCGCGATCACCGGGGGCGGGGCCTTGACATAAGGTTTAGCAGCCAGATCAGCCGCTGATGCAGGTGCCGCCATGCTCACTGCCAGCAAAGCCACGCCACTTAACAAAAGCTTCTTCATTACTTTCGCTCCATCCACGTTTCAGCCCAAACGACGCCGGTTCTTTTGCTGTCCGGAATTCCAGCAGTTAAGCTAGCTGATTCAATCAGCAGGCGGTGTGCCTAGGCTGCAACAGCCGGGAAAATTCGGCAATACACACGCTTTAGTTGTGTCAGCGCTATTGACCGATCAAACTAAGGATCCAAGTCTTCGAGGCTGCTCCCGCGGTGTCGCCAGTTGGCCCAAACGCGAAGTGCACGATCTCCCCTAGTCGGATCGCGGGGGGAAAAGCGGACGTTGCACAGAATTCGCGGCCGGTCTTACTGCGCTAGAAATCCGACTGCGACAACCAGTGCCACAATGCTCCCGAGAATTAGCAGTGCCGGGAGGGATTTTCGGGTCATTGGCCTCGTCGTATGGCGCGCAGCCGATTGACCGTGTTGAGGTCCAAGCGGTCTCTGGGACCGCACGAGTTTGCCCTCTGTCGTAGGCGTCCGAGCCTTTGGTTCCGGAGCCGCGCCTACGCCTCCCATCTCGCTGTAATAAGCGCTGTAGACCTCGCGAACGGCTAGAGCTGTGGACTCGGCCTCGCTCATTGTCTCGAGCCGAGTTTGATAATTTGTCAGAAAGCTTTGGGCGCTGGACGGCAGGTCATCGAAACCACCCAGCTTGGCCATCATGAGCCAGGTGGCAAAATCCGCCTCAGCCTTCATGCGCGCTTTCTTGGCGATACCGGCGTTGGAGCTAGAGGACATGGTGCTCCGATTCGTTTGAACCCGGCCGCGAAGCTGTCCATCGACACCATCCGCGCAGCGGGGGCAGGCAATTGGCAATCCAATCACAGTACCGGGAGAGTTCAAACGCGAACCTTACCAACTAGTCGGCTCCTGGCCAGGTTGCGGCTGACTTGGCAGGGCTCACCTCTACTGATCCTTAACCGCGGTAGCTATCATAACTCGTGGTCTGCGGATATCTACTCCTCCAAACTGTGGGCGCTAAACCCTCGCGAAGACGTTCATTTTTCGCAAACCATGGGCGGCTCTAGACCGGCAAACCGGTGCCGGATGCGGTGATCTTCGCCAGCCGTTTGGACATGGCTCCGGACGGCATGCAGGAGATGGCGACCAAGGTCCCGCCCATGCCGGGAACGGAGCCGGGCACGTACCGCTTCAAGGCGACCTTCGGCATGGCGGGGCGGTGGCAGCTTTCGCTCGGAGCCAAGGTCCAGGGCGAGACCGGCACCGTCGAGAACAAGCTCGTCATCACGGCGCAGAAGTGACCCGGCCCGTCGCAGCAAGCTTGGCCGCCGCGTTGATCGCGGCGGCGGGCATCGCATTCGTCGTCGCCGGCCCGCAGCGGCCGACGGCGCGAACCACCGCCATGATCGGCCCCGCTGCGGCCGAGGAGAGCGGCGCCCCGATCTACTACCAGGATCCGGACGGCAGGCCGTCGTACTCGCTGGTGCCGAGAAAGACCAGGGATGGCCGGGACTTCCGCGCGGTGCCCGCAGGCGCCGACGTCAGCTTCGACGACGAGCAGGTGGCAGCCCCGCCGCCGGCGACACCGGCCGGCGCCTCCGGAGAGCGCAAGATCAAATACTACCGCAATCCCATGGGCCTGCCGGACACATCGCCGACGCCGAAGAAGGGATAGCGAGCCCAAGTTCAAGTCAGCCGCGTGCGCTGATGTTTTTCGGCTGCTCTTTTTTGCGCGGGCGGCTTCAGCTCGGCTGGCGACGATCTCCTCAGTGCATGGCTGCCCAGCCGGTCACGGCAACAAGGATCACCGTGACCAGCGCACCGGACACGTAGAGGACCGTTCTTAAGCTGCCGCCTTTAGCTGCGTTGCCGCCGCGCAGGTAGATGGCGGTGTGAACAAGGCGGAGCGCAACATAAGTCCATACCAGCACCGCGAGCGTGCTTGGACCGACACCAACCATCATCGCCAGGACGGCCGGGACCACGAACGGTGACAGCGCCTCCACAGAATTCATGTGCACGCGGTCGATGCGATAGAGGAGGTTCGCATCGTCGGCCGGAAGCACTGGACCAGAGAGGGCCCCTGCACGTCCCTTGGAGTAGCCTGAATGGACCGCCAAAAGGATCGACACGAGACAGAGCGCGAGCACTCCGATAGTACTTAGACTGTAAGCTTCCATGCTGGCCTCTATTGAACTTATCGCGTTGACGGCGGCCAGAAACAATCATCCTCACTGATTGCCTCTATCAGAGCGCTTCGAGGCACTTCCGTCAGGAACCTGGGTGAAAAGATCGGCATAGCGCCGTAGATAAAGCGGCCAGCCTTGATCACCGTCGACACCGTCCCGCACGGCTTCCCAGCCATCGCCATGGCGTTCCAGGTTGCGGTGCTCAAGGTCGACTCGGGTCCGGTGCGGCGTTTCAGCAGTGAACCGGACCTCCCACTCGCTTGTTTTTTCCGGGTCAGTCTCGATCTGCCATTGGGGGCTGATGTCCCAGCTGAGCAGCACCCGGTCCGGCGGTTCGTAGGCCAGCACGCGCGCCCAGCGGCACTCGCTCCCATCGATGCCTCGGTCATAAATGTACCCACCCACCCGTGGCTCGAACACCGTCTCGGCGATCTGGACGCGGAGCAGGTTGTGCTCTGGAGGTTTGAAACTCCCGAACCCCTCGGTGAAGATCTTAAATGCGCGCGCGATCGGTGCCTCGACCACGATGGATTGTTTCACGGCCGTAAGTCCCACACGCGTGTTCATTGTGGCTCCTGTTGCTCGACGGCCGCCTTGTAGGCGGCCAGCGTCTTGCTCCAAAACCGGTCGAGCCAAGCACGCATCTGGCCAAGCCCGTGAGGGTCGATGTGATAGACGTTGCTTGCGCCCTTCTGCTCCGCGCGCACCAGCCTCGAGTCGCGCAGCACCTTGAGATGCTGTGAGACGGCAGACTGGGAGACCGGTACCTTCCGGGTAATCTCAACGACCGAACGTGGACGCTCCGCGATCAGCTCGAAGATCGTTCGACGAGTCGAGTCGCCAAGCGCGGCCAGCTGTGCATGATCAACAGTCATGACTTATGATTAGTCTAGACTTATGATCAAGTCAATCCTTGTTGAACATGCCGCGTTTTCGCTGCGCTTGAGGCTTTGGATGGACGGGCCCGTCCTTGCCGGTCGTCCTTTGGCCACGCGATGCCGGCGAGGCCGGGATGAGCAGTGCCGGCGAGCGCACGGTCAGCTGGCGGAAGCGGCGAAGGGCCCTTGTCCGGAAAGGACGCACCGCTGTCCTGATCCCTCGGATTGTCTTCGTTGCCACAAGCAGCATGTCCATCGATCCTAACCGGCAGCCGAGGCAAGCTGAGCGCAAGGAGTGTGAGATGACCCCCAGCGGCATCGTTCCTCTAGGTTGGGAAGCCCGAACTGTGTCAACGATGATGGCCTGGCGCGTGCACGAGTTTGGGCTGCCTGAGGTCATGAAGTTTGAGACCCTCTTACGTCCTGAGCCAGGGCCCGGCGAGGTCCTCATCAAAGTTGAAGCCGCCGGAGTAGGGCCATGGGATGGCTGGATCAGAGCCGGCAAGAGCGCTTTGCCGCAGCCGCTCCCGCTCACTCTCGGGTCGGATCTTTCCGGTGAAATCGTCGCTGTTGGGCCCGGAGTCTCGCCAGAACGTGCGGGAGAGCAGGTCTACGGTGTTACCAATCCGCGGTTTATCGGGGCTTACGCCGAGTACGCCTTGGCTTCCGCGGAGATGGTGTCCGGCAAGCCGACGTCGCTAACCCACGTTGAAGCCGCCTCCATTCCCGTCATTGCGGTCACCGCATGGCAGGCGCTGTTTGATCACGCCCAACTCAAAGCAGGTCAATCGGTGGTCATTCACGGTGCGGCCGGTAACGTGGGATCCTACGCGGTTCAATTGGCCCGTCATGCGGGTGTCCAAACCGTTGCAACAGTATCGACGGGCGACGTTTCTTTCGTGCGCAATCTCGGCGCCGATAAGGTGATTGACTACCGGGCCGAGCGCTTCGAGCAAGAAATCGGGGAAGCCGACGCTGTCATCGATCTGGTCGGCGGAGAAACGCAAACCCTCTCGTTCCAGGTCCTTCGTCGAGGCGGCAAGCTGATTTCCGCGGTGTCCCGCCCGGATCAGGATCTTGCGAAACATCACGATGTCGAAGCCTCCTTCTTTTTGGTCGAGGTCACGAGCCAGTATCTGACGGAAATCGCGCGCCTCCTGGACGGTGGAAAACTGAGCACAAACGTCGGCGTAGTCTTACCCCTCGCGGATGCGCGCGAGGCTCACTTCATGCTGGAGGGCGCGCGACCCCGGCCAAAGGGAAAAATCGTGCTCGCCGTCGGAGCGCACTGATTGATCGCGTCTCATCTTCCGCTCGCCAATCTGAATGCGCCAGCCGAGCCCACGGTTTCTGTTGAAAGGACAAAAAATGACTCCGCGAAATCCCGCCCCCGCTCTCGTCATTCCCGATTCTTTGCTTGCGAAAGAAGCTACAGAGGTTCTGCGCGAACATTCGACGGACCTTCTCTTCAATCATTCGATCCGCGTCTACCTGTTTGCGGCGGAGCAGGGCCGCCAGCGAAAGCTGCGCTTTGACTCTGAACTTCTGTACGTGGCCTCGGCGTTCCACGACCTCGGCCTCATCGAGAAGTTCTCGAGCCCAGACGAACGCTTCGAGGTCGATGGCGCAAATGCCGCTCGACAGTTTCTGGCCGCCCACAGCATTGCTGAAGACGACGTGCAGACGGTCTGGGAAGCCATCGCGCTGCACACCACTCCCGGCATCCCGAAGTACATGGGACCCGAGGTCGCGCTCCTCAATTCAGGGGTTCTGCTCGATGTGATCGGGGTAGGGTTCGATCAGTTTCCCGCGGAGCTTCGCGAGGAGATCGTCGCCAAATTTCCCCGCACGAATTTCAAGGAAGACTTCGTTCGGGAGTATTTCGCCGGGTTTGCGCACAAGCCGGCGACCACGTACGGCACGGTCAACGCCGGAGTCTGCGAACACTTCATGCCGGAGTTCAAGAGCCCGAACGCCTGCGACTTGATCGCCGGTTCTCCCTGGGCTCATTAGAAGAGGAGGTGCGAGATGCCGATCAATGGATTCACCTATTGGATTGGTGCGCTGTCAAACCGTTCAGGAGTTGCAGCAAGGATCGTGAGGAGAGCAACGCGGACGGCGTCGTTCGCACTGGCAGCAACGGTCATGGCTGTGGGAGCTTCGCCCGCGACCGCGCAGGATCGGGAGCAAGTTAAGCTCGTATTCGAGCACGCACTCCCGAATGTCGAAGGAAAGAGAATAGCTGCTGTCCTGGTGAGTTACCCTCCTGGGAGCAAATCGCTGCCTCATCGCCACGCAGAGTCGGCCTTTATCTACGCCTATGTGCTGTCCGGGGCCATCCGGAGCCAGGTCGGCAATGACCCTGCGCAGGTCTATCACATAGGTGAAGGATTTTATGAAACGCCAGGCTCACATCACAGGATCAGCGAGAACGCGAGTGACACCGAGCCAGCCAGCTTGCTCGCGGTCTTCGTGGTCGATTCCAAAGACGGGACATTGACGATCCCCGACAAGGACGCAGCACCGAAATAACTGCGCGGCAGGCTCGCGTGCCCAGGCACCGCCCGGCCTTTGCACTGTGTGAACGACATGCATAATAAGGCGCCCGACTGGAGAGGCAGTAAAGGTGCCGGTACAAGCTGTCGCGATCGTCGTCTACGAGGGGGTTCAGGCGTTGGACGTGGCCGGGCCGATGGACGTGTTCAGCGAGGCGAACACCTTCCTCGATAGTGCCGATCGTTATGAAACAGTATTGGTTGCTGCGGACCGCAATCCGGTGCGTGCCTCGAACGGCATCCGACTACTGGCCGACCTCACCTTCGAGGAGGCGACGGGCGGCTTCGACATTATTCTCGTCGCGGGCACTCCGACGCCGCCGGAAGCGGAGCCCGACCCGCACCTGCTCCAGTGGGTCAAGGAGCTGCCCTGGCGGTCGAGCCTCTACGGATCGATCTGCACCGGCGCCTTTGTCCTTGGCTCTGCCGGTCTGCTGGACGATCGGCGTGTTACGACCCATTGGCAGGATGCGCAGGCGCTGGCGGCCAGGTTCCCAAGAGCAAAAGTCGAACCTGATTTGATCTATGTGCGCGATGGCCGGCTGATCACCGCGGCGGGTGTGACTGCGGGAATAGATCTGGGTTTGGCGCTGGTCGGGCAGCGGCATGGCGCGGAAACGGCGCTCAAAGTCGCCAAGCGGCTGGTCGTAGTCGCCCAGCGCCAAGGCGGACAGTCTCAGTTCAGCCCCTATCTCACGGCGCCTGCCGATCCGGAATCGCCTATCGCCCGTATCCAGGACCATGTGATGGCGAACGTCGGGGATCGCCACTCGCTGGAGTCCCTTGCCGCTGTCGTCGGGATGAGCGCCCGAAATCTGGCCCGGCATTTCGTGCAGGCGACCGGGATCACGCCGCACGAGTTCATCGAGCGCGCCCGCATCGATGCGGCGCGTATGATGCTGGAAGGAAGCGACCGGCCGCTGAAGGCGGTTGCATTCGACTGCGGCTTCGGGTCGGCGGATCGGATGAGGATCGTGTTCACCGCCCGTCTTGGTGTGAGTCCCATCCAATATCGCGCGAGCTTCAGGCGGACGGCCCCGGAATAGATCGCGCGTTCCTACCAGAACGACGCTGGCGATCCTGCTTTCGCTACGAACCGTCATGTCAGGAAAAGACGTACGGCTGTCCTGATCCGCAGGATGCCCTTCCTTGTACGGAGCGGTACTCGGTTGGCAAATAGTGGCAAGCAACCAGCCCTCTACGCAAACAAGGAGAGTGCTCCATGTCTGAGATCATCGCCGGCATCCGCGTGCCTGACAGCGCTATCGCTCGCGCCGCTACGCAGCTCGTGCGCGATACTGAGGACGACCTGCTCTACAATCACAGTCGCCGTGTCTTCCTTTGGGGCGCGCTCACCGCCGAGCGCCACGGCCAGAAGTACGAACCGGAGCTGCTTTACCTCGGCGCGATGTTCCACGACATGGGGCTCACAGAGAAATATTCCAGTCCCGACCTGCGCTTCGAGGTCGACGGTGCCAATGCCGCTCGTGATTTCATGAAAAGCTACGGCTTGCCGGAGCGTGAAATCGAGGACGTCTGGACCGCGATCGCGCTCCACACTACCCCCGGAATTCCTGAGCATATGCGACCCACTATCGCGCTGGTGACCGCGGGGGTGGAAATGGATGTGCTTGGGATCGCCTATCACGATTTTACTCATGAACAGCGTGACCATGTCTGCGTCCATCATCCCCGGGAAGCGAACTTCAAGGAGAACATCTTAGATCACTTCGCTAAAGGCATCATTAAGAAGCCGCTGACGACCTTCGGGAACGTAAAGGCTGACGTCCTTGCGCTCAATGACATGGCCTATGTCCGCCAGAACTTCTGCTCGATCATCCTCGGTTCGGCCTGGCCGAACTGACCTTTGGTTGCTGCGAAGCGGACTAAAATCCAGATGAGCGCCAGTCGAGCCAGGATGTGCGGGCCTGAACGAGCCTTTATCGGATCAGGCGAGGAGCGCGTCCCTACGCATAGCTCGATCGACGAGATCATGACGCGCCGGTTTCGTGCCGTGAATTCTGCGAAGCACCGGTGTCGCGAGGGACAATCGAGCAGATCTTCCATGTCGCGCGATTCGCGCCCAGCGGTGCGAACATTCAGCCCTCGCACGTCCACGTGCTGGGCGGCGCCGCAAAGGCCAGAGTCTCGGCGGCGCTGCTGGACGCGCAACGAAACGCGCCGCGACGAGCACGTCTCGGAATACAAATATTACGCCAGCGACCTACCTGATCCGTACCTCGAGCGGCGACAGGAATTCGGACGGCTGTTCTACGGGTCGCTGGGAATTGGCCAAGCCGATGCCGAGGCAAGAAGCAGGCAAACCGCAAATAATTACACGTTCTTCGGAGCGCCCGTGGGACTGATCGTGACGATCGATCGTCGGCTGGAAACCGGAAGCTGGCTCGACCTCGGCATGTTCCTGCAGAACGTGATGCTCGCGGCAGCGGGACGCGGACTTCGGTGTCCGCAGGAGACGTTCTCGAAGTATCGCCGGATCTTGCGCCCGCTGCTCTCGATTCCGGACCGGGCGGTCGATGTTTTTGAGTTTCTGCTCGCCCGAATCGGCGAACTCGACTCCTACCTTGCCGCGGCCAACCGGGCTTGCAGTGTCATTACGTAAATACCCGATTTTCCCGGACAGGCCGCAGGGCCGGGTAGGTCGTGCAGCTTTTTTTTTGCGAGCAGTTTGTCGCCGGCACGCCGTGAACGGTCTGCATCACGACCGCGTGTATGAAGCCGTTTCTTCCTTCCGCGAAATGACGCTGAAACAAAGCCGTCCAAGACTGAATGGCATTGACGTCCTACCAGGAGGGTTAAATGCGATCATTATTTTTCGGCGCCGCTCTACTGGCGATCGCATTCGTGGGGTGTTCAACCCTGATCTCCGCCTCCCTTTCTGCAGCTCGGGATGCGAAGGCCGCAAGCTTCTCTGAACGCTTTGCTCCGGCGCTGAAGTCGGCATCTAGCGGCTAACTGCAGTGGGCCAGCGCCCCAAAAGTTTTAACTGCACAAGGGGCGACGCGTCGGACATCTCGTCGCCCCACACCCGTGGGGTGCGGAAGCTGTTAGCTGATCAGGATCCCGCCCAACATCACGGCCACCGACACTGAGCGATCCGCATAGCGGTGCGTAGTTGTAGAGCTTAGGTATCTTGCTCACCCCAGTTATAGCCGCAGGCCACCCGGTCCAGGCGAGCGCACGGATCAGCAAGCAGTTCTTCCAGCCGTTTGATGGCTAGCTCCGCCCGGAACCGCTCGTCCTAGCAACGGGCCTTGTCGCCGCGCTCTGGCGTGTCGAAGCCCACAAGGGGGTAGATCTCCCGCTCGTGACGGATCGTATCGCCATCGATCACCTCCATCGGACCGGATAACCGAAGCTCGGGGCGCAAGATCGCAGCATCGGTTTGCCGAACGTCCGGCATCTCGGACAGTTGGCGCCGTCTTCCAATTTACAAGCACCATGGCGGTGACAACTGCGACGCTACCGTAGTGAAAGTCATGTTCGATCATCGCTTAAACGGAATCACCGGCCCCATTAGCGTTCATGGTTATAGCCGATCCGGCTGTAATGGAACTGGGTTTCTTGTAACCGCCCAGTGGTCAGACGGATGTGATCCAGGGTAGATAAAACAACTAACCACCCAGGAGTTCTAGCAGGGGGACGAATTCTGGAGAGGGTGGCCAGCCTCAGAGTTGGTGTCATCGGGAGTAACGCACATGGCAGGTCCCAGAAGCCAAAAGGACATCGAGCGCCGAGCATATCAACTGTGGCAGCAAGCCGGAATGCCAAAGGAGAGGGATCAGGAGTTCTATTTAGAAGCAGAGCGACAGCTCAATGAAGAGCTGATCAACCACAAACTCGAAACGCCGGATAGGCGGTAGAAAACAGCTAGAAAAGTCAGGAGCGCCATTCATGGGGTCGCGACCAATCCGCTATTCGTTGCCACGATCCAACGATCGCCCCAACGCACGATAGACTCGATGCGCCCAATGCCGGGTACTGTGTCGCCGCGCATTGCCATCCCAACGCCATCGGGCCCATCCTTTGCCTCCTTTAGATCATGCGTCGCGAAGCCTTCGGTGAAGCAGCCTCGAATAGCCATCCACGTCGGCAGCCAATATAGCCGCCAATCTGCGCTCGACCCGCCCTTGCCGCTCCTGCGCCATGGCCCGCGATCCACTTTGGATCCGATTGTACGACGGATTAGATGGAATGCCCACCCAACCGATGACGGGTCTTGGCCCGCAAGCGAACATGGAGGCAACGTTCAGCACGACCGTAGTCGGAGCCAGACCGGACATCGCGCGCTGTCAAACCGACGATTCTGACCCCAAGCCGTCATTCGTCACCGTCCAATTCAGGAGGGGCCCAATCCGCTAACGCTTGCGCACCAGCAAAGTCCAAACAGGCGACGCACCGTCCCAGCCGCGAAGGCGCCCTGACAGACGCACCGTGATCCGCTCGACAACAAGATGCAGCGCAATCACGTCGCCTTCTGACAGCTCTACACAGCCGCGCTTCCAGGACCACACTGCGCCCGGGAAGCGAAACAAGTTTGCCTTCAGCCCTCGGCCGCTGCGCTCCGACAGCGGTTGTAAGTCGACCTGAGCGCCGGCTCTAGGTCGTAGGCTGACATCTGCCCGTCGCAGCCAGTTCGGAATCCAACTCATGCGAATGACTAGCCGTTACCTTCCACGTTTGTCTAGGCTTCGTCCGTCTGGATGGATTCGCCGCCCGAAGCCGAGGACGTCCCCCCTTTCGAACTAGTCTGGAGATTTGCAGTCGCCTATATGAATTTGCCTCGACGGCAGCCTGCGACCCACTCTAGACGTTAGCTGTTTCGATGACGGCGTTTCCGTAAGAGCACAGCGGCGCCGCCGCGCATAGAACAGCAGGTGGGTCGCCCGCGGCGGCGATGGCGAGATCACTAGGCGATCGGCTAAAGCTACTGCAGAAGGGCAGGCGGCTCGTTCGCCAATGTCTGCACCCAAGCGGACGCTCCAATTTCAACGCCGCTATGAGCGCCGCCGCCATCGGAAACGCGCCACGCTGCGACGCCGAAACATAGCGTTAGCATCAAGTTGGTCAGCAATAGCAGGACTGAGAAAAAGTGGCTCACACGCGCACCCGGAACAGAACGTCCCTCCAGTACGCATACAGGTGGATGATTCGAAAACTGCAGCTGCGCTGACCTAACCGCCTTTTCCACAGGTCGTAAAATGCTGGATCAACAGCTTCGAACCGGGGAGCGCAGCCATTGAGCGGTTCGCGGTGCCGACGCTCGCGTCGCGCTGATCGTAGCTAAGCGGCACGGCAGGAGCTATTATCTTGTCCTTCGCTCGGGATCATTCGCTTTCAGGAGTCTGGCAGTGATAAAAATCTTACAAGGAATGCTCCTCGCGACCACGGTTCTCGCTGCTGCTTATAGTGGGGCACACGCAGCGGGTGGTTGTGGCGAGGGCTGTCACAGGACAAGCGGTGGCGCATGTGTCGTTGACGGCTGGGGCACGGGAGCCAAGGTTCGGAACGAATGCCCGGCGACCTCTCGCCCCCGTCCACCCTGCGGCGGCGCGGACTTTATCTGGGACCGCACCAAACAGGCATGTTTCCAAAATAACCGCAGCTGGTTCTGATCTCGCGTCCCATTCAGGCGCGCTGTACACAGCGCAATCTGATCTCACTGCGCGGCCTCAGCGCGAGTACGAACGAGTTCAGTGGAACAGCTTGACCCTCATCTTGGCCAGTGCGCCCCTTCATGAGTCCGCTCTCGGCGGCGCCGACGGGCTCGGTTCGCGTCCTTGGGATCAGGTGCGGACCTCCGGGCACGGGAGCCGCATTAGCGCCGGACTTCTATGATGGTTGTGCGGCCCTGCCGCCGGCTTACAGCTCGATTGCGGGCTAGCCGTCTTGGCAGGGAATACCGAAGTTGTCACAAGCGAGAGCGAAGGACTCTTTTGCTTTTGTATCCTCGAAGCAGAAGCGAGTGCCGACCTCCGCCTGATCGATCCACCAATCGACGTTACTGCCTTTCGCGATGCGGGAGGCTTCGCCGCGTAAAAGGTCCAGTTGTCTTCCCGCAGCACGAACGATCAGGCAATTTTTCTCTTTGGACACAATATCTTCTCCATGGCACAGGACGCCGAACTCGTTGGTACTAAGAGCCGTGAACACGAATCCGCAGCAGGGGGACTGCTGCTGCGGCCCGCGCGGTCAAAAACTCCGGGTGAAAAACGACTAGGTGAAATATGCAGCCAGCCCCGGTGCGATGATCGTACCGCAGCATCTCTGGCTCGCAATATGATCAATTTCACAATCGGCAGAAGGCTTAACATGCATCAGTGCGCCGGCTCTTAAGGTCCATGAGGATCGGGAATAACCGGCAATCCGGGCGCGTTCGCCTCCAGCTCCGGGCGATGTCTCGGAGCGGACGCGTAGAACTTCCGGCCTCAGGAATCATCGTCTAGGGCCGGCTTTTTTGCAGCATTGCCTTGGCGCCAGTTTGATTTAGCCGTTGCCTATGTCATTTGGCATATGAAAGGCGACCGTCGGAAGACACCGGGACATTTTGGCAATTCAGCGTAAGCTGGCGCACTGTCCGGGAGCATGAGGACTCTCCTCCATCGAACGAGAGACGACCCCGGCTTGGGGGCCTGAGTGTTGATGCCGGGGCCGCTCCGCCAGCTCGACGGAGAGAGCTAGCGAGACAGCAAGCCGGGCAGTGATTGCTATGTTCCTACGGCTCTCAGAAGATCCTGCCCGAGTGTTAGCAGCCGCACGTAGGTACCGCTCTCGTGCAGATCGAGCCAGCCGCGCTCGACTGCATACCAAATCAGGCGGCGTACTGAACAGGAGTCTTCTTTTCATTCATTCTAGCCGCGCGTAAAAGAGTCCGCCGACTGAGACGGGATTTTTGGCTACATTTCGTGATTGAGCTACTTAATTTTCTAATCCACTAACACTTACTTATTTCAGCAATCATAGGAGGCGCGAATGTCCTCTCAAGAAGCAGACGATCGACGCGAATTTTTAAGATCCTGCGGCAGGTTCGCCGCCGTAACACCTCCGACCATCACAGCGTTGCTTTCGACCTCACTGTGCAGCAACGCCATTGCCAGCTCCGACGGCCGGGGTCGTGTATGCCTAATAACTATCGCTGAGCGTGGAAGGTCGAACGACGGGCGGCGTTAGACTGTCGCCCATGCTTGGCCTGACTTGCCCGCGACCGTCATGCCAGTTTGGGACGATATGCACAGATCCTGTGGCGCCGCATGCTGAGCAGACCAGGCGCAAGCCGAGCCTCGACCACGGCGGGAGTGTGTCGAGCCACACGTCGACTCGACGATGGCAGAGGCCGTTCAGGCATTGGATGTTGCAAGTCACATGGCCGTCAGTCAGCCATTCCGTAGGGCTGCGGGGCGGATAATGGCCGGCCCATTTCGTGTATTGGCGAGTGCGCATGCCGCCATCAAAGCGGCATCTTAGGTATCTCGCAAATTATCGATCCCTAGTAGCCCGGAACGCGCGCGAGCTACCGCCTCTCGTAAGTGGGGAAACCTCCCCTGAAGCTCCGCCGGTTCACGCCGGCAGGTGCTCCCCTGAGCCGCCAAACGAAAATGAAGCCGCCGGGCAAACAATACCTTGTCCCGGCGGCCTGATATCCGTCCAGCCCCGGGACAGGATTAGCAAAAATCCCGGATACTGATCAGTATAGGCGCGCGGTGTGGAGGTTCAGTTCGCTTTTAAAGAATATACGCCAAAGCCCGCCGGCTCACGCCAGCATTGCCATGCTACAATCCAAGGGGCGGATCGAGGGTCTTTCTGCTCGAGTTGATTGAGAGCGATGCCGAGGCAGGTGCCACTATTATCTTGTAGCGATTTGATCAACGGCAGGTAGGGAGTGCGCAGAATGATTAGGCCGCTTCCATTGCTCTGGCTTTGGTCGGAGGCGCTGCACAGGCTCAGCAGGGCGCGCCTCGCAACCCTCAGAAATTGGAAAAGTGCCAGTAGCTTGCTACCGAACGTGGTTTTTCGAGTGCGGGCGAAAAAGGAGAGGGACAAGGTCGCGCAAAGCGGGAGTTCGTGATCGCCTGCATGCATGGGAAGCAAACCTGACCAGGCGCGAAAGGACCAAGTGAAATATGCAGCCAGCCCCGGTGCAGAAAATTCTGCCCCAGCTTGGTCTCATTTGCAAATACAATTCGGTGGAATCGAAATCCATGCAGTGGGCATTTTGCTCCGAGAACGGAACGATATTGCTATTCTCCCGCGAACCGGAGCTTGGCGCGTGCGAAACCAGACCGAGGGCGAGGTACAGACGCTGATCAAAATGATCAAGGGAGGGTCGAGATCGCGACCGAGCTTGGGAGGTATATCGCGTCCGTCAAACGTGTGGCCGCGGGTATGGCCTTTTGCTGCGAAGCGCGAGGAGCGCTGCACAAAGACGCAGACGTATCAGCCGCTTGTAAAATCGCTCTATGCTGGCTCAGCCAAACCTTACGGGGAAAGCAGGGAATGGTTAGGCCCGGCGCGTCTTACCGGACAAGGACGCGTCGGGCCGCGAGTCCGTAATCGCGCATACGTAAGCTGGCGCTCCTTGCCCCCTGGCAAAATACGCGTTGCCTAACGAGCGCTCGAGGTTGCAAATTGAGGCCGCTTGCCGCTGCTAAGTCCGACCTCCGCCCCTCGGTAGCCGCACCCGGCGCCACACAGCGCGGCTCGATACCAGACAAGCGAACATCGTCCGGCCAGGGAGTTGCGACCGCAATGGCAGCAGATCAGGAGCCGCTTAGGCCATCTCGCGCATCTCACCAAAGGTGATCTTCTGAAGCCGCATGCCGGTATTCACGCGCCATGGCGGCGAGAGTCGATGGCTTAGCGGCTCAGCACGCGCGCAAGGCGAGTAAACAAGGCGCGCCGGTTCACCTTTTGGCCCGTTGCGGGCAGTGAGTAACGGTCTAGCGCAGAAGCACCATGGTCTCGAGCTTAGTTCGCCTATCACCCTGCGGCGGCGAGGGAAGGTAGTTTTTCCGCTTCAGGTCTCTCCCCTCCTGGGGCCGCTTCTTGGCAAGCCTGACCGAAAGATGAGTCACACACTGAAATGCGCACCCCCGGAAGAGGGTGGCATCGCCGCGGAATGTCGCGGCTTCGACGCTTCGACGCTGGCAGTCTAACGGAAGCCCCTTTCGTACGGAGGCCCACCGGCGGTTGAAGTCGCGGCCCCAAGCCGAGCGGTAAAACGCAGGCGTCCAAAGCCGTCTGTGCCACCTGTGCCGTTTGGTACGGAAACAGATCCGAATCGTGAATTTTCTCGGGCCGAACCGGAGGCCGTTTGGTTCTTCGTCTTCTTGCCGATCTTCGTGCTGCTCTATGCGATCGTCGAGAAGATGCACGTGAGATAGCACAGGCCTAACGTGTCGCAGGTGCCGCAAGCCGCCGGAGATGCGGCGGAGAAGTGTCTCGCCGATGCGAACCTGCCATGGCTCTGAAGAGCCCGACGCTATTTGCGATAGTCGTGACGGTTCTACGGCTTACTCACGGCGACGAAGCTGCAAGAGCCATGCTGATCGGCGGCATGAGCCTGGCCGCCGTGACAGAGGCGATGTTCTCCGCACGGGTCGAGCGACGCGATGCCGTTCGATACCTCAATTTGCCACCTCGAACGTCCGCCAGCCGCTCAAATTCTAATCCTCCGGCGGCGCCTTCCTTCAGCCCAGAACGATAGTTTCAACTCTCAGGCAGGGCATGCACCTGTAGGCATAGGCGGCGGGCAGGTTTGCAATTGCCGGCAGCGACGCGAGAAACTCCATTGGACGCTGACATCTGTTGCAGATGAGGGTTGGTGCCTTGTCCGTGCCACCGCCTTGCGCCATTGCTGGTCCGCCAAAAGGTGAGAACGGTAGTTCCAATCGCCGGCGTTTACACCTCCGGACGACTACCGGGGGGCCATATCGAAATAGGCCCCGCCAGCGTGAGCCGCTATTGCTCCTGAACCGAGACTCAGCTCTGATTTCGATCATTGCGGCCAAATTGCTTGCGGGAGGCGATCGTGAATGGCGAAGCCGGATGCACCGTTTGTAGCCAAGCTCGACTGCTCAAAGCTGTTTTCCCCCTGACCAAAGGCTACGAACTGAAGCGTTATGAATGCGCCAGCTGCCGCAGCGATCTGTGGCTAGTTACGAGAGTGTCCCGATCATCCGCGCCTAAGCAGCAAAGCGGAAGATCCCGCCAAGGTACGCGGCCTAAGACCATCGAAGCGGCCTTGAAGGGCGCCTCTCGTGCCGCAGGTAATCCAAAGCCGAAAGCCCCGCCAGCGTGAACCGCGGCGCTCTTCTTGCCTGGGGTGAAGGCCTTCTGCCGGCTGTGAACAGATCATATGCGGTGAGAGCTGAACCCGCCGCCATTGCAACCTTGCACGAAGCCGTTTCCCCGCCCCGGCGAAATCTCGCTGAAACAGAGGGGGTCGAAGGTGCCGGCATCGAACACGGGGGATGCCACATGCTAGTCCTGATGAACCTGATCTGGCGGCGCCTTGCCTACACGATGCTGGCCGGTATGCGGTCCAAACTCGTCCGCCAATGACGAGAAGGGCGGCTGAGTAAGATGGAAAGCATCCGTCAGGACTGTCCACCAGCGCGCTCCGGAGCCGGCGCCCTCCCTTTGCCGAAAGGGAGTTCGGCGAAGGGTGATCCAGAATTGACAGGTGCGGCCGGACCAGCCTCGGCACCCGCGGGCTGGAAGGTTGGCTAGCTGTCTGCTCCTCAGGGTGGGTGGGCCGCCAGCATTGGATCGATCTCTTCGTCGCGTCAGCGCTTGGAGAGGTTTTTACGAGGAAGCCCACCACCCGTCGGGGAATGGCTCCAGCAAAGTCCAATCGACTTGGTTGTCGTTGTCAGGGCGGCTGATAGCTCCTGCATTCCGGCTTAGTGGCGCGTGGCGACGGAGGCGAACAGACAAAGCGCCGGGTTCACGACGTCGAACGCGGCGCGACGGAGGATGTGTCAAGCGTAATGGAGGCACGCCGCGGGCGCTTCGCTCAGCTTCTTCGACCAGATCTCGAAGATATTCCAACTCTGAGAGCTGAGAAGTGAGTTCGCTAAGTCGTTCGGCGTAAAGGATTGCGCGAGAGCCTCGCATAAATGTCCTCCCCAGCACAAAAAAAAGCACTATCAGGATGGCGTCAGAGCAAAAAGCGCGAGTAGTAAAAGTAGAAGACTACCATCGGTAAATAGCGGATTTCAACACGTCAGGCTAAGTGGCCAGCCTCAGGACTGCGTCCACTCCGATGCCAACCCGTCAACGATCGTGACCTATTTTGCCGAAAGCTTGGTTGGGCCCTGCAGTCAAAAGGGGGCTGGGTGTAGAAGCCAGCGTGGAAGTTGCGCCAACCTCTCGGCTTGCATTAAGTTCATCCGATTGGATCCGAATTGTTTTTGTGGAGTAGCGTCGTGTCGAGTGCGATTGAGTTGATTGTGGACGGCTACGCGAGACTGAAAGACCGCCAGTCGCTTGAGGAGCTGAGGATGCACCGCCGGCGCCTTGCCGTAGACCTGAAAACCTGGGCCGGCTTTGACTGCAGGTTGTCGATTGCGCAGATCGAGCAGGACATCGAGGCAATCGAGGCCGGCTTGGAGACGTTGTCGGGGCCGGTCGGCGGTTAAGCTAAGGCGCCAATCCGATGGCGGCGAGCGCGCAGGGAGGGCAAGTGCTGCGATCTTTCGTCAGGCTGCCCTCATGGTGGTTTGGTCATGTTCGTCCGCGCTCTGCC
>NZ_JBEPRY010000044.1:0-38327 GCF_040548605.1 Bradyrhizobium sp. JR4.1
AAGATGCGGCTCGATGCAGGTCTGCAAATATTGAGACATGATCTTCGTGCTCCTTGTTGTTGGAGCGACGAAGATTATGCCGAATGGGATTGGCGCGATCATGCCGCCAACCGGGCCCAGCCGAGCAGATGCGGCATAATCTGGATCGCGGCACTATGCGCCTTATGCCGATATCGGCATAACGTGCATTGGACTGCGCCGGCGCATCGCGTCAATCGCGATCTCAGCCGCTACGCAAAGGATCGCAGCGAGCGCGCCCGTGAAGAGCTGGTTGCGGAACTTGGCGCGTGCTTCCTCAGCGCGGACCTTGGTATCGTGCCCGAACTCGAGCCGCGTGCCGATCACGCAAGTTATCTTGCGTCGTGGTTGGAGGTGCTGTCCAACGACAGGCGTTTCATCTTCAGCGCGGCCGCCCACGCTCAGCGGGCAGTCACCTATCTGCACGATCTTCAACCCAAGCCGGCCGAGATCGACCAAGCGGCATGAGGCGCAACGATCCGTGTCTCGGCCGCTTGCGCTCATCGTTCACCTTTCTAGGACAATGACGAAGGCCTCGTCTCACGGCGGGGGCCTTTCTTTTGTGCGTCGTCATGCCTGTGCCGGCGACTGGAGAGGCGGTGCTTCCCATCCCGACGGCGTAGGCGAGATGCACCGGGCGGGTTCTTCGTGCTTCCGAGATGCCCGTCTGTTTCTGGGCGCGCGTCTTTCCGAAGCCGCAGAAGGCTGGTGTCATCACAATACGACAGTCCGGAGTTGTTATTGCGTCCGCTGGACTGGCGGAAAGCTTACGCGGCGCGCGCGAGTGCCTTTCACCAATGCGCCCGTCGTCGTGCGGTGTGGCTTGCCTGTCGCTCAGCCGTATCCTCATCGTTCGGCCTGTCGCGCCCAATGCGTCCTCGATTTGGCATGTCTAACCGAAGACCGTCGTCGCTGCGCTCCGCCTCGATCAAAAGACCGCAACGGCCGTTCTCGGCTTTCTTCCCCTGGCCGCTGCGCGCCCATTCCTCGCGAGACAAGAAAGCCTCGCCCTGGCCGCCCTCTACTGCGTGGCGGCCCTTCGGGTGCGGCCCGATCGCCTCCGGTCAACGACAGCCATCGAGGTCGCGATGGTCGCGGCCCGAGAACGAAAGAGGACACGAACATGGCTACCATCGGCAACTTCACCGTCAACGGCAACGGCTTCGTCGGCACCGTCAAGACCCTCGCTCTAGGCACCGTCAAGACCAAGATCGTTCCGGCCGAACGCACTTCAGACAAGGCCCCGGACTACCGCATCTTCGCGGGCGCGAACATCGAGTTCGGCGCCATGTGGAAGAAGAAGTCCCAGGACACGGGCCGCGAGTACCACTCGGTCAAGCTGGACGACCCGAGCTTCCCGGCTCCGATCTACGCGACGCTGGTCGAGGTCGACGGCGAGGAAGGCCACTCGCTCATCTGGTCTCGCCCGAGTCGCGACTGAGACGCCGCGCAGGTGGCCCCGCCGCGAGGCGGGGCCTTCACCCGTAGGCGGAAAGGAGAAACGATTTTGAACGCGCGCGTAAAGTCGACAAGCGCTGCCTCATCGTGCCGCCTATCCCTTCATGGATAGCTGATGGGGAGGCCGGAAGGGCCTCGTCGGCAGTCACACCGCGTCACCTGCGGCCAGTGGCGACGGCCCACCTACGCTCATCCAAATAGCCGGGCCAGCGCATTCGATTGCTCGGCGAATTTTCGGGCGTTGGTCTTCCGAAGCCGTTCCAAGTTTTGCAGCTTCCATCGCAGGCCGGGAAGCTGCTCCAAGTGCGGCACGCCCAGTAGCGACCATTCGGGCTCTGCGGCAACCAGCGACAGCAGGAAGCGGCGCTCATCGCCTTTCAGACCTTGCTGCAGTTCGCGCATCATTCGCTCGCGCGCTGCCAAGAGCGCGTCGAGTTCAACGGGCTCGGTGGTCATGCCCGCGAAATTGTGTTCGAACTCCTGGCGGAGATCCCGCAGCGATGGAAACAGGACCTCGTGCACCGGCCGGTTATGGCTCGCAAGATAGACGACGAAAGCGCGGCGAATGCCCGCCGTGATTCCTTCGTGCGCAAAAAGCTGCGTGACATCGAACAGATCGCGGGGATGCTGCCGGTCCATCGCCGCAACCAGTTTGCCGCCATATACGTCTTCGAACGACACCACCGGGATTTCGAGATCCGCCTGCAGCGTGTCACGCGCGGCCTCTGTCAGCGACGCCATGTGCACCGGATGGACGGTGCCGCGCATGACGAAGTTGACCTCGATCTTGACCTCAATGCCCCCTCGCCGCACCATCAGCTTGGTCTCGCCGGATTCCGTCGCGGCCGGCGCATGGGTCAGAAATCCCTGCTTCTGCAGGCGCGCGGCCGACTGACGGATGGCCTCGTTGATGCGCCGCAGCGCCTGCTCGCGCGGCAGTGTGTGGTCGGGAAACACCAGATCAAGATCGACCGAGAGCCGCGGCATGTCGCGCACGAATAGGTTGATCGCCGTGCCGCCCTTAAGTGCGAACGTATCGTCGACGAGCACCAGCGGCGCCACGCGCGTCAGCAACCGCGCGCTGTCGAGGTAGACCTGGTTCATGGCTTCAGCACCAGGAGCCCATCAGCGGAGCGGGACACCCAGGCCCTGTCGCTGCCCTTGGGCAGTTGAGACGGATCGAGCTTGCTGGCCCAGGGCTGAGAGAGTTCGCGGCCAAGCTGCAGGCACAGACGCACGGTCTTGATGCTGGTGCAGCGCTTGAGCAGGTCTCGCAGCAGATCGGCACGCAGGCTGTAAGTGCTTTCGACCAGCTCGCGCGCTTCTTGGAGCGGCTGCCGGACGCCGACTTCGCTCAGCACCTCCAGCAATGCGCGTTCCGGCGCCGAGACGAGCGGGCCGCCCTTGCGGCTCTCGAAGGGCCTGACATGAAGCAGTGCGCCGGGTTCTTCCTTGAAGAGTCGCTTGCGGTGGTACTCGGCGGGGAAGCGCTGGGTGAACCACTCCGGAAGGCGTCCCGCTTTCCAGCCGTACAGATGGAGGACGGGCCGCTGGGGGACGTACTGGCGGATGCCGTGCCAGTCGAAGGCCGACTTCCCGCCGACATGCAATCCTTCGAAGCTCCGCTGCAGCAGGACGAGGCTCGGGTGCAAAGTGGGCGGATCGTTTGGCCGGCAATAGACGCCGCGTGCCAACCGTTGCAACCAGCCGGCACGGACATAGTGGACGGCAAGGTCAGCCGATATCCCGAGGGCGGCGAGGTCACCGGAGGTCAGCGGCGCCCCCGGCGCCAAGCGGGTATAGAGCCTGTTTAGCTTGTTTCTTTGGGTCGTAGCCATGCTACGATAATAAGAATAATATCAAAGTTCCGCAAGCTTGAATTGGAAGCTGAAGTCGTAGTCAGGCTACGATAACCCGGATTAAGCTAAGGGAACCTCAAGATCGGCCATGAACCCGTCAGCTGCGGTTGCGCTATGCCCGGTGATACCCGACAGGCGCCACGTGGTGCGCAATTCGGGTCTACTCACCGATGCACGAACGCGCCTACTCTCCGCTGACAAGAAACCTTGCCGGCGAATACACCCCATGCAGAAGTCAGCGCCCGATCTTGATGTCGCCGATGCCGCGCCAACCGCGCCGATTCTGACCGGCTATGACGAGCAGCACCTGGTCACCTATCTCCGTCTGCTCGATGCCGCCGCCGATGGCGCCGACTGGAAAGAGGTCGCGCGGACCGTGCTGCATATTGACGTCGCGCGCGAGCCGGATCGGGCGCGCCGCGCGTGGGAAACCCATCTCGCCCGTGCCCGCTGGATCACCGCGCATGGCTACCGGGATCTGCTGCGGGGCGGGGCACCGCACTGAGGGCGCCTACAGAATCCCCCAGGCCCGATATCGTCCCCTGCCGGTCACCTCCCGCAGGTCAAGCTCGCCGACCAGGTCCTGAGCGGCGCGCGGCGTGATCTTAAGCTCCTTCGCGATCATACCGGCCGAGGCGATCGGCCGGGTCAGCATATAGTCGAGCAGCCCCGGCAATTTTGACGTGGCGCGACGGCCAGCGAGTTTTCGGGCGAGCAGGGTTCGCTGGTTAAGCCAGCGGTCGTGGTCCTTGAGACCGGCCGCCGCGGCAGCGGTGATGGCCTCGAGTTGCACGGCGAGTCGCGCCGCCGTGTCGCGCGGCCGCCGGCGTTCGCGGGGGATGGTCTTCAACCCGTCATGCAGGCAGGGCAGATGCCAGCGGGTCTTGGCCCGCGCGCGCAACACGCTGGCTGCCAGCAGCCGGCCGAGCCAGGGCGTGTGCTGCAGCGGGGCGATGGCGTCCCAAGCCTCAGTCGCAAGCGCGGCCGCGAGCGTCGGCGGCAATATGCGGGTCTGCTCGACCACGGCGCGCCAGTCGTCGAGACGCGCGTCCTCGTCCCAGTCGGGGTCGTAGACCAGCGGGTCCCGCTCGGACTGGGTGCGACTCCCGCCGGCGAGTGTCCGCTCCGCCTTGGCATTCGCGGCGTCGACCGCGGCGAAGGCGGCGGCCAAGTGCGGGTCGGACTCGATGCCGCCAAGCGGCGTGTCGAGATCAGCGTCTCCGCTATCGTAGCCGCCGACGAAGCTTCGCTCGCCTTCCTTTCGGATGCCCCTGCCCTCCTCCCACTCGCCCTGCCCGGTGCGGCCGCGCAGGCTGTCGAGCCCCGCCGGCGATGGCGCCCAATCCGGCTTCGCGTCGGCGATGCGGCGCCGGGTCCGTAGCATGGCGTGGGCGCGGGTGAGTTCGTGGGTCGGGGCGCGGATGTCCATGCCGGCGTCGTGGAGAACCAGATCTTCGAGGTGGACCAATTCGCCTTCCAGCCACAGACTGGCGCAGGCGTCAGTATAATGTGTGCGGGCAATCCAGCCGTCGCGGATCGGGCTCTTGGCCAGCCGTTCGTCGAGCCGGGCAAGCGCGTCCTCGGCGATAGCGAGCGGGCCGGCTAGCTGAGCCCAGGGCAGTGGATCGGGAATTGAGTAACCGTTTTGCAAGGTCTTGATAACCTTAACAGGAATCGTTCAAACGGAAGCTATCACGGGAATAACTTCGGTCATAGCGACGGTCTGGTTCCCTGTGGCGCTCGCTGTCAATAACCACTGCTTATCGATTGAGCAGGCCCTTAAAGCGCATAAGCGATCCGAGGGCCGCAGCCCGGTAAACTCCGTGCCCCGGTCCGGACAAGCCCCCTTCTTTCCGCGCGCCGCGGCCGACCCAGCCGGGTCGGTTAGGCGGCTTCGATATCGGTTCGCGGAAAGTCACCGCCCTTGAACATCAAGGGCTGCCCCAGATGCCGGGCGCAAGCGTAGGCAAAACAGTCCCCGAAATTGAGACTCGCCGGATGCCGGCCCTTACCGAATCGGTCGAAGGCGTCGAGCGCGAGCCTTGCCGTTTCAGCCGGCACCGCGACTACGGCGATCTCCATCAGCGCCAAATACTCTTCGACCGCATGCGCGGCGGCGCTGACCGAAAGATCCAGCACGCGCGCGACCGCGACGGCCGCCTCCCATACCGCCAACGGTGACGTCAGACGCGTTCCGGTCTGCTGCAGGCGAGCCAAAAGCTCTCGTGCCTCCTCCTCGTCGGTCAGGAGCGCGGTCAAAGCCGAAGCGTCGATGAACATCAGGTGTCCTCATACAAACTGTCGCGGAACGCCTTATCGGCAGGCTGTCCCTTGGCGGCGTGGCCCCTCGCGCGTAGATCCCGGCAGAACTGGACGCCAAGGTCGACCAGAGACGGCTTGCCCTGCTCGCGCTCGAGCTCATGGGCGAGCGCCACGTGCACTGCTTCGGTGAGGCCAAGTTTTTTTAGCGAGGCCACCTTGCGAGCGAGCGCGTCGGTCTCCGGGTTCTTGATGTGGAAGGCCATGGCGCGCTCCTCTAGACCGCATCGTGTATACCTATATACCATCACGGATACACTGACGGAAGGGCCGGCCTCGTCGTTTGCGCCCCTAAGACGAGCGGCCTTCCTGGCGTGTGAGGGCAGCTTTTATGGCTAATTGGCTATGAACGCCTGCCCTCTCCGTCTCCCGGATGCTACTTCCCTCAGGGCTGTCCTCGCAGATCATCTATCCCTCGGGCTATTAACGACCATCCCCACCCTCGCCCGCTCCTTCCTCGCTTGATTCTGCGCGGCGCGGATCGACGTCGACTGCTGATGCGATACCGATCGTGACTCGACTGGTGCAACGCGCCTTGGCAAATTGAAGCGAGGGATGACCGCAGGGCACAAATTGTTGTCAGCTGACAACATCCATCCTTGGCAGGGCCCTGTTGTCAGCTGACAACAATCGCCCAGGGGGCGCTACTGTCCGCCATGATCCAGCGGCGTCCATGGGTCAGATCGGCTTCGTTCGAGAGCCACGCAGCTCGATATCCGCGCCAGCACCCCCCATCGGGAGATCGTATTCGCTCGACGGCCTTGCCGCTCGCCAAAGGAGCACCCCCACGCAGGACGCCTTCCGATCAACCTCCCACCAGCCCGGGCACTCAACCGCGAGCCGGTCCACTGTTGCGCCGGTCGATTCGAGTCAAAAGGAGGTTCCCGCGTGGCGATATGATGCGGGCTTTCGAGGAAAACCGTAACCCAAGCGATCTCGCGCGCGTTCCCGCGAATGGATCTGAAGGCTCGGCGTCGAGCTCCCCGATCAAGATTGGATCCGCACCACGGCATCCCGGACGAGGTGGCGGCCCGTTGCCGTTCCTTCGTCGGATCGCAGGCGCCCGGGATGAAGCGGTGATTGACGCGCTGCGGCACTCCTGCATCGTTGAAAAGGGCAGGAGGGTCTCCGTTGCAGCGCCGAGCCCTGAGGTCGATGTCGCGCCTGGCGATCCGTCGCTGTGGCCACACGGAAGTGCAAGAGAAGGGCCAGCGCGGATGACCTGGGATGTGTCTGCTCGGTTGCTTGCGACCTGTTCGTCCGGTCGGCCGGTGGAATCCCCTGCGTCAGTTTGGTTCTTCTGCTTGCCCTTTTTGGGGCGAGCGGCGGCGCAGCGAAGTGACGCGCGAGCCCCCCAATCGACACCCGGGAAGGTCCGGCGCCCCGCCGATCCAAGCGAGACGGCATCGTCGCTTTACGGTGTCTCGCCATTCAGCGCGGGCGTGCGAGCCATTGTCGCGAACGAGGCGGGGAGGGTGCTTCTTGCGGGACCGCCGCGCCAGACGTTGGGCAATGGCGGGCAGGAGCCGACGCTACATGGCGGCGCGTTTCTCTAGAATTTGCCCTGCATGACCTGAGATCAGAGCACTGAACGGAGGCTACGCACCGGGGCGTGTCCCGTCGCCCGGACGCCAGCCGTGGCAGCACCGTTCAGCGCAGCGTTGGCGAGCTACAAAATGACGCTCTGGGGACTCGTGAAGGCGAGCCGACTCACGCCATAGTCGAGGCTCATTCCATTCGCGCTGAGCCGTTGTTGTCAGCTGACAACAACGGGGCGGTGCACCAAAAAAAGGGCCCGCGCACCGTTTGGCACGTCATCGAGCGTTAATAACTCGTTAACCCTTTAATTCTTGCTCAAATCACAGAATCGTGGCCATCTCTCAAGACGGAGACTAGGCGTCTGACGAGCAGAAACCGTCTTGAGAAGGCAAATGGCGATCTTAGCGGAAGATTCGGCTACCATGAGCGAGACTGCGTCTGCGCGGATCACTCGGCACGCGGGCATTCTTTCCGGCCAGCTTCGCTCGCTCGCGACAACTCTTTTCCCGCCTTCGGCGAGCAAGTCGCTCCGGTCGTTCACCTCTGGAGAGGTTGCGCGAATTGCGGGCGTGTCCGATGGGTACCTTCGGCAGCTCTCTCTTGACGGACTTGGACCGACCCCAGCGACCGGAACCGGGGGGCGACGGTCTTACACTCTGGGTCAGATTCATGAGTTGCGCGAGTATTTAGCCACTGCGCGGCCGCGCGAAGCAATGGAATTCCTTCCGCGCCGGCGCCAAGGCGACAAGCTCCAAATCATCACCGTCGCAAACTTCAAAGGCGGCTCCGCCAAGACGACGACGGCATTGTATCTGTCGCAATACCTCGCCCTTGCTGGCTTTCGGGTCCTTGCGATTGACCTCGATCCGCAAGCTTCGCTTTCAGCAATGTTCGGGTACCAACCCGAGTTTGACATTGGGGCGAACGAAACCCTGTACGGGGCCATCCGATATGACGAACACCGCCGGCCACTGCGCGAGATTGTCCGGCCGACCTATTTTGACGGGATAGGGCTCGTTCCAGGCAATCTCGAGCTTATGGAGTTTGAGCACACTACGCCTCGAGCAATGGTCGAGCGGCGAGAACGCGGACACGACCTGTTCTTTCGCCGCGTCGCCAGTGCCATCGACCAGGTTGCAGACGAATACGACGTCGTTGTTATCGACTGCCCACCCCAACTTGGTTACCTGACAATGGGCGCGCTAAACGCGGCGACCGCTATGCTCGTGACCATCCATCCGCAGATGGTCGATGTCGCATCCATGAGCCAATTTCTTCTCATGACGTCGGATCTCATGTCCGTCATCGAAGAAGCTGGCGGGCGCCTCGATCACGATTTCATCCGGTACGTCATCACGCGTCACGATCCCAATGACGTGCCTGAAGCTCAGATCGTGGCTCTCCTCCGCACCCTCTTTGGTTCGGATGTGCTCCAGGCGACTGTGTGGAAATCGACCGCGATCGCCAATGCCGGTCTCACCAAGCAATCGCTTTATGAGCTGGAGCGCGGCGCCGTAGGGCGGGGCGCCTACGATCGAGCGTTGGAGTCGGTCGATGCGGTCAATGCCGAAATCGCGCAACTTCTTAAGAAGGTGTGGGGTCGATGAGCAAACGTACTGACACGATCAAGAGCCTTTTCACGGCCCCGCAATCAAGTGCGTTGTCAGCTGACAACATGCCCGCTGCCTTGCCGCGGGTCTCGTCGGGCTCGGTTCGTTCGTTGAAAGACTCTTTCTCTGAGGTTGAGAAAGAGAACGAGGAGCTTCGCGAAAGAATTGCATCCGGGGCTGTGATACTTGAAATCGACCCCTCGCTCGTCGATCCGTCACCGCTGGCCGACCGTTTTCGCGATCAGGATGATAGCTCGTTCGAAGCGCTCAAACAGTCGATCGCACAGCGTGGCCAAGAGGTGCCTATTCTCGTTCGGGAGCATCCTGAAGCGAAAGGGCGTTATCAGAGCGCCTATGGTCATCGCCGCGTCCGCGCCACGCGCGAACTAGGTATTTCCGTCAAAGCGATTCTGCGATCGTTGTCAGATGAAGCGCTTGTCGTGGCGCAAGGACTCGAGAACGCACCGCGCGAAGATTTGAGTTTCATTGAGCGCGCCAGCTTCGCGATGCATATCGAGGATGCCGGGCATAGCCGCTCAATCGTGCAAGATGCGTTGTCGGTCGATCGGGCGGAGGCCTCGAAACTTCTTGCCGTGGCTCGATCGGTTCCTGCCGAGATCATTCAAGCAATCGGGAAGGCTCCGAAAGTCGGCCGCGGCCGGTGGCAGTCATTCGCTGAATTGATCAAGGATTCCGCGGCGCTCAAACGTGTCAGAGCGACGATCGCCGAACCTAAATTTGCAGAGCGCGAAACCGACGCACGATTTCTTGCAGCATTCTCCGCGGCAACCCGTCCATCTCGCGGGGCGCCCTCGAAAGAGTCGGACGAGAAGCCGGTCTTTTCCGTGTCCGGGGAGAAGATTGCGCACGTGCGTCAGGCCGAGCGCGAATTGAAGCTTACTATCGACAAGAATGTCTCGACGACATTCGCGGCATTTCTTGTGGACCAACTCCCGGCCCTGTTCGACGCCTTTTCCAAGAAGAGCAGTGGTCAGGAAAGTACCGAGGCCTGACGGTCTCGTCCCGTAAACACGAACCAGGAGCAGACAAGGCAAAAGAAAAAGGCCCCCGAAACGGAGTTCCGGAAGCCCTTCTCTTCAAGTTTGGCGACTGACAGAGAATCACTTTCGCGAATCGCAGTCAAGAGTTTCTACGCGATTTTATCGTCGTTTCGGCGAGCAGATTTTCTTTGCCTAACTGAGGCAAAGACATGCGGTCACACTCTCCAACGACGCCCTTTGGGCGGCGATCGCTGACGCTTGCCCATGTGGCAAGCCAGATGGTCGCAACGGAACGTCCTCCCGAAAAGATCGTGCACAAATGGAAGATCTTCCACGCCATCTGCACGGCCCGGCCGCGCCTTGGGGTGTCGGAGCGCGCGCTCTCGGTGCTAAACGCGCTCTTAACCTTCCATCCCGAGACCGCGCTGACAGGGGAGGATGACCTGATTGTCTTCCCCTCGAACCATCAGCTCGCTCGGCGAGCGCACGGCATGCCGGCATCGACGCTGCGACGCCACCTCGCTGTGCTGGTCGACGCGGGGCTAATCGTTCGGCGCGACAGTCCAAATGGCAAGCGATATGCGCGGAAGGACGATGCTGGCGAAATCGAGCTCGCGTTCGGCTTCGATCTGTCACCGCTCGTCGTACGCTCGGAAGAGTTCGAGAGCCTGGCGGCCGATATCGAAGCCGAGGCCCGCGCACTCAAGCTCGTACGAGAGCGCATCACGCTGTGCCGGCGGGACATCGCGAAGATGATTGCAACTGGCATCGAGGAAGCCGTCCCGACGCGAAGGGGAGGGCAGGGGCCTGCCGATTGGCAGGTCGTGCACGCTGCCTTCCGCGCGATCGTCGAGCAGATTCCGCGCACGGCGACGCGCCAGGAGCTCGAGCCGATCGCCGACGAGTTGTCTCAGCTCGCCGACGACGTGCTCAATCTTCTGGAAACACATATCAAATCGAAGAATCCGAGCGCCAATGAGTCCCATTCTGAGCGCCACATACAGAGTTCAAATCCAGATGCCCTCATTGATCTTGAACCTAGCCTCCGAAAAGGCTGGGCGGCGGGAGCTGAGCCAAAGCCTCAACCATCGCGAGTCGGGGAGGGGGCGTATCCGTTAGGAATGGTCCTGAGTGCATGCCCGGACATCGTCGATTATGCGAGAGGTGGGATTTCGAGCTGGCGCGATTTCCTGGCCACAGCGGCCGTCGTGCGATCGATGCTGGGGATCAGTCCGAGCGCCTGGGAGGAGGCCCAAAAGGTTATGGGCGAGGTGCCCGCAGCCATCGTCGTCGCGTGTATCCTGCAGCGGGGGACGGCGATCAATTCCGCCGGGGGTTATCTGCGCGGTCTGACGCGAAAAGCCGAGGTCGGCGAATTTTCGCTTGGCCCGATCCTGATGGCGCAGATCAATTCTCGCCGGCGAGACAAGCAGCGGGCGTGAGGCGATGAGGCGCCGTTGCCAGATCTTGCCGTTTTCGTGTGTCGAAATACCCGCACTGATCCAGCTTCTGCGCTGTGTCGACGCAAAGCGGTTCGGAGAGACCGTCATGACAAAACACCCTCCAATCATCCTCACGCCGTTCCTCCAGCCCCGTGGTGAAGGCGCAGCGGAGCAACGGATGTACGTGGCGGGGTTCGCGGACGAGGCGGGCGAGGCTTGGCGGATGCTGATTCCGTTGGATTCGGAATGGTCGAGCGCGCCGTTCTGGGACAACAGACATTCACCGCTTGGTGCAACTCCGACGGTCGCATCCAACCGCAACCGAGTAGCGATAGTCTGTTTGAGGAGCTTCTGGAGAAAGGCCAGTTGAACGAGACGCCCCTCGATGAACTCGTCGCCGAAGCCATCGAGCAGGGCAAGAATGAACCCAATGAAGAGATCCTCGATATGTTCGAGACTCTGCATGAGCGGCTGGTGCGGGCGGAGGGCATGGTCGCTGACGAGATCGCGCGGCGCGGACGATGCTCCTCGCGCCGCAGTCAGCGCGGTTCAGTGCTGTAGGGCCAGCTTGTACTAACGCGAGCACCGCGACCGCGCGCTGCCGATACTCCGACCGGTCGATGAAAACACAGAAAACCGACGACCGGGCCGCGCTCCGACTACTCTTAAGCTTCGCCGGAGCCGGAAAACAGCACCGTCGGTGGCGTCGCGCGCGGCGGCGGGAAAGTCCGACCACCCGGGGCTCCCGGTTTGCTCTTGAGATCGTATCGCTGGGCCAGGTCGAGTAGCCGCCGCTTGGTGAACGGGTCCGCGTGCTCCGCCAGATCGCGCGCCCGCTGTGCGAAGCCTCTATAAAATTCTTCCACGACGCCACCCCCGCAACATCACTGAAAATCGGATTTCAACGTGAGACGCGCTCCGCGTCAAGCGGCCTGGTGCATGCGGACAATTTTCGGCGATTTACTTGTCCTCGCCGCGCACGGGGAACTAAGCTGGTCCCGGCAGGCGAAAAATCATGACTCCGCTTTACCTCAGCCGGAAGCTGTGCCCGAAGTGCGGTAAGCCGATGACGGCCGTGCCCGACGATGTCGCGCCCGGCCGGCCGCGCCACATCTGCGTGGTCTGCGAGGACGATCCGCTGCGCGATCCTGTCGCCCGGAAGTGGGCGCAAAGCCCGCTGCGACCGCTGGCCAAATAACGTTCGACTTGGAAATGATGACGCGCCGTCCAGGTGACCTAACTTAAGGTGAGCCGCATTTTGCTGCCACGCCCGTTGCCGAATGGCCGAACGGATTAAGGCCGCCTGTCTTCATTCCATGTTTTCGCGAAGGGCGCACCCATCAGCGTCCTCGATAAAGGCTGGTCTGACCGAAGGCCGATCCCGCTTTGCGGGCTCTCGATCTTGTCCCCGCAACGTCCGTCCTCGACTTTCTTCACCTGGCGCTGCGCACCATTCCTCGCGGTCCAAGAAAGTCGCTGCCGGCCGCCCTCCATTTCATTTCGGCCCTTTGGGTGCAGGTCGATCGCCTCCGGTCTCACGACCGCCATCGAGGTCGCGATAGGCGCGGCCCGAGAAAATCAAGGTAATGGCTACCATCGGCACTTTCACCTCGACGGGCAATGGCTTCTCCGGCGCCATCAAGACACTCAACCTCAACGTCAAGGCCAAGCTGATCCGCGTCGACAATCCTTCCGACAAGGGCCCGCACTTCCGCATCTACTCTGGCAGCCTCGAGTTAGGCGCGGCCTGGCAGAAGACCGCCAAGGACACCGAGCGCGACTATCTCTCCGTCAAGCTGGACGATCCGAGCTTCCCGGCTCCGATCTACGCCACCCTGATCGAGGTCGAAGGTGCAGAAGGCCTCCAACTGATCTGGTCGCGGCCGAACCGGGACTGAAGCTCCAGAAAGTCGGCTCCGCGCAAGGCGGGGCCTGCTCCCCTTCCACCGGAGATGCGATCATGCCCGTCGACACCATTGAAGAATTGCGCGCTGAGTTGCGCGAGTGCGTGTTCACTCCGGCGGAGCGCAAGGCGCTGGAAGCCGAACTGGCCGAACTCATCCGCCAACGCAACGAAGCGCTCGCAGCCGAGGGGGGCATAAGCCCCCTCCTGCTGCATCTTACGGTGCACCGTCGTTACGGTTCGCTCGTCCGTTGAGATCGTCCTTGATGGATTGGCAGGCGCAAAAGTCAGCTTCCTGGAAGCTGCGATCGCAATCGTTGCGCCGGTGGATGGATTGCGGCCCTCACGAGCGGGGCTATCCTTCCTTGAACTTGCCGAACCCGGGAAGGCTCGCTCGGCTCCGCTCACGGCCGCATCAGCGATCGCCTTGAAAACGCTATCGACGATGGTTTTCGCCTTAACTTTTGTCAGGTCGTTCTCGGCTGCAATCTTTTCGGCGATCTCATTGGTAGTCGTCATGGACGAGCTCGGTGTTGTTTCGATTTTGCTTCGTCTGATATCAACATCGTGGAACGGATAGAGCCGGCATCACAGGCAGAGCCGTAATCCTCGAAAAATTGTCAGACTAAGACGGTTTTTCGTCCGCGACAGCGTAACCGCGCCTTAGCTTGGCACGCTCCAGGCGTACGAATGCTTCGATCGCCTCCGCACGACCATCGAAGGTCTGCACCATGGTCTTGCCACTCGTGCCGACCCGGCCCCAATTGCGGATCACCGACATTTCTCCGAACAAGGTGGGCTGCGTGGACCGCGCATAAAACCGCCGCATGTTGTGCGCGGCATCAATGCGGCGCAGATGAAGCGGTTCTGGTTCGGGTTTCGGCACGGACAGATTCTCGCTTCCGAGGGAAGCGGCGTCCAATGAGTTTTATGAATCGACCGGGCAGATCGATTCATTTTATCAATAGGTCCTTTGCGCCGGAAAGGCCGCAACCCAGGTCCTATTGCCCGATTGAATCTCTCCTCGATGGAGACTTCGCCATCGGGGCGCGCGCGTCGCAATGCCTAGCTTGAATTGCGCCAGTCCTGAACACAACAGCCGCCCGCAAGAGATCGGCTCTTAATTCAAAGCTTCCTGCGGCTTCTTAAAGCCTTGCCTGCTTGAGCGAGCCCTTCGGGGACGGCTCTACTCGCGCCGCCGCGGCGACGCTGCCGGAACCCACAAGCGGTCTCCGCGCCTTAGCGTGACGATCCTCTCGCGACCTGTCGCAGAGCGACCAGCAACGAGCACGATTCCCATCTCGCTTCGCCAGAATTTCCCTCGAGGGCTATGGGCTGACCTGACTCTTATGGCAGGGGATTCTCCGGACGAATTCCGGGATCGTTCCGGTGACCGGATTCGCAGTCGTGTTGGTTCAAACCAACATCCCCAGGACATGATGGACAAGGACATGGCTCCCGCACTGTTAGATCCATTTCGGACCTTAAGATGAAGACCATTGTCATCAACAATCAAAAGGGCGGGGTCGGCAAGACGACGCTTGCTGTGCATTTGGCCTGGTTTCTGGCGGAAGCGGATCGCCGCGTTCTCGTGATCGACGTTGATGCGCAGAGCAATGCGTCGGATACATTGAGGCACTACGCCGGGTCAACCTTAGCCGCGGATCTGTTCACGCCGGGGATGCGGGTCGTAGCTCGGGAAGTCGAAGGCCTAACGCTCGCGCCGGCCGATAGCTCGCTGACCGATCTCGATCGCAGCAGTGCGGCCGCCATAACGACTCTGCAAGAGAACCTCGCTATCGCGTCGGATCAGTTCGATGCCTGCGTCATCGATACGCCGCCATCACTTGGACTGCGCAGTGTCGGCTGTTTGGTGGCGGCGTCGCATGTGCTGGCCCCTATTTATCTGGAGGACTATTCGATCAAGGGCGTCAAAGGTCTGATGCAGACCGTGATCGGCGTGCAGAGGCGCTACGGCCGCCAGAATACGAAGTTCCTCGGGTTGCTGCCTTCGAACTTCAACACGAAATCGCCCCGTCAAAGGAGCCATCTTGAGCAACTGTTGCGCGAGGCGGGCAAATATGTGTTTCCGGGCCAGATTGTTGCAAGGGACGGCTACGCTGAGGCCGTCGCCGAGCGCGTGCCGGTCTGGAAGCTGAAGCGCCGCTCTGCGCAGGAGGCTGGTCGGGAAATCCGCGATGTTCTCGCCGAGATCGTCGCGCAGATGGACGAGCCGGCCCATGGCGCTTGATCTCAGCTTTAAGCAGCTCATCGACGCCGCGGAAGATGGTGGCGCCACAATCGGACAGCCGACTTGCGTCGCGATCGACCGTATTGACGAAGATCCAGACCAGCCGCGTCGCAGTTTCGACGAGCAGAAGCTCGAGGAGCTTGCGGAATCAGTCCGTCAGTATGGAGTGCTGCAACCGATTGTGCTGGGGCAAGCGACTGAGGAAGGTCGGTACGTGATCGTCATGGGTGCGAGGCGGTATCGTGCCGCCAAGCGCGCCGGGCTACGTGATATCCCGGCTTTCATTCATGCCGTTGGTTCTGCGGATCGTTATGTTCAGATGATCGAGAATATCCAGCGCGACGACCTCAATGCCCCCGAAATTGCGGCATTCATCGCGGATCGTTTGAAGCTAGGCGATAGCCAGGCCGACATCTCTCGCAAGCTCGGCAAGCCGAGGGACTGGGTGTCTCGCTACGCGTCAGTCCAGATCATGCCGGAGTTCCTCCGGTCGAAGCTTGCCGGCTCATCAATCCGTGCTGTGTATGAACTCTACCAGGCTTGGCGTGAGCAGCCCAACGCCATCGAGACCATATGCGCAGCACAGGAGAGCTTCACCGACGCGTACGCCCGTCAACTGGCTCGTAAAGTTCGCAGCGAGGTCCGCGGTTCCCCTACTGATGACGAGGGTCCCCCTGAAGCGCAACCCGCACGAAGCCCGGTCGAACCGCAAGTGGCATTGCGACCCATGGAGCGAAACCGCGTCACGGCGATCGCGGAAAAGCCCCCCAGCTCTTCGGTCGATCGGAACGAGCGAAAGAGTCCATTGCTGACGATCAGAGTGCGTCACCAAGGTCGCACTGGCTGTCTTCTAGTCGATCGAATCGCGTCACAAGGCTCACGGCATGCAGTGCTGCTGGTTGATGGCGCCGAAGAGGCGGAAGAGGTTCCAGCATCGACCATCACAATCGAAGAGATCCTGTTCGCATGAAGCTTGTCTTAGATAGTCTCCTCAGAAACGCTGCTACAGTTGGTGCGCCGGCGGAGCGGATTTCCCATCCGAAGGATGGCGCGCCAGCGCAGCAGCCGGAGGCCGAACGCGCTCCCCACAGCGCTGTAGAGAGGCCGGAGACTGCTGGAAAGCCGCGGTCCACATGCTCGGTACCAACGTTGCCGATCTCCACGCGCGGGGTTCGTGAAGTACCGGCATTCGGGCCGACCGCTGCGTCATTCCCGGAGGAATTCTCCGCATTCATCGCCGGCTGGGTTGGATCTCGCCTGCAGCAACTTCCTAGGTTTGAATGCCGAGCCCGTTGGTTTGAACCAACATGGAGGAGGTGGAGAGATTCGCGTTTTCTAGTGCAGGATAGGCTTCGCGCCAGCGATGTATTACATCGTGATTGGGATTGGAGTGCATGGCTCTAATCTCGCTTCGCGTTTCCGACGACGTCGCGGCGGAGTTCTCAGTCCTTGCCGCTACCCAGGGCGGCAAGTCCGCGCTGCTGCGGCGTCTCATTGCTGACGCCCTTGCTGCGCCCGCGCCGCGCATCTTGGCGTTGCCGGTGGGGCGGCCGGAGAAGGTGACGGTGCGGTTTCGCGAGAGCGAGATGCGGCAGCTCGCGGAAGTTTCATATCAGCGTGGCATGACCCGAGCCGGCTGGATCGTTGCCCTGGTGCGCTCACGACTGGGGTCGCCGGTGCAGCATTCCCCAGATGAGCATGCGGCGCTTCGCGCGATCGTTCGCGAGCTCAACCGGATCGGTGGCAACGTCAACCAGATCGCGCGTGCCGCAAACACGAGTGTTCTGCAGGGCAGGGCGGTTGAGCCCGATCTGTCAGCAATTCGAGAGGCTAAATTGGTCATTGAAACAGAACTCTCGCAACTACGTAATGCGCTGCATGGTAACGCGGATTATTGGGATGGGCGGCGATGAGTCGGCGCTACTCGCCGCGGCCGAGCGACCTGGCCTCCGAACTTCCGCCGATCTCGTATGTCTGGGAGACGCCCAATCGGCGCCCGCGGCGGGCCGAGTGGGATATTCCCGATCCGGCCGCTCCCGGCCGCATTACGCCGGCGATGCGTGCAAAACTCGAACGCATCGTGCGCCGCGCGCCAGAGGTGATGGTCAAGATCACCGGCCGCACCAAAGACGCGGCGCATCTCAAGTCACACCTTGCATATATCACGCGAAACGGCGAGCTCGATGCGGAAACAGAGCAGGGCGCGACGCTGACGGGTCGTACCGGATTGAACGACCTGCAGCAACGCTGGGAGGATGATGCAGGTCTCGACGACAAGCGCCGCTGTGATGGATCGCTTTCGATCAACATCATTCTGTCGATGCCGGCTGGCACTGATGCCGTCGCCGTCAAGGATTCAGCTCGGGCATTTGCCATCGAGACGTTCGGCAATAATCATGACTACGTCTTCGTCCAGCACCTCGACAACAAGCATCCCCACGTACACTTGACCGTTCAGTCCCTGGGCCATGACGGCAAGCGCCTCAACCCCCGCAAGGAGGATCTTCAAGCCTGGCGCGAACGGTTCGCCGGCGAGCTCCGGCTTCGCGGGATCGCGGCGGAGGCAACGCCGCGGCGATCCCGCGGACGGGTTCGAAAGGCCGATCGCGGGGTGGTCCTCGCTTTGCGCAAGCGAAAGATCACACCCGATGTCGATCGGTTCGCCCGAAAGGAGGTGCTTTTGGAGGTGAGGGGCGGCAGGACTGCCAACCATCCGTGGGACGAACAGATTAAATCACGTCAGGACGCGATCCGGCGGCGATATCTCGACTATGCCGCGGAGCTGCACCGCTCTGGAGCGGCAGCAGATCACGAGTTGGCTCGCCAAGTTCGGCAATTCGTCGACGACATGCCCGCTATCGTAACCCGCCGGCATACGTTGAAGCACGAACTTTCGGAGCTAGCCACTAGCCGGCGTCAAGACGCGCAGCAGGATTTTGATGCAGAGCGGCACGACGAAACACGAGGCAACGAGCGGACCAGATAAGCTCGCGCAGGAGCCATAATCCTGGCGGGGGTGGTTCGATTCCGCCCCTGGGCACCACACTGGTGTTCGCACCTGTTCGCTAACGTCCGCTGACGTCTTTTCCAAAAACAATTTCAAAGACTTAAATCCACAGGGAAGCACGCGCGTTCGCCCCCGTCCGTTGGCACTCGCTGGCACGGCTGGTACGTTTGCTGGCACCGAATCCGCTTTTGTTCGGCGATGCCAGCACGAGGAACGCCATGCTGAACGACACCCGCATCCGGAATGCCAAGCCGGCCGAGCGCGACTACAAGCTCACCGATTTCGATGGGCTCTATCTGCTCGTCTGCAAGAACGGCAGCAGGCTATGGCGGTTCGCTTATCGCTTTGAGGGCAAGCAGAAGCAGATCGCGCTCGGGGCCTATCCGCATGTGACGCTGGCCGAGGCCCGCGAGCGGCGGGAAGTGTCTCGCAAGCTGCTTGCGACGGGCAAGGACCCGAGCCTTGAGCGCCGGCTCGAGAAGATCGCGCAGGCCGCCGGCGGCAACAGCTTCCGCGAGGTCGCCGAGGAGTTTCTGGAGAAGCAGCGACGGGAGGAGCGGTCGGAAGCGACGCTGAAAAAGAACCGCTGGCTGCTCGAACCGGCCTATGCCGTCTTCGGCGATCGCCCGGTCGGTGAGGTCACCGCGCCCGAGCTGCTGCACGCGCTCCGGACATTCGAACAGCGCGGCCGCTATGAAAGCGCCCGCCGCTTGCGGGCAGTCGCTGGCATGGTCTTCCGCTATGCGATCGCAACCGGGCGCGCCACGCGCGATATCGGGGTGGACCTTCGTGGGGCGCTGACGACCCCCAAGGTCAACCATCGCGCCGCCGTCACCGATCCGACCGAGCTCGGCGCCCTGCTGCGGGCGATTGAAGGCTATAGTGGCCAACCGACCACGCGCCTTGCGCTTCAGCTCTCGGCGCTCTTGTTCGTCCGGCCCGGCGAGCTGCGGCTTTCGCGATGGAAAGAGATCGATTTCGACAAGGCCATCTGGGTCGTGCCGGCCGCGACCATGAAGATGAAAAGGCCACACCGCGTGCCGTTGTCACGCCAGGCAATTGTCATCCTGCGCGAACTGCACGGAATGACCGGGCAGGGCGAGTACGTGTTTCCCGCGGTGGACTCGGTCCGCCGATGCATGAGCAACAACACCCTGAACGCCGCGCTGCGCCGGCTTGGCTATTCCAAAGAAGAGGTCAGCGTATCGGGTTTCCGGGCGACGGCCTCGACGCTGCTCAACGAGATGGGCCGATGGAATCCGGATGCGATCGAACGGCAACTGGCCCACATGGAAGAGAACGACGTCCGCCGCGCCTACATGCACGCGGCGGAGTTTTGGAACGAGCGGGTCGAGATGATGCAGGTCTGGGGTGATTACCTCGATCAGCTTCGGTACGGCTCGCAAGTCGAGGGCCGCATAAGGCCGTTTGTGGCCTCTCAAGGCTGAAACGGGGGTTCCATTCCCCTAGGGAGGCGGCTTCCCTGACTATCCGGCTCCCGTCATCCGCATCACGGAAGTCGGGACCGAGATGACGCTGATGCGCTGGGGCATGCCACCGCCACCGTGCACGGGCGGACTGCCTGTCACCAATATTCGCAAGACTTCATCGCCGCACTGGCGCGGTTGGCTCGCCCGCCGTGCGCTTGGCCAGTGAACTAGTGAACTCGTCCCGCAATTGGGATGTGCGCTCCGGCGAACCATTTTTTATAGTGGGATCGGATCAATTCAACGGGCCGCAAGGATCGACAATGTCTGCGCTCGTATTCGTTCCAAAATGGCCGCAAGCCGCCGATCAACGGCCCGTCTGCGATCGATTTTTCGACTTACGCCAATCGCACAGCCGAGGAGCGCGAATATTCGCGTTGTCCCTCCTAATCTCGTACCGGTTTGCGAGCGTCGCTCCGAGAAAGAAATTGCCGGACAGCGTGCGCAAGACGGAAACAGCGCACTGCCCGCGCTATCCGAGTTGATTTCATCTACCTAGGCCATTAAAGCCATTCTCGCGCCGAAAGGCTGTTGGCGTAACTCCAATTAACTTTCGAAACACGCGGTTCAGTTGGGATGCATCGCGAAATCCCACCGCGAGCGCCACGTCGTCAATCGATAGATCGCTTTTCGACAGCATCTCTCTTGCAACGCCGATCCGCTCCGATAAAACGTACTGATAGGGCGAAAGCCCAACTGAGTGCTTAAATGCCCGAATAAAGTGGAACTGGCTCAATCCTACCAAGCTCGCCAGCTCGGATATTCCGATCCCTCTTGAGATGTGAGAATGGACAAAGTCTTTGATCCATCTCAATTGAAGCGCAGTTAAACCTCCGCGAGCCTGATTCAATTGCGGGCGCTTCAAGTCAGCGGCGTGCCGTAGTTCCCACAAAAGCAACAGCCCGAGCGTCTCCGCATATGCATGGTCGTTTATGCCCGAGCCATCTAAGACGCTTTGGAGCTTTTGGAGCGTAGCTTTAAGCTTGCTATTCTCGAAGTACAAAGATGGCGGAATATCTGAGATATCGCCTGCATAGTGGTCTGATGCGGGAGGGGCGAGATGAACTGCAACGACCGACGACACCCGACTTTTGAAATTATTCCAACCTTCCACGGAAGATCCGACCGGCACGAACGTCAGTTTACCCCGGACGTCGGTAAGCGTCGAACGGCTCCCTCCATTGATAGTCGTCTCTCCATCAGAGCGAACAAAATCATGCAGCGCTAAGTAAGTTGCATCGCCCTTCACTCGGTAACCCAATTCCGTCGGTTGAATCCGAACGACCTCGGCAGAGAACCACGACCAAGACATCCGTTTAACTAAAAATGGATCATGTGCATCAGGATGTTGGCGATGCCACTCGATTTTGGCGACCGGTCTCAAACTAATTCCCTCAAAGAGTCAGCCTTTTTCAGGCGTACGGTGACGTCGGCGTGCTGGATTATTACCGGAGCACCCGCGTGCGAACCCTGTGATCGTGCGCCATAATTGCTTTCAATGTACGAAGCGATAGTTCCTTCGGAAATATCAATAATTGCTCTGAGTATGAGAAATTGCTGTGATGGCTCGTTAAAACTGTACAACCTTAGTACCGCAACTTGCTGCAAATAGCATTTTTTGCGCCAAAGACTATCTCGCCGCTGATTTCGTATTGCCGACTATTGGCTCAGATGATCCATGTATCGGGTTGGCTCAAGCTGGGCGGTCATGGCTGGGATCAAAAAGATGGTCGAATAATCCAATTCGCTGCTTCTATCAGCGCCGCTGGCCTCCTTTTGATCAGTGTGCACGGGGCGGAAGTAAGAATAGACGTTGTCGACGACGGCGGCAGCGCAACGGCAGATCAAGCTAAATTCAGCTAGCTCGTGGCAATGTTCACTTTCGGGCTGGCGAAGACCTCTAGGGTCGTCGTCACAATGCAGGCTGACGGGACGTTGTCACCCATCATGCGCCTCGCCCGACCAAATGCCTCCAGCCGTTGCTAAGCACCGCAGTCCTCGCTCATTGAGCTAGCTGTCGCTTTCGAGTCAAGCATTCAAGCTTCGAGAGCAACCGAGTAACGATTGCCTAGCTTTCAGATTCTCAGTTGCGGTTCCCGGCTTTGTCCACCTCACAGCTCTACATTTTTTTGTGAGAGCGGGCGCTCTGCAAACGCGAAGTAGTCGAAAAGATTCATGATGAGAATTCTCCATTTCTATAAAACTCATCTGCCAGACTCATGGGGCGGGACACAGTCTTTTATCCATCAGCTCGGACAAGGCACCGCTGAACGAGGCCATATCGTTGACGTTCTTTTTCTAAGTCGTGAATTGCCTTCTAGTCCCCTAAAACTTGCAAATTATACATGCCATCCGGCACGTCTGAGTTTCGAGCTGGCTTCTACCGGCTTTTCGTTTTCTGTTTTCAAGAGATTTGCCGAGCTGGCCAAAAAGGCGGACATCATCCACTATCACTTTCCATGGCCGTTTATGGACGTTGTCCATTTCGCTACGCGAGCGTCTAAGCCGTCCCTCGTGACGTATCATTCCGATATTGTCCGTCAGCATTTTGCGCTCAGGTTCTATCGTCCATTGAAGAAGCGTTTTCTCGGCAGCGTCGATCGCATCGTTGCGACGTCACCGAATTATCTCGCTACTAGTGAGGTTTTGCGGCGATATGAAGCGAAAACTAGCGTGATCCCGATCGGGCTCAACCGCTCAACCTATCCCCAGCCTGCTGCAGCAACCCTTGATCAGTGGCGGGCTCGTGTCGGTGCCCAGTTCTTCCTCTTTGTCGGGATCCTGCGATATTACAAAGGCCTTCACATTCTTTTGGACGCAGTCAGCAGCACAAATCTTCCCGTCGTCATCGTCGGATCCGGTCCCGTCGAGCAGGAGTTACGAGAGCATGCTTTGAGACTCAAGCTTTCGAACGTCCTATTCCTCGGCGCACTTGCAGACGAAGACAAGGGTGCGCTTCTGAGCCTGTGTTTCGCGGTTGTGTTTCCTTCCCATCTTCGATCAGAGGCATTTGGAATTTCGCTCCTGGAAGGAGCCATGTTCGGCAAACCGATGATCTCGAGTGAGATCGGAACGGGAACGACGTTCATCAACATCGATCGTGAAACGGGGCTTGTGGTTCCGCCGTCAGATCCGGCGGCCTTTAGGCGAGCGATGACATATCTTGTCGAGCATCCCGAAGAGGCGAGGCGAATGGGTCAAAGGGCCCGTCTGCGTTATGAGGAGTTGTTCACGGCGGACGTCATGGTGTCGAAATATCTCGATCTCTACGACGAGATGCTGAGTGACCATCTTTGAAGCAGAGCATATGAACGCGCAAACCGGTGCAAGCTCACCAATCAGCAAGCCCAGAGCAACGAGCCGAACACCACAGGTCACAATGGTGGTCCCCTCCCTCAACCAAAGCCGTTATCTGGATGACGCGCTGCGTTCGATCGCCGCACAGGATGTTGTTACAGAAATCATAGTCATGGATGGCGGCTCGACCGATGACTCCCTTGCCGTCCTTCAATGCTGGAGCGGACGCCTGGCATACTGGTACAGTGGCTCCGACGGCGGACAAGCCGCCGCGATCAACAACGGCATTGGGCATGGCAGCGCGCCGTACGTCGGCTGGCTCAATAGCGACGACATGCTGGAACCGGGTGGGCTGCGTTCGCTGATTGAGACACTCGAAGCCGACCCCGCCGCGCCTGCCGCCTACGGGAATGTTGTCAATCTCAAATCAAACGGAGTCTACAGCGATGTCTGGGTGCAACCTTTCAGCGAGCGGGCGCTGACGCTTCGCTGCATCATCTCACAACCTGGAACGCTCATCCGGCGGACCGCGTGGGAAGCTGTCGGCGGCCTCGATCCGAACCTACAGCTGGCCATGGACTATGACCTATGGTGGCGGCTCTATCGTCGTTTCGGACCTCTCGTCCATGTGCCGCGGCAGACGGCAGTCAATCGCATGCATCCAAACACCAAGACACGCAACAACCGTGTGGCGCATTATGCGGAAGCAATAGCCGTCCTCCGCCACCATCACGGCAAGGTGCCAGCAAAGTGGTGGATGGCCCGGCCTTATTCCGTGTGGTGGAAGGCACTGGCCGCGAGGCTCGGCAAGTTGAAGACTGCCGATTAGGTTTCAGTGATTTGATATCTAAAGGCACAAGCATAAACTTCCGGACCGCGACATGAACTGGCGCCATCAACAACTTCATTTGCGCCATTTGGAGGCGGAGGCAATTCACATCTTCCGCGAGGCGGCTGCGGAGTTTCGCAACCCCGTTCTGTTGTATTCGATCGGCAAGGATTCTAGCGTGATGCTCCATCTGGCGCAGAAGGCTTTCGCCCCGGCCAGGCTGCCGTTCCCGCTTCTCCATGTCGATACCGCGTGGAAGTTTCGCGAGATGATCATCTTCCGCGACGAGTTTGTGGCGAACTCCGATCTCGAACTCCTGGTTTACGTCAACGAGGAAGGACTGGCTCGCGGCGTTTCCCCTATCGCGTCCGGCTCGGCCCTGCACACTCACGTAATGAAGACCGAGGCTTTGCGGCAGGCGCTCGACAAGTGGCACTTCGATGCTGCGTTCGGTGGTGCTCGCCGCGATGAGGAGAAAAGCCGCGCGAAGGAGCGCATCTTTTCGCTGCGCTCTGCCAGTCACGGGTGGGATCCGCGCAACCAGCGGCCCGAATTTCGCCGGCTGTTTAACGCGCGCATGACGAATGGCGAAACGATGCGGGTGTTTCCACTTTCCAACTGGACCGAGCTGGACGTGTGGCAATACATCCGCGCCGAACGGATTCCCGTCGTGTCGCTTTATTTCGCGAAGCCCCGTCCAGTCGTGCAGCGGGATGGAGCGTTGATCATGGTGGATGACGAGCGCTTTCCGCTTCTACCGGGTGAGGCGCCGCAAATGACACAGGTGCGCTTCCGCACGCTGGGATGCTATCCGCTCACCGGGGCCATCCAGTCTAAAGCAATGAGCGTCGAGGAGATCATCGCCGAGATGCGGACCTCGAACGTGTCCGAGCGTCAGGGGCGCATCATCGATCACGATGACAGCGGCTCCATGGAAAAGAAAAAGCGCGAGGGCTATTTCTGATGGAGAAACGCCTCGCAGCGATGCCTGTCCCGCGAGCCGGACCACTAAATGCCGAGACGCGCCTGCCGTTGCGCTTTCTCACGTGTGGCTCCGTGGACGACGGAAAATCCACGCTGATCGGCCGGCTGCTCTACGAGAATAACCTCGTCTTCGAGGACCATCTCGCCGCACTCGATCGCGATTCCAAAAAGCACGGCACCACTGGGACGGTGGATTTCGCGCTGCTTCTGGATGGTCTCGAGACCGAGCGCGAGCAGGGCATCACCATCGATGTCGCCTATCGCTATTTCTCGACCCGGCGGCGCTCCTTCGTCGTCGCCGACGCGCCTGGACATGAGCAGTACACCCGCAACATGGCGACGGGTGCTTCTAACGCCGACCTCGCGGTGCTGCTGGTGGACGCAAGCAAGGGTCTGCTCAGCCAGACGCGGCGTCACGCGATCATTGTCGGCATGCTTGGCTTGCGGCATGTGGTGCTGGCCGTCAACAAGATGGACCTCGTGGCATTCGACGAAGTCGTCTTCGAGGGCATTGCGGACGACTTTCGGGCGTTCGCCGCCGATCTCGGATTCCGGACTATCCAGGCGATCCCGTTCTCCGCGCGGGATGGCGACAACATTTCAGCACCCAGCGCCCGCATGGCTTGGTATCGCGGGCCGGCGCTAGTGCCATATCTCGAAGAGATCGAGGTAGATCACGACCGGACAGACCGGCCGTTCCGCATGCCGGTGCAACTGGTCAGCCGGCCCGATGGGGATTTCCGCGGCTTCGCCGGTACCGTCGCGGACGGCCGCGTCCGCGTCGGCGATGAAGTCGTGGTGCTTCCCTCCGGCCGGTCCAGCCGGGTGAAGCAGATTCTTGGCCCTGGCGGCGAATGCGACCAAGCCGCGGCGGGCGATGCTGTCACGCTGACGCTGGCCGACGAGATAGACGTGGCGCGTGGCGACATGCTGGCAGCGCCGCACCAGCGAGCGCACCTGGCAGATCAATTCAGCGCGCATCTGGTGTGGATGTCCACCGACAAGCTGCTGCCCAGCCGCTCCTATCTTATGAAGATCAATCATGGCACGGTGGCGGCGACAGTGACCGGGCTCAAGCACCGCATCGACATTAACACATTATCGAAGATGGCGGCGAAAACGCTGGCGCTGAACGACATAGGCGTGTGCAACCTGTCGCTGGCCCGGCCGGTGGCGTTCGACACCTATAGCGACAACCGAGACACCGGCTCCTTCATCCTGATCGACCGATACACCAACGAGACGCTGGCCGCGGGCATTATCGACTTCGCACTTCGGCGCGCAGGTAACCTCCATCATCAGCAGCTGGCCGTGACCACGGCGCAGCGGTCGCGGCTGATGCAGCACAAGCCGTTGGTCCTGTGGTTCACAGGCCTGCCGGGCGCAGGCAAATCAACCCTCGCCAATCTTGTCGAGGCTGGCCTGCACGCGCGTGGTATTCACACTACCATGCTGGACGGCGATAACGTGCGGTTGGGGCTCAACAGGGATCTCGGGTTCACAGAACCCGACCGAGTGGAGAACATTCGCCGGGTGGGCGAAGTCGCCAAATTGATGTCCGAGGCGGGGCTGGTGGTGCTGTGCTCGTTCATTTCGCCGTTCCGCGCCGAGCGACGAATGGTGCGCGAGTTGATCGGCACGGAGGCCTTCATCGAGATCTTCGTCGATACGTCGCTTGAGACATGTATCGCCCGCGACCCCAAGGGCCTTTATCGCAGGGCACTGGCCGGTGAAATCAAGAATTTCACCGGCGTCGACCAGCCCTATGAGCGACCCGAGGCGGCCGAATTTCACCTCGCAGCTGGAAACACCGAGGCGCAGGAGCTCGCGGATCGGGCGATGGAGTATCTAATTGAGCGGTTGCTTCACGATATGTAGTGGCTGGCAATGTCAAGCTACCCGAGAATTATCTCGCGGCCGAACCGTGACTTTCATCGCGCTGCGCGCCCCACAAAAAAACCGAATTTCTTTCTCACGACCGGGGCAACTCGCCTCATAAAAAAGATACCGCCGCCTAAATGCACCCCTTTTTTAGCCAAGCGCGGGAAACAGCGCCGAACGATGTCCCCATGTAATCTAGCCATGTACTGGGTTCCGATAACGTGCTTGCTCTGATCGGCCCCGCCATAGAGATAGGCAGCAAGAAGATACTGTTCATTGTAAAAGCGATCTTTCCACTCCAACGGATAGTCAAAGGGGAGGAAAATGTCGTGCATGCCGAAAACGACGTCGTGCGGCAGATTCGGCAAAATCTCCATGAAGAACGCCGTCACATCTGACGATGGAAAAGACCTGTGGCTGTTATCCATAAAAACGATGTCGTTCGGCGCCAAGTTGAGAAAAACGCTTTGGTCTGCGTGCTCCAGCGGCGAACGAATCGTAACATCACAAATTGCGTCAATTTCGGCTCTTGGAAATGGATCGATGGAAACGATGCGCGTCTTTAACTTCAGCGTGTCAATTATCCAGCGGACAAACTTTGTGGAGTTGCCCGAACCGACTTCCAAATAGGTCGCGGGGCGACCAAGGGCAACGAGGCCCGCAAGCGAGATGGCATCGAGCGGAGGCAGCCAAATATTATTCCAAAACGGCGTGAGTTCAGAAGCGTCGCCTTCCAGAGCTATTTTATCGAAGTGCTCTTCCAACGGGGCGATCGCCTCCAAAGTCCGCTTGTAGACGTCAAGATTGTCGTCAAAAATTTTGCGTAGTCTTGCAACACCCTTTGCGTCGGGCCAGCCGCGGTTCATGTGTTCGTACTTGTATTCGAATTCGACCGTCGTCATCCGGGCAGCTTCCCATTGTTAACCGTTAATCAGAGAGCGGATTGGCAGCCCCAATGAAGAATTGAAGCATTTTGGGTGCCACTAGCGTTTGCCAAACCGGAGAATGTGATGGATGAGCTTTCTTGCTCCGCCGTGCCGAAGTAGTCCGAACCCAAAGCGCAGGCGAGACGAGAGCATTCCCGATTCAGCGAGAAACCTGCGACCGCCTCGCAGAAGTGCCCGGGCACGCTTGTCGAGATCGCTGGCCGGGCTCTGCAACTCGGTATCGGGGGTCAAGGACACTCCGGCTTCGGCCAACTTTTGATGAAGATGTCCCCAAACCGCCCCCCACAACTCCGGCGAAAACATCACGTTGTCTCGCATGGTTGAGCGCCAGTTCCACTCCGCGGTGGGCTTCCAAGAGCAGACGAATGGTCCTTTCAGCATGAGCGTCAGATAGAGGTATACGTCCTCCGCTACGACCAATTCGGGGTCTTGCAGGGTTTCGGGCGTTAGCGCGGAACGGCGAGCAAGCCAAGCATTTGACTGGATGAAGTTCTCGAACTGCAGCATTTTGCGAGCGTCGAACGCCTCCAGGAAGCGCAACCGGCGCCGCTCCTCAATCGTCTGCCCGCGATCTCCGCGGAAATTGATCTGGTCGAACCAATGACCATCGTCCTCCTGGACCTGAATCGTGCCGGCATAGGCCAGCGGCGCGCGCTTCGCCCTGCGTTGCCGGAGCGTCTGCACGAGAGAGGCTACATGATTGGGGTGGATCACGTCATCGTCGTCGAGGTTTCCGATGAAGGTTGCAGAAGCCGCCTTGAGGCCAATCCAAAGGGGAGTGCTGCGCACGCCATTGTCGGGAGCCTTCAGGATTCTAATGGTTATAAAGCGTCCTTTGTATCTGGCGAGCAAATCCGCCAGGCCATCAACGGGGCGAAAAGTTACGACAATGAGGCCTATATGGCGATGTGTCTGGGCGGCGACTGATGCTACCGCTCGTTCAATCATCGAGAGCGGCCGAGAGCCCACGCGAATGATGATGTCAACGCCGTCTTCATTTTCCGAGCAAACCCCCGTGGATTTCCGCACGTCTTCCATGAAGGAAGGCAATCGACTGAGAATATCCTCAAGGGCAAGACTTTTGTTGAAGATCTCACGGCCGCGATCTGCCATCCCCTGTGCAATATCAGGATTGGCATTGATCCACGAAACATGACTGACGATCTGTTGGCTCACGACTTCGGCGCTTTGATCAGCATCCACGTACAGGAGAGCGTCACTAAATTCGTTCACCGCGAACGCAAGCCGATCGCTGATCACTACTGCGCCAGCAGAGGTTGCCTCGAAGAGGCGCATCGAAGGTATATTCTCCGCGCGATGTGCGCTTCCATGGAGTGCCAGCGCAATTCCGCATTCGCGAATGGTGTCGACGACGGATTTTCCATCAAACGGCAGAGGGCCGGCAAAGTCTTTGCCTGCATGTTGCCAGCGTTGCGGATCACCGTGTATCCGCATCGGAATACGCCCCTTCAAGGCGGCAAACAGATCGCCATGTCTATGACCATCCCAGTGAACGCCGGCATAAAACAGGGAACGGACGCCACGTGTGCGTGGTTCGTCGACCTCGCGGGCAGTCGCAAGCGCCGACGGCAGAAAATCAAACCGACTAATCGGAGCGTCTTTCCCGTGCGCACGTAGCAGGTCGGCGAGATACTCGCGAAGCGAGGCATTCGCAACGAGATATCCGTCATAGCTAAGGATATTCCGAACCCGGTCTGGATCGGGTGAAAAGAATGCCGTCGGACTCCAGATCACGCCAAGCGTGGGATATTGTGTGAGCTTGGGTGAGAACTCGTGCGTGACGATCACCACCTCCGGCGCCGCTGCCATGATGTCGTCGGAAGTCACAACCTCGACAACCGACCATCCGAGGCGATCGCCAGCCAGCTTCACACGCGCAATGAATTCGCGTTCGGCCGAAAAGGACAGATTCGGCCAGGAGTTTTGAATTGCAATCTTCATGGCTCGTATTGGTCGGCTCGCGCGAGAAACAATCTCAACTTGCAAGAAGAACCCACTCTCGAGTCCCCCAATCATAGGTTACGGTCGGTGCCGGTTGAATGAGTTTGCGATCGAACGCCCAGCTGCGCAGCTTCGGCGGTGCTGCCTGACGTAGCCAGATACGTGCCTCTTGGATAACGCCCGTCGGCGCATGTCCGCCGGCTCTAGCGAAAATCGCCTTTGCTTCCTCGACGTATTTTGTAAACGTTGTCGAGGTTCGCTGGTCGGCGTGGCGTCGGAAGCATCCAATCGGGACGTCGACCGAATAAAGCTCCGCGTGCTCGAAGAACCTGGCCCAAAGATCGAAGTCACCCGCCATCCGATAGTTGGTGTCGAGGCGTCCTCCTGCTTGTTCCCAGAGGCTGCGGCGCCAGAAGGTGGATTCCTGTTGGATGTAGCAGGTAGCTGGCCAACCAAGGCCGGGGAGATTTTCACCCTTCAGAAATCCGGCACGCGTGAAGCCATGTACCGGTGTCGCTTTGATTGGCGTGCCGTCCTCTTCGATGGCGAGAGGCAAACGGGTTGTGCGCCATTCGATCTGAGGAAACTTTCGAAATATTTCACCCACGACACGCAGTGCACCTGGAATGTAAACATCATCGGAGTTCAGCCAGGCCAATACGTCCCCTGTCGCTAACGAAAACCCCTTGTTGATGGCGTGATATTGCCCGTCATCTTTTTCGCTCACAATTGATGTCAGCTGCTCCTTGTGCCTTTCCAATTTGAGCAGGGTTTCATCCGTGGAGCCACCGTCGATAATAATGTGTTCGAGCGCAGGATAATTCTGGTTTTGTATCGAAAGAATATTTGATTCGATGAAACGTCCCTGATTGAAAGAGGGCGTCACAATCGAAATTTTGGGCAATTCTGTAGACATTGCTAATTCCAGTGATAGTGCAAGTTACTGCGTCTTCTCGAGATCACGTATAGGTTCGGGCAGTAAACTCCGGCCGAGTGAGGGGAATGAAGAAGAGGTCAAATTGCCAAAGGGAGTTATCGCGCTGACGCCACAACGGTTCAGAAATGTCGATCACACCGAAGCCGAGTTCCCTCATGAATGCGCACATCTCGTCGAACAGGAGGCTCTGGTCTGTAATCTTGAAATTATAGACTTCGACAATGACAAGGTTTGCCTGTTTTAGCGTTTCAGCTGCCCCGTGAAGAATCGGGACTTCGAAACCGTGAGTGTCTAGCTTGACCAAAAACGGGCCGCGCAATCGTCGTGTTGAAACCTCATGGTCGATTGTTGTGACGGGGAGTACAGTCCGCGCGGTCTCAGTTGGCTGATGACTGGCTACTCCGCCAAACGGTGCGCTATCATCAAAGTATATCTGGCCGATGCTGTCGCCGGCCGCGGCCAAGACGTATTCGGTGTTGGAATTGCCGCGACAATAGTTAATGAGGTCGGGCTCATGGACCTTCTGCGCTTCGATTAGAAAATAACTGGCTTCAGAATAAAATTGTCGCGTGACCGCCGACCACATTCCGTTGGAGGCACCAACGTCAATGACGGTGGAAACGTTCAACCCGCGTGCTGCGATCTTTTCCAAAGCACGTGCCGTTGATGCGGCGTGATAGGCCAACACTTCTGGAGTCTCGCTCCGGAACATTCTGAGCTTTTGTGGGGGGAGTTCAATTGAAGGTACGACATTCAGACGTCGACCCAATTTCCACCATCGTGATCCAAGTATAGTTGCTTGTGTAGTAGTCGATTCGGCAAGTGCGCTTTGATCTTGTTCAGCTTCGGCCTTGAGCGCGCTAATTGTTGTGTCTCTATCATGAATGGCGGCCAAACGCGCTCCGCGGTCTGCTTCCGAGGCCGCGAATGATTGCTCTAGCCGCGCGACTTCGCTCTGGAGCGTCAAGATCGCGGCGTCGCGTTCATGAATGACGTCCAGCCGTGCTGCTCTATCTGCCTGCGAGGTTGCGAGCGCCTGCCCCAGTCGTGCGATCTCGCCCTGTAGTATCTCGATAGCAGTCTCACGCGCGTGGATGACATTCAGGCGGGCCTCCCGATCTGCTTCCGAGGCCGCGAATGCTTGCTCCAGCCGCGCGACTTCATTGTGGAGCGTCAAGATCGCGGCGTCGCGTTCATGAATGACGTCCAGCCGTGCTGCTCTATCTGCCTGCGAGGTTGCGAGCTCCTGCGCCAGTCGTGCGATCTCGCTCTGTAGTATCTCCATAGTAGTCTCACGCTCGTGGATGACATTCAGGCGGGCCTCCCGATCAGCTTCCGAAGCCGCGAATGCTTGCTCCAGCCGGGCGACTTCATTGTGGAGCGTCGAGATCGCGGCATCGCGTTCATGAATGACTTCTAGCCGAGCAATCCGATCCGCTTCCGAAGCCGCTAACTCCCCTCGCAATTCGGCTGCCTTCGTAGTAGCGAGACGGAGCGCCCGCTCCACGTCGGACTCGGCCAGAAGTTGCGCGGTCTCCATTACGGATAGACCGGAGCTCGACGCAGAGCTCGCCGTCTCGTCTTGCGATGCTAGATATCCCCATTGCGAGTAGGGAAGTTCGCCGGCACCAGCCGCTGCCGCCCGGTCACTGCGTAGATTCCACCAGGTTTGAAATATCTGGCGATGCCGATCGGTTACAGACGCGCCGCCATCGACTACGCCGGCTTCTCGTGCCCACTGAAATTCCCGGTCGTAACCGAGCTCGATCAGCAATTCCGCACCCACCATGTCGGTCACGGCCTGCATCTCTTGGATGCTCAGTTCGGTTCGCCATGCATGGACTGAACGATCGTCAACTGCTTTCTTGTCGAGGATCTTGCGGTCGCCGAAAATGCTGGATTTTAGATAATCGGTCTCTCCGATCGTCATCGTTGTGATGCCGGACGGATCGTAGCCGAGAGCAGTGATTATACGCTGGACTTCCTCACCGGGTTGCTCCACCAGCGACTCGTAGCGGACCAACTCCGTGTTTGGTCGATCGCGCCTCGCCGCGAGCACAGGAAGGCCGAGAACGAGATCAGCAAGATATGGCGCGCGCGCCGGGAGGCAGGTTTCAGACAGAAGCGGAATACCCCACGTGGATTTTAGTGAGGCAGCAATAGCATACGGATTCCGCATCAGAACGATATGCGGGGCCTCAGGATAAAGCGAATCGAGAAAATCAACGGCCATCCAGTAGCGCGGAGTCTTGTCGACGAAACAGCGCTTGCTGGCAGCTACAAGGTACTGATGATAAGCAGCGTCAGCGAAGGCGCGGCAGGCTATGGCACGATCTATGCGGCCGAAGAATTCATCGGTTGCGTCGCGGACAAGCGCAGCGACCGCAGGGTGACGTTGATCGACCGTTCCGAATGCCTCGAGCGCGAGCATCAACCACGGTTCTGGGGGAGCTGCAATGTCCGGATGCTGTTGAAGAAGGTGGGCAAGCAGTGTCGTTCCCGAGCGGGGAAGACCGAGCAGGAAACAGACAGTGTGCTGAGGAGCGCGGTTCATCGTCGTACGGTCTTACCAAGGTGTGAAGCGCAACATATTGGGATATAGCTCATCATCGCGCACGAGAAGCTGCCTGAACCAATGTAGACTCCGCTCGATAACCGCGCATCAAGTGAGGGCAACTTCGCGACTCGCCGCCAGAATGTCGACGGTGCAAGCCCCTTCTTTCGACCAGATGTCGAAATAACCGCTGATACGCCGGCCATCCTCTGCTGCAAGGACACGAAATAGAACCGCGTCGATCAGGCGATGGAGGTGGACCTCTGAACTATCGACAATACCGAAGCATCCCGCATTGAGCGTGTAGGTTCCGGGCGTCAAAGCGGTATTGAAGCGAAATCTCACCCGATATCGATCACCTGCGTGGACCTCATCGATCGCGCTGCCTCTCGGATGTGATGCGATGCCAGCGATCTCCAAACCGGTCATGGTCTTGGTCAGCATGCCGAACCAGACACCAAAGGCGTCGCTTTGGAATTCGACAGTGTACTCGTAGAGATAGATCGTGCCAGGCGAAAGGACGTTGACCTTGCGTCCGTCCATTGTTCGAATGCATGGATCAGTAATCCGTGCGCCTCGCCTGGGCCATTCCTCGATCTCCCTGACTACGAGAGATTCATCGTAGGCGGAAATGCCTGCATCAATTTCGGCCGGGCCCCCTGAGACAATCTGCGGAAAGCTCTCGCCCCGTTCAATCCCTGCTCGAATAGCCGCCTTGTCCGTCTCGGGCGCGAAAAGCAGCTTCTGATAAGCCGCCATCACTGGCTTCGGTTCGCCCTCAAGAAGCATCTGGCCTGAATCGAGCAGGATTGCACGATCACAGAGCTCGACGATCGTCGAACGCGTATGGCTGACAAACAGAACCGTTGCGCCGGAATCGCGGATCTGGCGGATGCGTCCATAGCACTTGACCTGAAATCCCTCGTCGCCGACGGCGAGTGCTTCGTCGACGATTAGGATTTCCGGATCAACATTGATCGCCACCGCAAAGGCCAGCCGCGCATACATGCCGCTGGAATAGAGTTTGACGGGGCGCTCGAGCATTTCGCCGATATCGGCAAAAGCGACAATGTCGTCGAACTTCGCGTTGATCTCGTCCGTGCTGAGCCCGAGGATGGCAGCGTTGAGGGCCACGTTCTCTCTGCCCGTGAATTCGGGATTGAACCCGGCGCCGAGCTGCAACAGCGGTGCAATGCGGCCTTCTACTCGAACGTCTCCTTCGGTCGGCGTCAGCGTTCCGCAGATCAGTTGCAGCAGCGTGGACTTGCCGGAACCGTTCTGGCCGATGACGCCGACGGTTTCGCCGCGCGCGATTTCGAGGGTGATGCGGCGCACCGCCCAATGCTCGCGATAGAACTGCTTGTGGGCGCTACCCGGCAGGCGATTCGCCACCATCTGCTTCAGCCGATCGGTCGGCTTGTCGTAGAGATTGTAGCACTTGCCCGCGCCGCGGAGGCTGATGATCGGCTCAGAGGACATCGGCGAATGCCCTGCGCAGTCGCGAGAACAGCGCGAAGCCGGTACAGCAAACAATGAGCGAGATCACGAGATAGCTTGAAGCCAATTCCCACGGAAACGGGTGTCCAAAGACGAGCGCACGCATCGATTCTATCGGAACCGTAACTGGATTGAAGAGAACGAGAGTGTCGATCGGTGCGGGGACGGTAGATCTGGGATAGATAACCGGCGCGAGAAAGAACAGCACGCTGAGCACGACGGGCACGAGCTGTCCGAGATCGCGCACAAAAACGCCAATGGCGGAAATGATCCAGATGAGACCAAGCAGCATGGGGACCATCCCCAGCAGCACCAGCGGCGATAAGACGGCCGTTGCGGGCGGTATGCCGGATGTCAACGCCATAAGACACAGGAGAAGGACGAGGCCGATGGCCGCGCTCACCAAAGCCACAGCGATCGTCACAAGTGCAAGTATCTCAATCGGGAAGACAACACGGGTGACATAGTTTTTATTTTCCAGCACCAGTGAAGGAGCCCGGGCGACACCCTCGCTGAGTAGTTGATGCGCGACCAGGCCCGCCAGGAAGAAAGCAGTCATGCTCTCCGTGCTTCCACCGATGCCAGTCCAGCGCGCCTTGAAAATGGAGCCAAATACAAAGGTATACATCAGCACCATTCCAAGCGGCGCGATGACAGCCCATCCGATCCCAAGCATGCTACCGCGATAACGTGCTCGCAACTCACGCGCAGCGAGGCGGCGGATAAGCGCCCGATTCTCCCACAGCACACGGAAGGGAGAATTTGGACAAAGTGAGCGAGTGCCGGCGGCGGGCTGCTTACCTGATAACGCTGCTTTCATTGATCAATCCCCAAACCTTTACCCTCGCTCCTCATGCCAACCGGGCGCGCGCCTTGGCATGCTATGCTGAAAAGACCTGGTAATGCCGATGTAACCGACAAACCGGACCCGAGATTAGTTTGCGAGGCGGAGCCTTCGAAAAAGCTCTTACGCATGGCCGGCAAAGGATAGAAGTATTGGGCTGAAGGTTACCCTCCTATACTGAGAGACACGCTGGCCAAATGATCAGCGCTACTTCCATGTTCATGCATCCTTCGCAATATCAATAATTGCTCTGAATACCGAAAGCTGCTCCGACTCGTGGTTATCTCAGAATTCGTGGGAGTTACGTGGCCGCAGTTTCAAGCTGCCGATCGTTCCTCGCGCTGATGCAGTCCGCGCTTCCTGCCGACTTTGGTATTGGACTTTGTCCAGGGCCGAGTGCTATGGCCTGCGCCGCCGCACGGCCAGCGCGGGCGGGCTAGCAAGTCGGGTACCGCTGGCGAAGCACGGTTGCCGAGGAAACGCGGATGCATTTTTGGAGAAGATATGGCGGTTCAGCATAACAGACGTCGCGTCGCGCTGATTACGGGTGCGACCGGGCAAGACGGTGCCTATCTTGCCGAGTATCTGCTCGGCTGCGGCTACGCTGTGCACGGCATCAAGCGGCGGTCCTCCTCGTTCAATACCGCGCGCGTCGATCATCTCTATGAGGATCCTCACGTCGGCAATGTGCCGTTTTTGCTGCACTACGGCGACATGACCGATTCGACCAATCTGATCCGGCTAATGCAACAGATCCGCCCCACCGAGATCTATAACCTCGCCGCCCAAAGCCATGTCGGCGTGAGCTTCGAAAGCCCGGAATATACCGCCAATGCCGATGCGATTGGCGTGCTCAGGCTATTGGAAGCGATCCGGATCCTCGCCATGGAAAAGGAGACGCGCTTCTATCAGGCGTCGACGTCCGAGCTCTACGGTTTGGTTCAGGAGATTCCGCAGAAGGAAACCACGCCGTTCTATCCACGTTCACCTTACGGCGTGGCCAAGCTCTATGGGTACTGGATCACGGTCAACTACCGCGAAGCCTACGGCATCTATGCCTCGAACGGCATCCTGTTCAATCATGAAAGCCCGATCCGCGGCGAGACCTTCGTGGCGCGCAAGATCACGCGCGGCGTGGCACGTATCGAGACGGGTCTTGAAGACACGCTTTATCTCGGAAACCTCGAGGCGAAGCGCGATTGGGGCCACGCCAAAGATTATGTCGAGGGGATGCACAAGATCCTGCAGGCGGAAGCGCCCGACGACTTCGTGCTGGCGACAGGTGAAACCCGCTCGGTGCGTGAATTTGTCGAATTGGCCTTTGCAGAGGTTGACCGCACCATCGAATGGCGCAGCAAGGCCGTCGATGAAATCGGCGTCGACAAGAAATCTGGCAAGACCGTCGTGCGCATCGATCCAACCTATTTCCGCCCCACCGAAGTCGATCTGTTGATCGGCGATGCATCCAAGGCGCGCGAGAAGCTCGGCTGGAAGCCGAAGATTAGCTTCGCGCAACTGGTCAACGAAATGGTGGCAGCCGATCTTGCAATCGCGAAACGGGAGGTCGCCAATGGCAAGCACTCCGTTTGAGCTCAACGGCAAGACGGTGTTCGTTGCCGGCCATGGGGGCATGGTCGGCGGCGCGCTGGTGCGCCGGCTTGCGCAGGAAAACGTCAAACTGCTGACGGCAACCCGCAGCGAAGTCGAGCTGCGCGACCAAGCGGCGGTGAACAGATGGTTCGCCGCCAAGCGCCCGCAGGCGGTGTTTCTGGCCGCGGCGAAGGTCGACGGCATCCTGGCCAACAACACGCTGCGCGCCGAGTTCCTGTTCGACAATCTGGCGATTGCGACCAACGTGATCCAGGCCGCGCACGCCAACGGCATCGAGAAGCTGATGTTTTTTGGCTCCTCCTGCATCTATCCCAAGATGGCGCCACAGCCATTGCGCGAAGATACCATGCTGACGGGACCGCTGGAGCCGACCAACGAGCCCTATGCGATCGCCAAGATTGCCGGCATCAAGATGCTCGAAGCCTATCGCAGCCAGTATGGTTCGGACTTCATCAGTGTTATGCCGACCAACCTGTACGGGCGCGGCGACAATTATCATCCCGAATACAGCCACGTCGTCGCGGCTCTGATCCGCCGGTTTCAGGAGGCCCGAGTTTCCGGCGTCCGCAACGTGGTGGTCTGGGGCACCGGCACGCCGCGGCGCGAATTTCTTTACGTCGATGATCTCGCGGACGCCTGCATACATTTGATGAAGAATTATTCGAGCGACGAACTGGTCAACATCGGCACCGGGGAGGAAATCACGATCGCGGAATTCGCCCGCTTGGTGGCGGCGACGGTCGGCTATTCCGGCGAGATCAATTTTGACACTTCAAAGCCCGATGGCACACTGCGCAAATTGCTAGATGTCAGCCGCCTTGCCAAATGGCGCGCGACCACCTCGCTCAAGGATGGCATCAAGCTGGCCTATCAGGCGTATCTGAGCGAGTCGAAGCAAGCTGGTCAATGAAGCCGCCGAGAGGGTTAGAGCCGGTTTCAAACAGATTGCGAAGGCCCAAGTCCGGCCGAACTCGCCTTCGGCGGTCATTTACATGGTAACCCTACGCGGTAGGCCGCAGCGCGCTGATCTTTCCAGTTAACCGTTAGAGCTCGTCGGACTCCTCGGTTTTCGGCTTCATCGTCGCAGCGA
>NZ_JBEPRY010000045.1:0-35614 GCF_040548605.1 Bradyrhizobium sp. JR4.1
TGGCCGTGCGACATTCCGGCTCGTCCGGCCACTTGCTGAAACCATTCACCAGGTTGGCCAAAGCCTGCGGTCCAAAATCGGAGAGCTGGCCGCGATGCATTACACTCGCGATTGCGACTGTGGCCGTGCGACATTCCGGCTCGTCCGGCCACTTGCTGAAACCATTCACCAGGTTGGCCAAAGCCTGCGGTCCAAAATCGGAGAGCTGGCCGCGACGCATTATACCCGCGATTGCGACTGTGGCCTTTCGACAATCCGGCTCCCCCGGCCACTTGCTGCAACCGTTCACCAGGTTCGTCAGGTGCTGCGGTTCAAAATCGGAGAGCTTGCGGGAAAGCACCGCACCGACGATTGCGACTGTCGCCTTGCGACAATGCGGCTCGATCGGCCACTTGCTGAAACCGTTCACTAGGACGGCCAAGGCCTTTGGATCAAAATGGGAGAGCTGGCCTGGACGCATCCCACCGGCGACTGCGGCTGTAGCCTTGCGACAATTCGGCTCGTCCGGCCACTTGCTGAAACCGTTCACCAGATTGGCCAAGGCCTGTGGATCAAAATCGGAGAGCTTGCGGGAAAGCACCGTACTGGCAATTGCAACTGCGGCCTTGCGACAATCCGGCTCGTCCGGCCACTTGCTGAAACCATTCACCAGGTTCACGAGCTCTTGCGGCTTAAAATCGGAGAGCTTGCGGGAAAGCACCGCATGGGCGACCGCAACTGTGGCCTCGCGACAATCCGGCTCGTTCGGCCACTTGCTGACACCGTTCACCAGATTCGTCAGGTGCTGCGGTTCAAAATCAGATAGCTTACGGGAAAGCATCGCACCGGCGATTGCGACTGTGGCCTCGCGACAATGCGGCTCGACCGGCCACTTGCTGAAGCCGTTCACCAGGACTGCCAAGGCCTGTGGATCAAAATAGGAGAGCTCGCCGCCACGCACCTCGCCGGCGATTGCGACTGTGGCCTTGCGACAATCCGGCTCGACCGGCCACTTGCTGAAACCGTTCACCAGGTTCGCCAAAGTCTGCGGATCAAAACAGGAGAGCTCGCCGCCACGCACCTCGCCGGCGATTGCGATTGTGGCGCTGCGACAATCCGGCTCGACCGGCCACTTGCTGAAACCGTTCACCAGGACCGCCAAGGCCTGCGAATCAAAATGGGAGAGCTTGCCGCCGCGCACCTCACCGGCGACTACGACTGTGGCCTTGCGACAACCCGGCTCGACCGGCCACTTGCTGAAACCGTTCACCAAGTTCGCCAAGGCGTGCGGTTCAAAATCGGAAAGCTGGCCCGGACGCACCTCATCGGCGATTGCGAGTATTGCCTTCCGACAACCTGGCTCGTCCGGCCACTTGCTGAAACCGTTCACCAGGTTCGCCAGGTCCTGCGATTCAAAATCGGAGAGCTGGTGGGGACGCACCTTACCAGCGATTGCGACTGCGGCCTTACGACAACCTGGCTCGACCGGCCACTTACTGAAACCATTCACCAGGTTCACTAGCTCTTGCGGCTTAAAATCGGAGAGCTTGCGGGAAAGCACCCCATCGGCGATTACGACTGTCGCCTCGCGACAGGAAAGTTCTTTCGGCCACTTGCTAAATCCGTTCACCAGGTTCGCCAAGGCCTGCTGATTGAAGGCAGAGAGATTGCCGCGATGCACCTGGCCAGCGATTGCGACTATGGCCTTGCGACAATCTGGCTCGTCCCGCCACTTGCTGAGACCATTCACAAGGTTCGCAAGGTGCTGCAGTTCAAAATCGGCGGGCTTGCGAGAAAGCACCGCACCGGCGATTGCGACTGTGGCCTTGCAACAGGACGGTTCTTTCGGCCACTTGCTGAAACCGTTCACCAGGTTCACCAGGTGCCGCGGTTCAAAATCGGATAGCTTGCGGGAATGCACCGCACTGGCGATTGCGACTGTGGCCTTGCGGCAGTCCGGCTCGTCCGGCCACTTGCTGAAACCGTTCACCAGGACCGCCAAGGTCTGTCGTTCAAAATGGGACACCTGGCGGCCACGCACCTCACCGGCGATTGCGACAGTAGCCTCGCAACAGGATGGTTCGTCCGGCCACTTGCTGAAACCGTTCACCAGGACCGCCAAGGTCTGTCGTTCAAAATGTGAGAGCTGGCCGCCATGCACCTCACCGGCGATCGCGATCGTGGCCTTACGACATCCTGGTTCGTCGGGCCACTTGCTGAAACCGTTCACCAGGTTCGTCAGGTGCAGCGGTTCAAAATGGGAGAGCTGGCCAGGACGCACCTCACCGGCGATTGCGACTGTGGCCCTACGACAACCAGGCTCGTCGGGCCACTTGCTGAAACCGTTCACCAGGTTCGCCAAGGCCCGCGGCTCAAAATGGGAGAGCTGGCCAGGACGCACCTCACCGGCGATTGCGACTGTGGCCTTACGACAACCGGGCTCGTCAGGCCACTTGCTGAAACCGTTCACCAGGTTCACCAAGTGCTGCTTATTAAACTCAGAAAGGCGGTGGGGACGCACGCTATCAGCAATTGCGACAGCCGCCATACGACAACCTGGCTCGCTCGGCCACTTGCAGAAGCCGTTCACCAGAGTCGCCAGCTCCTGCGGCTTAAAGTCGGATCGTTTGCGGGAAAGCATCTCACTGGCGATCGCAGCTGCCGCCTTCCGACAGGAGGGTTCTTTCGGCCACTTGCTGAAACTGTTTACCAGCAATGACAGATCTTGACCGTTCGGCTCCTCACGCACTCTGTTTTCGCCGCAATACAATTTGGCGACTTTCGTCGTTGCATCGCGGCATTTAGTCGAGCCTGGGTGACGACCGAATGACAATGCGAAGAGCGAAAGCGCCCCCGGCTCCACTTTCCTCATTAGCTGGTGAGCAAGCCGCGATACCTGTTCTGCCATGGCCTTGCAGGCTAGTATGCCTGCCTGACCTCCGGCCTCCCTACTTACCGCATTGCATGTCGTAGCGTAGCACCAGGATTTCTCGCTATGGACAGCATCTTCCAAGCGCGGAACAAATTCCCTTTCGAAATGAGTTGCGACCTTTTGCAGGAAGGTTGCCAACCACGGCATCCTCAGCTGCTTGGGATTATTTCGGCTTGTATGATCGACCACGACCCTTGAGAATGCATCGATATCGGATTTGAGACAAGCGCGTTGAATGGCCTCCAGCGCTTTACGAAGCTTTGCTTCAAGATCTACACGTCCATGTCGCTCCAAGTCTGTAAGGTGCAGGTTGTATGCGCCCACCTCATCGGTGCGCTGCTTTGCCCCGCTCTGTATGGACGCGGATTGCCTCTGTGATACGAACGCGCCTGTTTGCGAGCGTCTAGTTACTGGATCGACCGGCCAGTTTTCGTCGCCTGAACGCGACGAACCTGCGCCCCAACCTTGTACGCCACGCTCCGACACGGAGAAAGGATCACCGCGCCTCCCACCGGTTGCGTATTGTGCAGCCGCGTGGATTTGATGTGAGCCACCGGAGGGATCGGCAAGCCCATCACGGAAGACATCACGAGGACCAGACGCTGCGCGAGCAGAGGCCTTTAGCTCTCGAGGCCCAGCGTGCATCTGCCCCACGACAGAAGCGTACGTTTTGCTACCTTCTCCATCGCCGAGACCGGGCTCAGTGCGAGACGCGCACGCTCCACCGGTCCTGTCGGCTTCAAACCCTGCAATGTGCAACTTCCCGACTCGGCCAATGCCCGTCATCATCGCCCGCGATCAAATGGTCCGGGAGGTACGTAGCGAGTCACACTTCGCAATCGTAGTTTCGCAATAGTGGAGAGAACAACAATCATTGGCTGCTTTGTTATAGAGATGCGCCGCCCCCCCACTGCAAAAGCGTACTTCATCACGGAAGCGGCCAAGCCGGGCGAGTTGCCGCTTCCGCGTGCTTGCTCTCCGTCACTGCATTTCGCAGCGTTGATTTGACCACGAATATCAGAAGCATCCTGTGGGGCGGCAAGACACTTGGTCGATGGAGTCGGATTCGACTTGGCCCTGTGCGGCGCAACCAGCAAGCCCTGTGATGCAATCCCGGTGCGTTGCGCCGCCTGAAACACCGTTCCCAATTGACCATTTGTGATACGCATTTCCTATCACCTCTAGTAGGTGAACCGCCTGCCACTGAACTGTCACTTGGCAACGGCTAGGGTCTCGGCTTTTGAATCGAGATCAGGTGTCGTAATCAGCTCGCGTCCTGCAAGAGGTCTTATTTGAAGCACTTTTCGTACCTGCGCAATCAGCAAGGCGCTCACGGCTTCCGCGGCGGGGGCGAGGTCGCCAGAAGAGATGAGGCAGGCTGTCAGATGGATCGGTGGATCTATCACGAGCGGCCTCAGATCTTCGTCGCCTGGAATATCGGGAATTTCGCCCTTGGGCATGATCGCATTTGCGAGACCGGCCCTGACAAAGGAGAGCGCACTGGCGAAGGTGTCGACTTCTGCGATGCAGTTCGGCATCACGCCGGCCACTTCAAACGTCCGATCTAGTACGTCGCGAATTGTGTTTGGGCGCGTCGGCAATACAAGGGGGAGCTCGGCCAATTCCTCAACCGAAACGGCGGGAGCGACTTCTCCTGTATCGGGAGGACGTACCAGGTGGAGTCGCTGCTGAAAGAGTGACTGCCGAGCAACACCTGAGGTGGGTTCATCCTCAAGCACAGCGCAGATATCAAGCGCTCGTGATACGATGAGCGGCTTCATCTGAAGAGAGTCACCCGCAACAAGATGGAGGCGTACTTTTGGCAGCACTCTCCGGCTGGCTTTTATCAGGGCGCAGGCGAACGAAGCGGCGAGCGCTGAGGACATGCCGAGCCTTACAACACCTTCCGGTTCTCCTGCCGTAGAGCGGATGATGCCGCGCAGTTGGTCAACCTGTTGAAGAATGGACGTGGCCTCACGATAAAAGACCTTGCCCTCGCGAGTCGGGCGAACGCCGCGTACGCTACGGTGCAGCAGCACGACGCCAAGCTCGGCTTCCAAGGCAGCCATCTGCTGACTCAGGGCCGGCTGCGCCACGTGGATTGTCGCCGCTGCTTGGCAAAAACTACCAGCATCCACGATGCCCGTGAAATATCGGAGATGACGTAGTTGCATAAAGCTGGAAGACATAGCACCCAAGAAACGTCGTCGTTCAGGCGATATTCCGGATAATACCATTGAGCGCTTCGTGAACCGCTTTGATAACGGTCGAATTCAGGCTCAAGAGTGTAGTGTGTGTGTTCATTGAGAGCTGAAGCTTGAGCTGATCCATGGTGTCGTCCGGATTCATGGTCGCCATGTGACTTCTTAGGTTGCGTTCCGATGCCGCAACAGATCTGCCAAGAGGCCCACTTATCGTCCTGAAATCCACCTTACCCCTCCAAGCCAGAGGACAGACCGCTGTGGTGGTGCATCCATGTTGTATTAACAACGTCTGTTGCCGCATCTATTGCGTCAAGCAACGTGCACAATGCGTCGAAATGACGCCGCGTGACGCCGCCATCCATGTCACGTTTCAACGATTGTCGCCAACTCTCAAACTCTCTCTTGAGGGCAGATAGCTCTGCGCCATCGACGTCATCTACCAGGTGTTTCTGCAGCTCAAGCATGGCCAGATGCTCGCTCACAGTTGATCCTCCTCTGCTATCCATTCCGGGTTGTTCGGATAGGGAACGTGCACGTCGGCCTCTCCGATACGGACAAGCATTCCGTCGCGATCGATGACAACGATCTTGCCGAAATGATCGATGTTGTCGCCGACTTTCAGGCGCGTTCCGTTCTGAACGACGATGAATGGAGACCGGCCGAGGTGCACACCTCTCGCTGTCGGCAATACCACTGGCGAACAGTGTGCCTCTAGCCGAATGTGGGGCGCGAACTCCTCCTCAAAGCGGGAGGCAACGGTCTTCCATTCGCTATAGGCGGTTGGGGTAAGCGCCCCCGAAACCAGGATGACGTCTGGCTTCACCACGATGCGAATGGAGCGACGGAGTTCGGCTGTCGTCGCTGTCTCCAGAAAGGTTCGTGCGCGGTCCGGCGTTGTGACTGTGTCATCAATTGTGCGGACTCCGGGAATATCCTGCTGCAGGCGATGAAGGGCCGCTTTGACGACTGCATCACTCGGGCCATATCCCGCTATTGATATCCCTCCGGCGCTTCCCACGCGAACACTCCCCTCGATACCGAATGCCCGTATTACGGTCGTTGACAGGTCGATGATCTTTGCATCAGACAGGGCGGTGGCGGTCGCCAATTTCGGTGTTACCTCTGCTGTTAGCCCGGCGTCGCGTAGGGCTGCTTTGATCTTTGTCGCCTCTCCAGGTCCCAAGTCGCCGTCGATGATCAGCTTATCATCGGAGAGGGCGATGCTGAGCCCGCTTCGGACCTTCAAATCGCGAAGGACGTTCCTGGCAATTTTGATCGGATCGGTACCCGGAACAGGGGCCGAGGTGAAAGAGGAAACAACACTCGCTATCCCGGCGTAAGTTCCGTAGACGATGATCAGAAGGCCGCAAGCGGCTGCACCAAGCCGAAATGGCCGAGGTATCGAGTTCATCCCAAGACCAGCTTCTCGCCCCCCGGTCGCCGGTTCGTCGGGAGCTGGGGGGGCACGCTCTGCATCCGGCCTTCTGCCCTCGACCACGGCGTCGATCTCGGGAAAGCTGCCACCGGTCGGGCCGATACTGAAAATCGTCCGCCCAACCTGAACCGGAGTGAGTGGATCGAGGGTCGTCGGGCACTCTGTTAGACAATCACTACCGCAGATGAGCACACCCGGTGCGAGTGCGGTGATCTGGATTTGCCCGGCCTCGATGACAATGCGAAGATGTGAGTCAACCAGTTCCGGATCTGCGAAGGTAAGGTCGTCAGCGTCATGGCTACCGACTAGCCACGCTCCATCGCCGAGCGATGTCTCGGCCCCCTTGTTGGGGCCAGATAGCACATGCAAGGACAGCTGGGTCTGATCGCCCGTGAGAACATCTTGTTCTATGTTCGCGTTTTTCATTGCAGCGATATCCTTCCCAATGGCTGTATGGAGATATCGGGGGGAAGCTCCTGATACGATAGCACTGGAAGTTCGTAGAATTCGGTTTCGATGACCTTGCGTACGTATCGACGTATATCCATTGAAGCCAGCAGCACCGGCTTGTGCGGCTGCTGGTTAAGGTTGCCGATAGCCTCTCGTATCGCGTCAATGATCTGCCCTGTGGTTCGAGCGTCAAGGGCGAGATAACTGCCGGCGGAAGTCTGCCGAATGGCGTTGCGCACGGTATCTTCCACGTCTGGCGTAAGAAGGTAAGCGGGCAGCAGGTTCCTGCCGATACAATACGGCGTGCAGAGTTGCCTCCTTAGCGCACAGCGCACATGCTCCGTCAGCAGGACAATGTCTTTTTCGATCTGTGCGCGTTCGACCAGTGCGGCGAGGATGGTGCGCATGTTACGCAATGAAACCTCCTCCGCGATGAGTCGTTGAAAGACCTCTGAAATCTTCTGCAGAGGCGCTGAGCGCAGCACTTCCCTTACGAGCTCGGGAAACCACACCTCGACGCGATTCAAAATAGTTTTTGTCTCCTGGATCCCGACAAACTCGGCAGCATGCCTGCGCAGAATTTGACCAGTTTGGTAGCTAAGGATCTGAACCGACTCCAGGAAAGGGATGTTGGCAGCTCGCAATGATTCGCGATGTATGGCGTCCACCCAGACCGTCTCGATCCGAGGAAGGAAGGATTTGTCCAGAACATATGGAATGCCCACAAGATCGAGGTTCTCTGGAGTACCGCGTGCCAAAAGATGTTGCGATCGCAGTCGCCCTTCACCGCATGCTATTTCATTTACCATGATGACGTACGCTCCGTCCTTGCAGCTGTCGTTCACCCGCACATTGATCGCTGGAAGAGGGACGCCGAGATCAAGAAGGAGGGCGTGCCGTTCGGCATCCAATGCCTTCTTCAGCAGATCGGGAGGGATGACCGCCTGAACGTCGTGACCAATGTCGATCATCAGTGGCACGGTGAACGTGATGTCATTATCGCCGGCTTCATCACCGCCGCCGGTCGGCTCGTCCGACGCCGTTAAGCGCGCTCCCCCTCTCGCCGAGTAGCGACGCACTGCCGGTGCGGCCAGCCGCCGACTACGCTGTAGTTGCCAGCCACCGCCTCCGACTACGAGCGCCAAGATCATGAAGACTCCCGTCGGAAATCCAGGGACGAACGAAAAGAGAAGGAGAATGAATGACGCGACAATCAGCGCACGTGGTTGTGCGCTCACCTCGTCGCCGATTTCGTTGCCGAGATCTGCACCGCCATTTTCGTCACTAACCCTCGTAACGATAAACCCCGCTGTAATCGCCGTGAAGAGAGCCGGTATCTGACCGACGAGTCCGTCTCCGATGGTCAGGATAGCATAAACCTCGAGCGCCTCGTACAACCCCATTTCCTTTTGAAACGAACCAATCGCGATCCCGCCTACGATGTTCACGGCAATGCTGATCAAGCCCGCGATGGCGTCACCCTTGAGAAACTTCATGGCGCCGTCCAGGGCACCGTACAGCTGGCTCTCGCGCTCAATCGCACTGCGGCGCCGACTTGCCTCTCGCATATCAATACTGCCGGCACGCAAGTCGCCGTCAACGCTCATTTGCTTGCCCGGCATCGAATCCAGAGAAAACCGTGCAGCAACCTCCGCGACACGCTCAGATCCCTTGGTGATGACGACAAACTGAACGATCGTCATGATCAAAAAGGTGACTGCGCCCACCACGAGATTGCCGGCCACCACGAAGTCCCCGAAGGTCTTGATGATCTGGCCGGCGTCTGCATGAAGCAAGATAGTGCGTGTCGCGGCGACTCCAAGCGATAGCCGAAATAGCGTCGTCACCAAGAGGACCGACGGAAAGGAGACGAACGCAAGGGGGGATTTAATATAGACCGCCATCATCAGCAGGAGTGCCGAGAGTCCCAGGTTGGCGGCCTGGAGCACATCCATCAGGACCGGCGGCAGTGGGATGATCATCATGAAAATGATCGTGATCAGCAGCGCCACCAGAACAAGATCATTACGGCCCGACGCGACCGTTCGGACTCTGTCAAGAAACTTCACGCTAGCCACTTGCGCGCCATCCTCTGTACGTGCGTGTCCGGCAATGAGCGACGCGATGAACCGCAGACAGGTTCCCGCCTGGCGCTGATGCTTGCCCAAATCCTTTGACTAACACTCGGCGTTCGAAATCGGCCCTCGCCGTCCCGCGACAATGGTAGAAACCGCCTTGGATGCGCAGCGCCCCACCTGTCCGCAATATTCAGCGTTCGGCGGTGCGACGCGCCCGGCGGTGTTGAAATCAATTTGTCAGTCCCAGCTGCCATCCTCAGCACGCACCTAAGCGGCGATTCCCCGCGCGGCCTTGTTCTTGAGAAATTCGCTGAGCCTACGGAATAAGGTAGCGTAACGTATGCAGGTGGGCTTCTTAGGCTTCGGGACGGTTCTAAGCATTGCTGCGAATCGGCGTTTGCAATCTCCCAATTGTCGCCTTCGAAACAGTGTCGTGGCGGAAAACGATCAATAGTGTTCCCGTCCTCGGAGCGATTGGAGATGCGCGGGACATCCAGTGTCGATCCCGTCGGCTCCCCCGAGCAAGTACGGATCGCCCAACTGATACCATCGTTTTGCCCGAACATGACGCCATCTGCTAAGTCTTGATTGATCTTGTCACGGCGCGAGCAACCGCAGCGGCGGTTTGGAAAGCTCGTCTCAAGATCAGTTTGAGCTTGTCCGGAGGTAGCAATTGTCATGCCGAAACCGGTCTCGAACCAGGAAGCCAATCTTCAGCGGGAATGCAGGTCTGGCCGGCGTTTAATGAGCGGGATTTAGACGCGGTTCATTCCGTCACCCGACTTGGGTCACGTTGTGTCGATCAACGATGACATGCAAAGATAGTATTCCACTTGTGGCGTGGCGAATGATCGAAAATGGGTGCCAAGGCGACGAAGTGGCCTGCGCGGAGTTGGGGGTCACCAAGTATGAAGTTGTTCTGACGCGGGCAGTGCCATGCATCCAGACTGTGCACTTTATGACCTTCACGAGTGCGACCGAACCGGGCGTGTTCGGCCATACGAGCGCCTCAACGATGAGATCAAGCGACGGACCGAGATGGTCGGCATCTTCCCCAACGAGGATGCTATCGTTCGCCTGGTCTGTGCAATCCTGAGCGAACAAAACGACACGGGCTGAGCTTTCCGGGGAAGCGATGCACTCACCATCGGCGGCAGCAGCACGATAGTGCGCTCATTACCTGACGTTGGAGACTATTACGACTGTGAGCAATACCCATCGTCGGCTTGCTCTTGGCGGCTAGTGTTCTGTCCCGTTAATTCACAACATAGTAATTGCATCGGTTTGAGGTGTGCCGATCGAAGGAGATACCCGATGCGCACCGGACGCCCGGAGGCGATGCTGACGATTTCCGGCGATGAACGCACACAGCTCACGGCCATAACACCGCGGATTCCATCCTCCAGAAACTCACACGACCTTGTTGACGCATTTCCGGGACAGAACACTAGCTGACGCCGTCCGACTCGGCAGGATAGCGGCGGTGCTCCCTCGTCAGCTACGCCACGCCACCGACGCGATCCGAGCTGGTCTTGCGTCGAATCCAGCCCAGGCGGCGGATAGGTTAGGCTTGCCTATGTCGCTGGCAGATGCGCTGGTCGGTGGCGGACGGAGTCGACCCTCGCGGTTCGCCGGCAAGTGATGAGCAGCCGGAGATCGTGTGGTTTCTCGAGATAAGCGCCCCCGTTCGGAAAGGGATGGTGCCGAGCTACTCGAAGTAGTCCCTGCGAGCTCGTACATGGTGCTCTTCACATCAAGTGCCATGCCTCCGAATGCTCTTAGTTCCCGCGGGAAGTCCGATCAAGGCAAGCACTGTGAGCCAGCAGAGAACGATCATTCAGGAATTGACGACACAGTCGCTAAAAAGAAACGACGGCTAGACCCGCTTCCAGTAGTCCCGTGGTGTTTCCTCTGAATCGACACGTGACGCCGCCAATTGAACCGCCCGATCGTCCGGCTGTCTTACGCCGATCGCCTGAGAGGCCGCCTCCGGGGCGCTACTGTAGGATCACGAACCATCTTCAGCCCGACGATGAGGACTCCGTCATCTGGGAATAGTTCATTAGCACGAGCAATCAGCGAGCCATGATCTAGCGTACTGATTCCTTCGCCATTACGATTGGGCACTTCGGCAAACCCGCGAAGACTGCGGCAATAACGGTCAACGGCAGTCAAGGAACGCCTTTTTCAACGGAAGCACGAGTCGCGCGCTCGATGACACACTTGTCGTCCTGAGAGAGCGTATGGCGTCGAGGACTGCGATCAGCTGAGGCATCGGGTTCTCGATAGTTACGGAGTATGGTCAAAGCGCGACGCGTTCGAAGGCTTTTCTCGAGGAACTGATCAGCGTGAGCGACTCGGCGAAGAATTCGAGCATAGCACTCTGCGGTTTTGGGTGCCCATCTCCGGCGCCTAGCAGCTTGCTTGATCGCCTCGTCAATGAGCATCTCGTCATCCTACGAGGCGAGTAGGCGCCTGACAGGAGGTGGAGCACCGGGCTGACGATGATGACGCAGCCAGGGCAGAGCGAACCTCATGTGCCTGTCACTCGCGAAGAACTGTTTGACGTAATCGACCAGCGCGTCGTGATCGAGTGCAGCAATCCTCGTGCCGACCGCTCCGAGATGGTTCGCCAGTCTGCGCAGCGCCGCAAGATGTTCCGCCGCCGTGCTCAATCGCTGTATTCCTCGTCCAACGGCGGTCTGGATCGCCGCCTGGGCGAGGCTCAAGTCCTCGGGATGGGCCTGAGGATAACACCGTCGGGGGTCGATATCTGACACGGCGCCAATTGCGGACTCGGCCTGACGTTGCTGCACCTGCGGTTGCTGCGGCACGGCGGAGCAGGCCGCCTGCCACTCTGGCTCCGATGAGTTGAATTGGCTTGAGTGAAATGCATTGACTTTGCGCAGCTGCATGTGTCCCTCATACGTTTGCAGGTGACGTGAGCGCTAGCTTCAGTAATTATATGCTGCTCGGCTAGCTTATGGTTAGCAAGTGAGCCGACTTTCCGCTGCGGCTAGCCTGCCGAACTAAGCGACATCGAGTATAGCATGGGCACCATTGCGAGCGGCTATCAATTCGTTCACGGACGCGGAAGAGAGATTAAAAAAGGTATGAATGGACCGGGTCGAGGATCTTGGGTCGATGCAGCCGGTTTGATGGACACCGCCGCGGGCTAATCCAACCTTGCATTAGAACTCAAACCGAGATGGCGCATCGTTAAGACCGTTGGGTGGCCAATTGAACACTCAGTCTGGCATCGCTCCTCGTTCGATAAGTCCCCGGCGCCGTGGGCTCTGTCTCGGGTGACGAAAAGGAGCTCTCCATCGCCGGGTCGTCTTGCACTTTGCCTCGGCTGCTCTTGATGAAGACAATACCATTGTCGGCCAGCGGTTGGAACTCGTCCCTGGCATACGGCGGTCCCGGTTGGGGTGCAGCAGCGCAACCGGCTTCCCGCCGCGCCAGATCGCCATTAAGAGTGTATCCGCGACCAACCGGGCGATCATGCTCGCGTTCATCGACAGCCCATGACTAGCCAGCGACGAAGCTGCTCTTTCTCGCGATTAGAAATGCTGACAACCATTGGCGACGACCGGTTACATGACCGTGATGGCGAGTTTTGTCACCCCGTTCAGCGAGCGCGTGGCAAGCTCACCGGAGAGACCCGATGTGATCTGTTCGCTGACCTCGCAAACTTCTTACAGAGGCGCTACGACACAGAACTTCCGAGGTCCCCCACAACGGCGCCCCGCACCATTGGACGCTCCGCTGCTTAGATCCATAGATCAGAGTTCCTTCTCGTACAGCGGGCCGGCGTTCAAGGCACGCACCAAATTGTCGCATTTCTCGAGCTCCCGATATGCCTTACGTGCGGCGTCGGAGGCTTCCTGACGCGCCTGCCGAGCTTGTTCGGCTTCCGACAGTGCCTCCTCAAGGTGCCGTTCGAGCAGCCGTTCGTGGTCGTGCAGTGAGATCATCTTCGCCTTCGCCTCCTCAACATCCTTCAGAGCGACGGTTTTGCCGATCAACAAATCGTATATCTCGCGTTCCAGACGAGGGCGGTCTTGCCGCCATGTGCGGAGGATTGTCAGTGCCGCTTCGATAGCCGTGTCGCATTTGTCGATGGCTGACTGCCACACTCGTAGACTCTCGTCGGCCCGGTGATGCCGCAATTTCCTCAACTCAAGCAATTGATGTACGGCCTTCGGAGTTATGCCAGGCACGTGGCAAGCTCCTGAAGCATTGCGTCGAAGCCAATTTGTTCACATCTTGGCTGTCGCAGGAACGCCCGTATGTTCTCTATCTTGGCGATAGCCGTATCGGCGTGCGGATCGGCTCCTTTCTTGTACTCGCCGACCCGTATCAATAGTTCTACGTCGCGGTATTTCGCTAGCAGGGTCCGCAGCTCACCGGCTAACTTCTCATGCCGTGACGACACGATAGCACTCATAGCACGGCTGACGCTTTCCAGAATATCGATAGCGGGATAGTGGTTCGACGCCGCCAAGGCGCGTGAGAGCACAATGTGGCCATCCAGGATGGAACGGATTTCTTCGGCCAGTGGTTCGGCGACGTCATCGCCCTCCACAAGCACGGTGTAAAACGCGGTTATCGATCCACGATCGTTGTTGCCGGCGCGTTCCACGAGCTGCGGCAAGGTTGCAAACACCGAGGGCGGGAAACCACGCAGGGTGGCCGGTTCGCCGGCCGCCAGACCAATCTGCCTCTGGGCGCGCGCAAAGCGCGTTATCGAATCCATGAGGAGCAGCACACGCTGTCCCCGATCTCGATACCATTCTGCGATAGCCGTCGCCACGTAGGCCGCCTTCACCCGCTCCATCGCGGAACGATCAGAGGTCGCAACGACAAGAACTGAGCTCCGTCGCGCTTCTGAGCCGAGATCGAGTTCGATGAACTCCTTCACCTCTCGGCCACGCTCGCCAATCAGCGCTATCACTGTCACGTCAACCGCCGCGCTACGCACCAGCATCGACAGCAGTGTGCTCTTGCCGCCGCCTGCCGCGGCAAAGATGCCCATGCGCTGTCCTTCCCCGCACGTCAAAAGACCATCGATCGCCCGTATGCCGACTGGAAGAGCGCGATCAATTATGCGCCGCGTCAAGGGATCCGGTGCCTCGCTTTGGACTGGCACGCGGGCGTCTGGAAGCAGAGGCCCATGAGTGGATGTGTCGAGAGGACGGCCCAGACCGTCAAGTACCCGGCCAAGCAGGTTCCAGCCCGCGGGTGCCGTCAGAGGCTCTCCCATCGGAATCACCTCAGTGAGAGTAGAAAGCCCCTGTGTTTCGCCAAGCGGTGTTAGAATGGCGATGTCGTTCTGGAATCCGATGACTTCCGCGGACAATTCACAGTTGTTCTCGGGATTGCGGAGCGCGCACAGGTCGCCTATGCGGGCGCCAGGTGCCGTTGCACGGATAGTTGTCCCGACGATTTGAAGGACTCGGCCGCGGACGCGCATTGCCGACGTCTGCGCCACAACCGTGCGAGCAAGCTGGAACAAGCGATCGATGCCGTCGTGCGAAGAATGAATGGCGGTGACTGCCCTTGGCTGCTCGGGTTGCCCGGAAATCACGGTGCAAAGGCCTTTAGGCTGCTGCGCAGGCCGGCTTCGATCGCCGCTAATTGGCTTTCGATCGTGGCGTCGACCAGTCCAGCATCGGTCTCAAGGATGCAGCCGGCATCTTTGACACGCGGATCAGAAATTACTTCGACGACGGCGCGCGACGTCGCCGTCGAGAGCAGTTCGTCCAATTGTCTGCGAACTGTTTCGACATGCGCCGGTGCCACGCGTAAGCGGACGAGGGAGCTATGACCTGTGAATTTGAGGCTATTCAAAGCGATCCGCACCGCCGCATCATCCGGCCCGATGGTATCGATTACCCGACGTGCGATCTGTAGGCCCATGTCGACAATCCGCTCTTGATTCTCCTCCATGATCCGCAGAGACGCCACCGCGATCGCGGTCAAACGTTGTTCGATGGCCGCTTGCGCCGTTGTCAGCGCGGCTTCCTTGGCTGCCGTCTCGATCATCCCTGCGCTTTCGCGCGCCTCATCCACCAGCGCGTCCGCATCGCGTCGCGCCTGAGCGAGCAATTGCTCTGCGTCTACGATCGTCTGTGCGTTTTCTGCCGGCAGGACGCGCCCTGGGCCCAGGATCCGGACCCTGCCAGACGTCAGTTGAACCAATGCGACCATGTTGGCATCTTTTTGCGGGCCAGGCGCCGCATCGCACGAAAGGCATCTTCGCCGGCACTGTCGTCACGGCAGGCGTCCGCCACCACCATCCAGATCGCTGCAGGTCGGCGCAATCGTAGTCGGGCCCGCAGCCCATGTGGAATGGCGCCTATTGCGAGGCCGAACATCACCGCACCGCGGTAGAGGAATGCGTTAGGCCCAACCGGCATCTCGGAAACGCTAACCGCGGACATCAGTTCGGCGGTCGGTCGCGGTAGCAAGACGGCATGCGAAACGAATGCCAAGGCCTCTTCTCCGAGAACGGCGCGTGCCGCCAAAACATCGGCCATCCGAAGAAGGCCGATGAGGCTGGACACGCCGGTCCAAGCTCCAGCGAAGCAGATAAGGCGTGCAGCGTCCGGCGTCGGCAGAAATGCGAGCCGGCTTCGTGGTGCGTTGCCGGCCGAAATAATCGCCGACGCTTCACCACCTTGGCCGCGAAGCAGCCAACGTCCAAGCTTGACGCGAATAAACGGGTCGGACTGAGCAAGGTCCAGAGGCATCCATTCGGGCCAATCGGTTGCTATTGTATCATCGAAATTGGCCGCAGGATCGGCGATGCAGCGCATCATCGCTCCCGCCCACGACGTATCGAGCCATTCATCCTGCATTGTTGCTGAGCTCATTGCGAGCATAGTCGGATTGTTCGCTTCGCCGAAGTTCATGACGCTGCCATAGCGTTCCCATGGCTAAAGCGCCGCCGCCATATGAGACAGACGAGCACTGCGTTGCCAATCAGCGATGCCGCCATGCCGGCGACGAGGCCGATCAAGAGGCGCGATGAGTAGCTACGTTCGAACGCTCCGGCAGTCACTTCCGTTCGACGAAGCGTGGTATTGTCCTGATTTGCCTCTACAAGGGCAACTGAGACATGATCATAGGACAGGCCCTTCACGCTATTTGCGACCAGCTCCTTGATCTTCGGCACGACCTGATCGATCGGGGCACCGGGCTTGTGACGGACGAGCACAGCGGCAGTTGGCGGGGCGGGCGGACTACGATCGTCACTCGCACTTTCCGGCAACACCGCGTGGACCCGGGCATTGAGCACGCCGTCGATACTGGACAGAGTCTGCGAAAGCTCCTGTGTGACGCCATAAATGTAGCGCACACGCTCTTCTGTGTCCGATGAGATCATCCGGTCCTTCTTGAAGAGAGTGCCCAAATCGGCAAAATGATCGCGAGGCCACCCGGCGCTGTCCAACACAGCCATGGCAAGCGGCACGTCTTCTGTTGGCACCACGAGCGAGGTCGTGCCGCCGGTTTCGGCCGTCCGTTCCGCGTGGATGCCTTGTCGCATCAGCAATGCAAGCATTTCGTTCCCCTCGCGCGCTGAGAGGTTGCGATAGAGCTCAATCTTCGATCCGCAGCCGACCAGCATGAATAGCACCAGAAGTGCCACCGCCCGCTTCAATACAAGAACCACGCCCCGCATCACCGTGGCTCATTGGCCGCTCAGGAAAGTGTCGAGAGTGTGGGTCGCCTTCCCAACCACCTTGGTCACAATGTCGTATTGCAGGCCCATAGCTGACAGCTGGACCTGCGCATCGAGCCATTCAGCCGAGCGGATGCTGCCCGCGTTCATGCCTTCGGCGGCCCTGCGCACACCTTGCATGGATTCTGTAAAACCGGCGCTCAGTTTTTCCATGCCACTGAGGATATCATCGGATAAGCGAGGAACGAGCGCCCCCCCGCCCTCCTCCGCAAGCTCGCCTCCAGCCATGATCAGCGGTTCGTCAGCTCGCTGCGATGGCACAGGCGGCTCGAGTGCGGCTCGAAACGCCTCGACGGATTCAGCCGATACTTTCGATGTCACTGGCACCTCGACCGCCAAAAACGCTGACCCTGTTTGCGGGAGGATACTACCTACGCTGCTCATTAGATGTCCTTTCCTGTGGTATGGCTGGCTCGGTCTGGTCCAAGGCTGTGAGGAACCCCTCGAGGCCGGGCTCGCCGCTTGGCAGGCTCCTGAGCACAGTATCGCGTTCGCTTAGCCGTCCATTAAGCCCAAGAGCCAGGGCCTGAAATGCCATCCCATATGCATCATTTGCTTTGGCAAGAGGATCGAGGCGGTCCAGCGCTGCTGCAACATCGCCTGCCGTCAGATCTGCGACCGCATAAGCAATGACACACTCCCGGCTGCCCGGCGCAATGACCTCAAGTCCCTTCGCGATCCGCCTCGCCCTCACCACGTCGCTCGTGACACAAGCCAAGAATGCCGTCTCCGTGAGACGTCGCAGGAGGCGGGAGCGGCTGTCGGGCGTCGCACAAGTCGACAACAAAGACATAGATGCCGAATCCCTTTCCCTAACCGAGTCATGTGTCGTTTGCCGATCATCCATGTTATGTCCTGCCACCGACCTCCGCCGGGAAAACATCGCGCCTGAGCTCCGAAAGGGCGCACGCTCGCAACACGGCCCGTGACCAAGCACTCACCTCGCCACCACATGACAAGAGCGTCTGCCGAGTGGCGTTGCGCGCTGGAAGCGATCTATTCTCATGATGATCTAATTCGGCGTCTCGCTCGGCGCCAATACAATACGGGCATGGAGTCATAACGGTAGCCTATGGATAATGGCGCCCTCCGTCAGCCGCTCGGTCCGGCACAAAGTGTGAGCTGCTCGCGGCGTTTCGTCCAAGGCGACTGCAGAACCCGATCCGCCGTCACTGCGATCCTCAACGTTACCTGCTTAAGGCCAAACATGCATACGGCCCGGCGACGAGTTCTTGCCGAACGAGTCATTTAACGCAACGACACGCATTTCCGGATTAGCGCCCCCGTCTCAAGCGCTCGCGCGGAGACGCACCGATCCATCGCGGGCGACTATGCCTTCATAGCGATCAAGTATTTCGCGCCATGTGCCGCCTCTAGTAGTGATGCCTGTCGGTGGCCTTGAGCGGCCAGCCCCGAGAGCAGGTCGTTGCCCCTTGAGCGGGGCTAGTGGCGCAAGCGGTTTCGAATCCTGCAGGCGCTACAGTGTGTTGGCAAGGAGACCGTCTGGGAGGGTCAATGAACCTCGATGACACGATGGAGGCTGCACGACAGACCATCGCACAGATGGATTGTCTTTTGACGCGGGCTCGCGAACAACTAGGCCGTTGTGCTTGGCCGTCGGGCGACACCAGCATGAGTGCCGCTTCAATTTCTGCATTTGTCGCCGATCAGGACGAAGCATTTCAAAGGGCGTATGCGGACGAGCAGGCGGCGCTCAGTCACATCCTGCCAAGCCCCCAATCAATGTCGCATGGTCCAAGCACCAAGCCGGCTCCACGGAGAGTGTGACATGATGAGGATGGCGGACGGTGAGCTATTGAATGGTGGTGATGCGACACACACCGAACGGCTGGCACAGCTCGCCATCGACTTCGTGGCAGGGCGCGCGGACCTAGCTAGCGTCGTTGGGATCACGGATGATGAGCTTGAGGCCTTATATGTATTTGGCCACCGCTACTATTCTTGCGGCAAGTATGAGGAGGCCCGGAATTTCTTTCGCTTCTTGTGCCTACACCGGCACATCGACGCACGATTCTGGTTTGGTCTGGCTGCTACTAGTCAGATGCTTGGGGACCCAGAGAACGCCATGCACGCCTATCGGTTCGCCGGGCTCCTGGATAGTGACGATCCGCAGATGCCGCTTCGTGCGGCGGAATGTTTCATCAAACTCGATCATCCCACAGCGGCCATCACCGCACTCGAGAATAGCTTGGCGCTGAGTGTCGGAAGGCCCGAACACAAGGCTTTGGCCGGGCGTGGGCTGATGATGCTTAACCGCCTCAAATCCCAACTTGGGTCCAGCCATGGATAGAGTGAACATGTGGGCGCTGACGAGCAAAACACTCCCCGAAGTCGGAACGCTGCCTTTCAGTGCCTCCGCCACCGGGCTTTCGGGCAATGGCTGCAAGACTGACGCCAACTTGTTGCGGCAATCAGTTTTCGGAGAGGCTGTCGCGTCAGGTTCGATTCCAGGATTATCGGCACCACGTGCGCTCGACACGATTGACCTCCTTACCACGTTTCTGGCTCTGAAGACCAAGATGACCGATGGACAGGTTGCAGCCGGAATAGAGGACGCGCGACACTGGGGAGAGCAGCAAAGGCAGTTGCACGAGCAAACCTCTAAAAGCAACATTGAAGCGGCAAAAAGATCGGCAGAAGCAAAGAAGAGCTCCGGCATCATGAAGCTCTTCGGATGGCTAGCGGTCGGATTGACGGTCCTGGCGGCCGTTGCCACCGGCGGAACTCTTGCAGTCATGGCGGCGGCAGTTAGCGTTGGAGTAGCGACTCTCATTGAGACGGGGCACATCGATAAGATGACGGCGGCAATTGTGAAGAGTCTCGAGAAAGACGGAGTCGAGGGCGGCAAGGCCAACACCTTGGGCGCGGTCATCACGATCGGAATCATATTCGCTATCTCGGTGCTAACGGTCGGCGCTGGCTTTGCTAATGCAGGTGCGAGTGGATTGCGTATCACCGCCTTGATACCGTCTAACTCTGTCAAGGCTGTTCAGATAGGCCAAAGAGTTTCGACGGCGGCTCGAGTCGGCGAGGCAGTGGCATCGCTGGGCGAGGCTGGCGCCGGCATCGCCAATGGCCTTCAGCAGAAGGAGGCAACAGACGCCCAGGCGGAAACGTTGGACATTAGCAGGTGCATTGCAAGATTGAGATCACTGCAAAGCGATGAAATGGACTTCATCAAGCAGCTGCTTCTCGACAGGACGATGACCACACGGAGGGTTGCCGAGGCCATTGAGGGGCAGAGTGTCTCCAACGCCAATCTCGTAAGGCATTTCGCCTGACAGGCTTGCGTGGGGCCACTTATCGAACCTAGGGAATGTAGCGATGGTATTTGCGATTGAACGTGAAACGACCGTTGGCGGGTACGACCTGCTGGATGCTGCCGTGCATCAACAGCCTCCGTGGGTGCCGACCTCTGCTACGGTCCGCGGCAGAAACGTGCCAGAAGGCGAGATCCCACGCCCTCTTGCAGATCCCGTTGAGGGGACGCGGGGTTGGGGATCAGTTGGCGTACCGGATCTCGCGGACGTTGTGATCCACGAGAAGCTTTCCAATGTCCAGGTCAAGCTGAAGGACTTTGTTACGGGGAACGACATATCAGCGGTCGCGGCGCTTATCGTTCGGCTCAATGCGGAGTTCCGCGAGGCGGCGAGGTCGGACCGGTCGGCTGCGCTTGATGACGAGATTGCTGCGCAGGAAGCTGCTGCCAAGGCGCTTCGCAATTCAGGGCTATGCCAGTTATTTGGCGCAATAGCCACCTCTGGCGGCGGGATGTTAGGTGCCGGCGTGAACCTCAAGGGCGCTCGCCAGATTCAATCCCGCTTCGACGAGCTGTACAAGGCCAAGATCCAGACGCCGCTCTCGAAGTCTAGCGTGGAGACGCCAGCCCCGAACAGCCCTTCAGGTCAAGCGCAGCGCTTTGACAAACAAGGCGAGCCGGAGCTCTACGACAAGCCTCACGACAAAGCGCAATGTACCCAAGCACCGGAGCGCGACGCGCGGCCCTTGGAAGATAACATCGAGATGACCCGTCGTCATGGGAGCAAAACATCAAGCAGCAATACACCTAGCGACCCGCTTAGGCTGGACACGCCCCATAGCATGACGGATCCACTTGAGTTTACGCGCGTTGTCCAGGCACAGACAGCAGCCCAGCAGGCGGCCATGAGATGGAATGGCATGGGCACAATCGCAACAGAAGCCTTTAAACTTCCGGGAGCCGGTCTGAACATGGGCGCGACGCACTACCAGGAGGAGAAGGCGAAGCTGGAGGCGCGCGGCACCAAGGCGCGGGCGCAGATGGAGGAAGAGAGGGAATTCATGGCAAGCTATGAGTCGGCGATTCAGGATTTTCTCGGCAAGCTTGCAGAAATTCGTCGCGCCGATACCGAGGCGAGAAGCAAGATTGTCTATATGGCTTGAGTGCATCGTTTGGACAAAAAAACTTCTTAGTTTGAGAATGACGTAAGATGATCAAGGCAATGTCTGGATACCAGACCTATGCGTGGGCCAACAGCGCAGGAAATGTTCTGCCGGGTGGCCTGTCTTTGGGCTCGATTATGACGCTGGTTCTGATGCAACGGCATGACATTTACCAGAATCAAATCCGATCTCAAACCGACGATATGCAGGCGCGCAACAATTTGCTGAGAGAAATGAATAAGGCGTTGGCTGCCCTGCGGACCAATCGACCTACCGATGGAAAGTCGGTTAGAGACTACGGCAGCTTCGTCGATTCGGAGGGCAAGACTCAGGATGTGTTTGATTGGATGCAGGCAAACGGCATCGCCATGGAGTCGGAGAATTCCGACAAGAAAGGTGTGCAGTCGCAGTTCGACGCTGCCATCACCAACCTTAAGGCGGCGATTGACAGCGACAATAGCGAAGGGCAGGTGGCGTTGATTTTTATGCAAGGGCTGCTTGATAAGCTCAGTCAGGTTGCAGCACTGATGTCTAACCTTCTTGCGAAAGATCAAAAGATCAAGGAGATCATTATTGGCAACTTTCGTTGAGGGGCCGCACCAGTAAATAGTGCAAGACGGGGTCCTCATCCCTGTTCTACCCAACTGTCCTCACACAGTTGCAATGAGCACAGGCGCAGCGGTGGATGGAATGTTGAATAGATGCGTATTCTTTCTCGGCAACGCTGCTTCCTCGATGCCTAGCAGGATTTTGCTAACGCTCCTTTGTCTACTGCTTACGCGATGTACCGGCTCCGACTCGATTGCTGAACGCGGTGTTCTGCTGGCTTCGCCAAGCGTCGGCTGGCACGCGTCGGAGCCCTCCTTCTCGGCGGGGAAACCGCAAGCACGTAGCTTTGAACTGCTGGCACAGCCGTCGACCCGGCCGGTCACCGCCTCGGTGGAGCGGCGGCTGCCCGTCACCTCCGACAGCACTCGCGTGAGCCTCGACTACGCCAATGCCGATATTCGGCAAGTTGTGAATGACGTCGTGGGCGACATTATGAGCATGCCTGTCATCATCGATCCGGGCGTTGGGGGAAAAATGACACTTCGGACTTCGGGCAAAGTCCCCGTGAGTGATGTGCCACGATTACTCGACCAAGCGCTAGCACCATACGGCTACGGACTGGCCGTGGTTGACCGCGGAGTTCGGGTGGGGCGCTTGGTCGATCTCGCCGGCGGAGTACGAAGCGATGTCCAAGTGGTTCCCGTGCGCTATGTCGATCCAGCCGATGTCATCAAGGTGATCCGACCAAACGTCGAGGAGAGCGTGCGTCTGACACCCGCGCCGGGAGAACAAGGTATTGCCATAAGTGGACCGCCGGGTTCGGTGAGTTCCGTGCGCGAACTCATCGGCTTACTTGACACTGATGCTATGGCTCACAAATCGTTCGCACTGTATACGCTGGCTCATGCGAGTCCGGCCGCCGTAGAGCGAGAACTCAGTTTCTTGTTCAACCAGAATGACCAGGGCAGAGCGCGCGTTCGGCTTGCGGCACTCGAGCGGCTGAACGGCATTCTTGTGGTAGCGGACGACCCTGTGCTAACTCAGCAAGTTCGTCGAGCTATCGCGAAGCTGGATAAGACGTCGGAAGCGGCGGCAAACGTTCACGTGCGTCCACTTCGGTACCGAAAGGCTACGGAAGTGGCGCAGGTGCTAGCACGAATCTTTGGCGCTCAGCCGCCCAGTGTCGTATCTCGCGCGCAGCCCGCGGGAGAGTTTGGGAAGTTGTCAATCGGAAGCGCATCCGATCGATCGAGTTTGCCCCTAAACGTTCCCGGCCTATCGGACGAAAGATCGGATGCGGCCGCGTCAGCAACCCAAGCAAAGGACGATGCGGCGGTCTCCGCAGTCAGTCTTGGCCTGTCGGCGCCGGTCCGGATCCAGGCAGACCCCAGCCAAAATGCACTCGTGATCTTGGCAACGCCGACCGACTACAAAATCATCGAAGCCGCAGTCCATCGGCTTGACGTCAAGCCGCGGCAGGTCCTGATCCAGGTCATTGTCGCGGAGGTGCGGTTGAGCGATCATTTGCGATACGGTGTCGACTATCTTCTTTCCTCTCTGGATTTGGGTGCCGTTCCACAAGGTGGTTTGTCCTATGTGTTCCCAAATAGGGATGTCAACGTTGTGCTACGCGCGCTAAGCGGCCTCGGGGACGTCAAGGTCGTATCGGCGCCACGTATTCTCACAGTTGACAACCAAACCGCGACAATTGAAGTGGGCGATCAGGTTCCCGTCCTCGCGCGATCCTCACAATCCACGCTAAGCCAGAGTTCATCGATTGTGAGCGACGTCGAACTGCGCGACACGGGGGTCATTTTGGCCGTAACGCCAAGCATCGGCGCCGGGGGTAGCGTGACGCTCGACATCTTTCAGGAGGTCAGTACGGCGAACAAGAACACACTGACCAACGTCCAATCCCCGGTCATTTCGGTACGTCGCCTCCAAAGCACCGTATCGACACGAAACGGTGATACGATCGCGATTGGCGGTTTGATGCAGGATAGCACCAACCGGATGGAGTCTGGGGCTCCCGTGCTGAAGGACATTCCGTTGTTGGGACCTCTATTCGGTAGCACGGAGCACGCCAAAGACCGAACCGAACTCTTGGTATTACTGAATCCTCGGGTGGTTGAGAGTGGCCCCGACGCGCGGGCTTTGACTGAGGAGCTGCGGGAGAAGTTCGAATCGCTAGCGCCCGATCTCGGCCGCCACCTGATGCCCAAACGTAAGCGTGTTCTCAGTCCGCGGCTTTGAGGGCTTGGGCGCGGTAGGCGCAGGGCAGAAACTGTGCGATGTCGTGGTTGGGACAGCCGCCGGTGACCTTAATCAGGACGTCAGAGTCGGGCAAGCGGATCGACATCGTTAAGCTTTGCTGCCTTGACCAGGGACGCGACGACAGTCCAGTGTTGGGACCCACCGCCGGATCCGGCAAGCAGCACGTTTTTTGTGGGGATGTCCCGATCGGTGTTGAAACGAATCTTGCGCGGCCGCGTCGAGTGCTGCTAGAGTTCGCGGGAAAGCCCGCCACGTCCACTCCCAGACTTCGCAAGGCCGAGGTGCGATCCGCGGGATCGTCAAGCCTCTCGGTCTGTGTGACCAGGTGCTGTTGGAACCCGCGTGAAAGCCCCGTCGCGCACAGTCCGAGGTCCTCCAGAGCGAGGACGCGATTTGCGGGCTCGTCAAGCTTGTCGGCGAGGGTGACGAGGCGCTCCTGGAGTGTAGGCTCAAGCGTTGCCACCCGGCACCACATCCAGAGGCTCCGCCAGACGACGCTCGCCGCCTTGGAGGAACTCCTTGGACCAGCCATAATACATTGCGGCGGCGATGCCCTCGCCACGGCAGAGCTCGGGGATATTCTCCTCGCCCGCCGCCCTTCCAACACGAACGGATCTTATCTTCAGCTGAATACTGCCCGCGTCTCTGGCGCAGAATGTCCTTTACCACTTGTTCTCCGAGCGCTCTGGGCGGTCCGGGTTTTCTGCTTCATATTCGCTCCTGGCGGCCACGATGAAGCAGTAATCCTCCTGCCCCTTCGCAAAACCGTAAATTTGTCTCTCAAGCCCTGACGGCGAACACATCACCGCTGCGATGCTCTGGATTAGAGCCGTCAATGCGGCCTAGCTTTCGCAAGGTGAATGGCTTTCAAACTAAGAAACCGGTTGAAGCGGTTGCGCCAACGCGGGGTCCATTTCACGGCATCCTATGGCCGGGAGGCGCGGTCGGCGGCGTACCGACACTCGATGTATCCAAGATCTGATGCTCACGATGTGCTTTTAACGCTAGCCATTCCGTCCATGAAATGGCATCCGCTTTTTCAAGAGGCTGTTCTTTTGCATACTGAAAAAATGTGTTCATCAGCTCGCTTTTCTCGTTCCGCAACACCTTGTTTAACGCCTTGCTTGTTGGAAATTCGTCGCGTCTTCTTAATTTTATCTGGCGTTCTATGATGTGCGCACATTGCACTTTGTCGGAATTGTGCAACATGTCTGCCAAGGTCATCAGCAGCGTTGTACGCCCTATGCCGCCCCGGCAATGAAAATGCAAATGAACATCACCCGCACGGGCGAGGTTTCGCAACTCCGATACAAGCTTATCTATTTCAGCATCGGTGGGGCGCGCATGATCTGGTGTCGGAATGCGCAGATATGCCACACCCTTTCTTTTAACTAATTCCTCTTCCGTTTCTATTTTCACTTTACCGAAATCGAGAACCTTTGGAGGCGCCGAAGAAGCCTTTCCTTTTACGACACTCCCGGATTCTATGGTCAGACCAAAAGGAAATTTAGTCGGTAGTTTTGCGAGCTTCTTTGTCTCCTTCGCGGGAATAATTTCAGCAGGCTTTTCCACGTTACCCCAGTTATAATTATCTGCAGCATACCAGGATATTGGTTCTCCATTTGCGAATCCATGGAACTCTTGCCTAGTATCTATAATGACGATCCGTTTTGGACGTGTCAGTGTAATTAGTTCTTCTAGCTGCCGCTCAGAAAATTGTTCACTCCCAGACAAGCTTAAACCGTCAAACCCGGTCAAGTCGCAACTCTCCATCCCGGATGTATCGGATGTGGTGCGAAAGGTAGAGGGTTCAATCATGTCATATACAAGCGTTGGGGGATTTTGGTCGGATATTTTCTTCGGTATTGTTGTCGGTGGAATTCTAAATGGCGTGCGTGACTCGACGCTCGATGAGGCTGGAGCGCAAGCGCCGAGATCGGAATCTGGCGCCGGCATTTGATATGAAAGACCGACAGGCTTGCCGGGACCACACCGCATAAGTCTCTCCTTTGAGCAGCAAAAAGATAGCCCCATCAAAATGACGCAGGCTAGGTACGGCAGGTCGCCGCGCACTACCCAGCTCCAGCACTGAACGGAGCGTGCACTCCGAGGCGCGGCAAACCAAGCACGAGCGAGCTGCGTTCCGCATCCTGACACGGCAAAACAAATCCTTCACCTACCGGCTTGCGGGGGGGGGAGCGGTGGCGCTGTTTAACGCTTCGCCACTACTCGGGCTGCTTCCATGCGCGCGGAAGCCATCCTGCGCGGGCTCATCCACAGCTAGTAGCTCGTCGCAGTAATTTTGATTCTTTGGATATGCCTGGATAAGCGCTGCCCAGTTTGGTGCGAGCTTTGTCCGCTGTAAACATCCAGTTGATACGGGCGCGAATTTTGTTTCGCTGCCGCTCCCATGCTGCGATCTCGCTTCTAAGGCGCTTTGGATCGACGATCCGCCGGCCGAGACACTGCCCTTGGAGCGCGCCGATCTAGATCTCGACCATATTGAGCCAACTGGCGTGTTTCGGGGTGTAGTGGAAACTCGATGCGGCGGGCCTCGGCGGGGCAAAGGCTTGTTAGAGCGCGCCGGGGGCATGGATCGACAGATTGTCTTGCACGACACCGATGCAGGCGGCCTTGGGGTCATGGACATCGACGAGTTCGCGCATGCCGTGAGCACAATCCACGGCGGTGCGCCGCTCGGTGACTTTGACCTTGCGCCAAACTCGATGCGGATCGAAGGCAACGAAGAGATTGGCCGTGCCGTTGCGGCGGTACCGCCGCCGCTCAGCATCGCCGCCAGTTCCTCTCGCTCGGCTTGGCTCAATTCGATCCGGTACCATACATTTATCGTTCGCCTCCCTATTGGGGGCTCCGGAGTCGATCCATGAGTCAAAAATCAGACGCACGCCCTACCAAGTAGCAGGGCCATGATCTGGCTTTCATCTATACCTACTCGCACGCGCTCGGACGCCCATGCATCGCGTTTTGGCATTGCGAAGCCGCGGTGTGCACGTGGCAGCGGTTTCACGCGAGCTCCAGGAACGCCTCGTCCCATGGCGGAGGGACTCGCCGATCCCACAAACCGCGTCTTGGCCTTGCGGAGCGTCGGGGCAGCCGTGGCGGAGCTTCCCCGCGAGCTCCAGCGGCGTCTGTCTGTCCTCGCCGAGAGTCTTCCTCAGCCTGCGGATCGGGCTCGAGCCTTGGCAGCATTGGGGTCGCAGGAGGTACGGGACGATTTGCAAGTCTGCCTCAACGGCCTCCGCTAAACGGCGCGACTGCTTCCAGTCAAGCCTCTGCCTCCAAAATCGGGGCGATCTTAGTCGGCCAGCACTCCAAACATAAAACGGCCTGCGTCTCACCCGACAAGCACGCCGCGACAACCCTTGCCAATTGCGGCATGTCATGCCGATCAGCCGTATGTGTGAGTAACCTCCGAAAATCGCTGGTCCCTGCTCATTCAAACCGGCTATTGGACGCTGAGCATGTTGTTCCTGAAAGGCATAACCTCATCAGCTGATCCCATATCGAAATTGTATTGGCTTCTGGTCGACCGTGAGTACATGGAGAAGTGGATGCTACTCCGTTGAGTGGCTGGCTGCTCTTCTCCCAGGAAGTAGGTTCCGACAAATACGATGTCCTGGAGACGTAGGCCCAGTGAAAACTACTGTTGTGGTTCGGTAAGTCGCCGTGATGGTGAATGGTGTGTCCTGCCGAGCGCTTCAACGCGGCTGAGCCAGGTGGCCCAGTCCCACAGCGGTCAAAGTTAGCGGTGAGTTAGATGCAACTAGCGATAAGGGCTGCGATGTCGTGCATCACACCACGTGGCCGTTCAATTCCTGTGGCGGCCCCGGTGCCGACGTGTGTGCGTAGCAGGGATATAGCTTGGTTCTCGCAATTGATCGAAGAGGCGAATCTAGACGCCTGCGAGGGGGCCGATCGCGCACCTGATTGCAAGGATTTCGACAATGATCCGCATGATCTGGCCGAAAGCGAAAGCGCCACGTCTTCTTCCTTGATTGTCGGTTCGATCATCGGTGCCATGCCGGACCCTATACGGCGTCGGCGAGCGCCCGAAGAGCTTTCGCGATTGGTCGAACTCACTGAGTTGACCAGGAGGATTACCGAGCACACTTTGGTCAGCCAAGATTGTGCCGGCAATACCGAGGTGCAGATCATGCTGAACCGCGAATTGTTCGGCAATGCGCGTGTAATCGTCAGTTTCCAGCATGATACCCTAAGGGTTTGCATCGAATCCGAGCGGCTTTGGCCTATCCTGCAGGTACATGGTCATCCATTTGCGCGCGATTTGTCCGATCGACTTGAAATGCGCATCGTGATGGTCGTCTTCGCCCACAGCTCAATATCGGACGAACAAGGCAGCAACCGGCGATCTCGCGGATTTGAGACACTACTCTACTATGAAGTTGAGAAGCGCGCGTGATCGATCTGCCTTGCTATGGCCCACGTGAGGCCGTCGCCGTTTCGCGTCTTGCTACACGTCTGCCAGTCTCCTTCAACATCGCTGGCATCGACGTGGAAGCTGTCATGCCAGGTTCGACACCTCCGCGCCGTCCGGCGGATTACTGCCAGGCCGTGATGCGCCCAAGCGGCCACAGGATTCGCGTGGCAGTTGACTCGACGCTCCTTCCGGCGGCTGCTGTGCAACATTGGCCGGAAATTACCGCATTTCCTCCGGGTGACGGCCTGCGAGAAATCCTGTTCGACATTGTCTTCCGAGATCTCGCGATCCAGGTGGAACAATGGTGTGGGCATCGGCCGATCTGGTCTTCGGCCGGGAGCATTGAAGCGTTTCCCTACGCATTTGAGATTCTTCGCTTGGAGCGTCCGGGCGATATCCTCGGGATGGTCGAATTCGATGGCGGTGGACTGCAATGGATCGCCGACTGCTGCTCTACGCTTCCCGTCGTGTGCGCCGTGCTCGATGATCTGCCCGTTTCTGTCGATCTGCTGGTCGCCGGCATCAGCCTTATCTTGACGGATCTGCATCAACTCGCTTCAGGGGACGTCGTCCTGCTGGATACCACGCCCGTCGACCATGACGGCGTCATGACTGTTCTTCTATGCCTCTCTGGCGGTCCTTGCTTTCGAGCTTCGATCTTCGATGGCCGCCTTGCCATCCTTTCAACTGTGGACTGTATGATGGATAGACCGGATCCACTCCCGCCGGAAACCTTCGACAGCATTGATCTTCCTGTTGATGTGGATGCTGGACGTCTGACCATGCCGCTCAGGCAGCTTCGCGAATTGGCTGTCGGCCAAGTGCTGGATCTTGGTTTTGATGCCACTACCAACATCAGTTTGCGCGTCAATGGCCAGGTCGTCGCAACCGGTGAACTGGTGCGCATCGCCGAGCGAACAGGTGTGCGCGTGCTCGACCTGCGATTAGCACGAGCAGAACGATGATGGCGCAGCCTGATCCCGCGACGCTGATCGTCCTAATCGCCTGCGTCGCGATCGCCCCCTTCGTTGCTATTACCGTCACCTCTTACGTGAAGCTCGTCGTCGTCTTTGGGCTCATTCGCAATGCTCTCGGCGTTCAGAACATTCCGCCGAACATGGCGCTGAATGCGATCGCCATCCTGCTCTCGGTCTACATCATGCAGCCAGTGGCTAAAGGTGCGTATGAAGCAGTGCGCGACAAACCAATCGCATCCCAAGATATCCGCGAATTAGGGACAACGATAACGCTAGCTGCTGAGCCAGTTCGCAACTTTCTCCTGAAGAACACGTCGCAACGGGAACGGCAATTCTTCGTCAATGCGGCTCGGGGATTGTGGAGCAAGGAGGACGCCGCCGCCATAAGCGGCAGCGAATTTATGATTTTGATTCCGACCTTCATGACATCCGAACTGGAAGACGCGTTCAAAATCGGCTTCTTATTGTTTCTGCCGTTTATCGTCATTGATCTCGTCGTTTCGAACATCCTTCTGGCAATGGGCATGATGATGGTCTCGCCAATGACCATATCCTTGCCATTCAAGCTGTTCTTGTTCGTTGCCGTGAACGGGTGGCAGCGCCTAATTCATGGCCTCGTCTTCTCCTACGCGGGAGCAGCACCATGAATACCGCCACTCTCACCAACATTGCCATTGGCGCGCTCAAACTGACACTTGTCCTGTCGATGCCCACAGTCCTCGTCGCTACGGGCGTCGGGCTGATCGTCAGTGTTATGCAAGCTCTGACCCAAGTTCAGGAGCAGACACTCTCTTTCGCCGTGAAGCTGATATGCGTGAGCCTGATGCTGGCCGCCACCGCGAATTGGTTTGGTGAGCTTAGCCGGTATACGGTGAACATCTTCGACCAGATCGCCGGGATGTAAGTCTGGGGCCCAACGGACTTGCTAAATTTGCCTCTCTTCGCCGGGCGGCACGCAACAAGAACGACCCCACCAGCTGGGCAAGCGCTAGAGTAGTCCATTCCATGTCACCACTTGATCCAGCTCACCTGCGTACTTTCCTTGTTGTCCTGCCGCTTGCGATGGCACGGGTGACAGGGATGGTGCTTGTCATGCCCTTTCTGGGACGCGGTATGGTGACGGCGCCGGCGCGCAACGGCGTGATCATGGCATTGGCGCTCCCGGCAATGGGGTTTGCTTGGGCAACGAGGCCTGCGGATCTCGACATCACACGTCTGATGCCGATCCTGGGCCTGGGGCTCAAGGAACTCTTGCTCGGGTGCCTCCTGGGCATGCCAGTTGCCGCGACTATGTGGGGTGTGGAAAGCGCGGGCACGTTCATTGACCATCAGAGGGGAGCCACGATGACAAGCCTCTTGAGCCCGGGAAACCTCAATCTGGACTCGCCGCTTGGGACCTTCCTAGCTCAGCTTTACGCTACATGGCTGTTCGTCAGCGGCGGCTTTTCCAAACTATTAGAAGCGCTCTATCGCTCCCATGAAATCTGGCCGCTGTGGAGCTTTCACCCTGCATTTGGTCCGGCCTTCGTCACCGGTATGTTAGATCTTGCAGACCTCGTGATGCTGCTGACATTGCTTCTCGCCGGTCCAGCCATTGTTGCGATGTTTCTCAGCGAATTCGGCTTGGCACTGGTCAGCCGGTTCGCGCCGCAACTGGAGGTCTTCTTTCTCGCTATGTCGGTCAAGAGCGCAGTTGCCCTTCTGCTGCTGATTCTATCGCTCACGATTGTTTTGGCCAATGCCGACAAGCATATGCCGTCGCCTGTCGCGATCGTCAATCGCGTCGCCAGGTGACTGTCGTGACCGGCAGAAAGACCGAAAAGCCGACCCCCAGGAGGCTGCGGGGCTTGCGCAAGAAGGGACAGGTTCCGCACAGTAAGGAAGTCGTGTCGGCGGCGGTGACCCTTGGGTTCTTCGCGCTGTTCTTCGCCTCTTTGCCTGGCCTAGTAGACCGACTTAAGGCAACGATCCTGTTGCCCGTATCGTTTCTTGAAGAGGACTTCCTAATTGTCAGCCGACAGCTACTCGAGTTTTATTTCGGTGAAGTACAAAGTATGGTCGCACCTTTCCTCGGCATCGTCCTGGTCATTGGCGTGGGCGCTAACCTGCTGCAGAACGGGGCGATTTTCTCCCCCGAGGCTGTCACGCCATCGCTGAAAAAGCTGAACCCCGGTGAGAATGTCAGAAGGATAGTCTCGCTGCAGAATCTCTTCGATCTGGGTAAGGCGATCGTGAAGGTGCTGATACTCAGCCTCGTCATAATGCTTGTGCTGCGCCAAGGTGTGCATGCGCTTGTGTGGACGCCGAGCTGTGGCATATCATGCCTAAGTGCCGTGACGGGTAACCTGCTGCTCGGGATCGCTAGTTATGTGGGGGCGAGCTATCTTGTGCTGGCAATTGCGGATTTTGCGTTCCAGCGATGGCAGTTCACGAACAAGAATTTGATGTCGCTGGACGAAGTCAAACGAGAAGCTAAGGAAAATGAGGGCGACCCTCTGATCAAAGACCGACGCAGGCGCCTCCATTCGCAATTGTTAGCCAGGGACGCGATTGAGCAGTCGCGTAGAGCGACCGTGTTGATCACCAATCCCACACATATTGCAGTGGCGATCTACTACGATCGGCAGCGCACCCCCCTGCCCATGATCGATGCCATAGGTACCGATCTCTTGGCGCAGCAAATGATTGATGCCGCGGCCGCTGCGGGGGTGCCGGTGATGCGAAACATTCCGCTGGCGCGCGCGCTCCTGAAGGACGGCCTGGTGGATGAGTATATTCCATCGCACCTGATTGTACCTCTCGCGACGGTTCTGCGGGCGCTCGGAAAACTGGCGGCTGAGACCGGTTATCGGTCCTGACTTCAGCTTGGTTCTCGCAGTTTTGAACAGCCCGCCGCCGGTGCGACGGATCTGCCGTTCTTGTAGCAGCCATAGGCAAGAGATATTGCTTCATAATGAACATCTATTTGTTCTCGAGATAATGCGCGTCTATCTTCATGTACGTGGGAGAGGAAATGGGCGCTGCCCAATGCGACGGTCCCATCGGGCTCGAGATCTTGCCGCCAAGATGCATGTCGACGTGAGTGGCCTCTCTTGGAGATCCGTTCGTCCCCTACTTATCAGCCTAAGGCGGAATAATCGATGCTCTTCGCGGTCGCTTGGACATTTATTGGCCATAGCACTAGCTGTGATGGTGACGGTACCGAGATGCTTGCGGAAGCATGGCGTTGGGGTTTATCGCGCGACGAAACGACTTCAGTTTGCCTAGTAGATAGTATTCGACGAGGTGACGCTGCGCGGAGAGATGTTTGTCGAGTGGGTACTTCGGCAACCGAATAGCGATCTTGAGAATAGCGGCTTGCGCGCCTTTGTCGGCGGCAGCCCGGATGATGATGGCTGTGGAGCACTAGGAAGAACTCATCCATTTGCCGCTTTGTAGGAGGTGAATCATGAGGGGTATTGACGAACGCGGCAAGGCGCCGATGGTGGGATATGAGACCAACGAAGCCAATGGCGCGGACGATTCTCCCACTGGGCCGGCGATTAATCTCGAAGGAAGCGGCCCGTCCCGTTCTGTCGTGGAGCAGACACGCTCTAACCCTCAAGGATCGAATGCTGCTGCGCTGCCTATCGAAGGGCACGGCCCTCATCTGACGATGGACGTACTCGGTGTAATTGCTGAGCAGCTCAGCCCGATCGATCCGTTGATGACGTCGAAGACAAGTCGCCGACTGCGTGATGCCGCCCAGCTATCTGCGGAGCTTCACGAAACGCGTCAGAACCTGACCAGAGGGCGGCAGGAGCACCTCGTCGCACTCGCCGAAGGGCTTAACGACCCCGAGCATCGCGTCTCCGTCATAGAGTACCTCGGGGAACGCATGGGAGAGCTTGCGCCAACGCTCCAAGGACGTCTCGTTGTCCTCGCCGAGGGGCTTAAAGCCCCCGAGCATCGCGTCTCGGCCGTGTGGGGCCTCGGAGCGCACGTGGCAAGGCTTTCGCCCGCGCTCCAAACGCGCCTCTTCATCCTTGCCGAGGGGCTCGACGACCCCGAGCATCGCGTCTCCGTCATCGGGGCCCTCGGAGCGCGCGCAGGACAGCTTACGCACGCGCAGCAGGAGCGCCTTGTTACCCTCGCCGAGGGGCTTGACGACCCCGAGCATCGCGTCTCCGTCATCGAGGGCCTCAGGGAACGCATCGGAGACTTTGCGCCTACGCTCCAAGAGCGCCTCATTGTCCTCGCCGAGGGCCTTAGCGACCCCGAGCATCGCGTCTCGGCCGTGTGGGACATCGGAGCGGGTGCGGCAAGGTTTTCGCCCGCCCTCCAAGAGCGCCTCGTCGTCGTCGCCGAGCAGCTTAACGACCCCGAGCATCGCGCTCAAACTATGATGGGTATTGGAGCGCATGTGGGAGAGTTTGCGCCCACGCTCCAGGAGCGCCTCATCGTCCTCACCGAGGGACTTGACGACCCCGAGCATCGCGCCCAAGCCTTGGAGGGCCTCACGGGCGTCGGAGAGCTGGCGCCCGCGCTCCAGGAGCGCCTCATCACTCTCGCCGAAGGACTTCACGACTCCGCGCATAGGGCCTCTGCGGTGGAGGGCCTCGGAGTGCGCGTGGCAGACTTGGCGCCCGCACTCCAAAGGCGCCTCATCGCTCTCGCCGAAGGGCTAAACGAATCCAGCCATCGTGCTCAAGCCTTGGAGAGCCTTGGAGTGCGCGTAGGAGGGGTTTCACCCCCGCTGCAAGAGCGCCTCGTTACACTCACCGAGCAGCTTGACGAGCCCGAGGATCGTGTCTTGGCCCTACGAAGCCTCGGAGTGGGTGTGGAAGGGCTTGCGCCCGCGCTCCAGGGGCGCCTGCTCACCCTCGCGGAGCGGCTTAACGAGCCCGAGCATCGCGTCTCGGCACTATGGGCTCTTGGAATGCATGTGGGAGGGCTTTCGCCCTCCTTCCAGCTGCGCCTCGTTGCCCTCGCTGAGCGGCTGGCTCAGCCCGAGGATCGCATCTCGGCGCTATGGGCCCTAAGGGCGCATGTAGGCCGGCTAGCGGTCCCGGTCCAGGAGCGCCTCGTCGGCCTTGCCGAGGTGTTCAACAGTCCCGGGCATCGTGTCGTGGCCTTGCAAGGCCTCGGAGAGGGCCTGGCGGAGTTTGCGCCCGAGCTGCAGAAGCGCCTCGTCACCCTTACCGAGGGGCTGGACGACCCTGCGCATCGTGTTTCGGCTTTGCAGAGCCTCGGGGGAAACCTGGTACGGGTTGCTCCCGCAGTTCAGGAGCGCCTTGTTGCCCTGGCGGAGGGATTTATCGATCCTGAGCATCGGGTCTCGGCGCTGCGACATCTCGAGGCAGGCATGGGAGGACTCCCGCGCGACCTCCAGCGGCGCCTAGCTGCCATTGCCGAAGGCTTTGCCCAGCCTAGCTATGAGGCTCAAGCCTCGACGGCACTGTGGCCGTAGGAGGCGCGACGATCCGATGCGTGGATTCCGCAAACACTGGTTTGACGATGTCGCAACAGAAGCCTAGCGGCTTGCTTTCATTGGGTCGCTGGACGGCTAAGCATTACGCCCGTGGCTCAGCTGGATAGAGCGCCCCCTCCGAAGGCAGGTGTCAAGCCGGCCGGTGCGAAAAGTGAGGAAGAAAGCGTATTGTACTGCAATGGCTTGCAAGGGCTGCGCGTTGGGGTTACCTCAGACGCGAAATCCGCGTAAGCACTGCGTAAGCAGTAAGCACCCGTAGCTCAGCTGGATAGAGCGTCGCCCTCCGAAGGCGAAGGCCACACGTTCGAATCGTGTCGGGTGCGCCATTTCATTGTCAATCTTGGTAGCGAACTCAGCCCAGTATCTTAGAACGGGACGATCCCGGGCGTCATGTTCAAAAAGTGTCACTCCTTGTCGTGTTCGCGCTCCGCCCGGCGCGTCATTGTGCTCCGACATTTTTCCAACGCGGTCCAAATAGTCGTCCGTTAAGAAGCCCGATTGAGCGGTTTGGATGGGTGATCGTTCGTAAGCGCGAATTTCCCTGCACCTTTTGCTTTTGAGTGCTCTGATGCATGAGGTGTCCACCAAAATAGGTGGACACCTTGTGATGGCAGACG
>NZ_JBEPRY010000046.1:0-34528 GCF_040548605.1 Bradyrhizobium sp. JR4.1
GACGCGCAGGCGCTGGCCATGTCGAAGGCGAGGCACCTCATCCAGCTCGGCACAAAGGTGACCGCAGGCCTCGGCGCCGGCTCGCAGCCGGAATTGGGACGCGCCGCAGCCGAAGAGGCGATCGATACGATCCGCGATCAATTGACTGGCGCACACATGGTGTTCGTGACGGCCGGCATGGGTGGCGGCACCGGCACCGGCGCTGCCCCCATCGTCGCTAGGATCGCGCGCGAGCTCGGCATTCTCACGATCGGCGTGGTCACCAAGCCGTTCTACTTCGAGGGCCAGCGCCGCATGCGCTTTGCCGAAGCCGGCATCGAGGAGTTGCTGAAGACGGTCGACACCCTGCTGATCATCCCGAACCAGAATCTGTTCCGGGTGGCCAGCGAGAAGACCACGTTCGCCGATGCCTTTGCCCTTGCCGACCAGGTGCTTTATTCCGGCGTAGCCTGCATCAGCGACCTCATCGTCAAGGAAGGCCTGATTAATCTCGATTTTGCCGACGTCCTCTCCGTCATGAAGGAGAAGGGCAAGGCCATGATGGGACGGGGCGAGGCCTCCGGCGAGAAGCGCGTGCTTGCCGCTGCTGTGGCCGCGATTTCCAATCCATTGATCGAGAATCCCTCGATCAAGCGCGCCAGTGGCCTCATCATCTCTATCACCGGCGGCAAGGATCTCATGCTGTACGAAGTCGACGAAGCTGCGACCCGCATTCGCGACGAGGCCGACCCGGACGCCAACATTATCGTCGGCGCGTCGTTTGACGATAGCCTCGACGGTATCGTCCGCGTCTCGGTGGTGGCGACCGGAATCGATAATCTCGACCCGGCGTCTCAGGCGCAACCGGTGGAAACCGCCATCGCCCAGCTCGCGGGCAGGCTGCGCAACGACGGCCGCCGCATCGCCGATCGCATCGAGCGCAGTGCACCCCTTCCGCAAATGGAATGCCCGCCGCCCCGCTCCGAAGCGCGACAGCCCGTGGGGCAACCGGCAAGGGCGGCTCCGGAATATGCGCGCCACGCGGCCGACCGGCCGCTCGATCCTTACGGCCGCACCGCTGCGCGCAATGCGCCCGATGAGGCTATTCTCGATATCCCGGCCTTCCTGCGCCGCGCCGCCAACTGAACGGTCGCAGGAGGGGAGTTACGGTCGTCATCCCGGGGAGCGACGAGGTTGGCGAGCCCGGGATCCATCGAGGCGGGGTGACTATTGAGCAATGGATTCCGGCTCTCGCGCCAAGAGGGCGCCCCGGAATGACGGAGCCGCTTCCGGCGAAGTTTTGAACAGGCGTTCAAGATTGGGTCTGACGCATACTAGATGACAGCGGCGCGGATCACGCAGTCCCGAGCAATCGCGCTTCGGGAAGGTCGATTTTGGCGCGGCCATACCGGACGCCGAAACGCCCCCGAAGGGGTGTATTTCTTTCTGCTCCTGTGGTTTTAAACAGGAAAGCGGGTCACGATTGCCGCGATTATCATCATCGCCAACAGCGCTGCCCCAAACCAAAGCCACTGCGTACGCCAGTCGTCCGGCTCTAATTCGTTCATTTCCCCTTCGCCTTCAGCCCCAGTTCTGCGATGCAATGGCAGATCCCGCCAGCGCAATACAATTGAGAGCAGCGACGCAAACCGGCATACGCCGGCCGACGGTCTTGATCTGGTACATGGGCAGCCCTCCGCTCCCGATTCAACCGAAACGGGCGAGCAAAGGCAATAGCCTCAAAGGACTCGCCCATCCCAGCTCCGCAGCGCAATTCTGCGCTTAGTGCATTGCCTCAGCGCGGGCGCGAACGATTTCCGAAAGGAGTAGCTTGGCCGTCATTTCCGGCGGTGACCCGCCAACGTGGGTTGCCTTGCTTCCAAATGCAGATTGCACGTACACGATCGAGTTTTGGACGAAATATGTCCCGTGGTGTGCGACACCGTAGAGTATGACTGTGATGGTTCGAACTACAGCAGGCCTTCCCGTGTGAAGCCTCGCTCATAAGAGCAGTCCTTATTACTCACATTAAGTGCATGATTCGGGTGGGCGTAGAAACCAAACCAGTGCTGCCCGTATCCATCCTTGAGCTGTAACCCGCGACCTGTCGCGACGACGGCGCATGCGACACGTGTTGTCCGGGCTTTGGCTGGGGGGCGTCGTTATGTCCAACGTCGCAAGGCCCAAAGCGCCGCGCGGCTGTCTCACTGGCAGGTTTCTAGCCCCCGGCTGCCGGGCCGACACTGGCAATGGCCCTAGAAAGCCAATTTGGTGAGCAGCCACCATGGAAAACGTCAGAGGACTGCCAGCGGACTCCACCCGTGCGATTTTGTCCGGACTCGGTATCCAACAGCGGGAGCGCAAGGGCTCTCCGCGATTCTCGCCAGACTCAGGAGAGAGGCCCGTGACGAGATCGGCCGGCTGATCCAATTCCTGGGCGCTAGCGATCCGTACGTCGTGACTGAGCTGGGGGGCAGATGCCTCCCGTGTGACGTGGGCGCCAGAGGAGGCACGAGCTCCGTAACAGCCCTTTCGAACGGCCACCCTGAAGTTGCTGTAGAAATGGGGCACATCGAAGTAGCCCGCTCTCAGCATGGTCCTGCTCCAGATCGCGCCGACCACCCGCGGCCCATCGCTCTTGGCTGTGGTGGTGGTCGAGGCTTGAGAGGGACGGCGCGTCGTGTCCGATCAAAGACCCAAACAGCAGGCACCATGTCGCCGATGGCTTCTTCAACACAGCGCTGTGACAAGAGACAGTATCGCCGTCCGGGTGGTTGAGCGGTGGCCGGATGAGATCGGCAAAAGGATCGCTGTGCCACCACGACCGCGCACTCATGGTTCGTTTTTTTAGGACTTTAGTATGATCAAACTAAATCTCGGCAACCTACCGCCTGACATGATCGAGCCGCCGCAGGATGCGCGCCACGCTCATGGGGTGTTTTACGGTCGGCCGTCATTTGGCGAGTTGTTGGGGACGCGGTCGCGACTAGCCTTTCTTTTGTCGGATTTCGGGCACTAGTTTTCGTTTTTAAAAAATGGAGAAGTTAAGTGGCTATAGGAACGGTAAAGTGGTTCAACCCGACAAAGGGGTATGGGTTTATCCAACCTGACAACGGCGGCAAGGACGTGTTTGTTCACATCTCGGCTGTTGAAAAGGCGGGTTTCACTTCTCTCGCCGAGGGCGCCAAAGTCAGCTTCGACGTCGTGAACAATCGCGGAAAAGACTCGGCTGAAAATCTACGGATCGGGTGAGCCTTTCAACGGCGACCCAACTCGGTTGCGCATGGGCGCCGCTTCGTTATCACCGCTCTGTCCGCATGTAAGGGCTGCGCTCTGAGACCAATCGGAGGCCCCCGTTCAGGGAAGCCTCGATCCGGAGTGGGGTCTCTGCGGGGCGCTCAGCCACCACAGCCCATTCAATGACGCCGACTGCGAAAAGGGCTGCGGCTAAAGTCCAAGGATACCGCATCATTGCGTCCTTGTTAGTCTGCCATCAAAGTCCCGATCAGGTTGAGCAGCGCTTGGTGCTCCGGACCTTTACGCTGCCCCGCAGGAATTTGCGGATTTCAATGTACGACGTCCGTCCTCCACAGCCGGCATTCGGCTGATGCTTCGCGACTGGCGCGCTCGAACGCGGTTGTCGCGCTAAATACCAGATGTCGCCATTGCTGCTTTCATACAGGACCAGATCGATCATAGCGAGCTAATAACGCCCCGCACTATTCGGTTCCTGTTGGGCATCGTGCCGACTTCCGCCCGCCAGACGATCCTGCGATAGTACCTGCGCCCGAACCGCTTGAGGGTCCGCCAGCACTCAACCCGGCCCCATGTGCTCCAATTGGAACCTCTTCCGCAATTGGCGTGTTCATCGCGACAAACAACCCACAGGAGTTGGCGATGAACAGAATGCTTATGTCGCTCGGGACAGCAACCTTGATGGCGATCTCAGTTGCCGGCGCATCTGCGAAAGACAAGCAAAGTGAAACGTCCCTTAAGAAGGCGATCGAGGGCAATTTCGCCGAAGTGAGCATGGGAGAGCTGGCGCAGCAGAACGGTCAAAGCGATGCCATCAAGTCGTTCGGCAGAATGCTTTCCACAGACCACGCTGCGGCCAATCAGAAGGCGTTGAATGCTGCCGAGGGCTTGGGAATGAACCCACCTGGCGGACCCAATGCGAAGCAAAAAGCCGAGTATGACAAGATGTCAAAAATGTCCGGAGCAGGCTTCGACAGAATGTTCGCTACCCACATGGTCGCAGACCACCAGAAGGATATCGCCGAGTACAAGAAGGCATCAAAAAGCAAGGATGCTGCCGGGGAATATGCTTCCGGCCAGATAGATACGTTGCAAAAGCATCTGGACACCGCGAAATCCTTGAAGGCTGGTAATTGATCCGACGCGGAAGGCTCAAGTAGCTCTTCTAGAATTTGGCAAAAAGAACCGAGGCGCCAATTGGCCGGGCGGCTTAGCTTTGCAGCCGCCCAGCGGCGGGTCCCAGCATCCAACGTGGCTCGAGCCTCATCGGGTACCGAGTAGGTAAGACCGTGCACTTCGTTCGTCACGAAAGCATCACCATCATCGATGCGATATATGCACGCCGCTCTGCCTCGGTGTTGCCGGCTCGGTTGATCGCTGTGCAACCTTCATAGCCATTAGGACTAGAGGGTGTTCGGCTTCATTTCGCAGATTTTTATGGTGTAGAAGCAGATGGCGGCGGCGTCGTCGGCCCCTCGATTGAAGTCGAACTCGCCGATGGCGGCCCCGCGTTCCTCGTCTTTGATCGCTCCTCGGTTGCCAACTTGGCGTGGTGGCCGGCGGTGAAGGTGAGAAACCGAGAATATAGGGGGTGGTCCAGAAGCCGGGCGGTTGGCCATGAGTGTGCTGGAATGCTTGCTATCAGGGGACGAATGGCCAAACCGCTGCTGCGGTAGCGACTTTGCGCGTGAGTGGAAGAGACCGAACATCGAGTACTTTCGTGTCGTTAGTTTGCGGCACTGCCGTCTTGGGTTCGCGCAGCGGGCTACGACCTCGGCGGCGCGCTGCAACTGGGAGCCAGAACGAGGACTCCCTCCCGTTCATAGGTGCTGCCGCCCCGTACTGATGCCGTAGAGGGTGGCTGAAAGGAAGTCGCGCGAGAATTGTCGCGTTCTTCATATCGGCTCCTGCTGTGATCCCTCGGACAGCAGCGCAGCACCTCCACTATTTCGTGCGCATAACGCGTCCGCGCTATCGATAAACGCCAGGCGGTGGAGCAAGGAACGCGGGCAATCGCCCGCGGCGAGCTTTGCACCACGCGAAGCCTACCAGTTCGACTGGAGCCACGAGGTCGTCCTGTTGAGCGGCACCACGGTGATGGTGAAGGCTGCTCACGTCCGGCTCTGCCACAGCCGCATGCTGTTCGTGCGGACCTATCCGCGGGAGATGCGGGAGATGGTGTTCGATGCCCATGATCGAGCATTCGCGCTGTTCAAGGATATCTGCAGCCGCGGCATCTACGACATGAAGACCGCGGTGGAGACGATCTTTGTCGGCAAGGACCATCGCTACAATCGCCGCTTCCCGCATGTGCAGCCACTATCTTGTTGATCCGGTTGCCTGCACGCCGGCGTCGGGTTGGGAGAAGGGCTAGGTCGAGAACCAGGTCGGGCTGGTCCGGGAACCCTTCTTCACACCACGCCTGCGGTTCAAAAGCCTGGACGAGTTAAACGCTTGGCTGCTCGGCAAGTGCATCGCCTACGCCAAGGCGCATCACCATCCGGAACTGGCCGATCAGACGATCTGGGGGGTGTTCGAGGCAGAGCGTCTCAAACTCGTTCCTGCCGGTCGGTTCGACGGCTTCCATGCGGTGATGGCGTCGGTCTCGAAGACCTGCCTGATCACAAGGTCCGGCCGATGCAGCGCCAGGCTCTCGCGCGTGACCTCGGTATGGATGCCGAGCTCGACCGCGACATCGTGGCCTCGATCCCTGAGCTCGACATGCAGCCGCTGCGTCAGGCTGTTGAAGGAATGCGACAGGAGCAGGATGTGCATGATTTGCCTCAACAGATTCTCGGCAATTGCTCGCCCGACAGCCAGTCGACGATCCGCCCGCCGCCGAAGCTCGTGGCCATCTGCACGAAATGATGATCGTCGGCTACGGCCTCGCCGATGTCGGCGGCGTCGCGGCCAAGCGGATGCGCCCGCATCGCGGCCAGCACTGCAGCAGTATTTTCGGGCGCCAAGATCGCGACCAGCTTGCCCTCGTTGGCGACATGGAGCGGATCGAGCCCGAGCAGCTCGCACGCTGCCGCGACGCCCGGTTTGACCGGGATCGCCTCCTCGCGAAGATGGAAGCCGAGGTCGGACTGCAGGGCGATCTCGTTCAGCGTGGCGGCAAGCCCGCCGCGGGTGGGATCGCGCATCAGGCGGATGCCGCGGCCGCCCGCTTCGACCATCTTCGCGACGAGATCGTTCAGCGCCGCCGAATCCGAGACGATCTCGGTCTCGAAGGCGAGATTCTGCCGCTTCGACATTATCGCCACGCCGTGATCGCCGAGCGTGCCCGAGATCAGGACGCGATCGCCGACGCGGGCATTCTCCGCCGAGAGATCGAGCCCGTGGGGCACGACCCCGACGCCGGCGGTCGAGATGAACAGGCCGTCGGCCTTGCCGCGCTCGACCACCTTGGTGTCGCCGGTGACGATGTGAACGCCGGCCGTGCGCGCAGCCTCGCCCATCGATTCCGCGATCATCTTGAGGTCGGCAAAGCGGAAGCCTTCCTCGATGATAAAGCTTGCAGAGAGGTAGAGCGGGCGTGCACCGGCCATGGCGATATCGTTGACGGTGCCGTGCACTGCAAGCGAGCCAATGTTGCCGCCGGGGAAGAACAGCGGTGAGACCACATAGCCGTCGGTCGTCATCACCATGCGCCCGGCACCAACGTCGAATGCCGACTGGTCGTTGCCGCGCGCCAGCCATTCATTGCCGAAGGCCTCGTGGAACAGACCCGAGATCAACTGCGCCATGGCCCGGCCGCCCGAGCCGTGGGACAGGTCGACGCAGCCGTTCCTGATGTCGAGCTTGCGCTGGTAGGCCTTCATGACACGCGCCTTTGCTGGTGGTCGCGGAAGCGGCCATAGGTCCAGTGTGCGGCGCAGCCGCCTTCGGAGGAGACCATGCAGGAGCCCATGGGCGTCTCCGGCGTGCAGACGGTGCCGAACAGCTTGCAGTCGACCGGCTTCTTCACGCCGCGCAGGATGGCGCCGCATTCGCAGGCGGGATTGTCGTCGACGCGCAGCTCGTGCATGTCGCAGCGCAACTCGGCGTCGTATATGGCGTAAGCGCGCTTCAGCTTCAGCCCGCTATAGGGAACCTGTCCGAGCCCCCGCCATTCGAACTGATCGCGCAGCTCGAATATGTCGGAGACCTCCTCCTTGGCGCGCAGATTGCCGTCGCGGTTCACCGCGCGGCTGTACTGGTTCTCGACCTCGTGCCTATCCTCGTTGACCTGCCGCACCAGCATCAGGATCGCCTGCATCATGTCGAGCGGCTCGAAGCCCGCGATCACCACGGGCTTGCCGAACTCCTCGGCAAGGAACTCGTAAGGGGCCGTGCCGATGATCGTCGAGACATGGGCCGGCCCGACGAAACCGTCGATCTCGATCCGGCCGATGTTGCGGATGTCGGGACTTTCCAGGATGTTCTGCATCGCCGGCGGCGTCAGCACGTGGTTGCAGAACACGGTGACGTTTTCGAGCTGCTTCTTCTGCGCCAGCCGGATCATGACTGCAGTCGGCGGCGTCGTGGTCTCGAAGCCGATGGCGAAGAACACGACCTCGCGTCCGGGATTGTCCTGAGCGATCCGGATCGCGTCGATGGTGGAATAGACCATGCGGATGTCGGCGCCGCGCGCCTTCGCCTTCAACAGCGATGCGCCCTGCGAGCCGGGAACGCGCATCAGGTCGCCATAGACGCACAGGATGACGTCCGGCCGCTCGGCGAGCCGGATCGCCATGTCGATGCGTCCGGCCGGCAGCACGCACACCGGACAGCCGGGGCCGTGGATCATCCGCACGTTCTTCGGCAGCATGTCCTCGAGGCCGTAACGCGAGATCGCGTGGGTATGGCCGCCGCAGAATTCCATGAAGCGATAGAGCTTTTGCGGATCGGCTTCCGCGCGGATCGCTTTCGCAAGCCCGAGCGCGATCTCCTTGTCGCGAAACTCGTCGGAATATTTCATGACGCGGCTCCCTGCCCCTCGGCGCTAAGCTCGCGCTGCAGCTCGAGCGTCCGCATTGCCTCCTCCGGATCGATCTTCGTCAGGGCATAGCCGACATGGATGATCACATAGTCGCCGACGGCGAGATTCTCGATCAAGGCGACCGATATCTCCTTGCGGACGCCGTCGATCGAGACGATCGCCATCTCGTCGGGCAGGAGCTTCGTGACCTCAGCAGGTATCGCGAGACACATCAGGCGGTCCTTCCAGGCCGTACTGTTCGAGTTGGAGCGCGGCGATCCAGGCCTGGCCGAGGCTGAGACCGCCGTCATTGGGCGGCACTTGCCGCGGCAGCAGCGGCAAGAGACCGACGGCGATACAGCCGCGCTCGATCTCGCAACTGAGGATCGCGTTGAGAAAGCAGCCGCCGCTCAGGGCGACGGTCGTGACGCCGGTCTCGCGCGCCGCACGAGCGATCCAGTCGACGCAGGCAGCGGCGAACGTGCCATGGAACAGCCCGGCCCCCTCGACCGGATCGATGCCCTCGGCCGCAAGGCGCCCAAGCAACGGAAACAGGGACAGCACCCCATCCTTGATCGTCCAGCCGTCTTTCATGGAGCGCGGCACGCGAACCCGCGCCTCCAGTTTCATCGCGGCTTCGCCCTCATAGCTCTGCACCTGGCAAAGACCGAGCAGCCCCGCCGCCGCGTCGAACAGCCGGCCGGCGCTGGTCGTCACCGGTACGCCCGGCTGGTCGAGCAAGGCATGGAGACGCGTAGCCTGCGGCTGCGCCGCAAACCGGGTCGCGATCGCGTTGCCGCGGGCCAGGCCGTGCAATGCGCTTGCAGCCATGCGCCACGGCTCGCGCGCGGCGCGATCGCCGCCCGCCATCTTCATCGGCGCCAGATGGCCGAGCCGCCGGAACTGCGCGCGCTCGCACAGCAGGAGCTCGCCCCCCCAATTGCCGCCGTCGCTGCCCTGGCCGAAACCGTCGAGCACCAGCGCCAACGCAGATCCCGCGCGGCCATGCTCCGCCATCACGGAGGCGGCATGGGCATGATGGTGCTGGACTGCGATCAGCCGCCGCCCGCTCGCTTCGGCGAGGCGGGTCGAAGCTATGTTCGGGTGCAGATCATGGGCGATAACCGCCGGCTCGACGTCCAGCGTCGACAGCAGGTGGCCGATGGTTTCCTCGAAGACACGGACGCCTTCGGCGGTGTCGAGGTCGCCCACGTGCTGGGAAACGAAGGCCTCGCTACCGCGCGTGACCGTCACGGTCGACTTCAACGCGCCGCCGACCGCAAGGATCGGCGGCACCGGTCGCGTCAGCCGAACCGGCTCCGGCACGTAGCCGCGGGCACGGCGGATGAACTGCGTCCGGCCGGCGACGACGGCCGCCACGGAATCGTCGGCGTGGGTGACGATGTCGCGATCATGGCTGACGATGAGGTCGGCGATGCCGGCAAGCCGCAGCTCGGCCTCGCGATTGTCGATCAGAAGCGGCTCGCCGCCGGGATTGGCGCTGGTGGCGACGATCGCCCAGCTCTCGCCGGCGAGCGGATGCGCCGCATCCAGCGCCTCGAAGATCAAATGAAGGAGCGGAGTGACCGGTAACGCGATGCCGATCCGCGCCAGCTCCGGCGCGATCGCCGGCGAGAGCCGATGGCGCGATGTCAACAGCACGATCGGCCGCGGCGACGTCTCGAGCAAGGCGAGCTCGGCAGCATCGGCGTCGGCGATGCCGGCGACCGCGTCCACCGAGCCGACCATGACGGCAAACGGCTTCTGGTCGCGCCGCTTGCGCTGGCGCAGGCGCTGCACGGCCGCCTCGTCCCGGGCATCACAGACGAGCTGATAACCGCCGAGCCCCTTGACTGCGACGATCTTGCCTGCGGCGATCGCGGCAGCGATGTCCTCGATACCGTGGCTGAGCCGCGGGCCGCATTGCGGGCAGGCGATCGCTTCGGCATGGAAGCGGCGGCTGCCAGGATCGGCATAGTCGCCCGCACAGGCCTTGCACATCGCAAAGCGCTTCATGGCCGTGGTCGCGCGGTCGTAAGGAAGCCGCTCGGCAATGGTATAGCGCGGACCGCAATGGGTGCAGTTGACGAAGGGGTAGCGATAGAACCGGCTGGCTGGATCGAACAGCTCGCTCAGGCATTTTGGACAGGTCGCGGCATCGGCGACGATACGTGTCGACACCTTGCCCTGGTCGCTCGCGCGGATATAAAACCCCTCGCTCGCCACCGCCCCGACCGGCTGCACCGAGATCTCGTCGATCCGGGCGAGCGGCGGCTTTTCCAGCGGCAGTGCCCTGACGAAGTCTGACGCGCGCTCGCCCTCGACCTCGATGACGACGCCATGGGGATCGTTGGCGACGAAGCCGCCGAGGCGATAGCGCGTGGCGAGGCCGTAGACATAGGGGCGAAAGCCGACGCCCTGTACCGCGCCGCGCACGTGCAGGCGCAGCCGCCGTCCATCCCCCGCCGTGGCCTCGCCGCCCATCGTCACTCCGCCGCCGTCATCGCGGCAGGCGTCGGCGCCGGCATCCGCTTGCGGATCCAGGCAAAGAACGCCGCAAAGCCTTCGCCGGTGCGCGCCGACACCGTCAGGACCTCGATCTTCGGGTTGACCCGGCGCGCATAATCGATGGTCTTCGCCATATCGAAATCGAGCACGGGCGCGAGATCGATCTTGTTGACCAGCATCAGCGACGACGCTGCGAACATGTCGGGGTATTTCAGCGGCTTGTCCTCGCCCTCGGTGGTCGAGAACACCACGATCTTGCAGGCCTCGCCGAGATCGAACGCCGCCGGGCAAACCAGGTTGCCGACATTCTCGATGAAGAGCAGGCCGCCGTTCAGCCAGGGCAGCCGGTCATAGGCCTCGCCGACCATGGCGGCGTCGAGGTGACAGCCCTTGCCGGTATTGACCTGGATAGCCGGCACGCCGGCCGCGCGAATGCGCTCGGCATCATTGGAGGTCTGCTGGTCGCCTTCGATCACGCCGATCGCAAAGCTTGCCTTCAGCTCGGACACGGCGCGGACCAGCAGCGAGGTCTTGCCGGCGCCGGGGCTGGAGACCAGGTTGAAAGCGAGCACGCCGTCGGCCGCGAAGCGGGCGCGGTTGTCGGCCGCAAGCCGGTCGTTCTTGCCGAGGATGTCGCGCTCGACCTGGATGATGCGGTCGCTGCTCATACCGGCGATCTTCTGGCCAGCGGGATTGGCGCCGGAGTCGAGCAGCCCGGCCTCATCGGGGGCGTGGTCGTGGGCACCACCGTGGTGATGGTGGTGACCGTGATCGTGGCCATCACCGCGGTGATGATGATGGTGCCCGCCGTGCTCATGGCCATCGCCGTGATCATGATGATGACCATGCGCATCTTCGATCGATGCCTTGCCGTCGCTGCAGCCGCAGACCGTACACATCAATCGACCTCCAATTCCCTTACGCGCATCTCTTCGCCGCCCGTCATCTGCACTTGGTAGCCGCCGCAGGACGGGCACGGCTCGTAACGCTGCCCGATCTCAACGGTTTTGGAACAGGCCATGCACCAAGCCGTGCCCGGCGTCTCGACGATCTCGAGCCGCGCGCCTTGCGCGATGGTCCGCGCGGCCACGGCCTCGAAGCAGAATTTCAGCGCCTCCGGCGCGACATGGCTCAGCGCACCGATCTCCAGACAGACGACGTTCACCTTGGTAAAAGCGCGCTTGCACGCTTCCTCCTCGACAATACCGACGATGCCTTCGCACAGCGCCATCTCATGCATGGCCGGCCTCGCGAAATCGCAGGCTGAAGCCGACGCAGGGATCGAAGGAGCCGACCAGCGCGCGAACCGCTTCCTGTCCCTGCCGGCCGGTCGCGAGCGTAGCGCCCTTGAGGCTCCTGACCAGCGGTCCGCGGGCGTGAAAATTCCACTCGGTCGGTGCCAGGAACTCGAAGTTGACGACGCGATCCTCGTCGTCCAGTGCGACGGCGTGATGGAGGCGCCCGCGTGCGCATTCGACCGCGGCTGCTCCCTTGCCCGCGCCGAGCCGGTAGCTCGCGACGACGCCTTCATCGAGATCCGCATCGCCACGATCGAGCCAGGCGCTGAGCCGCGCGACCTCGGCGATCCGCGCCTTCAGACGCGCGGCGGAGCCCGCTTCCGCCGCCGAGACCGCTTCACGGCGTGCCCTGCGCGCCCAGACGCCGGTTTCCGGAATGCGGCCGCAGAGGTCCGGCGCATCGGAATAGGCCGCACCGTCCGCCAGCAGACGCGTGACGATGTCTAAATCGTCCGCCACCGTCAGGAAGGATGGATCGCCCTTCGGCTCTGACACCAGCTTGCCGTGGCATCCCGCGACGGAGGCGGCGAGCGGGCTGCTCGGCGCGGGCGTCTCGTCTTCTTCGCCGGCGATCCCGATCGCGCCTAGCGCGGCCTTGATCTGCACCACCGCGTCGCGACGCAAGGCCGGCGGGACGCCCTCGTCCGCGCCCCCAAGCAGCGCGCTTGCCTGCATTACGGCGCGCACCGCCGGAGCGTTTGTGCCGCCGAGCGCGAGCCGTCCGACGAACAGGCCGCGCAGCAGTTCGGTCAGCCGCTCGACGACGACTGCGGTGACGCGGCGCCGCACCGTTGCGGGAGCCGCCTCCCGCCCTTGCGCGGCTTCCACCGCCGACTGGAACGCCACGTGATGGGCGATCGAGCACAGCGAGAACAAACGCGGCAGCACCGGAAGCAGCGAAGCCGCGGGCTTTCCCGCAAACAGCCGCGTCAGCGGCGGCCGGTTGCGCGGCTTGATCGCGACGTCGGCGATCGTGGCGCCGGACAACAGCACCGTAATATCGATCTCGTTGCGGAACGAGAGACTCATCCAAGCCGCTCCGTCAAGGCACCCCGCAGGAAGTTACGCCGATCGATCGGGCTTGTCGCGGGCTCGCGGCGGCGAACCGTCTCCTCGCTGTCCGCCGGCAGCATCAATTCGGCAAGCGCGGCTTCGGCCGTCGCTCGCGCGGCATCCATGTCGGCGACTTGGAACATCGGCGAGAACAGCGAGCAGCTCGCGATCCGGCCGATCCGGGCGACCTCGCTGAGGGTGAATTCGATATCGCCCGCGGGAAAGCGCATTCGCACGGTCGCGCCCGAGGTGGCTGGCGTCACCGCGCCCGCCGGCATCGCCACGTTCAAGAACCACGGCGTGACCATGATGCCGACGATCGTGCCGTTGAAGGGGCGGAAACCGACCGCCTCAACGCCGAGCGCATCGTTGTAGATGGGTAGATCGCGCATCGCGCGCTCGCCGATCTCCCGGTAGCTTGCGGCCAGAAGCTCGCCCCACGCCGCGGCGTCGGCGTCGCCGGCAGGACCTGACGCACTCGCTGGCGCGCTGCCTGTCATGTTTCGATCGCCATGAACTTGGATTTTGGCGCGTCGCAATTCGGGCAGTGCCACTCCTCCGGCAGCGCCGCGAACGGCGTGCCCGGCGCGATCTGCGCTACCTCATCGCCATCCGCCGGATCGTAGACGATCCAGCAGATGCCGCATTCCAGCCGCGTGACGTCGGCGACGTCCTGGCGCACGCCAAAATTCTCGAAGGCGCTCATTTGAAGTAGGCCTCGATGATTTCCCGCAGCCGCTCGGCGGAATCCTCGAAATCCTCGTCCGCTGCCAGCGCAACCGTCGGCACGCCGCCGACTTCGAGCGTATCGAGAATGATTGTGTCGATGGCGTTGAAGAACTGCACCGACCAGACATTGCGGATGCCGGTGGAGAGCACCCGGCAGGTGCCATAGCCGCGCGACACCAGCTGAATTGGTCCGTTCCGGATCGTGTCCTGCAGGAAGCTCATGTCGACCGGGCTCATCGGCAGCAGCGTGAAGTTGATGATCTGCGAGCGAATGCCGGGCCGCCAAGCCTGTGCCCGCTGGCGGATTTCGGCGAGCACCGGCAACACGTTCATGGCGCCCGGCGGCACCTGCCCGATTTCCAAATCGGCGGATGTCAGGTCGGCAGCCGCACGCTTGACGATCTCGGGAACCGCGCCGATCTCGAGATATTCGGAAGTGGCGTCGGTCTCGAGCCGCACACGCCAAATTCCCGCCAGCACCGATTCCTGGATCTGCGCCAGCGATCCGTCCGGCAGCGCGACGACGCCGGCGACCTCGCCTCGGCCGAGCACGTCGGCCACCAGCTTGCTCTCGAGATCGTTGAAATTAGCCAGCCGAAACAGTGTTGTCGGCGCGTTCGCCTTTTTATCCGCGATGGCATCCGCGATCCTCGAGAGCAGCGCGACCGCGTTCGGGCAGCTCTTTGCAAGCTCCGCACTGTCGAGCGTTGCAAGCTTTGCGAGCGCGCCGGCCGCCGTCAGGCTGCCCTTCGCTGCATTGAGACTCTCTTCGCCGATCGGAAACACGTTGACTGGTTGCTCGGCGCCTTCGGGCGCATCCCAGAAGCTGGCCTTCATAGCCCGACCTCTTGTGCGCGATGCTGGGGAACGATGGTGACGGCGACTGCGGCGCCTTGCCCGCGGGGCCGGTCGATCAGCTTGGTAATGCGGTCGGCATAGACCGACCAGTCCTGGATCTTGGCGATCAACCCCAGCGTCTTGCCGTTGGCGACGAAGATCAGCGTCGGCTGCACCCGCACCTCGAAGCGCTCGCCGAGCGCATGCTCAGCGTCGCGTGCGATGATCGCACCGCGCAGCAGATTGCCGAACGCTGCGATAAGCTCGGGCAGCACCACGGCGACATCGATTGCCTCCGGAAACCGGTTGGGATCGCCCGCCGACAGCAGCACCGCGACCGCAGCGGCCTCGTCCGCTCCGCCAAGAAAAAGATCGACCGTCGCAGCATCGACCTCGGGCAGACCACTCCGCGCCAGATCATGCTTTCCCACCTGGAATTCCATCGAACCTCTCCTGACAAGCTTGTGGTTTTGCCGAACTAGAGGTCAGCAAGCCACGTGCCAGGATCGGTTATCACATGTCCGGATTTATCCCATTGATCCAGATCATGTATTTCCTGGCGCCGACTGTAAGCCAAGCTTCAATGGAAAGATACTTGCCGTATCTTTGCAGGTAGAAATCGACCTTCCAGGCACACAGCGGCCGCCGAGGCCGGTCGGTCACTGATGTCGTCAACGCATCAAACGGGAGAAGCAGCGGCGATCCTAGTCGGACCGCAGGTGCTCGGGTAGTTGCGGCTCGCGGTCGATGAGGTCTGCGAAGAAGCGGTCGCAATCCTCGCCGTCGAGCGCCGCGCTGAGACCTTCGATCGCATTCGCGATCAGGCGTGCCTCGTCCTCGTCCAGCAGCCGGATCGCGGTATCGATATAGACCAGCACCTTGGCGCCGACCGGAGGATTCGAGAGCAGCAGCACAGAGACGCGGCGCTGCTCGCCGCGATACGCGCACAGCGCCGAGATCCCGTTGGTCTCGACAATCGTCATGGGCAGGCCGAGGCACATGGGCAAATCTCCGGCAGTGTGGCCGATCAGGCCGGCCGCGTCTCGTAATGGAGATGATCAATGTCATTGGCGAGCAGCCGCTCGATATCTGGCAATGGCTCGGCGCGTTGGCTCACCGTGAGGCCCCATTCGGCCAGGATGGCGCAAGCGAGATTGATCGCCGGCGCGATCTGGTCGCGCACCGGCGGCGTCAGCGGCCCACCCCAGTCTTCGAGATCGAGCGGCTGGCAGCCGATCAGCACCAGATGTTTCGGGCAACGGCCGAGCAGGTCGGCCGCGCTGATGACTTCCTGGAAACCGGTCTGGTGCAGGCTCATCTTCTTGGCGCCGGTGAAACGCGGCACCTCGTCGTCACGCACAAGCTTCAATTGGCCGGGCTCGAGGCCATAGTCGATCGCGTCGAACACGATCAGGCGGTCCGCCTCTTCCAGATAGTTGACGAGATAGAGTCCCTGCGTGCCGCCATCGAGGATGGTGACGTTGTCGGGCACGGCGTAGCGGCGGTGAAATTCCTCCACTGCGCGCACGCCAAACCCTTCGTCGGCCCACAGGATATTGCCGATGCCGAGCACCAGGATGCGATCGTCTTGCGAGAATGTCGGCTTCACTTGGCGTTCCCGTCTCAGTCGCGGAATTGCCGTTCGCCCGAGATCATCGAGGAGATGATGCTCTGGCGCGACATGATGTCTTCGCGGATCGCGGTGTAGATGTGCACCATCACGAACACGACCAGCGCCCACATCCCGAGATGATGCCAGGTGTGAACGTCCTGGCTGTTCGGCCAGATCGCAAACACCCAGCCGAACAGCTTGTGCTGCCAGCTGTCGATGCCCTGACCTTCCGAATAGAGCGCAAACCCGGTGATGATCATGAAGGCCACGAACAGCGTGAATCCCGTGAACATCGCAATCTGCGCCAGAGGATTATGGCCGACATACATCTTGGGCTCGCGCTCCAGGAACGCGTACCAGCGGATTTCATGCAGCACTTCTTTCCAGAACTGCCTGCGATGCACCGGCAGATAGAAAATCTGCCGGGAGTGGTGGTTGCCGACGAAGGCCCAGAGGATGCGGGCGAGGAAGAACACCGCCAGCACCTGCCCCGCCGCGAAATGGGCAAACCGGATGTAGCCCATCACGAAGTTGTCGGACGCCTCGCCCGCGACCGTCGGCAACGGCGTTCCGATCAGATAGCCGGTCACCATAAGCACGATAATCGAGAACGCGTTCACCCAGTGACAGATCCGTACCGGCGCTTCGTAGACATAGACGCTGGGACGACCCACCGCACGTTCTCCGGAAGCATCGGCTGCGATCGCCGCGAGGTCGGGCCTGGCGTCCGAGGCGGGAGCAACTGCATCCATCATGATCCTCTCCTACCTGACCTTGACCTTGGCGAGCTCCTGGCCGTCCGGGCTCATGACGTGCGTCGAACAGGCCAGGCACGGATCGAAGGAATGGATGGTGCGCAGGATCTCTAGCGGCTGCTCGGGATTGACCATCGGCGTGTTCATCAGCGACGCCTCGAAGGCGCCAATATTTCCCTTGGGGTCGCGCGGCGAGCCGTTCCAGGTCGTCGGCACCACGCACTGGTAGTTGTCGATCTTGGTGTCCTTGATCTTGACCCAGTGCGCGAGCGCGCCGCGCGGCGCCTCGGTGAAGCCGACTCCCTTGGCCTCCTTCGGCCAGCTCTCCGGCTTCCACTTGTCGACATTGGCGGTCGAGCTATCGCCGGCCTTGATGCTGGCGACGAGCTTGTCCTGGAAGTAGCGCATCTGGCGTCCGGCCCAGCCGGATTCGAGCGCACGCGCCGCCGTGCGGCCGAGCGTCGAGAACAGCGCCGACATCGGCAGGTTCAGATCCCGAAGGAACTTGTCGACCGGATCCTTGAACTCCGCCTTGTTCTGCGCGTAGCCGACGACCCAGCGCGCCAGCGGGCCGACCTCCATGGCGTGACCGCGCCAGCGCGGCGCCTTGATCCAGGAGTACTTGCCGCTTTCGTCGAGCTGCTCAATCGCCGTCTCGGTGCCCTTCGCGTTGGGTCCCAGCACGTAATTCGGCTCGGTGACGCCGTCCCAGGGATGAAGTCCCTTGGTCTCGTCGGGATATTTGTACCAGGAGTGCACCACGAACTCCTGGATCTCGTCGGGATTGGCGTGGTCGACCGGAAGCACCTCGGACAGGTTGCCGTTGATAATGGCGCCGCGCGGCAGCTTCAGGCTCTTGGCGGAATAGTCGTTGGCATGTTCTGGCACATCGCCATACGAGAGTACGCTCTGGCTCGAAAGGCCGCCGCCATAGAGCCAATCCTTGTAGAATGAGCCGATCGCCGCCACGTCGGGGAGATAGACCATTTCGTTGAACTCGATCAGACGGTCGATGATCGAGGAGATCAGGTTCAGCCGTTCCATGTTGACGGCGCCGACAGCGCCGGTGCCGTCGACATTGATCGGACAGGGCACGCCGCCGACGAGCCAGTTAGGATGCGGGTTCTTGCCGCCGAAGATGGTGTGAATCTTGACGATCTCCTTCTGGAAATCGAGCGCCTCCAGATAATGCGCCACCGCCATCAGATTGGCTTCGGGCGGCAGCCTGTACGCCTTGCTGCCCCAATAGCCATTCTTGAACGGACCGAGCTGTCCGGACTCGACGAACTTCTTCAGCCGGGTCTGCAGATCCTTGAAGTAGCCGGGCGACGACAGCGGCCAGCTCGAGATCGACTGCGCTAGCGTCGAGGTCGCCCGCGGATCGGCCGAGAGCGCGGAGACCACGTCGACCCAGTCCAGCGCGTGAAGGTGATAAAAATGGACGACGTGGTCGTGCACCTGCAGGGCAAGCTGCATCAGGTTGCGGATCGAATTGGCGTTCTGCGGGATGGTGATCCCGAGCGCGTTCTCGACCGCGCGCACCGAGGTCAGCGCGTGCGTGCCGGTGCAGACGCCGCAGATCCGTTCGGTGAACGCCCAGGCGTCGCGCGGATCGCGGTTCTTCAGGATCACCTCGATGCCGCGCCACATCGTGCCAGTGGAGACCGCGTTGCGGATGACGTTGTCGGCGTCGACATTGACCTCGACCCGCATGTGACCTTCGATACGTGTCACGGGGTCCACGACGATGCGCTTGCCGGAATTGTCGAGATTGAAGCCGTTGGGAGACTGGATACCCATGATTGTCCTGCCCTGCTGTGTCTTTTCGATCAGCTATTGTGGTCGGCGTCTTCGCGCTTGGTCGCGAGCCGCTTGACAGCGGTCACAGCCGCATGCACCGCCACCGCGGCGCCGACGGCGCCGGCCGCCACCATGCCGATCTGATCGGCGGTCTTCTCGATGCCGAACTGCTTAATGTTGGTGAGACGGTCGTAGAACGAGCCCTTGTCCCAGAAGCCGTCCTCCGAGCAGCCGATACAGCCGTGACCCGACTGGATCGGGAAGGACACGCCGCCGTTCCAGCGCACGGTCGAGCAGGCGTTGTAGGTGGTCGGCCCCTTGCAGCCCATCTTGTAGAGGCAATAGCCCTTGCGCGCGGCCTCGTCGTCCCACTCCTCGACGAACTGCCCCGCGTCGAAATGCGGGCGCCGGTAGCACTTGTCATGAATGCGCTGCGAGTAGAACATCTTCGGTCGGCCCTGGCGATCGAGCTCGGGCAGCTTGCCGAAGGTGGTGATGAAGGTGACGACGCCGGTCATCACCTCGGCGATCGGGGGGCATCCCGGCACCTTGATGATGGGCTTGTTGGTGATCACCTTGTCGATCGGAGTTGCCTGTGTCGGATTGGGCTTTGCCGCCTGCACACAGCCCCAGGAGGCGCAGGCGCCCCAGGCAATGATTGCCATCGCGTCCTCGGCCATCATCTTCAGCTTCTCGACGAACGGCTTGCCGCCGTCGATGCAGAACATCCCGCCTTCGTTCAGCGGCGGATTGCCTTCCACCGCGAGGATATACTGGCCTTTGTGCTTGGCGCGGGTCTCCTCGAGGATGGCTTCGGCCTGGTGGCCCGCAGCCGCCATGATGGTGTCGTCGTAGTCGAGCGAGATCATCGACAGCACCGCATCCTTGACCAGCGGATGCGCGGAGCGGATGAAGCTCTCCGAACAGCAGGTGCATTCGAGGCCGTGCATCCAGATCACGGGCACGCGCGGCTTAGTCTCGAGCGCGTTCGCGATGCGGCTCGCCGCCAGCGGTCCGAGACTTGTCGCCGTCAGGCTGCAGAATTTATGAAAGCTCCGACGCGTGATGCCTTGCCGCCTGATCACGCTGTAAAACGTTTCCGTCGCCGCGCCCATGAATCCTCCCGCCTTCGGCTTTGACTTTTCGATGACACAAAGGGTAGCAAGAAGCAGGCCAACAGCCTGGAGAGATTCAAAAGTGGAGAGATTCCATAACGTTGCAAATTTGAACCACTTTCATGAACGGTACGCGAGGACGCTGCCAACACGAGAAGCAGAAACAATTCGATTTGCAGCCGGCAACGAAGTTTCCGGTCCATGCGCGGTGCACACCATGCAGGGATCGAACGAGCGCACGATGTGCTGGATCGCAACCGCACGCGGGCCGGCGTCGCCGACATCAGTGCCGACCAGCGCCTGCTCCAGCGGGCCGCCGAGGTCGAAGGAATCGCGCGGCGAGAAATTCCAGGTGGTCGGCGCGATGATCTGGTAGCGCTCGATCTTGCCGTCGCGCACCGCCATCCAGTGCCCGAGACTGCCGCGGGCGGCCTCGACCAACCCGACATAGCTTCCGTCGGGGAGCTCGCGCGATTTGTCGCAGAACGGCTCCGACAGCCGCAGCGCGCGCGTCCGCTGCTCCATGGCGCAAGCGCGATGCGCGCGGTCTCGATCAGGCGCGCGATCACGCGGCTGCGCACGTTGGTGCCGTCCCGCGCGACCAGATCCGTGATCATGCCTGGCCCGCCACCGTCTGGCGCACGATCGCACCCACCTCGATCGGCTGGCCCGACAGCCGCGGCGCCTTGCACCAGCTATAGGCCGCCGGCTTGTCGGGATCTGGGACTGTGCTGCTATGGGCGGGATCCGCAAAGGAATTCCGCATCAGGCATGCGAGACGTCCTCGGTGATCTGCGCCAGCGGCAGCGGTTCGACGATTGCGCGCTGGCTGAACAGGCCGCGCGGAAACAACTCGCCATCGGCACCATGATAGGCGCCGTAGCTCATCATCGGCCCCGTGCCCCGACCGAGCCCGGTCAATGCCAGACTGTCCGCAAGCCGCAGGAAATGCGCGAAGTCGCCGCGGCCATCGCGCCAGCCGTCCAGCTCGTCGGCGGTTGCGATCGCCAGCACGTTCTCCAGCGAATCCGCGAAGACGATACGCTCGAGGAAACCTCGAAACGCCGTCGTGATCGACAAGAGCCGGATCCGCTCGCCGAGATCGATGGCGCGCGTGGTGCCGCCGTGCTGGAGCGCCAGGCTGTGGGGCCATTTTCCGGCAATGATCCCATGGTCTCGAGCAGCCGCGCCCGCGCCGGCAAGGCACCGCGCTGCCGCGGGTGGCGGCAAAGCGCTCGCGCGCCTCCTCGTGCCAGCCATGGGTGGCATAGGCCTCGCGGGCAAAGTCCGGCATAAAGTAGATGTAGAAATGGGTCAGATGGTCGGCCGCGTTCTCCGCGGCATGGGGGATGTTGGTGGCGAGCAACCCGTTGGGCGCCGCCTCGATCGACATGGCGGCGCGCAGGGCGGCCGCAGCCGCGACCGATTACGAGACCGAACAGATGCCGCGGATCCGCGGTGCCAGCGCCAGCGCATCGAGCGGCGGCCGACCTTCCAGGATCTGCTCGAAACCTCGGTAGAGCGGCGCCGTCGCCTCGGCGCGCATGACGCGGCCACTCTCGACATCGAGGCGGACTTCTAGATCGCCCTCGACGCGGTTGAACGGGCCGATCGGCTTGCCCTTCGTCGTCGCGCGACCCGGCGGCACGACCACATGGTCGGCGGTCGCGTTAAGCCGCACGCGGCGCGGCGTCGCGGACTTCGACAACGCGTCGAGCGCGACGAACCACGCCTTCGGCACGTCGGTCGGAAGCCCGACCGGAATGCCCGCGAGCTTGGCGGTCTCCAGAAAGTTCTGCCCCCCCTTCGAAGCCCGGCGACGTGCAGGCGATGCAGGCATAACCGCCCTTGGTGCAGGAGCCGCCGCCGTTCCAGGAGCGCAAGTTGCAGTCGCCGACCGCCTGCGTCGCCTTGCAGCCCAGATGCTCCATCAGGCAGCCCCGCTCCGACATGGTCTCGGCGCTGGCCTTGAACTCGTAGAACTCGTTGCGCGAGCAGCCGTGACGGGCAAGGTGATTGGCGAGGAATTTGGGCCGCCCGTAGGAATCGAGGTCGGTGGCGGCAAGGTCCTTGGTGGTCAGTGCCACGATGGTTTCCATCATCCAGCCCGGATGCGGCGACGTTGACACGTCAACATCGCGACTGAGCTGCCGAGTTGCTTCCTCGAGCACCAGACGGATCACAGCGTAGGAAAGCGCTCGCACCGGCCTTGCAGATCCAAATGGTCCGCAATTATCGGACAATCGGTGTGATGAAATCCGTCGAAATGAGCGCTCGAACGCGGAATTTAAGCGTCAAAGCGGGACGCGTTGCATTTATCAATATCGACATCTCGTTACTGTACAGCATCGAACGCAACACACGAGCCGATTGTTGCGTAGTCCCAATTAGCGGTGCTCGCTGCCTCCTGCCAAGCTTGGTATACGTCTGCGAAAATTTTACTCACCAATAGGTCTCTGTTCAATTGGGAGTTCGCCATGGCACGTTTCTACTTTCACCTACGTGCCGGCGACGAGATTACGCTCGATGAGGAAGGAACGGAGCTACCAGATTTATCTGCGGCTGAGGGTGAGGCCGTATTAGTCGCGCGGGAGCTTCTAGCCGAAGCGATCAAGAGCGGTACGCCAGATGTGTCGGAGGTTTTGGTCATCGCAGATGAAGTGGGGCGACCGCTCAGTACCGTACCCCTCGCAACCGTTCTGCCGAGGCTCTTAAAGAAGTAGGGTGCCTCAGTTAGTGATCTGAGCATCATCCCGACGGTATTGCCGGTCCCGAGCATCCTTATTGCAGATTTATCGGCTTGCCATACGGCAGCGCCGCTATCCAAACTGCTGGATGGTGGTCCGACCAGCAGCGTCACTCGAGCGAGCGCTGGATCGCGCGCAGGCCTATTTCTTCAGGCGAACGCCCCTTCAACCTCCGATTCGTGATGGCCCGTTTCGCTTCTAGGTATCTCCGCACGACGCGTGGAAGCAGGTCTTCCTTTTAAGTTCGCACGATCAGCCTTGTATCTTGTCTATCCGCCCCGCATTCCCGCGGACACGGCTGCGCAATCAACGACGTGTAGGCGTCTCGCACCCTTTCACGGGCGCCGGATTAGCCAAGGCTGAAGATCAAATAGAGCAGGATCGCGGCCACGACGACTGTCCAGCCGATCGACGTGGCGAGAGCCCATACTTGCGGCGGCATCGGACGGCCTCTCCCGATGAAGCTAACGAAGAGATCGCTGGCGCTGGACCGCGATCTCTTGAACCCGCCTGAAGGACTCTTCGAGATGAAAGCCCTTGCCCAGGGTCCACCACTATCAAACGCCGGACTCGCCCTGTGAAGTCAAAAACGATTCAGAGGCCAATGGAACAATCGTGACGTTGCGAGCGCGACACACCTAGTAAGCTAGGCCAGCACCGGTGGAGGGCTCGTCCTCGGGCCGAAGCCAACCAATTTGATATAGAAATGAGTGACAGTGCTCGGCGCGCAAGCCGGCGGCTGAATTGTGGGCTATTTCACAATGCTGATATTTAAAGTGAGCTAGGTAAGCGTTCGCCAAGTGCCAAATATCGATTTGCCGGGCAGCAGATGGAACGCAAGCTATCATCATTGGAGCGGCAGGCTGCCGACGCTCTCCGTCGTGCAAGAAGGTTACCTATTGGCGCGGACCGCAACGACTTACGGCAACTTGCCCGAGGGCTTCTTTGGCTGCACCGCAATGGCATGGATGCGTTGATGAACGAACGTAGTGGCAATTGGTTAGAAAAGCCGGGGCTAACTGCCGCAGCGCAATGACAGGATGGACCAAACGCCGACATGAGACCGTCGGCTTAAATGATTGAGGTCCCAACTGAGGCGCGGTTGCGAAGCTGCAATTGGGATGGTCAAATTGAAAATGAAAAGCGCGATTGCCGCGGAGTTTTATCCGTCCCAAGCGATGAAGGCCATCTCCGGTCACGCGTGATACTGCGCGCGCATATCCTCTAAGGTTAACCTATTCGGGACCACCACCTGCGTAGTTTTGTGAGCGAGAACGTGAATTGACTTGGATCAATATTGCCTCCCGCTTAAGTGCACTAGCGTTGTGTCGACTTCGAGGAGGTTCCAATGCGCACTGTAGCTTTGACTATTCTGATGATGAGTATGGTTTTGGCAGCAGGGCAAGCCTCGGCTCAGACCTATGATTTTTCGCCTGCGCCTGCAGGGCCGGATAGCTACTGCTTGCAAGGGCCATATGGGGCTATCCCGGCAATTGCCAATTCTCCAGCTACGCCCAATGCATGGCCACCGCGAGCGGTACTAACGCCTATTGCGGGGTCAATCCCCGGTATGCGTTCGCGCGCCAGCGGCGCGGCGCCTATCGGGACCGATACTGAGCGGCAGTCACGCGGTATCGTAGCACAGTGCTGTCGGCGCAATAGCGGAGGAGCTCGCGAGGGATTCAGCGCAAACGCCAGATTGTGCTGTGCGATTGGCGCGCGCGAAGGACGGCATCGATCTCCGCAAAGTCCCTGGTGAACCGGACCTTGCCGAGCGTAGACGCAGTGTCCTTGCGCCCATAACGGAACATTTTCTGGATGAGCTGCAAAACGTTCAATCCGCGTCTCGTTGCACTGCCGCGGTCGAGCTCGGCGTCGTGTTCCCAGAAGCCGTCCGGGTCGAAAAAGATCATGGGCGTGAAATCGGCAGCCGTCTTTGTCCTACTAGTCTGTTCCGCATCCTCGAACACCTCGCGGAGAGTGCCGCCACGCCTTGCGCGTAGACGATACCGGTGCGCGATTGGGTAGCAGCGCCTCTTCCGGATGCTATTGTGGAAATGACTTCGCATACGTGGTCGCAAGGGGGAGGCGCGCCGGCGTTACAGTCGCATCGAAATCAAGTAGCCGCGATCAAAGCTTGTACGTCAAATGGGGCGAAGCGGCTGTCGAGGGACGGGCCTACAGTGTCGCACGTCACGCGCGCTTCTTCGGCTTCGTCTTCTGCTGCCTGTAGGACTGCAGCACCGCCTCGACGGCGCTGATAGCCTTCGCCCTCACGCTTGAAGAACTCGAGGACGTCCTCATCGACGCGAATGGAAATCGCCTTCTTCGGTGGAATCACGAGCACGGCATCCGACCAATTGACGTCCATGAAGTCTTGCCAGTCGGGATCATTCTTGATCGCCGCTTTGATCTCCTCGTCGGTCGGCGCCGCATCAACACGCCTCTAGTCAGCCTTGCCTTCCGGCGATCACCCCATTTTCGCCGCACAATCAACCGGATCAAACCATCGCTGCCACCTACTCGTGTCCGTACGATTGTTTCGTGAAGAACCGATAGTTTGGAGAGTGTCGGAGACCTAGGCAATCGCCCGAACCAAACTGGAGAAGAGGTTCGCCGGCCGCCTAAGGCCGTAATGATCGCGCAGCGTTGTGCCTGTGTAGTCGTGACGGAACAGGCTGCGCTTGCGCAGAATGGGCACGACCTGCTCGGCGAAGATGTCGAACCCGCCGGGCAGCCAGGGCGGCATGACGTTGAAACCATCGGCTGCGCCGTTCTCGAACCAGTTCTGGATGTTGTCGGCGATCTTCTCCGGCGGTCCGGCAATCACCCAATGGCCGCGGGCGCCGGCCAAGCGCTGCACGAGCTGACGAATCGTCGGCTTCTCGCGATCAACGATGTCGATCACCAGCTTGAAACGGCTGGCAACGCCGCTGGCGCCCTCGGTATCGATCAGATGACGAGGAAAGGGGCCATCGAGGTCAAACCCAGAGAGGTCAAGACCGATCATCTGGCGCAGCTGGGTCAGCGAATACTCGGGCTGGATCAGCTCGTTGAACTCGTCCTGCAGCCGATCGGCCTCGATTTGCGTGCTGGCGATGAAAGGACTGATGCCGGGCAGAATCTTGATCTGATCGGGACTACGGTCGAAGGCGCGCGCCTGACGCTTGATGTCGGCATAGAATTCCTGGGCGCTCGCCAGTGTCTGATGCGCAGTGAAGATCGCCTCGGCGAAACGCGCGGCAAAGGCACGTCCGTCCTCGGAAGAGCCGGCCTGGACATAGACCGGTCGTCCCTGCGGCGTCCTTGAGATGTTGAGCTGCCCACGCACGCGAAAATGCTTTCCGATGTGATTGATCGCGTGGATCTTGCCGGTGTCGGCAAAAACACCCGAGATGGGGTCGTTGACGAGCGCGTCGTCCTCCCAACTGTCCCAAAGCCGCGTGATGACGTCGAGATATTCCCGCGCCCTCTCGTAGCGTTCGTGATGCGGAGGATGCTCGGGCAAGCCAAAGTTCTGCGCGGCCTGCGGCGCGCTCGTTGTCACGATGTTCCAGCCGGCGCGGCCACTACTGATGTGGTCGAGCGAGGCGAACAGCCGCGCCAGGTTGTAGGGCTCGGTATAGGTCGTCGATGCGGTCGCGATCAGGCCGATACGCTGGGTGGCGGAGGCGATCGCGGTGAGCAGGGTGATCGGCTCGAGCCGAAACCGTTGCGCATAGCGCACATTGTCCGCCAGCGCAGGGCCGTCGGCGAAGAAGACCGCGTCAAACTTGTGCGCTTCGGCGCGCTGCGCCAGCTCCTGATAATAGGTGACGTCGAGGATGCGATTGGCTGCCGAACTCCTGTGGCGCCAGGCCGCCTCGTGATGACCGTCTGGATAAATGAAGAAGTTGAGGGAAAGCTGCCGTCGTTCGCTCATGTGTTGATCCGCGTGCATTGGGAGCTGTAACAAGCGAGACTCTACGTCTGCAGTCGGATGTCGATGAAATGAATTTGCGTTGTTGAGTTGGATGCAAGCATGAAGCTTGCGCGCAGAGCGCCAATGAAAAACCAGGGCAGTCGTCACGACGAGAAGCGGCGGCAGCTGTAGCGATTTTATCGCGTTTCTGGACGAGAAGTGCGTTGCGCCGCGTCTAATTACGTTACTCTTGCAGCCCGCCGGGCGGTCATCATTGCAAATCTTTCAGTGTCAGCATCGCTGGCGAAGCATTCGTTGCCTGTCGCCGAAAACAAAGCTGGTTTCGTTTCATTGACTGACGATCGATCGCTCGTACCATTCAAGGCCTCAACGCAAGGCCGCTTCATCATGCTCCAATCCAATCCCAGTAACCGATGTCCCGGCTCGGGCCGTGGGCCGGAGCACGTTGCGGCCGAGTAGGGCCCCCAGCCTGAATTGATTTCATCTATCTCCGCCGTCGTTTCTGCGACCGGCGCACGGCGGAGCTTTGTCCAGGGGATCGCAGTGACGAGAGCACGACTATGAGCAACACGACAACCATCGATAACGTCATTCCACGAGCCGACATCGTCAAGCGTGCGGGCAGGCTTGGCGCCGAGATCAGGAACATCAAACTGTCGGGCGAGCTTTCGGACGAGACCATCCTTGCTATCAATCAGGTGCTGCTGGAACACAAGGTGATCTTCTTCCGGGGCCAGGGACATCTCGACGATGCCGAACAGGAGCGCTTTGCCATCAGGCTCGGCAAGCTGGTGCCCCATCCGACGGTCGGCGCGATCAAGGGCACATCGTCGATCCTGGAGCTGGACTCGGGCCGGGGCGGTGGCCGCGCCGACCAATGGCATACCGATTTCACGTTCGTCGAAGCCTATCCGAAGATCTCGGTGCTGCGCGGCGTGGTGATTCCGCCCTTCGGCGGCGATACCATCTGGTCGAACACGGCAGCAGCTTATCTCGACCTGCCGGCGCCGCTGCGCAAGCTCGCCGACGAACTGTGGGCCGTTCACAGCAACGCCTATGACTATGCCGTGAAGACGCGGGCAACCGAGGCGGACAAGAAGCACTTCGACGAGGTGTTCACCGGAACGATCTACGAAACCGAGCATCCGGTCGTCCGCGTCCATCCCGAGACCGGCGAACGCACGCTCGTGCTCGGAAATTTCGTGCAGCGCTTCGTCGGCCTGCCGAAATACGACGGCCAGAAGCTGTTCGAGCTGTTCCAGTCGCATATCACGGCGCCGGAAAACACCGTGCGCTGGAACTGGGAGGCCGGCGACGTTGCGATCTGGGACAATCGCGCCACGCAACATTACGCGGTCAACGACTATGGCGACCAGCACCGCGTTGTGCGCCGCGCCACCATCGATGGCGATGTACCGCTCAGCGTCGACGGTCGTCGCAGCGTGACGCGCGTCAAGACATCCAAGCCCCAGACAGCCAAAGCCGCTTGATCCGGATTCGCTCAGGAGAGTTCGCAATGGTGAATACTATACTTCGATGGCTTGCCGCAACGCGCGCCGGGTTGGGACGTGCCACCCGCAAGACGTTGCGGATCTTGTTGGCCGGCGCCGTGGCGCTCGGCCTCGCGGCCCCGGCATTCGCCGAGCCGCCACTCGAGAAGACCGAGATCCGCTACCAGGGATCGGTCGGGCAGGTGACGTTTATCGAGCTGGCCGAGGACCTCGGCTATCTCGCGCCGCTCAAGCTCAAATGGGTCGGCAACACCATCAGCGGGCCGCAGGACATCCAGACCGTCGTCACCGGCGATATCGACATCGGCGGTGCGTTCTATGGAGCGATCCTCAAGTTGATCGCGGCGAAGGCGCCGATCAAGGCGGTGGTCGGCTATTACGGCTCCGATGCCAACACGTATTATGGCTACTTCGTGAAGGAGGACAGCCTGATCAAGACGGCGCGTGACCTGATTGGCAAGAAGGTGGCGGTCAACACGCTGGGCGCACATTTGGAGTTCGTGCTGCGCGAATATCTGGCCAGGTCCGGCCTCAGCGCCGGTGAGGCCAGGCAGGTCACGTTGGTGGCGATCCCGCCGGTCAGCGGCGAGCAAGTGTTGCGCCAGGGCCAGGTCGAGGTGAGCGCGTTGAGCGGCGTCTTGCGCGACAAGGCGCTGGAACGGGGCGGCATCCGTTCGCTTTTTAATGACACGGATCTGTTCGGCCAGTTCACCGGCGGTGCCTATGTACTGCGGGACAAATTCATCAAGGATAATCCCAATGCCTCGCGCAAGCTGGTGGAGGGGATTTCGCAGGCGATCGAATGGGCCCAGACCACAGCTCCGGAAGAGGTGAGGGCCCGGTTCGACAAGATCATCGCCGAGCGCAAGCGCAATGAGGATGCCTCCTCGATCAAATACTGGAAGAGCACGGGTGTTGCCTCCAGGGGCGGCGTGATCTCGGATGCCGAAATCCAGGTCTGGATCGACTGGTTGGAGAAGGATGGCCTGTTCAAGCCGGGTCAGGTCGAGGCTTCCGACACCTACACCAATGCGTTCAACTATTTCCGTCCCGGAAGGACGGCGGAGGCCCGATGACCACTGTGAAGATCCGTTTCGAGCATGTCCGCAAGGAGTTCGTCGTGCGCGGCGAGAGCGGCGGACCAGGCCGCCACTTCACCGCGCTTGAGGACATCACGCTCGATGTTCGCTCCGGCGAATTCCTCGCCCTGGTCGGCCCAAGCGGCTGCGGGAAATCCACCTTGCTTGATCTCCTGGGCGGGCTCACGCCGCCGACCAGCGGCCGGATCCTGCTCGACGGCCGGCCGATTGCAGGACCCGGTCGCGACCGCGGCATCGTGTTCCAGCAGTATGCGCTGTTTCCTTGGCGCACCGCCGAACAGAATGTCGAGTTCGGTCTCGATATCGCCGGGCTCAAGGCCAAGCAGCGGCGCGACATCGCGCGGCATTTCCTCGACCTGGTCGGGCTGTCCGGCTTTACCGACCGCTATCCGCATGAACTCTCCGGCGGCATGAAGCAGCGTGTCGCGATCGCGCGAAGCCTCGCCTATGATCCCGAGGTGCTGCTGATGGACGAGCCGTTCGCCGCGCTCGACGCCCAGACGCGCGAGACGCTGCAGGGTGAGCTGCTGCGGATCTGGCGCGCGACCGGCAAGACGATCGTCTTCATCACCCACGGTATCGACGAGGCCATCGTGCTCGGCCAGCGGGTGGCAGTGATGACGTCGCGCCCGGGCTGGATCAAGCGGGTGTTCGAGATTCCGGATGTGCTCCGCAGCGGCGATGACGACGTACGTTCGCTGCCCGAGTTCGGCCGCGTGCGTCACGACGTTTGGAGTCTGTTGCGCGAGGAAGTGTTGAAGGCCGAGCAGGGACAGTTGGCCGGCGCCATTGGCACGCAGCGTGCCGCCCGCAAAGTGGAAGAGGTTGCCCATGTCTAGTCTCGAAATGTTGACATTGCTGGAGGTTGCTCACAGGCGCCGAGGGCCGCTCACCAGCGTGGAAAGACCGGCATCGCCAGTGGCGGACCGGATCCGCGCCGCGGGCCGCGGGCTGGCTGCCTTCGGGCACCGCTCATTGCTGCTGATTGCCCTGCTGGCGGCGTGGGACGCGGCTCCGAGGCTCGGGCTGATCGATCCCGTGTTCCTGCCACCCTTCTCGGAGGTCATCGCTGCGGGCTGGCAGCTTGCGCAAACCGGCGAGCTCTATGATGACGTCTCCGCCAGCCTGCTGCGCGTCTTGAGCGGATTTCTGATTTCGGTCGCCTTGATCGTTCCGCTCGGCGTGGCCGTCGGTTGGTATGCGCGTCTCGGCGATCTCGTGAACCAGCTCATCGAGATCTGCCGCAACACGGCGCCGCTTGCGCTGCTGCCGGTCTTCATCCTGTTGCTCGGAATCGGCGAGCTGTCGAAGATCACGATGGTAATCTATAGCTGCGCCTGGCCACTGCTGCTCAACACCATTGCCGCGGTGAAGCAGGTTGATCCGCTTCTTATCAAATCGGCGCGAACTATGGGTGCAACCCCGCAGCAGCTGTTTCGCAAGGTGATTGTTCCGGCGGCGCTTCGCACTATCTTCGTCGGTATTCGCCTCGCCAGTGCGTCGGCCATGCTGGTGCTGGTGGCCTCCGAAATGGTCGGCGCCAAGGCCGGCCTCGGCTATCTCATCATCAACAGCCAGTACAGCTTCCTGATTCCGCAGATGTATTTCGGCATCCTCAGCATCACCCTCATCGGGCTGGCGTTCAATGCCATTCTGGAGGCACTGGAGCAGCGCTTCATGCGGTGGAAAGCGCCAGTGACCGCATGAGATATGGGGCAGGCGCCGCTCGCAGGTCCCGCGCTTGCAGCCTGCGTAACCATGCTGTTCGGCGGATCAGCCAGAGATTGCCGCCGATCATCGGCATGTCGTTTTCGGCGCAAACAGCAGCACCAGCATCTCCGCGATCGGCATGCCGATATCGATGTCGATGTCGACTACGGTCGGTCGTTGCTCGCGATTCGGTGGCAGCCGCGTAGTCGCTGCTGCTGCTGGCATCACCTCACGTTAGAGGTGCTCTTTCGAGGCTCCGGCAGAATATGATTTTTCCTCCGCGGGCTTTCTAATTCCGCGGGGCGCTTCTGGGTCCTCTTGCCCATCCCCATTCACCCGGCACTCCGGTGGACACGGCTGCGCAATCAGGACGGTTAGGCGTCTCGCCCCATGTAAGGGGCGCCGGATTAGCCAGGGCTGAAGATCAAACAGAGTAGGATAGCGGCCACGACCACTGTCCAACCGATTGACGTGGCGAGAGCCCATACCTGGATTGGCATCGAACGAACTCTCCCGATGAACCTAAGACACCGCTGGCGCTGGACAGCCGGCCTCTTGAAGGTACCTCAAACCCTGTTCGAGATAAAAGCCCTTATTTGGAGACCGCCAGAATCGAAAGCCGGACTTCGCCACTTGTGAAGTCAAAAACGATCTCAGATCTATGTTTTTCACTCGTGCCCAGGCCACTGTAGAGCCGTCATTGCGCACAGAGGGCGGTCGTAAGTGAGTAGTAGCTAACGGCGCTCAAATCGGGCGGCATAAGCCTAGTTGTCTACGAAGCCCAATAGGCTTCGCGTCCCGATTGCGCCGCGCCGGAGACGTTTCCCGTGTTCGACAGCCCTGCTCTGCATCTGAGCGCAGATGCTGTGCTCTATTCCACTGCGGACTAGCGATCGCGTGCCTTTACGCGCCACAGGGTTGAACAGTGCGTGAATGCGGCGCACTACCAGCTGATGGTGCTGGAAAAGAGCGAACCATTGGGAGACCAGCAGGAATTATGCGCCGTATTCGACTAATCTTTGATGATTAACCGGCGAACCGAGCGGAGATTACCTGATCTCTACTCCTCCCGAAAATTGGGTTCGTTCATAGGCATTGTTGGTCTTGTCAGCAGCAGCTTCTGGTGCTGTCGACAGCTGGAGTTGGGCTCCTCTGCTCAACCTCTGCTTCCGGTCGGTCGTGTTGCCATCTTTGTAGACCTTAATCGCTGTTGCCCCGGAGCGTCTCCAACTACGTCGCCTGAGCCCGCACGAACCATCTTCGGAAAGTGGCCGCGAGAGCTGCGTCCGCTTTCAGTTTCTTTGCTTTCGTATCAAGCCGACAGATATTTTGCCTCTTGGTAGTTGCCATTTCCTCTTGATTGCAGATGCGAGGCCAGATGAGGAGCAATTTGACCCCGCTTCGCCCGATCTGGACTGAAGGCCATTGGATGTATGGATGGGATAAGCGAAAATCAAAGCGCGTTCGCTTCGAGCACGAGTACCGGGCAACGCTTTTAGGTTTGGACGGCACGTGGCGACGCGATTGCATTCTCATCGACGTTTCCGACACCGGAGCACGTCTTCGAATTGATGGATCGACAGACGTGCTCAAAGCTCGCCAGTTCTTCTTGTTGCTTTCAACCGTTGGATTAGCTTACCGGCGATGCAAGTTGATTCGACTGGACGACTCGGAAATCGGAGTCCAATTTGTAACCAGCCGGCGGTGCGACGGTCTCAGGACGTAGTGCTCCCGTAGCGTCGCACCGGTATAGCCGTTCCGGAATACGCCATATCGCCGCAATGGACAGCACCTGCTTCGAAAACCGGTCGAAACCGCTAGCAGCCTGCTGAAAAACCCCCTCGTCACGGAGGCGGCTTGATGATTCACTTTATCATCTCGAATCGGGGGAGACGATCATGCGCGGGAGGTTTACGGATCAGGGCGGCCTGTTTTCGTACATCGCGCCGGATAAGCGTGTGCCAGCGAACCATCCGCTGCGGAAGGTCCGGGATCTCGTCCGTGATGTTTTGAGTGATTTGAACCGCAGCCTTGGAAAGCTCTACGCCAGCGAGGGACGTCCTTCGATCCCCCCGGAACAATTGCTGAGCGCTTTGTTGCTGCAGGTATTCTACGGCATACGCTCGGAACGTCAGTTGATGGAGCAGCTGGACTACAATCTTTTGTATCGCTGGTTCGTCGGACTGTCGCCGGACGACCCGGTCTGGGACCCGACCACCTTCACCAAGAACCGGGAGCGGCTACAGAACGGTGAGGTGTTCACGAAGTTCATGACCAGGTTTCTGAACCATCCGCAGGTCAAACCCCTATTGTCGGACGAGCATTTTTCGGTGGATGGAACGCTGATCGAGGCCTGGGCTTCGCAGAAGAGTTTTCGTCCCAAGGACGGCAGCGGCGACGATGACGATGGCGCCAACTTCCACGGCCAGAAGCGCAAGAACGATACCCATGCGAGCACCAGCGATCCTGACAGCAGGCTTTATCGCAAGGCGGCCGGGCGGGAGGCCAAGCTATGCTATATGGGCCACGCCACCATGGAGAACCGGAATGGACTAGCGGTGGCCGGCAGGGTCACGCATGCCAATGGTACCGCCGAACGCCGGGCTTCGGAGACCATGCTGAAGGCAAGACGCAAAGCCGCAGCCCGCCGCATCACGGCCGGTGAGGACAAGGCGTACGATACCGCCGATCATGTCGCCAACCTTCGCGCCATCGGCGTGACGCCGCATGTGACACAGAACCAGGCCGTCACCAAAACCGGCAAGACCCGCAACAGTGCCATCGACGAACGAACCACGCGGCATCCCGGATATGGTATGTCGCAATCGCGCCGGGCGATGGTCGAGTGCATCTTCGGATGGGGCAAGCAGCACGGCACCATGCGCAAGACCAAACATCGTGGCATCGCTCGCGTTGCTGCCGACTTCCTGCTCAATCTGATCGCCTATAACCTGATCCGCATTCCCAAACTGCTTGCAGCGTAGCAGTACCGGGCCGGCAACACCGCCCTCACGCAAGAAAAATGCCTCAAGCTGACCAACACATCACCTGAAACTTGATCGACGGCGTTCACCGAGACCAAGAAAACTCAAATCCTTGGGTTTTTCAGCAAACTGCTAGACGACGCGCAGACAGCATGAAATGGTCGGCGGGCATCACTGCCGCTAGCCATCGCTTGCGCTACCTTGCGCTGGGGTGATCGGCAGAGCTGGCCGCGAGCCTGCCGAACGCCGATTAAGAACCTGTTAACCAATTCCGGCTCTGGCTATTTCGCGGGCAACAACGCGGCGGCCTGTGCTCTCGCCTGCGTTGAACCAGGCGTTTCGGACCACGCGCGCCGGATAGTGCTTAAACAGGGCGGGCATCGGCTTGCTTCCGTAAGAGCCATAACCAGCAGTTTCCATGCTTCGAGCACGCCCTTCTTCTCCACGCCACAACGGCGCACGCCATGCGGCGTCGATCCCTCGCGCGAAGGGATGCGCAGCTCCTCGACGGGGGCACTCGGGAAAGGACCCGCCGTGATGAAGGGCGGATTCAAGCGGTCGTCGCAACACCAGTTACTTTCACTCATAACAGAAGATCGTCAAGCGCCTCCGCCGGCGTTTTCCAGCCTAGTGTCTTCCGCGGTCGGGCA
>NZ_JBEPRY010000047.1:0-29112 GCF_040548605.1 Bradyrhizobium sp. JR4.1
GGTTGCCATTGCCGGTCTTCGCGAACAGGCGAAGTTCCAGAACCGTGTCGGTGACGTCGTCTGGCAACGGCCAGCTCAAGCCCGCGGCCTCGAACGGCCGGAGCGCCAGGCGCACCGTCGAGGGCGCCGCGCCCACCCGTCGCGCAATCTCGCGGCTCGGCAGCCCGGCCGCCTTCATTCTGATCACATCGCGCACACGGCGCATCGCAAGCCTCTCCGTCGGCATCCAGGGTCCCCTTCGCAAAGCCGAAAGAGTTGACCCTATGGGAGCCAGAAGAGGCCTCGTCACCCGGGCGACATCATCCCGGAATGGTGGGCGACATCATTTCGGAACGGGTGGGCGACTTCAAATCGGAATGGTGGGCGAGATCATCTCGGAATCCTGGGCGACATCGATCGGAATCCGCAACCAGGCAAGCGGAGGCTTTGAACATCAGCCGCGGCAGCGTGTACTACCTGCCGCGGCCGGTGCCGGACGCCGATCTCGCGATCATGCGGCGTCTCGACCGGTTGCATCTGGAGTTTCCCTTCGCCGGCTCGCGAATGCTGAAAGGCTTGCTGGCTGCCGAGGAGTGCAAGATCGGCCGCCGGCATGTGAAGACGCTGATGCGGCGGATGGGGATAGAGGCGCTCTATCGCCGTCCGCGCACCACCAGACCCGGGCTCGGCCACAAGATCCATCCATACCTGCTGCGCGGCATGGAGATCAGGCGACCGAACCAGGTCTGGGCGATGGACATCACCTACATCTCGATGGCGAGTGGCTTCGTCTATCTCGCCGTGGCTGGACTGGGCAACACGTCGTGTTTTGTCGTGGCGGCTGTCGCACCATGGAAGCAGCCTTCTGCGTCGAGACGCTAGAGGATGCCTTGGCTCGTCACGGCAAGCCGGACATCTTCAACACGAACCAGGGCTCGCAGTTCACCGGACAGGCTTTTACCGGCGTGCTCGCCGACAACGGCATCGCGATCAGCATGGACGGCAAGGGCGCATGGCGGGACAACGTGTTTGTTGAACGGCTCTGGCGCAGCATCAAATATGAAGAGCGTACCTGCGGGCCTATGACAGCGTCAGCGAGGCGCGCAGCTCGATCGGCCGATATCTCGACTTGTATAACAGCAGGCGTCCCCATTCGAGTCTTGACGGCGGCACGCCAGATCAAGCCTACTTCAGCCCGCTGCCACTCCGCATAGCAGCCTAACCACGGCAGAGGCTCTACCTATCGACGCGGAAACTCTGTTCAGACAACCGGGACCAGCGCTAGGCTCACTTCGGTAATACCTCCATACAGAGCGAAGTCAGGGCCGCGGTAATAATGCATCAGGGACATGCCGTGCGGCAAGCACACCACACCAGCGGCAATGATCAAGCATGACGGCCTGCTTGGACTTGCAACTTTCGTGGTCAGTCTGGCTTTACTGCCGACGTGCACGATCTGTCACCCTAGCCCCTGTTAGATAGAGCCGAAAGGCAACCGGCAAGCTCGCACGGTGATTTGAAGGAAAACGCTCAAGGCAACCTGACATTTGTCTTGCTTGCCCAACTAACCGTAACACTGCCGTGCAACCCTGACCGAATGCCGCCCCTTCGTTGGAAGGCCCCTATCATCAGCGATCGAAACTGCGATCTCTCGAGACTTTCGGTGCCAGCCAGTCCCAACTCACGGGGCCTAACCAACACCTGCTGATCTGACCAGTCGCCTCCGAAAACGGCCACCCACTCGACGCTCTTGCGATTACTGCATCATCAGCGCGGTGTAGCATACGCCAGGCGGTTTAGCTCATCCAGCATGCCCGATCACGCTCGCGAGGTGCCCATGATGTCCCGAAACTGCGGCGCTACGTCGCCCGATTTGTCAGCCGCATCTCAGCCTCCCCTAGCTGGAAAGTGAGCCTTTTGAGATCTATCATTCCTGTAGATCAGGGCCATGGAACTCTGAGCAATAATGCTAGTCCGACCTGGAGGAAATACGCAGTGGCAGGTCATCTGTGCAGCGAGACCGAAGTTGGACCACCCAAAACTAGAGTTTTGCGCCTTGTCACGTTGGCGGGCTGGTTGCGCCGACGTGGTTGTGCAGCAAAATCGGCGCTCGATTGCCGATCGCCCATGGGGCTCGTTATAATAGCTGAGCCAAGTCTCCACTTTTTCCTGGGCGTTCGCAAGGGACAGGAACCAGTGGGCGTTGAGGCATTCGGCCCGGGAAACGACCGTTTAAGGCCTCGATGAACGCATTGTCAGTCGGCTTGCCCGGGCCGCGAGAAGTCCAGCGTAACGCCGCGCTGGTACGCCCACAGGTCAAGATCGCCGCGACACGAACTCGCTGCTCTAATCGACGCGGATCGTCGCCGGGACTTCCACTTCCTTGCGGGCCCTTTCCAGTATCGCCACGACGTCGCTGCCGCGGAAGGTGAACCGGGCCTGCAGCGCCGGCGAGAAGCGGGAGAAGATATCGACGATCGTGAGCAGCGGGGCTTATGTCCCGTCGCCAACTGCTCGTAAACAGATCTATCGCCCAGGCCTCTCGCTCGACCGGCTCGTCGGCCGGCGATCATCGCGCAGCTTGGCCTTGACCCGGCGCTTCGGCATTTTGTTGCGTAAATGCAGGCCCACCGCGATAGACGCGCCGCGTCTTGTTCTGGACGTGGCGCCAACCTTCTCGGCGGAGCAGAACGTGGACACGGCGATGGCCGTAGCGACGCGCGCATGACAGGTCTTCTTGATCCGATGTTCGAGGGCAGCCATGACAGCGCGGCTGGCCGCAATGATAGCCGTTGATCGAGCCAGCCATCGGCCATCTCAAATCCGAGCACGTATCGGCCGCAATTACCTCTCCCATCGCGAAGGCGATGCCATCCTCGCCGCCGTCGGCTATAACTGCTGGCATCTCCTCCGCTGGCTGCAGCTTCTGTTGCGCCGAATCCTGATCCGGCACATCCTCCGGCTTTAGCTCGTCCTGAGCTGTCCGGATTCTTGACGGACGACTAAATGCTTGGGCTGAACCCTCTCAACGAGCCATTCCGGAGGCATGACTAGCGGTGGAAGATATAAAGCGCGATAGAGTCGCTCAAGTTCTTTTGCGCTGCGTTGTACTTCCTTCGACATCAAAAGTTCCGTGGTCATACGCGTGGTGTAGAGGTGAGCCTCTCGTTTACCCTCGGTTATGAGCTCGGACTGCGATCGCCGCGTAGCTGAGCCATCCAACAGGCGCAGCCAACTCTCGCAAAAGAGCACATACCCGTAGTGTTGTGTTCTCGTGTCTAGCGAGGAGGCCGTTTCCAAATCTAGGATGGGAAACCGCAACTCGCCGATGATATCCCCTCCATCAAGCTGTTCCGATAGGTAATGGACGGTGACTCCGAAGCTCTCGTCACCGTTAAGTATGGCGTGTGTCCGGCCCCGACTGCCACGATACTCCGGCAGTGGAGCTGGGTGCAGATTGATTCCTCCTTGATCAAACTGGGCAAGGATATTTGCGGGGAAGATCCAGGGCCAAATCACGCTAACGAGAAAGCCTCCGTGAGGAGCAATGTCGTTCATTGAGTCCAAAAATGGGATACCGTACTGATCTGCTATTTCCCAAAGCTCTCTGTTGGTTTCGTTGCGCCAACAAGTTTTCTCATTTCGTGGCGCTCCGAGTATCGCCGAAACTGCGTCCCTGCCGGATGTTTCGATGATAAACAGGAGACAGCGGGTAGCGATTGCCCTGGTGCCAGCAAAAACGAGCCCGTCATTCAAAATCGACATTCCTCAACTTCTCCGTATAGACACCATCGTGCACACAAGAGGCCCACTGTCCGAATGCTTGCCGGCGCCGCCTAAGTTCGAAGTGACAGAATTCGAGTGATAAATGAATCACCTAATCAGGTAGGCGCCTAGTCCAAAGATGCGCGCCCAAGCCTTGAACGTGGGCTCTCTCAAACCGGATCCGATCGCGACGAGCACATGGGGAGCGTCGGTCAACGTGCTCCGCTCTCTCGAAGAACGTCTGCGGAATGTCCGCAGCATGCCCGCGAGTCAACGCTTACTGGCATAGCAACGAGACCGAACGAGCGAGCCTTGATCAGGATGCCGCTTCGGCAGGTGGCATCGGCGCGCGCATAGTCGTAGCTCCTGGTCAGCGACAGGATGTCGAGGCGGTGCCAAAGCGTTGCTCGGGATGGGGCCGGGCCGCGATGACGGCCGGGAAAAACGCCGCGGCAGCAAGGCCGATCTTCTCCCCAGCAGCGATCAGTCCTCCTGGCGTCCACTTGCCATAGCAGCGACGGGCGCTCGACATATGATCGGCCATCGCGGTGTGGTTGCGGCGGTTGGGCGCAGAGGCGTGGCTCGCGATCGTCTGACCCTTGTGGAAGATCTCGACTGTCTTGTCGGCGATGCGGACATCGACGAGTTCACGGATCAGCCGATAAGGGTGGAATACCAATGGCCGTCGATCCCGACGTGATAGTCGGGCGCGACGCGGCAACGCTTCCAGCGCGCAAAGACATAGGGCTTATCCGGCGGTTTTCCTAGTCATGTGGAACGCAAGTTCGTGACATTAGTTGATCCCTCGAATCTCTAGAGAGGAGAGCGCTCGTGGCGAATGCAGGCGTGAAAGGCCGGCCGATCGCGGCGTTGGTGCTGAGTCCGCAGGAGCTGGCGTACTTGGAAAGGCAAGTTCGTCGTCATCGTGTAGCCCGATCGCTATCTGAGCGGTGCCGCGCGATCCTGCGGTGTGCGATGGTCTGCCAAGCAAGTCTGTGGCTGCCGAAGTTGGCATCCATGAACACAGCGTTGGCAAGTGGCACCGCCGATTCTTGAAGGATCGCTGTGATTGCCTGCTTGACGAAGCCCGCCCTGGCCGCCCTCGAACCATGGACGATGATCAGGTTGCCGAGGTAATCGAGGGCGTGTCGTGGCCGCGATCGGGGGGGATGTCCCGCAATTAGGCAGCCAAGCAGTCTGGAGTGATTAGCACGGCGATCGGCTAGATGCACCGGGTCGAGGAGACCGGCAGCGTTAAGCTTGGCCAAATTGGAGATCATGCAGAGATTCGGCTTCAGAAAACCGTGCTGGTTGGCGAACGCGATCATTCCGCGATCGTGGCGGCAACTCCAATGGGCAAAGTATCGAGGACGCATCGAAAGACCGAGCGAACTTGCCTTCATCGATGAGACTCGGATCAGGACCGACATAGCTCCCTTGGGGGGATGCGGCCCGCGGGCAGAGACTCGCCGCCAAAGTTCCTGACGGCGGCTAGAAGAACCTGGCTTCTCTGGCGGCCTATGCCATGACCTGAATCGATGCACAATGGTTCATCGAGGGACCGATCCGTGGTGTGAGCTTTCGAACCTATTTCCGGAAAGTTCTCCTGCGAACTCTACCAGGCGATATCGTCGTTCTGGAAAAGCTAGGCAGCCACAAAAGCAAGCTCGTGCCCCAGCTCGTCCGGTCAGTCGGCGCCAAGCTTTTCTTCTTGCCATAATACTCGCCCGACCTGAACCCAATCGAACAGGCTTTTGCCAACCTCAAACATGCTGCGAAAGGCCGCCGCCCAAACCGCCGATGCCGTCCCGTCTGCGCCGCCGTCTGTGACGTTCTGACGGCATTCACTTAAGACCATGCGCGACTATCTCGCAACCTCAAGCTATCGAACCCAATACCCTCATGCTTTAGACGATTAGAACCACGTCCCATCTGCGCCATCGAGCCTGGCGCGAGTATTGGCGCATCATCACGTTCGTCATCATCGAAATCCGGAGAACGGTGGAGTGCCAATTAGCGGCCACCTACGGCGGAGAAATCCGGTCGCGACTGAACGCGTGTTCAGCCTTGGGGACACCGATTCCGAAATACCGCGTGTGGGCGAGATCGAGCATGCGATTGACCAAGCTCGAGAAACTGTATCCGCCGGTCGTTGCAGCCCTGACGTAAGAGTCCATATTGTTGAGTGAAGGGCTGAAGTTAATCTCAAGGACAAAGGGCTGACCGGAGCGGTCGATCCGGAGGTCGACGCGAGCGTAGTCCCGGCCAAGGCAGGCACGGAAGGTTGCAATCGAAATATCCCGCAGCATCGTCGCAAGCTCACTACTTATCCTCGCTGGGCAAATCTTCTGCGGCTCAGCGACCGTCATATGATACTTGTCTTCGAAGGTGATAAGACGTGTTTCGCGGTCTCCGAAGTCGTGCTCCAGCGGAGGCAACACCTCGAGCTCTTCGTTCCCCAGCAAGGCGACGCAGATTTCCCGCCCATCGACGTATTCTTCGACAAGTGCATCCTGCGCATACTGCGCGACGATCGTTTCTACGGCTTGCCTCAGATGGCTAGGCTCATACACGAGTTGTAATCCCAAGCTGACCGCTTCATAACGTGGCTTCACTATCACTGGGAATCGGAGGTCGCCGGTGCTCTCAGTGCCCCTACGCATGACCCGAAAGTTCGGCGTCGGCACACCGTCAGCACGGATAAGCTTCTTGGTGATGACCTTGTCTAGCTCCAGCGCAGCCCCGAGCGGACTCGGTCCCGTGTACGGTATACCGGCCATCTCAAGCATTGTTTGAACTTGGCTGCATCGCCACTCGCCCGTTCTCCCGTACGCCATGTTGAAGACCATTCCGGGGTTTCGGTTTTGCGGATCGGGTGGCATGAACCGCTCGAGTGTAGCGAGCAGTACTTTATCCCCCTCGCACACCAGCGTCTCGTGCCCGCGCTCTTGCAGTGCCGTCACCACGCTTTTGATAGTTGCGCGATCCTCCTCCGAACCAGACTGACTGGATGGATTGATCTCGATCGGCTCATTTCTCACGACTGCTACCCGCATGAGCTACTCCCTGGGTGTTTGCGGAACTTAAGATATTTGTCGAAGACTAAGATGCAAGCGGCCTACAGCAAGCACCTTGGGAAACGAAGGACGAACAAAAATGAAGGAAAAGCTCCAACTTGCCTCGACTCGCCCCTACACGCCAATGCTGGTTCGCTCCACCTCATGGAGCACGAACAACGCGACGAGTGCGAGTGCACCACTGCCTGGTCCAGCTAGTCGAAGAGTCTAAGCTCCATCTGGATGTGACATGTCTCCCTGCCGGCCTCCTGAAGCGAGCAGGGACCAAGCCACTGTTCGCAATGAGAGCGCATTACCCGCGCCAAACGCGATAAGTCTTCAAACAACAGGACCGCACTCAACACTGCAGCGTCTATCGCATTGACTTTGATCGTTCGAGCAAGCTTCATGTGGACCCCTTGCGTGAGATTGTGAGACCGATATGGTTGGAAGAATCGTTTCCGGATCTCAAGCAATCGACGTGCCAACAGAAGAGGTGCGAGCTAGACGGGAATACGATGAGGCCCGCGCCGGGCCGGCGGAAACCGACCGGAGGCTCAACGAGCCTTTCAGTCTGCCCCGGGATCGGCGCACTATCAAAGATGTGAGCGAGCCCTGATTGAGAAGGGCAAAGGAACTTTCTGCGCCACATCGGCGGAAGCGGCGTCTGTCGCGTTCCCTGCACGGCTGTTTAGACCAGACGGCGGAACACGACCCCCGGTATCACTCGAAGGACGCGGCCACTTGCAAAAAACGAATATCTGCTCGCCTACGATATTGCCTATGGCAACTTCAGCATCGACACGCTCGGCAACGGACCATTACCGCGCGTGATACGATTTGCTAAGCAGGATCTAAGGGTACTAGCGCTGGCCGAACACGCTAGTCGCCCAGCTTGAGATGTCGTCTGCTCTTTACTCGCAGGCACGGTGCAACCCCGATGGACACAAGTGATCTGCTGCTCAAGGGACAACATTGCGTCAGATCGCCCACGGCCGCAGAAAACCTGATTGTTACTACCATTGACCGCGCTGTGAGGCGAGATCGTTAACGATATCGGAAGTGTCCACAAATGTTCACTCAACCGAGCAACGCCGCGGTCACCTGCCGGTTGTACACCCGGGTGGTGAGCAGCAAGTGGCCCAATCGGCCGCCATTGACGTCTCGCCCGCGGTTCTCTGAATCAGTTCAATGACGTTGCTTCACAATCTACCACAAGCCGATTTTCACAATGCGAAAAGCAACGTCAGCTTCGGCTTGTCTGGTAGGAGTCGGTCCCTGCTGATTCTGGCAGTTGTTTGAAAGCGTAGAGCTGTTAGTTGAACAGGGTATGGCGACCCGACATTATCGATGACAATCATCAGTTTCAGTCAATAACAAATACGAGCCGCAAAAGAAGGCGGTGGACATAATGATCCGTAAAGTGACCGAAACGGCAGTCGCGCAAGCTCGCGCCAACATCGGGAAGATGGTCAAGACGCGGGAAGAACTCGACGCTTATGACGTAACGACCGAGCATTGGCAAAACGCGCTGCAGCGGCGATACCGCACCCATGAGGACATGAAAGGCATTCTCAACAATGTTGAGGAGGTCGACATGTCGATCTATGAGCATTTCGATATGCGTGTCACGCCATATCTCGCTCAGTTGATGGATCGCGATGACCCGAATTGTCCTATCCGTCGCCAGTACATGCCATTCAACGAGGAACTAAATGTACGACCATATGAAGTCGCAGACTCGTTGGCGGAAGATCACCACATGGTCGCTCGTAGCACTGTGGTTCATCGCTATCCCAATCGCGTCCTTTTCCTTGTTACTACGAACTGTGCCACCTATTGCCGATACTGCACTCGTAAGCGCTTCGTCTCCCACGGAGGGCGCGCAGTAAATAAGACCCAGCTTGAAGCGGGGTTCAAGTACCTGCGAGAGAATAAGAGCATTCAAGACTGCCTCTTGAGCGGCGGTGATCCCCTAATTCTCAACGACAGGCAGCTAGAAGATATTATTCGTCGCATTCACGAGGAAGCACCGCACATAACGTTTTTGCGCATTGGCTCGCGCCTGCCGGTGCAACTCCCAACACGTATTACTGATGAGTTCTGCGCCATCATCGAAAGGTATAACGTGCAGATGATCAACGTGCACGCCAATCACGCCAAAGAACTGACGCCAGTGTTTGCTTCGCGGATCAAGATGCTGCGCAAGACTGGTGTAATGATTGGCAATCAAGGCGTTCTGCTCAAGGGCGTGAATGATGACGTTGAAGTTCTTCGCGATCTGTGTATGGGCTTGGTTTCTATCGGAGTCCGCCCCTACTATTTTTACACTTGTGACGTTGCTGAAGGTAACCATTCATACCAACTACAACTTGACCGCGCCTGCCAACTTTACGCTGGCTTGCGTGGTTGGATCAGCGGTCCAGCCGTACCAACGTTTGTAGTGGACGGTACCGGCGGTCTCGGCAAGATGCCGATCATCCCTCACTACGTGCGCGAGCGTGCGAATGGCGAAGTCTGGGGCCAGAACTTTGAAGGCAGGTGTCACCGCATGATCAATCTCGAAGATCGAACACTCGAGGGCAACTGATGGCACAAAAACTCAGATCCTTACTCGCAACTATCCGGAACACAGGGTCAAGTCGAACAGCCAGATCGTGGTGAGCATCGGCTTTTCAATGTGGCGTTGCTGCGCAAGTCTTTCGCACCTGGATCGGCTGGAGGACCAGAACGACAAACCTGCGGCCTGCAAATGTGTGGAAAACGCGTTTGAGAATTCAGCGCGTCGCGATCTTCGCCGTCCTTGTCTCCGCCGGCAGGTCGAGTTCCTGCGCGAGCGCACCAAGCGTGTCGTCGAGGATTGAAAGGATGTCATTCACCTGGACCGCGGTAACGATCATGGGCGGGCAGATCAGGAAGTGATCGCCGTCGACGCCGCCGCGCGTTCTGCGCGAGTAGATGATCAGCCCACGCTCGTAAGCCAGTTCGACCACCCGGTTATAAGCGTTCAATCCGGCCGGCAGCGGCGCCATCGTCGTCTTGTCCGAAACGAATTCGGCCGCCAGGAGTAGGCCCTTGCCTCGCACGTCGCCAATGAAAGGGTAACGCTCGGCCAGCGCCTCGAGCCCCGCCTTGAGCCGTTCGCCCATGACCGTGGTATTGTCGAGAAGGTTCAGCCGGTCTATCTCCCCGAGCACCGCCAGCCCCGCCTTGCACGCCAGCGGATTGCCGGCATAAGTGTAGCCATGCGCAAATCCGCCGCTGCTCAGCACCGGCTGGACCAGCCGATCCGATGCCAACACAGCGCCGAGTGGCGAGTAGCCAGCACCCAGCCCCTTAGAGAGGGCGACGATATCAGGAAGGCAATTCCAATGGTCGCCGCCGAGATATTTGCCGGTGCGCCCTGCGCCGCTCATCACTTCGTCATGGATCAGAAGGATGCCGTAGCGGTCGCAGATCTCGCGGATGCGCGCATAGTAGCTGTCCGGCGCTACGAGCGCGCCGGTCGAAGCGCCTCCGATGGGCTCCATGATGAACGCGAGCACCGTCTCCGGTCCCTCGGCCTCGATCTGCTGCTCCAGCAGATCGGCGTATTTCACGCCGCGCTGATTCATGGTCAAATTGTCGCGATCGAGATAGGCCGTCGGCGCGGCAATCTTCGGCATGGTCCGCATAATCTGCGTGAAGGATGCGGTCAGCGCGTTGTAGCCGGTCACCGCAAGCGCGCCGAGGGTTCCGCCATGGTAGGAGGGAAAGCGCGAGATCACCTTCCAGCGGTTGGCCTGTCCGGTCGCTACAACCCATTGCCGCGCCAGCTTGATGGCCGATTCCACGGCCTCGGATCCGCCCGACACAAAGAATACCTTGTCGAGGTCGCCTGGCATCCGCTTCGCAAGCTGGCGCGCCAGCTCTTCCGCAGGCTCGTTCTCGAAATGCAGCCGATAGATGAAAGTCGCTCGATCGAGCTGAGCCTTCATCGCCGCGATGACGTTCGGATTGGAGTGCCCGATATTCACCACCATGGCTCCCGAGGAGCCATCGATCACCCGACGGCCATTCTCGTCCCAGATGTAGATACCTTCGGCATGGGTCGCCATTGGACGGCGGCGGCGCGATTGATAGAATAAATGCGAAGGCGCACGCTGGGCGGTCTGGTCGGACATGGTTCGATCTTTCGGTGTTCCCTGCGATGCCGATGGCTCTCGGACACGGACGGTGTGCTCGCAGGCCTGCTGGCGTGGTCCCCGAACCAGCTTCCGTTTGCCTCAGCTCAGATCGTCGAGTTGAACGATCAACGACATACCGAGATTTGTCGCGGCCTTATTCATGCGTCAAATAGATAATCAAGATAATGAGTATAGAGGCAGAAAATGAGGTGCACCGAGACAGGGAAGCCAGTATCGATCATCGAAGGCAAGACGCGCGCGCAAGCTTCTGTTCTGCTTAAGTAAGCGCCGAGCCTTCCAAAGAAGATGACGCGAGCCGTCATCAATCTCTCTCATCGGTGGCGCAGATCGTGGTGATGATTCCTTGCCGGCCGGAGCGATCGTCAAGCCTATGGCCTTCCTGAGTCGAAGGACTGAGCCCGCTCACCTATAGGTGCGCTCGTCCAGCGAAGTCTGCGCAATCATGTCATGGGTCGTCCGCACGAAGGCGGCTTCGGCCGGATTCAGGCTTCGGTGCGGGTTCACCACGAAATGGATGTCCACCGCCGGCAGATTGTCCCTCGGCGGCACCTGCCACAGGAGCCCGGCATCGACGTCGCGCCAGGCTACATGCACCGGCAGCGCTCCAATGCCCATCCCGTTGATGATCATGCGCCGCACCTCGGGCAGATTGGCAGAGATGCCGCGCGGCTCAGGTTGGAGTTTGACTCGCTCGCGCAACTGATGCACCAAATAAAGCGGTCCATTCTCGAATTCGGTCTGGAACGACACGGAGCGCTCGCCAGACACATCCTCGATGCCGATGTCGGCTCTGCCGAACAACCTGTGCAGCGGGCCGCAGAACAGGCCAAAAAACTCCCGGAAAAGGACACGGCCGTCCAGCAAGGGATCGTCCTCGCGCATCAGGCATATGCCCACCGACGCCTGGTTTTGCCGTAACCGGCTCAGGACTTCGGCACTGTCGGTGATCGAGATCGAGTACGTCACTTCGGGATAGTCTTCGTTGAAGCGGACCATCGCAGCGTCAAAATGCTGGCAGACCACGTGACTGGTCATGGCGATGGCGATATGACCGGCCACGGCGGTTTCGGCCGCGGCGATCAGACCAGGCAACCTTCCGATCGAGCCGAAGATCATCAGGCTCTCGCGATAAAGAGTCTCGCCCGCAGGGGTCAGCGCGAAATGACCGGGCCGTCGATCGAGCAGTCGGCTTTCTGTAGTCTCCTCCAGACGTTTCAGCGCACTGCTTACTGTAGGCTGGCTGAGGCTCATAAATTCGGCCGCCCGCGTGACGCCGCCCTGTTCAACAATCACCGTAAACGTACGCAGCAGGTTCCAGTCCAGGCGCCAAAGAAAACGCTGTTCATATGGTCTCATTAATTCGGTCTATAATCATGATTGTTTCTATCTGTTTGCGCTATGGACGGAAAGGAGTCAACGGTTGGGAAAGGACCGAAACGGAAGCGCCTATGTCGCCCGCTTGCCAGGTCGACATGCAGGGATGATCCGAATGAAATTACCCGAGAAGGTCGGCATGATCGAAGACACGATCGCCATGATCGGCGACGGCGCAATAGTCATGCTGGGTGGCTTCGGCGTTCCTGGAACGCCGTTCTGTCTGATCCGCGAGCTCGTGCGCCAGAGGCCGCGCGGGCTGACCATCATCAAGAACGATGCCAACGAGGTCGGGATGGGGGTTGACTGGCTCCTTGAAAGTGGCCAGGTCGCACGGCTGATAACCAGCCACGTTGGCCTCAATCCTACGGCTGTGCGTATGATGAATGAAGGGACCGTCGAGGTAGAATTCATTCCGCAAGGCATTCTCGCCGAACGAATCCGCGCCGCCGGCACCGGCATGATGGGTTTTGTGACAGATATCGGCCTTGGTACACCGCTTGAGGATGGCAAACCGCGCGTCACCATTAACGGCAAAATCGGCCTGCTGGAGACGGCGCTGACGGCCGATTTCGCGTTGCTGCACGCTGCGCGGGCCGATTGCTTCGGCAACCTGTTTTTCGCCGCTTCGGCGCGTAACTTCAACCCGCTGATGGCGATGGCCGCGAGCAAGACCATTGTCGAGGCCGAGTCCGTAGGCTCGCTGGGCGCCCTCGCGCCCGAGGACATCCACCTGTCTGGGACTTTCGTAGATCACGTCGTCGAATTGTCCGAACTTCCGGGGGTCTACGGTGTCGTTAAACGCTAAGGAGCGCATGCTGCGCCGCGCGGCGGCCGACGTCAAGCCGGGCATGACCGTCAATCTCGGGATCGGCCTGCCGACGGAGGTGCTACAATTCCTGCCGCCCGGCATTCCCATTTGCCTTCATTCGGAAAACGGAATCACGGGCGTCGGCCCAGTCCTGTCCCCAGACAAGGCCGACCGCAACCTGATCGACGCGGGTGGAGGCTATGTCTCCACTATTCCCGGCACGGCCTTTTTCGATAGTGCGGTTAGCTTCGCCATCGTCCGTTCCGGCCGCCTTGATCTGACCTTGCTGGGGGCTTTCCAGGTGGCCGCCAACGGCGACCTGGCGAACTGGAAGATACCCGGAAAATTCTCGCCGGGCATGGGCGGCGCAATCGAGCTTGCGCAGAAGGCACGCCGCGTCGGAGTGATCATGACCCATACCGACCGCAAGGGAAACCCTAAGATCCTCGCGGAATGCACGCTGCCGCTAACTGCGAAAGGCTGCGTCAATCGCGTTTATACCGACATGGCTGTCCTCGATGTCACGCCAACGGGGCTCGAGCTTGTCGAGATTGCGGAGCGCGTGAGCCTTACCGAACTGCGTAAAGCAACCGGCGCGCCCGTTCGCGTAATCGATCGGGACCTGCCCAACTTCTAGGATGAACATGGACGTCGACAAAACTGCTATCTTGCACGCCGTCGACGCGCTGTTCGATCGTGAACTCGATTTCCTGACCGAACTCGTTCGTCACCCCTCAACGCGAGGACAGGAGCAATCCGCCCAGGATTTCGTCGCGCGCGAGCTTGGCGAGCGCGGCTTTGAGGTCGACCGCTGGAGATAGATGTTGCCGATCGCGGTACTGCCGGGGTTCTCGCCTGTCACCGCCGATTACGATGACGCGGGCGCAACCTCATCCTTAACGGGCATATCGACGTGGTGCCGGCGCTCGACATGTGGGAGCGTCCGCCGTTCGAGCCGTGGATCAGGGACGGGTGGATGTACGGCCGCGGCGCGGCCGACATGAAGGCTGGCTTGGCCTCCAATCTCTTCGCCATCGAGGCGTTGAAGCATCTCGGGCTGCGCCCGGCCGCCGACGCCTTCTTCCAGTCGGTGGTTGAAGAGGAATGCGCCGGCAACGGTGCGCTCGCCTGCTTGCAGCGCGGCTATCGCGCCGATGCGGCCCTGATCCCCGAACCCTTTGGCGAGAAGCTTGTCTCCTCGCAGGTCGGGGTGCTGTGGTTTCAGGTGCGACTGAAAGGGCTGCCGACCCATGTCGCCTACGCCGGCAGCGGCGCCAACGCCATCGAAGCGGCCATTCCGGTCTTCGAGGCCCTGCACAAGCTGGAGCATCGCATGAACGCGCCGGAACGCCGGTACCACGACCATGCCGGCCACAACCATGCGCTCAACCTGAATATCGGCAAGATGAAGGGGGGCGACTGGACCAGCTCGGTCCCGGCATGGTGTGTCTTCGACGTGCGCATGGGCCTGTTTCCCGGCCAGGAGCTCGGCGAGATGCGGCGCGCCATCGAGAACGCGATCCATGAGGCGGTCCGGAGCCAGCCCTTCCTCGCCAAGAACCGGCCCGAGATCATCTACAACGGCTTTGCCGCCGAGGGCTATTCCCTCGCGGACGACGCGCGGCCCGCTGCCCGCGAAGCCCGGGCTGCGCTCGCGCGCGCCCACACTCTGGTAGCCGGCGAGCCACTGCGGACCGAAGCGATTACTGCGACCACGGACGACCGCTTCTTCGGCCTCTACGCCGACACCCCAGCACTCGTCTATGGTCCTCGAGCCGAGGCGATCCACGGTCTCGACGAGCGTGTCTATCTGGACTCGGTTCGGCACGTGACCCAGTCCACTGCTCTATTCATCGCTGATTGGTGCGGCCTGGAAGAAGCATAATTTTTCGAGCGCTAACCATTCCAGCTCCGCTCGAGCGCCGCATGGGCGGCGGCGACCTAGATGAGACCTCGTATTGCCTATTGGAGGAATGTTCCCGAAGACGCGAGCGTTGCCTCATTTATTTTGCTCCCAAGAAGACCGACGGTCGGCACGGGGAGGCCGGTCCTTGCGCAACTCCGGCCAGCTCCACGACCGGCCTCCCCGTGCCGCAAGCGGGCGCAGTCACCGCGCAACCGGTCTTTCGTCGAAGCGCACCGCATAATCTGCCGATCCAAACAGCCGCGCGCTTGCCTGCTCGCCGCGCCAGGAGTTGAGGCGGCGCTGGAGCGTTCGCAGCAGAGTGTCCGGGTACGCGCCGGGACAGTCCGCCTGTAACCTCGTTAGGAGCTCGGCGCCGACTCGCCACGGCTCGGCCTTGAACCACTCCTGCAGCTGTGGGGCGCCTGAACGAGCTGATCAGGACGACGACGACCTCGCTTCGCTTTGAGGATCGGCCGGTCAGTCGGTTGAGATGAGCTCTCTTCCGAGCCGTTCGCAAGCCGGCGAGGAACAAGTCATCGGCGGGACCGCAGTAATCGGGTCGCTCGCCGGCTTCACGTCCGCAAGGTCGGCCAGACGTTGCTGCGCAGACCGAATGTCACGCAGCAACGCGACCGGGTCCAAGCTGACGCAGATTTCCTGCGGTCGGCACCGAACTGCATCCGAGGTATGTGGATCGGCTGCCAGCCGCCGATGCGGTGTTGTCGGCGCCTATAAGGTTTGCGGACGCGTGCGCCATCGCGCTGTTTTCCGATCAGCTTGAACGACGGCTGGAAGAAGCTCAAGAACAGGCGCACTGAGCGATAGAGTTCTTCGAGCAACGCAGCCGCCTCGAGCCCCACAAACCGCCGATAACCATCCATCCGTCGGACCACGGCTCCGTTCTTCTGTTCGACGAATGCCTGGTTGTTCTTGCAACAAGGTCGGCAGCGCGTGAAGACAATGTTCGCCTCACAATACGCTTTCAGCGTCTGGTTTATGAACACGGAATCATTATCGGTATCGATGCCCTGGAGCGAAAACGGCAGCTGTCGGCTGTCAACACGGTGCTCAGGAGCGTTTGCTCGCGCACCAGCAACGACGCACACTCCATCCAACCGGTCGCAACATCCGTGAGCACCAGCGTCTGGATAAAACTGCCGCGTGCCGAGGGTCCGCTGTAGGCGACCAGATTGGCTTCGACAAAGCCCGGCGCGGGATCCTTCCAGTCGGGGGACGTCCGTACCGGGATGCTCCGTCGCAATGCGCTCCGCACCGACAGGCGGCGTTGGCGCCCACCCTCCTGTTGGAGCTTGCCCAGCGCCCGTCGATCGTCGACGCGCTTCAGCGCCAGCAGCTTCGCGCGAATTTCAGGCGCCAGGCCCATGTGGCCGTTCCGTTCCATCGATCGACTCGGAGCGGCAGCAGAGCTTTCAGTCTCTTGCCGCAAATCCAATCCGGTGCCTCCCAAGAACTGACAGCGTGTTTCGTTCAGCTTCCTCGTAAATCCGGCGACGGGTGCGCCGAACCGAGGATTGCCTGATCTCGCCTCGGAGCAGGCGCATCGCATGCTTTCGATGGAAGTCTGTCACAACCACAAACTCGTCGAGAGTTCGCGCCTTCTCCGCGCGGCTCGCCTCTCTGTAGCGCTGCGCCACAGCGGCCGTCAGCTCTCTTCGAGTCGCCATGCTCAGTTGCCTCATTATCGCCCCCTAGTCCCATCCTTCGGGAGAGCAAATTATGTGAAGCAACGGGCCAGCATTCAGGAACATTTCAGGCGGCGCAATGCGCAGGCACAAGTGTTTGTCGAGCTCTGCGGTCGCAGTCTATGTGCATCGGCTGATCGGCGCGGCGGTGCTGCTGTTTTTAATCCTATCGATCCTTATACCCGTCCCGCTCTCGTTCAAATCAGAACCCTTCAGCGCATAGCTATCGCACGCAGCATCCCAGCGGTGTTGACTATGACCCCCTCTACGTTGCCCTTGCTGCTCTTCGAGCCGCAATCCAGCGTGCAGACCTCGGGGCGCAAGCTCCTTGATGTGCGCGAGCCGCTCACGCGCGCTCGCTCGCGGGCGCGAGCGGCAGCGGAGCTTCCGGCGCGCTCCCACCCCTCGCCCGGCAGGTTCGGACCGGATCCGCATCCGATTGCGCTGCACCACCGCCCGCCACAGGCTCGGATCCAGTGAGCCCTACTGGATCTTGAGATCACGCACGTGGAGATGCACCGCCGCCGCACATGCGCGGCCTTGATTGCTCAGTCTGCGATCTGCCCTGGGATGACGGGCACATTCTGCTGCCTCGGCGCTTCCCCTCCGCCCGTAACCGCACAGGTGATGAACACCTCAGAAATCATCCCACCATCTCCTCTCGCTGACGGCGACGCTCGCCAAACCATTGAGTAGTTCAGGGCTGTTCGCGGGTTGGCGCGTAAACGTCATCTCGACAGATTCTCAAAAGTCAGGCGAAGCTTTAATTTCATCTCGCAGATCGACCGGTGCTGCATCCGAAACCTCGTATTAGTGCGTTACCGCCGCAGCCAAAGAATGCGCTTTAGAATTCGCTGTGAATTTCTGGTCCAGGATCATGTACGAGAGCCCGCCCGAGAACGTGAGGCCCTTGACCGAAGTCCATCCTGTCCTCACGCCAACAACGGCGTAGTTGAAGTCCGGATTGCAGCCCGCCGCGCCGCTCGACAGCGCGAGGTTGACCACGAAGGTTCCGCAGATATACCCCTCGGCCGTGTTGTTATAGCGCACAGCCGCCCACGCTCCGACGATGGAGCTATTCCAGTAAGGATTCCAGTTATGAGTGTAGCCGCCATTGAAGCCGTACGTCGTGGTCAGCTCCTGACAGCACCGGTGACGAACACCGAGTCCGACACTCCGCCAACACCGAGACTTTGATAGACACCTGGCACGCCTGTGCCGCCGTACATCGTAAACGCAGACCCCATGTAGTCATGGAAGTTGTAATGGCTCGCGCCTTTCGTATACACGCCAGTCAAATTGACCGTCTCCCCAGCACCCCTCGGCAGGTTCTTGATGGACAACGCCAACTGTCCGGCCTTAGCGCGGTGGAGACGCCGGCCATGGATGCCCTGACAAGATGCAATCCCAAGTGGCGTGTCACCATCGGCCGTGTCGTAGCAGGTGGTACTGCGATGCTCGCTTCACGCCCCTATAGATAGTCCCAGACACTCAAGCGTTCGTCGCGCATATCTCCGTTAGGAATCACTTGCATGTCCAATACTCGACGGAGCGTGGCATCCTCGGATGCGCTGCCTCGCAGCTTCGGCAATAGTGCGGGACTCTCGTTGGCATGGCAAGAAGAAAACGTACACGGTCGCGCTACAAGCGTCGCAAAATCTTCGCCTACTCTTGGGCCACGATGAAAAGTACGCTTCAGCGCCAGCGCTTCTCCTCAGCGTCGTAGGCGCCGGCAAGCGGATCGCTCACGGCCATCAGCTCACGTTTGAGCACTTTATTGCTGGAGGTGGTTCTAGGTAGCGCCGGAGTAAAGGCGATATAGCGCGGCACCTTGAACATGGCGAGACTGCCACGAACATGCTCGAGAATACGATCTACGGGCAGATCGCCTGGTGCGAGACCTTCTTTCAGCTCCACGTAAATCTTGACCTCCTCACCGCGCTTGGCGTCACGAACGGGCACGGCGGCCACATCAGCGATCTCTGGAATCTCGCGAATGACGGCCTCCACCTCGCGCGCGGCGATGTTCTCGCCTGAACGTCTAATCATGTCCTTCGTGCGGCCTACCAGCCAATGAAAGCCTAGCTCGTCGCGCCGCAGTAGATCGCCCGTCCTGAACCATCTGCCTTTGAACGATGCGGCATTCGCTTCTGGGTTATTCCAGTAGCCTTTGAGGATTCCACGACCGCTTACCCACAGCTCACCGACTTCGCCGACTGGTGTAGGTGTGCCATCGCAGTTCATCAGTCGCAGATTCCGAAACGGTGCACGAATCCCCACCGAACCGGAATCGGCCATCTCATCAAGGTCGTTCGGCATTTGTGTGCCGAACCCAATTTCCGTCATCCCGTAAGCATCTTGGGTTCGCACTCGAAATCGCTTCCGCAGTTTGCGTTGCGTATCAGGACTACATCCCCACGTCAAAGTCTGCTTCAGGCATGTCGCTCCATCTTCATCGGCGGCCTCGGCCTGGCGCGCTACCAGCTCGGGAAAAAAGCACCATTCGATCCCATACTGCTTGATCCAATCGATGAAGCGCGTCGAACTCATTGAGGGCGCCAGGTAGAGGGTGCCAGCCTGCCGATAAGACTTCAGAAGGTGTACTTGCGGATCACCGTAGAAGAAAGGCTGCATAGAAATATACCTTTGGTATCGCTGCTCGTCCCCGCATTGCGCCTGAAAGGAACTCACGCCCCAGTAGTCGTGCGTCAACATGCAACCCTTCGGAAAGCCTGTTGTCCCCGAGGTATATTGAATGCTCAACAGGTCCTCGGGTCGGACATCCTCCTCCACAATAGAGTCGTTGACGCCCTTGAGTAACTCGTCGACGGAAGTGGCTATTCCGTCGAAAGGCTGTCCAATGAGAATTACTCGCTCCTTGACAAGGTCTTGCGGCCAAGGTTCCATCGCCGAGAACACAGACGCTACGGAGCCGTCGATGACAGCGAACCCAGCCTTTGCGTCACTGAGAACGTGTTTGATCTCCCTCGGAGTGTAGCGCATGTTGATCGGTACCATAACCGCACCGAGCTTGGCGATCGCGAACCAAACGGTCGGAAATGCGATACGATTGGGCAGCATCACCCCAATGCGATCGCGCTTGCGCACGCCGAACGCACGCAGCGCATGCGCATATCTGTTGGACAAACGGTCCATCTCGGAGTAGGTCGCGCGCTCGCCGCGCCCGAACACGTCGATTGCGGTAGTTGAGCCGTTCGTTCTGGCCCGCATTGAAACAAGCTGTCCAACCGTGATGGTCTCATATGAAGATTCCAGCGCCTCGATTTTGCGCAACGCCTTTGCGACGCGCTCTTGCAGCTGTTTTTGTTTCGACCGCATATTTGGAAACCTTTGGGATTGGAAGGACCAAAGACAAGCCGATCGCATTGCGGATTTCCAGCACTTTCAGCTCGTCGATCCAGCATGCGTGAGACGAACTCACGAGCATAATCACGCCAACGTCATTGTGGCAATCTCGAACCTGGCACGCAGCTGCTTGCTCGCATCCACGTCGAACGACGGAAAACAACGATGCAGCTGACGCCTTGTCGGTGCGGCCTGTGTGTCGGAGACATCCTATTCGTCCTTGATTGGGCAGGAGCGTTCGTTGGGTGCTTGACTCAAGCGAGAGAGGTACGCGCCTTAACGTTGCTTGCCTAATTGCCGCAGCCCGTCGTATCGTGATGAGCTGCTTCTCGTGACCAGTGGCTTCATAGCCGTGCAGCGGATTGTAAATTGTTAATCAGGATCGGGGTACTACCTACTCTAGTGGAATTCCCACGCAAGAGTGTCAACATCCCTAAGGCGAGACTAGGCTCCGGCGCGAGCGCGGGATATCAAACTTGGTCTCCAAAGGCAGCCGACCACCGCCCCGACTCCTTCGAAAACGATCGGGCATTTTGTTTGCGGCATTTTTAGCAAGGATGGAGTGTGGACATAAAGCAGCGACGTCGCATCTATTGCCGCACCCCGGCGAACTCTTCACTTTCTCACAAAATTAGATGCATACCGGCGTCTATGCGCACACATTCGCCGGTCATATTACTCGATGCTGGGCTTGCGAGGAAGCAGACGAGCTGCGCGATGTCCTCCGCGGACGAGACGACCTTGAGCGGCACACGCGCCGCCACGGAATCGCGCACCTGTCGGGCACCCGGCTCGCCACGAAGCTTAGTGAACCAGCTCGTGTCGATATAGCCGGGACAAACGGTATTGATGCGAATCGAAGGCGCCAGGGCCCGCGCGAGCGACAGTGTCATGGCATTCAGCGCACCCTTGCTCGCTGAGTACGCGATCGATGAACCGTCACCGTTGATGCCGGCCACCGAGGAGACGTTCACGACTGCGGTTGGCCGTCCGCTGGCGTCTGCGCCAGCCTGCAGTAGCGAGCGCGCCGCTCGGATCATTTGGTACGGCCCGATGGTATTGACGGCATAGATGCGCTGGAAGTCGTCCGCGGAGAGCCCGTCGAGATCGTGACGCGGCACATATTTTGTGGTGCCAGCATTGTTGACGAGTAGCTCGAGCCGGCCCCAGGGTGCGGCAGCTGCGACGATCTTCTTGCAATCCTCATCGCGAGAGACATCGCCCTGCACCACCACGACCTCGGCAGCGCCCGCCTTCCGGCAGGCTTCACTCGTAGCCTCGGCTTCGTTCCGGCTCGTCGAGTAGTTGACAACGATGCGGGCGCCGCCTTCGGCCAAGAGGCTTGCCGTCGCCGCTCCGAGCCCCGACGCCGCGCCCGTCACGACCGCGCAGAATCCATCCATCATCGTTCCCTCTTCTTTAGCAACGAAACTGCAGCCGCCGCGGCAGCCCATACCGCGCGGCAGACTAAACTCGCAATACTCCTGCGCGGAATAGGCATAGGCACGGTGACTCTTTTATGGACGTTCAGGTGAATGAGATCTCGCTTGCCCCTGGCGGCCAGCCGGTCGTCACCCTCGCGCGTGATTATAAAAGAAATGAATGCGCCTCTTGGCGCGTCGACGGCCGGCGTGAGGACCTGAACGCAGTGACCGGCGATTGTTCCCGGACGCACTTCTCGGCCGTCTACTAACCACCACAGTTTGTGGCGGTACGCCGCCTGCTCGACATCTAGGCGCTCCGCCGCGGACTGCTGCACGGGGCCCGCGCGCGCGCGCCGGCTCGGCCAAGTATTCGACGAGTGTCATCGGCTCTTCCCGCGTTATCCGCCGGGCGCTGGCCAAAGCCTTTTGAATATGCTCGACTGCATTTAGCGGCCGGACGTTCAGCCGTATGTTGACGCCATTGAGAATGAGGCGTGCCGCCCCACTCGCCACCGATGGCACCACCCCGCGGGGCCGCTCCTGGGCAAGCTTCAAGTTCTTAAGCATCCTTGGCCCCTCAGGCATGAACGTTAAGCTTGAGCTTTTCGCGCATCTGCCTCGGGCTAAGCACACGCACCCCAATCCAATTGAGGATCTCAATCGCCCGTTGCACGAGCTCGGCATTAGTTGCCAGCCGCCCGTGGGATAGATACAGGTTGTCTTCTAATCCCACCCGCACGTTCGCGCCGCACAACGGGGCCAAAGCAGCATATGGAAGCTGCATCGACCCGACCGAGAAGGTGGAATAGACAGCGCCCGGCGGGAGCTGGTGCACCATCGCCGTCAGCGTGGTCAAGTCGTCCGGCGCGCCGTAGCCGACGCCCATGCACAGCTGGATCAGCGGCGGATCCCTAATCAGCCCCTCTTTAACAAGGTCGTTCGCCAATTTAAGATGACCGGTATCGAACACCTCGAGCTCAGGACGCACTCCGAGCTCTCCTATACGTTTCGCCATCGCGCGCAGCATTCCAGTGCTGTTGACCATAATGTATTCGCTGTTGGATTTGCCGTTCATCGAGCCGCAGTCGAGGGTGCAGATTTCGGGGCGTAGCTCTTCCACGTGTGCCAGTCGGTCAAGCGCACCCGCCATGTCCGTCCCTGCTGGGTCCGGCGGCAGTGGACAGTCAGGCCCAGCCAGCATGAGGTCGCCCCCGTTCGCTGTAGTCAGGTTGATCACCGGATTTACGTCCGACCTCCGAATGCGCTGCACCACTTCCCGATATAGCGCAAGATTTAGCACACCCCGACGGGTCTTGTGATCACGCACGTGAATGTGCACCGCCGCCGCTCCTGCTCGTGCGGCCTCAATCGCCGAATCTGCGATCGCCTCTGGGCTCACCGGCACATATGGACTACGGTCCACATTCGACCCCCCTCCTGTAATCGCACAGGTGATGAACACTTCTGAGAGCATCTCCACCTTCTCCTTTCACTGAAGTTTAACGTTTGCCGCACCAGGGCAAGCGATAAGTTTTGTGATGTTCGCCGCTCGTTTGCGAGTGTAAACTGCTTTAGCGCATCGACCACCATCATCCGAGCGGACATCACTGGGACCCTTTGGTAACAGTGCCGCTGCGAGCACTTGGCTGCGGCAGTCATCAACCCAGCAATCGGCGTGCCACTCGCAGAAAGCTTCGCGGATCGCCTGATGAACACAATGTGGCTAGCAGCCGACCCTTGGATGACGCTGCAATCGTGGGATTTCCGTCATGTCGTAGCCAATCAGACATGCCTTGTGTGACAAGTGGAGCCTTATGTGATGCCGATAGCCTCTGCCGAGCTCGAACGACTGCTTCATGATGATGCACCGATGGCGATCGTCACGGTCGGCGCAGTCGTAAATGTTGTCTTAGACAAGATGGGCGGGCTCGAGCTTCTCGTTAACAATGCCGCGCCTGGAGCACGGAAATCCATTTCCTCTTCCGAGCTCGACCTCATAGCTGACGAGCTGTGGTCGGCCGTGTTAGACACGAACCTCATCGCACTTTTCCGATGCACGCGCGCGTCTGCACCGTCCTTGCGACAATCGAGAGGCGCGATCGTAAGCTTGGCCTCAGTGTCAGCATTGACGTCGAGAGGATCTAGTCTAGCCTATGCGGCAAGCAAGGCCGGTATTATTGCGATCACGCGCTATCTTGCTCAAGGTCTCGCACCAGAGATCCGGATTAACGCGGTGGCGCCGGCCGCTGTTGATAGCACCTGGCAGATCGAGTGGACGGAGGCGCAAAGGCAAAGCTCCATCGAGCGAACTCCCCTGCGGCGCAGATGCGCTCCCGAAGATATTGCCGAAACGATCGTCTATCGCGGCTTTGCAGCGCCCATGATCACAGGACAGACTATCGCCATAGACGGTGGTCTGACGCTTTAGGTACGGCGCGATTCGATCCTGAAGTTTGCGAAGTCGTGGAAACATAGTTTTGCTTGGATTGAGTTGCTGCCGGCTTGATGGACACCCGGCTAAGCGAATCCCACCTTGCGCTCGAACTCAACCGGGCTGAGATAGCCGATGGTCGAGTGCCTGCGGGTCGTGTTGTACAACGAGTTTGAGAACGCCCACAGGACCGTTCTTCGCGAAGTTCTTTATCGACATCGTCCTTGGTTTGGTTGCCGAGTTTGCGTTCATGGGGCCGTCGACAAGGCTGGCGATGTCGCCTTCCGCTGCACGCTGGATGGATCGCAAGCAGATCGTTGGCTGAAGGTTCCAGCATGGATGTTCGGCCGAACGGCATGCCCTGCGGCGGAGCTTTTGGCAGCTCGGCCATTTGTCAGCATAACCGCACTTGCAGCGCTTTCTGCGCTTCTCGATATGGTGTTGATGGATCGAACGCCATCAGCTGCCCTGCTTTCTAGCGCATCCAGAGCCTCTCACAACCAGAATCGGGGAGAGATCCATGTCACGCGTGACGACAAACTCAGGAAAAGGATACCGACAGAATCGGCAACCGCGCCCGCAGCATCAGATAGATCTGTTCAGGAGCGGCCTGTCAAACGACGCCAGCGGCGCGCCCGCATGGCCGGAGCTGCCGGCGGAAGCGCGGGCAGCGCTCACAAGCCTGATGATGCAGTTGATCCTCGACCATGCTGCGACGACAGCGACACCGCCCGCGAAGGAGGTTGATCATGATCTCTGACAAGGTTAGGCCTCATCTGGAGCGCAAGGCGATTCTTTACGTGCGCCAATCTCAGCCCATCAAGTATTGCACAATCGCGAGATCAGCGCGTTGCAATACGCCATGCGGGACCGACCGACGGCGCTCGGTTGGTCTGAGATCGAAGTGATCGATGATGATCTCCGTCGTTCAGCCGCCGGCGGCGTGCAACGCGTCGGTTTCGAGCGAATGGTAGCGGAGGTTTGCCTCGGTAAGGTTGGTGCGGTTTGCGCCCGTGAGGTCTCGCGCTTCGCCCGCAACAGCCGGGATTGGCAGCAACTCATCGAGATGTGCCGCGTGGTCGATACCGTTCTGGTCGATCAGGAGACCATCTATGCGCCGAGGCACGGCAAGGACCGCCTGCTGCTCAGGCTCAAGGGTAGCCTCAACGAGTACGAACTGGAGTTGTTGCGCCAACGCTCGCTCTCAGCCCGCTACGAGAAGGCGCGCCGGGGCGAGTTGGTTGTGGCGGCGCCCGTCGGCTTCGTGAAGGCCGGCGACCGTTATGAGACGATCCGGATCGGCGTGTCCAGGAAGCGATCAAGCTGGTGTTCGACAAGGTCGAGGAACTGGGCAGCGCGCGACAGGCGCTCTGCTGGCTCCACGAGTACAATCTCGATCTACCAGTGAAGCAGTTCAACGGCGACACAGCCTGGCGGCGACCGAGTTACTCCGCCATCCACCGGATCATTGAGAACCCGGTCTACGGCGGCGCCTATGCCTATGGTAAGACGGCTGTGGCGGCGGGATACAGCGCTGAGGGCGTGAGCGTGAAGATCCGCCGCAAGACGCGGAACGAATGGCTGGCGCTGAAGCCCAACACCCACGACGGATATGTGAGCTGGAATAGGTTCGAGGCGATCCGCACCATGGTCAGCAGCAACGTTCCCACCGGTCGGCATCACGGCGCACCCAAGCATGGTGACGCGCTGCTGGCCGCTCTGATCCGGTGCAAGCGCTGCGGCCGCAAGCTCACACTCCGGTACTCCGGCATGAAGCACCATATCCAGCCGCGCCTGGATGGACAATGGCGGTCCTCACTGCATCGCCTTCGGCGGATTGCGTGTCGATGATGCAATCGAGGAAGCACTGCTTGGCTTCCTCGGTCCGGGCGCTATCGCCGCTGCAACCGCTGCCGCCAGGGAAGCCGGAGAACGACGGGATCAGGTGCGCGATGCGCTCAGTTGCGATCTGGAAGCGGCGCGCTATGCCGCAGACCGGGCTTTCCGGCAACACGATGCCGCTGACCCCGCGAACCGGTTGGTGGCGAGTGAGCTGGAAGCGCGCTGGAACAGAGCACTCGCTCACGCGGCGGAGGTCGAGGGCAAGATCGCCATGCATGATGCGGCGACGCCCGCACCCATTGCTGATCCAGCTTCGCTCGGCGTACTGGCCTCGAACCTCAAAACGGTCTGGGATGCGCCGACGACGGATGCTCGCCTCAAGAAGCGCATTGTACGCACCCTCGTCCATGAGGTCGTGGCCGATATAGACGACGCGGGGTCCGAGATCGTTCTCATCGTCCACTGGGTGGGTGGCGCTCACAGCGAGTTGCGCTTTGCGCTTGCTCAAGCGCCGGCGCGGACAGCGCAACAGCACCTCTGCCGATATTATCCAAGCCGTGCGTCAACTGGTGCTGATCGCCAGCGACGATCTGATTGCCGGCCTCCTCAACCGAAACGGCCTCAAGACGGGCAACGGCAATCGCTGGACCCGCGAGCGCGTCACATCAATGCGCTCGAGCTACCACCTCCCGGTGTTCAAGCCCGCCGATGACGGGATCGAACCCTGGCTCAACCTTAGCAACGCCGCAAAGCTCCTGAAGATCGCGCCCAAGACGCTCCGGCTGGCCGCTGAAGCCGGCGAAATCGAAGCCTTCCATCCGCTATCGGACGGCCCGTGGATCTTCGCCCGCGCCTCGCTGATAACAACTGCCGCTCAAGCTATCGCCGACGAGCGCGACAGAACCCAAGATACCCCACGGGACCGCATCCCAATCAGCAAAGTCTCTTCTCTTCAACAACATAGACAGACGGGCGTTCTGATGCGCGGTTGTAAAATCGTTCGATGTGGTCGAACACATCGGCGCGTGCCTCGTCTCTGGTTCGATAAATCTTGTTGGCCGTACGCTCGGTCTTGAGCGAGGAGAAGAAGCTCTCCATCGCCGCGTTGTCCCAGACGTTGCCAGAGCGGCTCATGCTGCAAACGATACCGTGGTCGGCCATCAGGCATTGGAACTGCTCGCTGGTGTACTGGGCGGATTCGAACAGTCGTCGCAACACGAGTTATTTTCACTCATGACAGCAATTCGTCAAGCGCCTCCGCCGGCGTTTTCCAACCTAGTGTCTTTCTCGGTCCGGCATTGAGGGCCGCGGCCACAGCGGATATGTCGTCGGCGCTGTGGATGCTCAGGTCTGTGCCTTTCGGGAAGTACTGCCGCAGCAGCCCGTTGGTGTTCTCGTTAGTGCCGCGCTGCCAAGGGCTTTGCGGGTCGCAGAAGTAGACCTGGACACCCGCATCAATCTTGAGACGATCGTGCTGTGCCATTTCGGCGCCCTGATCCCAGGTCAACGAGCGACGCAGTTCTTCGGGCAAAGTGATGACTGTGCGCGTGATCGCGTCGCGCACGGCGTTGGCCCCGTGTCCCGCGAGCGCCGGCCCGTTCTTCGCGCGCGGAGCTTCGCCATGCCCCGCCAACCGGGGAAGGTGCAATAGCATCGTGAAGCGCGTTGTGCGCTCGACCAGCGTGCCGATTGCCGAGCTACCAAGACCGAGGATGAGGTCTCCCTCCCAATGTCCCGGCACTGCTCGATCGGCCGCTTCAGCAGGGCGCTCACTGATCATGATGTCCGGCGAGACAAAGCTCTTGCCTCGCCTGCCTACGCGTGCCCTCGGCATGACGCAAGGCGTCCTGTACGCGGATGGCGTCCGATCGATATTGGAAGCAGATCACAAAGTCGTCGCTATAGCGCACCAGTCGGGCTTCGCCCCGCAACCGACCCTTCACCACGCGTTCGAACCAGAGGTCGAGAACGTAATGAAGGTAGAGGTTGCTCAAAAGTACACTGATCGATCCGCCTTGTGGCGTTCCTTGTTCGCTCGGGTGCACCGCTCCGTCTTCCAAGACGCCAGCTTTCAACCAGCGCGGATCAAGCTGATCAGGCGTGGATTACCGACTCGATGTTCGACAAACCGGAGGACCCGATCATGATCGAGACTCCCGAAGAAGTTCTTCAAATCCGCCTCCAACACCCAGCTGATCATGCCGCCGGCGATGACCTCATTGAGGGTCGCCAAGGCATGATGGGCGCTGAGCTTCGGCCTGCCGCCGAACGAGCAGGGCAAAAAGTCCTGCTCGTAGATGGCGGACAACACCTCCCGGTTCCAACTGTCGCGACCCGGCGCTCCAGCGCAGCACGGCTGAGGCGACTTATTTTGCACACATAGCGATAGACGCTGGGTGTCAAAAACGCCATCTGGAACTGCCCTCTTTGCGTCATGAAGAACTGCCTCTCCCTCGGGTTCATGATTTCGGTGTCGAAGGCTGGCTCCGCCGCTGACGTGACGGAGAGAGGCGGAGCTGACCGGAGGGCGTCAGCGGCGGGCGGCTTGATGAGGCTGCTCTTTCGCTTGGCGCGACAGCTGTCGCCGCAGATGGTCAGCACGTGGCTGTGGTGCAAGAGCCGGTCGAGGTTTGCGGTGGCGACCACCGCAGGCTCTCGGCCAGCAGCAGCTCCAGCTTGTCACCGAGCCGCTTGCGCCTGTAGCTTAGGTCCGAGCGCTCGTGCGGGACCGCTTGCTGGAAGGACTCTTGGCCGGTGAAGAAGTGGAATACGGGTCGTGCATCCAGCGCTCGCCCCCTCATCGGACAGCCCGTGAGTGTGCTTGAGCAGCAGCAGCCCGATCATGAAGCGGGTCTCAGTCGTTCTCGCTGTTGAGCGCGCCGATCTCGCCGTCGACCCAGTCCTAGTCGATGTTGTCGGCAAGCAGAACCAGCTCGTGTCTCATGTTGATGATCTGCCCAGCCGCGCCCGTAACAGATCATTCGATTCCGTCATCTTGTGCTCTTCGGTCGCATCGTTCCCTCTCCGATGCGCACCAGGATCATGGCCTGCCGCAAAAGGGAATCCATAAACGAAATTGCAGGATTTGGCGGCCTCTACTTTCCCCCCTCTGCAATCTCAAAAGCTCTCGATCGGAGAAACAGACTACTGCTCCATCGCCTAGAGCCTTGTTCACATGGCGTAATCGCGGCTGACGTCTTCTTGAGGACACGAGGGTTGTTAGGATCGGCCTTAGCGGATTATCGAAAGGGAGCAGCGCTATGAAGCA
>NZ_JBEPRY010000048.1:0-28188 GCF_040548605.1 Bradyrhizobium sp. JR4.1
GCGCGCGACAATCATCGCGGCAATCATCACCTCGCCGCGACACCGACTCGCCATCCTGATTGTCGCGCGCTTCCCATCCAGATTGTCGCGCTATAGACAAACGTACGTCGAGACAAAAACAGCGATCGACTGGGCCGCGCTCGGACCATCCGTCGCGCAAGGCGATGCACGGCTAAGAGCCGTCTGTCGCTTCGTACGCCATGTCCGGGTGGAGGACGTCTTCGGAGAAGACATCGTCCCGCCTCATCGGAGCGACAACGATCAACCCGGAATTGCTGACCTATGCGGAAAAGCTGCGCTATCAGGGCTATCTGCGGCGCCAGGACAGCCATGCCGCAATTGCGGCTCTCGTCACCGACGGTGTGCCGCTCAAAGAGATCGTCCGGCGCACAGGACATAGTCGCAATCTGGTTCGCCAAATTAGCCGCGGTGGCGGTACGGATATGTTCCGCACCCGTCAAAGCACCCTGGATGGGCACCTGCCGTTCCTGGACGCGCAGTGGTCAGGCGGCTGTCGCAACGGTGCCGAACTCTGGCGCCGTTTGAAGGGACAAGGCTTTATGGGATCGCTGCGCGTGGTGGCGGAATGGGCGACGCGACGGCGGCATGCCGAGACTATCAGCCATCAACAATTGCAGAAGGTCCCCGCCGCCAGGACGATAGCGCAGCTGATGACGACGAAGCGCGACCACCTGACCAGGGCCGAGACCGTCACGCTTGCCGTCATCGAACAAAACGTTCCTATGCTGGCCGATGCCCAAGCTCTCGTTGGCCGCTTCCACGCGATGATCCGAAAGAAGGCCGAGATGGAGCTCGAACCTTGGATTGAGGAATCCAAGCGGAACCTCATTGCCTCGTTCGCGAATGGCATTGCCAACGATAAGGGAGCGGTGCACGCGGCTATCACGCAACCATGGTCTAATGGCCAAGTGGAAGCTCAGATCACCAAACTCAAGCTGGTCAAACGGCAAATGTACGGGCGCGCTAAGCTCGATCTCCTTCAGGCTAGGCTGATTGGCGCGCCATAAAAACAATCTCGATCATCGAATATGCGTCAGAGCCAATATTGCAGGCCGAATGACATCGCTGCAGCAAAGCAGTCACTTCGAGACGCTGCTTGCAAGCAAAGACAAAGCCGATCAGGAAGCCTCGCTAGCCCTGCCTCCTACTGGGAGAGGGATTTGAAGCAGGCCTGCATGTCATCCTCAGCCTTGCGGATCTGATTGGCTATCGCTTTTGCGCGAATACCGACCGGATGCCTGTCAATGTTGTAGTCGTAAGCAGATAGGCTTTCACTCGACGTGACCCGCATCGCCGGCACTTGGATCACGATTGAACTCAAACTGCTACATTGCTGAACGAACTTATCCAGGACCGTTTTGCCCATTGCCCGATCAGCTTCGCCAAGGTCCGCCATCTTGTTCTGGAGCGTCTTTAGGTACGATTGCCAGGGCCTGACCGTTTGCGCCGGTACGCCCTTGTCGTACGAGTCGGTCTGTATTTTCAGTCCCAACACGTCCAGCTCCGAGAGAAGTATTGCCTTGCTGACCAGTACCTTTTCGCGAACGAGCGAAAACGTCGTGCCGACGAGCTGTGCCCCGAGTTCCTGCACTTGCTTGGCGTAACCGCATGTCCCACTTCGTGATAGGCCGTCTCTATCTTGTTTTCTTCCATTTCATCCGACACGGTCGCGTTTCTGCCAGTTGTCCTGCGAGACCATTGTAACCTGCGACCATCCTTGAAAACAGCCGGCTTGCGAGCCTGAGCGGCTGTGTTTTGCTGCGCGTCCAGATCCACCAGCCTCCGCTTCCAATCGTTGTTGCGGCGTGGTGACTCAGGTCAAAATCTACGCGATCGCCTGCTGTGGTAGCGTGAGCACCGTGAGGATCTCGTCGTCCGGCAGAAGGAACGACTGCTCTTCTACCTCGTACCTATCGCATCCCTTGAAATCGAACCAGGCATCGGCCGGATTCTTTCGGGGGAAGTTTTGTTCGTCGGCGCCTCGGAGCAGCATGTCGGCGGCGAACGTCTGATCGTCCAGTGCCCAGACGGGCCGCCACCATTCCGCGATCATCGGTGACGTCTTGTACCAGACGCGATCCCGCCTGTTGTGGCAAACAATGACCATGGGGAAATGGTTCAAGGCGGTGATCTTCACGAGCGTGGCCGTGAGACTGACGTCGAACTCATCGGCCAACTCCCTGGACGCCGCCAAAGTGAGGCGCTTCATCTTCCGAAGCCGCGGAAGAACCATAAAATTAGGAAGAATCAGATCGGAGGCGAAGTCGTCGGCACGCCGCTCCGGACTGAGCGCGTCTTGCCTGAAATTGCAGACGTCGTTCTTGCCGCAGAAGAGAACCTTTCCGCGATCGTAGTGCCAATGCCCAAGCTCGTGTCCAAGGGAGAAGCGGCGATGCTGTCGCATGCTGAGGCTATTGACCGAGATGACGGCGCGCTTCTTCGATCCCAAGATCGTGGCTTCGCAGTTGTCGATCGGCCTGTAATTGACCACTGCGCCCTGCGTCCATGCGATGGCATCGAGGTCGATATCCTTGGGCTCCGCGATCCCGAGCCCGACAAGCAGGCGCTCTGCCGGGGTCATTCTTCCCATTCTTCCTTGTCCTCGTTTTCAAGCGCCTCGAGCTGCGCCAGATCCTTCAACAGGTTTTCCTCATCGCGCTCAGAAAGTTTGCCACCCTTGCGCGCGGCCATCATTGAATCAGCGACCTCACCGGATCGCATCCCATCGAAACGACGACGCGCTTTCGCAAGGTCGAAGCTCTTGACGTTCTCCTGCTCACGGTATGCCTTCGAGTCATCCTGAGCCCGCTCGAAACGCATCCGAGCGGCACGCGCCTTGGCCTGCTCCAAAGCGGGGCCGGCGCGGGCCACCGCCTTCTCGAAATCGTCACCCGCTTCCTTGAAGTCTTCGCGCAGATCGGCTTCCGAGGCTTCCAGTATGCTGTCGTCGATGGCCCGGTCGAGCTTCGACAATTTCTCGCGGTCTGTCGGATCTCTGCTCATCGCCGCCATCCCTTCGGATACTCCCGACGGGCGATGCGCCGGATTTTCTTGATCACGTAGTCCAGGCGCGCCTGGTCGACGCCAAGAAAATCCCGCAGCGTCTCGCCCCTCATGTCATTCTCCCAGCCGAGTAGCACAATGCTCATCTCCTCGTCGGCGCCGTAGTGCACGTTCAGCGCCGCACAGACCTCCGATGCCCCCCGATCCTGTTCCGCCCGGATCGCCGCGTCCTCCGGGCTCGGTCCCGACGCTTTCAATTCAAACTTCGACTTGCGCTCGCCGGTCGTCACGTCCTCTATCGGAACCCGCTGCTGCAGACGATCGCGCCGGTGGCCGGCGATGTTTCGCATCGACTGGACCAGGAAGGCTATGAACCTGATGATCCGCGGGCAGCGCTTCTCCTCGAAGAGCGCGGAACACATCGCCTCCTGCAATAGGTCGCCCTCGGCGAAGTCGGTCCCACCAAGGTAACGGCGTTCGACGGCGTCCAGACGAGCGAGGTCGAGCAGTGTGAGCCCGTCCAGCGCCGACGCCACCTTATCGTATGTGAGGTGCTCGGTCGCGGAGGCCGATACTTCGGGAGGCGGCACGCTGATGTCGTCCATAGCTTCACGCATGTTGCAAGCTTCTGGGCAGTCAAAGCCCGAAAGCTCGCAATCTCAAAGCCAATCTCGCCCGGAAAATCGAGTCTTGATCAACCGCTTGGATGGTTCTTCACGAACGACTAACTAGACACCCAGCAAAGACGGGCCGCAGGACGTCGCATCGCTCGTTGTGGGCTAGGCTTTCGTTGTGACTTGCGTGTTGCATTCGCCCTGAATGATTCTGCTGGTCGCGAGCGCTTCGAAGGCGCTTACATAGCCCCGATCGTGCATCTTCGATTTAACATCTCTCTTCATGTCTCCTCCTGCGGCTGCACTTTGGGAGCTCCAGGAGACTTTTCCTGCGAAATCGAACAAGACCCGCTGCAACAAATCTACTCGCCCCTGTAGGTGGCCAAGGTTTGGAGCAACTGCGGCACATAATCCTTTTTCATAGCGTCCGGCACTTTCGGATCGTCTAGCCGTGTCATTGCCCGCTCGATCAGCTCGATCGCGCGTTGCTTGTCACCACTCTCGTAGTAATACTGAGCGAGCCCCCCATAAGAATAGAGGTCGAGGCCGTGGGCTTGCCCAGGATTGAGGATATTTTCCGACACATCCCTGCCGATCGCAAAGCGCTCCGCACGCGGAAGGTAGGCCCTATCGTTATCCGGATCAAAGAGTAGCCTCATCACGATATTCAGCTCCAACACAGCCTCTGACTGTTTCTCAACCGCATCTCGAACCATTTGGCGTAAGACCTGGAACCCAGTCGCCGTGTCGCGCATTTTGTGAAGCAACAGATCCACATGAATCTCGCGGAACCCGAAATTGTCCGGCATCGCGGCAATGCCCTCTTCGGCCGCTGAGAGCGCTGCCGGCCAATCCTTTGCTTCCATCGCCGATCGAATTGTCCGGCGGATTGAGGATACGCGCGCTAGGCGTTGGCCTGCCGCAATCCGTTTCGCATCAGCGGCTTTAGCTTCATCGCTGCTGCGCCAAGTGCCGTTGATAATTTTCGGCAAGACGTGGTCGATGTCGATCGGATTACCGATAAAGGCAATGTGGCCGTCGCGGTCGACGACGAACGATGTCGGAATCTCAAGAGAAGAGCTGGCATCCATCCAAAGCTTGTTCATTGCGCCGGTACTGTCGAACCCGATTCGATAGTTCAGATTTGAGAACTTTTCGGTCAACCATGCGTCCAACTTGGCGCGAGCCTCATCCGCCGTTGGTGCTTTTTCATAAGCTGCGACTCCGACGACCTCAAGCCCCTCGTCTTTGTATTTTGCTTGCAGCTCTATCAGATGGGGCATCGCCTCCTCACATCCGCCGCACCAAGTTGCCCAAAATTCGACGATGTACACTTTCCCGGGATCGACATTCGTGAGGGGCTCGCCACGCAGCCAGTTCTCGACATTGAGCGAAGGGGCCGGAGAGTCCATGCATAGCGCCATCATTGTCTCCAAGTTACCTGTCGCGCGACCTTGTCGCTTCACCCGAATAGCAATCACCTGCCACGCTGTCCACGCGCGCTAAGCTACATGACAAAGATTTGAAAAACATCCACACGCCCAGTAGGTCCCTGTATGAAACCTGACATGCTTTGCGTCGGCGTCAGATTTCGGGCACGCATTGCGACCTTCCTGCCGTCAGAAGACCGTCTTGCGAATGCGCATCGCGAGCCGCGCTGCGCTAGTAGGAGGTACGTGAGAAGCCGGATGGTGCCCGCTGACTGACAAATTCCAAGGGTCAGGGCGACGACGAGCTCGCCTCCCTTTTAGAACCGGCCGGTCCGTTAGTGAGATGCGCCCTCTTTCCAAGCCATTCGCAAGCTGGCGAGGAACAAGTCGATCGGCGAGGCCGCAGTAATTGAATCAGCCGTTGAATCACGCCCAAACCCAGGCCTTTGTCTCAAAAGTGGAGATGCGATACGATTTAGAATCACTCAGTCGATTTTGTTGACGGTTGCGACGAACTCATCGAGCAGGCTGCGCATTTCGATGATGGTGAGCGAGAAGTTCACGCGACCGTGAGCGACTGTTTCGCGCGATGGTGAACAGCGGCTTTGATCGACATGGTGTTCAGGGGTTTGAGTTGTCGTCGAGAGCTTGATTGCGGGCGTTCTGCTTTCGCATGCTTTCTCCGGAGAGTTGCAGACGGTGAGCGTTATGAACGAGGCGGTCCAGGATAGCGTCGCCGAGGGGGCACCCCTCGCTTTTGGCCGGAGAGGAAGACCCTGAACTTGTGGGATGCCATCGGCCCAGATGTAGACGTAGCGGTTGGCCGAAAGATCGCGCTTCTGCCACGCGGCATGCTCGTCGAGCCAGCAGTCCTTCAAGCGGCCGATCGCGGAGGCCGACAACCCGGCAGCATCCTTGCCAAGCAGCGCAGCCAGCGCTTCCGAGAAGTCGCCGGTCGAGATACCCTTCAGATAAAGGACCGGCAGCAGCGTCTCGATCGACTTCGAGCGGTGCATGTAGGGTGGCAGGATCGACGGAGAGAACCGGATGCGGTCGGGGTCGGTGGCGGCGGCCTCACGATCGCGTACACGCGGCTGGCGGACGGCGACCGGACCGAGACCGGTCATCACCTCGCGCTCCGGCAGGTGGCCATGGCGGACGACGCGCTGGTGGCCGTCCGCGGTCTTCAAATCGGCATGCTGGCCGAGAAAGTCTGCAACCTCGGCCTCGACCGCCTTGGCGAGAAGGGCACGTGCCCCGTTGGGCAAGACTTCTGTGAGTTGATCGTCGAAGATTCCTGGCTGAATCAGCTGGATGACGTTATCGTTGGACACGGCATATCGCTCCTTCGGTGGACAAGTGGAGGCTTCAAGCACCCCACGATATGCCGCCTTTCCGATTCCCCCCGTCACCAACTTTCGGCGATAGCTCCCGCAGCAACCGAATGTTCTCCTTCTGCCGCCAGGCTCCGCAAAGATCTCGCCAAGGCATGCGGCAAACCCGACGTTACTCCACAGGACGTCTTCGCTCTCTACTACACGCCCGCATTGTTCCACATGCGAATGCCGGGCCTGAGCGGAAAGGATTGGAAACTCTTGAACGAGTGGGTAAGCGCGGCGGGATTGTCGTTGGTCCGCCCGCTACCAACCCTATGGCGCCGGCGCACCTTCGCCACCAGAGGTTGACGACGAACGGTGATCATCGGACACGATAGGGAAGCGGCCAGCGTTGAGGTAAAAAATGCCGTCATCGAAGTTCAAAGCTGAAGTGAAGGAGCGCAATCCCGGCGAGCCGTGCTTTGTTGTTCTCAATACCGATAAATCCATCGGCATCGAGCCGAAGCAGATTACCTTTAACTTGCCTGCGGACACCGGGATAGAAGAAGCCCGCCAATTGGCGAACGCGCTGACTGGCCTCAGCGTCTCGGTTCGTTAGCCTGGTCGCTTGACGTTGAGAACGGACGTCTGAGTGACGCCAACCTTGACCGGCGGGGAGCCATCGCGATCACGGCAACCATGCCATGCGGCTAGCCCGGATTTCTCACACTGCTTGACCGCGCACGGGCAAGGGTTGACTTCCGCTACGCCAGCAACCGCGCGGGCGGTTGGGGCGTAGATCCTCGCCCGCTCCGGCGGTTTGGTCGGTGCTTCCGGGGCATGGGGCGCGGGTGTTCTCCTGTGGGCCGATGGTTCAGCGAGCCGCGCCGTCGAGCACGGCCCATGCCGCTCGGAAGACATCGGTGTAGGGAAACGCCGATGCCATAGAGAACTTGATCCCGCGGACGCTGATGCGGACCTGGGCGCCGATCTTGAACAGCTCAGGCGGATGGTGCCGCATGCGGCGTCGGCGAGCCGCGTCGCGGCGAGGGCAATGCGGCGCAATGCGCTGACCAGGACATAGGCCATTGACGACAGCGAAAGCGGTAACTGGTTGGCGCGCATGGTGTGGTGGACGTCCTGTCAGCGAACAGATCGAGCTGGCATTCCTTGATGCGGTTTTCCATCTCGCCATGGGCGCAATAGAGCTTCTCGTAGAGTTCGCGGCCCGGGTGCCGCTCGGCGCGCAGCGAAGTGACGACGAAGCGCGGATTGGCCCGGCCCTCCAGGGTCGCCAAGTCGATGTCTGCAACCATGATGGATTTCTTGTTCTTCTTACGCCGCGGTTTCGCCGAGTTCTCGCTCTCGGCGGCAGAAGGGATCATCCATTCGGCCTTGCCGACTACCCGGCGTTCGCGGCTCCAGCTCTTGTGCGTTCTATAGTGGAAGTCCTTGAAGCGCCGGGCCGGCTTGCCGCTCTGGCGATTTTCTGCGGCCGCCTCGGCAAGCTCGGCCGCGATCTCGACGATCAGCTTGCTGTTCTCGGCCAGGCCGAACAAATAATCGACGTCGTTTTGGTCGCACCATGTCATCAGGTCATCGCGCGTGAACCCGGAATCCGCCCGCAGTAGAATGCGCACTTCGGGCCAGCGCTTGAGGGATCTGCGCAGCCATCCGCGCCACCTCTTCAACCGAGCCCGCGCTGGTATCGATGTTGGCCCTGCGCAGCTTGGCGCAAAGCAGATGCCGCCCGCAAAAAAATGTACAGCGGCAGGTAACAGTAGGATTTGTAGTAGCCGTGAAAGAAGCGCCCTTCCTGCTCGCCATGCAACGGATCATCGGTGGCATCGAGCTCGAGCGTGATCTGGCGCGGCGCCGTCCGATGCGCCTCCAGAAACAGATCGACGAACAGCAAGGTCCACCGCCTCCGCATCGTAGCTGATCTGGTGGTAGCGCGACGGCTCCGGCTTCGACAGTTCCAGCCGGTTCAACGTCGCCTTGCCGGCCACCGCCGCGCAATCTGCGCGCCGCGCCTCGAGTTTTCCTGCCAGCACCGCCATCAATGGGTCGTGGCGCAGAGGGTCGTTGAGGTCCTCGTAACCGAGCGCGATGGCGAATATCCGCTGTCCAACCAGCGTCGCCACCGAATGCTCGACATGCGCCTGCGATCGTCGATCGTCAAAGCAGCATGCCAGCCGATCCACCATCCGGATAGTCCCATCCGCCCCGCCCAGCAGCAAACCGCCCGCGTCCGACGTGATCGCACCTCCGTCAAACGCCGCTACCACCGCGCAGCCTTCGACGGCTTCAAATCGAAAAATATCCGCGGTACACTCTGTCTGCATCGGGGCTCTCCTCGAATCATCAGGAAGTCGTTATCGCAAAACAACTTTCGCTGATTCGGAGCCCCGATGCGCTTAAACTCCGTGAGATATCCGGACTAGGATGTGTTGGCTGGAGAGCGCTATTCTGTGCGGGAGCCACATTTCATGCGCTACTTTTTCCATATTGAAACCAGCGACGTTCTGTCGGTGGATAGGGTGGGTACGGAGTTCACCAGCCAACTCGAAGCCGATGACTACGGCGCGCGCGTCGCAAGCGAAATCGGAATGGATGATTTCGACTACACCAACGGTGTGGTGACGGTGGTGGACAGCGCGTTGACCTGCTTGGAATTGCGGAACTTGGTCTCGCGGATCAGCAGACCTTCGCGGGTCACGTCCGCGATCGTCAGCTTCAGGGCTTCGGAGATCCTGAGCCCAGTGGATGAGAGTAGCGCGATCAAGGTCGCTTGCGTGTGCGGGCGCAAGCCGCGCATTGGCCGAAGCCGCAGCGCAGCTTCGATAAGCCGACTGATCTCGTCTGTCGTGTAGATGTGCGGCGTGCGACGCTTCTTACGGGCGCCGAAGTGGGCCGGCGGCAGCTCGTGCCCGACGTCCTCCACCCGGACATGGCGTACGAAGCGACAGACGGCTCTTAGCCGTGCATCGCCTTGCGCGACGGATGGTCCGAGCGCGGCCCAGTCGCGCTGTTTTTGTCTCGACGTACGTTTGTCCGCGCTCGGCCGCGAAGGCGGCAAAGCTCTTCAGCAGGTACTCCGCGGTCGACATCGCGAAGCCCGTGGTGCGGCGGAGCGCGAGATAGGTCTCGATGTCGTTGAGCATCAGAACGCCTCCGGCCAGGGCTGAGCAACCTGCTTCAGCAGCGCGACGTCGGCCTTTGCGTAATAGGCCGTCGTGTCGATGCCGCGATGCCGAAGGACGAGGCCGATCTTGTCGAGCGGCACGCCGTGGCGCAGCATCTCGGTCGCCGCGGTTTGCCAGGCTCTTTCGTCGGCACCTCGTCGAGCGCGGCGTTTGCCGGTCCGCAGCCGTGGGGCCAGCATCCGCCGAGCCGCAGCTCGTCGCCTATAATTCCTGTCTTATGGGCAAAGCCGGTAATGGGACGCTGGCGATCGCGATCACCGTACTTTCCTGTGTATTGCCGCTCTCGAGCTCTCCATTACAAGTCGCCCGTGCGGCCCCGTTGGGTCGGCCACTGATGGCCGGTCACATACGGAGACGGACATGTTGGAGACGTACTTCTCGGCAGCGAAGATGCTGGGGCATCTGCGCAGTGGGCCGAGCGGGCCTTACCTTGACGGGTTCGCAGCGGCGCTGGAGCAGCAGGGCTACGGCCCCGCGACAGCGGTACGCTATTTGCGAGCGGCGGCTCACAGCGGCCATGTCATGGCCGAGCAAGGCGCGGGCCGGACGGACGTTGATCTCGCCGGCGACGAGCACCTGCGCACTTGCCGGTGTCCACGCGCCAAAGGCGGCCGGCGCAACCACCACACCATCTACGGGCGTGTCGTGCCGCAGTCGTCGCAAGCCTCCATGTGGCCGCCGAGCGCCTCGGTCCGGCACGCCACGATTGCGCTCATCACGCGCCGCTCGACCCGACCGAGATGACCGGCATGTACACGGCGATAGGTGTCGCCATGCCGGCGCAGAATATCGGCAATCTCGATGGCGGGCCTGTTGGCGCGGCTGTCGGGGCGGATCATCACCCGCATCCCGCCGCGGATCATTCAGGTGGCGTCACCTCCAGCGACAGGCGATCGAGTGGGCTCTGCGTCGCCCGGATCGTATCGGTGGCGACTTGCGTGTAGCGCGCTGTCGACGACAAATTATTGTGCCCGAGCAAGACCTGGATGATCCGGATATCGGTTCCGTTCTCGAGAAGATGCGTCGCGAAGCTGTGGCGCAGCGTGTGGAGCGTGACGCGCTTGGTCAGGCCCGCAGCCTTCACCGCCGATCGACAGGCTGCGTGCAACACGGTCTGATCGATCGGATGATCTTCGTCACGACCAGGGAACAGATAAAGCCGTGGCCGGGCGAGCCGCCAGTAGGTGCGCAGGACGCCCAGCAACTGGGGCGACAGCATCACGTTGCGATCCTTCGCGCCCTTGCCGTGGCGCACCTGGATGACGCCGCGGGCGCTATCGATGTCTTCGATCAGCAGTCCCGCGACTTCGGAGGCCCTGAGTCCGGCCGCATAGGCCGTGGTGAGCGCGGCGCGGCTCTTCAGGCTGGACACGGCCTCGAGGAACTGAACCACTTCGTCGGCGCTGAGAACGACCGGCCGCTTGCGCGGTTCTCGCGCATAGGGAATGAGCGCCTCGCCGAGCGTGACGACGTAGAAAAACCGTAGTGCACAGACGATCTGGTTCAGCGCTGGCCATGAGATGCCGGTCGAGACCAAATGCACCTAGAAGGCGCGGACGTCTTCCAGCTCTAACCGGTCAGGCGATCGGCCAAAATAGCGGCTGAACTTCGAAACCGCGCTGATGTAGGATCGTTGCGTCGCCGGCGACAGATTGCGGACGGTCATGTCTTCGATCATGCGGCGGCGAAGAGGGCTCAAATCGGCCATCTCGATACTCCTGTCTGAGGGGGATGGGCTCCAACACCCACATCCTCTCCGCCAGGACGCGATCTACGCCACCTCACCCCTCACGCCGCGGCAGCGGCTTCGTTCAAATCCCCTCCGCCACATCCGTTTCCCGGCAAACTCGATTGCCTCAGAGAGCCGTTTCCAGATTCCAAATCAACGACTTGGGAATTCTTCACGGACCATTTCTTTACTTCATGCGCCTTGATCGAGATCAAGAAGTCCATGCGACAACAACTGTACGGTGGATGAGTTGCAAGCCAGTGCCTGGTCCGTCCCGACGGTTTGCAATGTGGCGATAATTTGGAACGATCGATTGTAAGGCAGTCTTTGATGCGAGCTGTAGTTGTTTTTGGCCCCACAACAATTGCGCTGCTCCCAAGCGGTGCAGTTCATTTGGCTGGAGAGAATCTTGTCTTTCCTGGCTGCTGACGCTGGTTCTCTTCGTCGCATTCTTCAACACGTTCAGGCGTGCCCGGTCAATCCGGTCGTGCTGGCGAATGCACGCCTGCTGCGCGCCTGCAATCCTCCCTGCTGCGCCACGTGTACCTGCCGTTCACCACCGGGTTATCTTCCTCGCCCGCTAGGATTGCGGCACTTGATCGCGCAGGCCAAGGGCGTCCTCGATGCGGACAGGGTATTTGCTGGAATCGTCGTTCTCTCCGCCTCTGTTGTTCTCCTCGACGCTATCGTCGAGCGCGCGGAAAAGCAGTTCCTGGTTTGACGGCCCGCGCCTGCTCATGAAACCTGATCGTAACACTCTCCCAACAGTCACGGAGCTTCGCATGCACGCTTTGACACGAATGATGCTGGTCATGGCGCTAACCGCTTGCTCGGTCATTTCGGCGGATGCCGCCGGGCTCGAGAAGGCGAAATTGAGGATCGCGGCGGGATCACAGATCCTCAACTCGATTCCTCTCAATTCGGGTGTGAAGCTTGGTACATTCAGAGACCAAGGCCTTGACGTTACTATCGAGAACCTCCACGCCGGTGGCTCGAAAGCGCTGCAGGCGCTGGTCGGCGCTTCGATCGACGGGACAGTCGGCTTCCAGGATCACACCATTCAGATGCAGGCGCAGGGCTGACGTTCGGAAAATTTCTGGAGCTCGTGACCTCCGACAAGTTTGCCAAGCCGTTGCTGCGGCGTGCCTAATCTATGTGGGCAGGACAATGATTGATGATATCGACAAGGCTCTTGACTGGGAGGGCCACCGGCTTGACTGCGCATCGTGCGAGCATCTCGCACTGAGCGAAACCGGCGGATGTCGGCTCAAGCACTACTGCGTCAACGAACGTTGTCCCAGCAGTATCGAGAGGTTCTTCGAGCGGAATCCGGATCTCGCCGACGGCTATCTCAGCCATCCGCATTGTGAGGTAAGGGCGATGGCGGCGAAGTTTGCGAACGTCTCTCTGCTGCCGTCGCTGATCAATGATCCCAATGAAAAGGTGCAATGGAATGCGATACTTCGCCTGCCTAGAAGCTACGCGTTGCAATTACGGAAGCATCCGCGTCCCGAGCTGAGGAGGCGGGTAGCGACCCTGCTCGACGGTGAAGAATTGCTATCCATGGCCTCAGACGAATATTACTATGTTCGCCTTGTCGTCGCGAGTCGGATCGAGCCTATACTGCTCCGCCGAATGATGAATGACGAGGAAGCCGAGGTCCGCCGTGTTGTAGCACGGCGCATTCCAAATGAATGGTTGCTCGGCATGATCGACGATCGTGACGCGTCGGTAAGACTGGAGATAGCCCAACGACTATCTGTGCAGGTTGTGTCCCTGCTGCAGCATGATCCTGACTGGCGCATCCGCTACGAGGTCGCAAGCCGTGCGCCAGTAGCTCAGATCTTTAGCCTCGTCCATGACCCGCATAGTCTCGTGCGCGAAGTCGCGAGCTCACGGATTGCGGAAGACCGCCGCTGAGATCGATACCTCGCCGGGCGACCGACGGCCAGATGAACTTGCCGCGATATGCCTATTGCGTCATGCCGAGGATCTTGACCAGATCGCCGCGACGTTCCCGGAAGATGTAGAGATCGCCAGCGCGCGGATCGCGCCTCAGAATCTCCTGGAATGTAAGAGCCAGGCTCGCATGCCGAGGCATGTCGGTGTGGCCAGTGGCGATCCAGGCCCTGACGCGGCTCGGAATCTGGACCATCGTCGCCGCAGCAGCTCAAGAAGTCACTGCAGCGTCTCAACGTCCCGGCCACGGTCAACGCGAACGCGACAGCCGCCGAGCTCAATCCCGATGATTCCAGCCCTTGCACGCTACGCAGGCGGGGAAGAGGCTGCTTGTGCCGCGTCGCTCGAGATCGGAGCCGCCACGCCGCGCAGCCGACCCTGGCGCGCTTGTCGGCTTCAAGTGAACAACACGCTGTGAGCCACCCGTGCCAGCGCGCGATAGCGCACCCGTCTGGCCAGCCTGCAAGTTCTCTTCGACAAGTCGGGCCTTCTCGTCGTAACTTCATCGCTCTCGACGCGCTGCGCGCAACACATTGACCTATCGAAATGTCTCCGTTCCATGCGCAACCGCTCGTTCCTTCCGTAAACGAGCAATCCCATGCGACCAGGTCGACGGCTTGCTTGTTGTGGTCCTCCGGAAACGAGCGGCGTTGACGTGCTTCCATCTGACACGTTGTGGCTCCCGAGCGCAGGTACGGTTTCACAGCCCGGCAGCCGGTTGCTCGTCCTCAGAGTCGTGTGTTCCTTTGAGCGCACGAAACAGCAGATTTGGAACCGTGAAATTGGTGCGTTCTTGTCTGTCTTCATGGATCTCGGCAACTAGTACTATTTCCGAACGTAGAGGTTGGATTTCGGCTTGTGCAAGCTTCTTGAGGGCAAGTCTACGTCGCGGGTAAAATAATCTTCACACCGTTCATCCTGATCCGCCTTGAGCCCACGTGGTGTCGAGTGCATCCAGGAGAGCTGGCGCTCACTGCTGTTAGGTGCTGAAGTTTACCCATTTTGCGGATGGATTGATCGCAACAGTGGCAACATCGCCTACATCGGACCAGGTTCCGACAATCTCGTGTAGCGCCAACTGCTTACAAGAAATCACGTTTCCAGGGGTGCAAGCGTACTCAACCCTCCATGGTAAAGCACTCTAGCTGCAGGGCCCAAGGCGGCTGACATATGAGATTTGCCGGACCAGCTCTGCTCTCTTCACTAGGGGATGATGCTCCCTCGCATTGTCCATTTACAGATACGCCAACGGTCTTAGCGGATTCTGTTAGCACATAGCGAACAGAATCGCGACCAATGCGGATCTGGTTGTGTCGTAGCTAGTGCGATGTATGGGGTAAGCAACCCGCATCCCGAAACGACGAGCCGCCGAAGTTCATGATCTTAAGCGTCATGCCGTTCTCAAGTCGGCCGTGAGCACAAGGGAAGTCAGGTGCATCTCGCGAGTGATCGACCTGACCGGCGAGCGGCACATTAACCAGGCTCGCAGCTGGACGCATCTACCAGGACTGGGCTCGATTAGGCGATACACGCGGTGCGAGCGGTAATGGAGGCATGAGGTTCATCTACGCTCAATGGTTGATGCCTAGGGCCGCGAAGTCGTTGGCTTATTCGCGCGGGGACTGAAGGCGGTGACAAGGGAACTCAAGGTCGTTCGACATATCCATCGCATAGAGTCTTTACCCAGCCTGCGCCACGCGTTCTCGAGAGATGTGGGTGAATTTCAACCGGGCAGGCCGCCTCCACGGTGCCCATTTGCCGGTCGTGGACGCCAATGTGCTGCTGGTTCGAATCTTAACATTCTCCGCCTCCGGCGCCTCATTGTAAGCCAGGCGTTCCTGATTACGTGTTATCTTTGAGCCGTTTTTCGCGAGCGCGGTTCTCGTATTCTGTGAGAGTTTTCTTCCTTGCGTCATTACCAAACACGCAAGACCGGGGCGGATTTGCCCTAGCGCTATTGCGAACACCAATGCGAAGGATGTCGCTCGCAAGTTGTCCTGGCCAAACCATCGTGCAGCGGATGTGCGGAAGTGGCCCCGAGGCGGTCAGTACCAACTCCAATCTCCGACCTATCCTGTTGAGCCCTCCGGTTGCTTTAGTCTCACCCGCGACTAGTCGAAACCAGAATGCACGGAAATCAACACGGCGACAGAAGTAACTGCGCCGCTTTGGCGAGGTAAAGTTGGCTTCCTATGTTCAAGCAGGGCTCGCACCGGTTTTCGCGCCTGCTAATTCCGACGGAGCAGCACGCGCATGAGGTCATCGGCTTCCACGGTCATCTGGAATGCGCCGAATAGGCCGCTTTGCTGGCTCGGTTCGGAAAGCTGGTGCCGTATCCGATGCTGACCGCTGTTGTCCACGACCGGCCCTTGGGAATTTGTCGGTCGGCGGGCACCATCCGCTTTCTCGCGCGCCTCCTACTGGCCTAGCGCGACATCACGGCTGCGCATTCGCAAAACGGTCTTGGCGGCACCAAGGGCGCGATCCGTGCCCGCAATCCACGCCGATGCAAAGCATGGCAGGTTACATACAGTCGACCCTGCTGGGCGCGTGGATGTTTTTGAAAGCGTTGTCATGTGCTTAGTGCGCGCGCACAGCTTGGCATGGTGATTGCTGACTAAGGTGAACCGACAAGGTCGCGCAACAGCAACGTTGGAAGAGAATCATCATGCTAAGCTTGGCATCTCCTGCTCCTTCGCTCAAAGTCGAGAACTGGCTGCGTGGCCAGCCCCTCACGAACTTCGAGCCAGGGAAATTGGACATCGTCGAATTTTGGGCAAGTTGGTGCTACCCATGTGAGGAGGCGATGCCCCATCTGATAGAGCTGCAAGCAAAATACAAAGACGAGGGGCTTGAGGTCGTCGGAGTCGCAGCTAGGGAAAAAGCAGCAACGGCGGATGAGGCTCGCACCAAGTTGGACGCATGGTTGACCGAAAGGTTTTCAAATCTGAACTATCGAATCGGGTTCGATAGTACCGGCGAAATGAACAAGCTTTGGATGGATGCCAGTTCTTCTGCTTGGGTTCCGACATCGTTCATCGTCGACCGCGACGGCCACATTGCCTTTATCGGTGATCCGATCGACATCGACCACGTCTTGCCGAAAATTCTCAAGGGCACTTGGCGCAGCAGCTATGAAGCTAAAGCCGCCGAAGCGAAACGGATTGCGAAAAACCAACGCGAGGCGCGCGAAGACTCAATGCACCAGACAATTCGACCGGCGATGGAAGCAAAGGATTGGCCGACAGCGCTCTCAGCGGTGGAAGAGGGTATTGCCGCGATGCCGGACAATCGACACTTCCGCGAGATTCAGGCGGATCTGTTGCTTCACAAATGCGCGACACGGCGACCGGTTTCCGGGTCTTACGCCGACTGGTTCGAGATGCGATTGAGAAACAGTCAGAGGCTGTGCGTGGGCTGATTGTCGTGATACAGCAACTGTTTGATCCGGAGAACGATAGGGCCTAGCTTCCCGCGTGCGGAGCGCTTTGCAATCGGCAGGGATGTGTCGGAACATATCCTCAATTTAGGGCAAGACAGCGGCGGCCTCACCTTTACTTCTTATAGGGTGGTCGCTCAGTATTACTACGAGAGTGGTGACAAGCAACGCGCGATCGAGCTGATCGAGCGGGCAATGACATGGCTAGACCATCCGAAAGCAATGCCGGACGCTATGAGGGAAGCCACGAAGGAGTATTATATGCCGCAGTTGCTCCAAACCTTGGCCACCTACAGGGGCGAGTAGGTTTGCTGCAGCGGGTCTTGTTCGATTTCGCAGGAAAAGTCTCCTGGGGCTCCCAAAGTGCAGCCGCAGGAGGAGACATGAAGAGAGATGTTAGTCGAAGATGCACGATCGGGGCTATGTAAGCGCCTTCGAAGCTCGCGACCAGCAGAACGGCTAGGATCATATGGGCGATTTGGACACGCAAGTCACAAGCAAGCCTAGCCCACAACGAGCGATGCGACACCCTGCGGCTCGTCTTTGCTGGGTGTCTGGTCCCTAGTTGTATTCAGGGGGTGTCGCTGCCCTTTACATGCGCGGTTTTGTAGCTCGAAATCAGCTACTCACATCGAGCACCACTCACGTTGTAATGTTCGCCTCGCCCGCACAAACGGCGCCTTCGAAGGACTCAAATGCACGGTCCGAGGAACCAGTATCGACGTTACATCTGGCCGTCTTCGTCTGGTTGGGCGGCGTCCAGTGCTCTGTTGGGCTACGATAAACCTGAACAGAAACTTGTTGTCCCTTAAAAGGAGGTGGCCAAGTTCAGGCAGCGCTGAAGGCGTACTTGAGAATGTCCGATCTCCAATGCGTCAAACCATTAATCCGTGGCCCTTCAGTATCAATTGTTGGGGCAACTGTGCTGCATAAGTCGCCGCCATGTTCACGATCATCAAACGCGCCACCAAAACCACCACGGCCTTCGGGGCCTGAGGAGGCGTGCGCGCGTAGTCGTCGACTAGAACGCAATCCACTCCACCGAAGCCCCGCCCATGATGGTCCGGGGCGTTTATGTTGTCTAAATCGATCTCAATGGAGGACACAGTGAGTAACGATCCCGTCGTCGCGATTGTCGGCGTCACCGGTGCGGTGGGCGCCGAATTCATCGCCACCATGGACAAGCGCGGCTTTCGCGTCGGCAAGCTCAAGGCGCTGGCGAGCGCCCGCTCAGCCGGCAAGACGGTGTCGTTCCGTGGGCAAGACGTCGTCATCGAGCAGCTGACGGAACGCGCCTTCGAAGGCGTCGACATCGCCCTGTTCTCCGCCGGCGGCAGCATCTCCAAGAAGTTCGCGCCGATCGCGGTCAAGGCGGGTGCCGTCGTCGTCGACAACTCCTCCGCCTTCCGCATGGACCCGAACGTGCCGCTGGTCATCCCCGAGATCAACGCGAACCGCATCCGCGATCACAAGGGCATCATCGCCAACCCGAACTGCGCCGCCATCACGGCGCTGGTGCCGCTGTGGCCGATCCACCAGACCAACCGCATCGGGCGCGTGATCATCTCGACCTACCAGGCGGCCTCCGGCGCCGGCGCTGCCGCGATGGAGGAAATGGTCGAGTCGACCCGCGCCAGCCTCAACGGGCAGGTTTATACGCCGAAGGTGATGCCGCATCCCTACGCCTTCAACCTCTTCAACCACAACACCGCGATCGACCCCGACACCGGCTACAACGACGAAGAGACCAAGGTCATCAACGAAACCCGCAAGATCTTCGAGGACGACAAGATCGCGATCGGCGTCACCTGCGTGCGCGTGCCGGTGCTGCGGGCTCATTGCGAGGCCATCACCTTCGAATGCGAGAAGCCGATCAGCGAGGACCAGGTCCGCGCCATCATGGCGCGAGCGCCCGGCGTCAAGATCGTCGACGACCGTGCCAGGAACTACTTCCCGATGCCGATTGACGCCTCGGGCCAGGACGACGTCCTGGTCGGTCGCATCCGCAAGGACCTCAGCGACCCCTCTGGGCATTCGATCTCGATGTTCGTGGCGGCGGACCAGCTGCTGAAGGGCGCTGCGCTGAACGCGGTGCAGATCGCAGAGCTGTTGCTGGGCCTGTAATCAGGCGCACGCCGAGTCGACAGCTCTAGCTTGGTGAAAACAAAACGCCTCGGCTCAGCATCGTGAGCCTCAATCCTTAGAAGCGGGCGGCAAACGCCAGGACGCGTCGGGGGCCAGTCTCGACCACCTCCCGCCGTTAAGCTGAGTACTCCACTTATAGCCGTCCATAAGGACTGTTACGCGCCAGTTTGACTAGTCCGACAAGGCGCCGTCGCCGGAGGGAAACGAAGACAGAGTAAGTTCTGCGAAATGATCCGCAAAGCCTCGGATCGCGTGTGGCCGCCGCGCAGCGGGAAGAGCCGCGACGAAGATGGATGTCCCGTACTGGCGCGCGAAGTTGCACCTCGCCGGCGTCTCCGAAGCGTCAAATGCCATAGGCGAACCGAACTGCGTGTGTGGGCTCGCATCTTGCCGGTCAGCTCGCAATCCACAAGGTAGGCTCAGACCGCGGCTCTTACCAGGCTTCGACTTCGAGAGCTTGATCGGCCTCCGGCTGACATCCAAGTGGAGCCTCCTTGCCTTCCGGTACTGATGGGAGCGGTCGACGCAATGTTGAAATGGATAGACCTACCGCGGTTCCGCGGCGCCGGTTTCTCCCTTGGTGGTCGCGCCGAAATACACCGTTTCCACCCTCTTCAGCTACTCACGAACCTGGTCCACAGCGCAAGAGTGGATTATTCGGCTCACGCCCCTCATTTGGACACGTGGGGTCATTCTGGTCGGTGAGCCGCTTCTCGTAGAACAACACTGCATATCCGTGCAATATCCCCTCCCTGCGGCGGACATAGCCAGCGGTCTCATAGAGCCTTTGAGCCCCTACTTGGATCGTTGTTGTGTCGAGCATTATCCACTCGAAACCGAGAGCGACAGCTCGCGACTCCAATTCACGAAGAACTCTTCTTCCAAACCCTCGTCGCTGAAGGACGGGATCGACCCGCATACGTTTAAGTTCTGCGACATCATCATTAAAAGTTTCAGCCCACCCATGGCAGCGAGTCGGGGGCCAATATGCGCAACTACGAAGTCTCCGCCCGACCCGATGTATACTTCCCCGATATTACGTAAATTATCCTCCCAGGCCCCTTCCGGGCCACACACACCAACGTCCTGCGATGCGCTTCTGTGCAGATGCCATACACCATCGCTATCCCCGGACTCGAAGCGACGAAGGATCAGTTCGTCTTGAGACATGACTAAGATCCCGCGACAGGTGTCGGACGTCCGCGCCCGTGGCATCGCTATCTGTTTTTAGCTAGGCAGAGACGACCGTCAGCTCACCGCCCCACCTCTGTCAAGAGCCGCTGGGAAAGGACAGCCTCAACATTCTCCGATAACTCGACTCCGACAATTGGACGACCCGGCTCAACCGTATATTTTAAGGCCGTACTACGGTGCATCCGGGTAAACCGATCCAGTGCACAAATCCAGGACGCGCGCAGCGTTCGGATTTCGCCGCCGTGATGCTCCATCACTGGCGAAATGGTCGCAGCCCTGGGAAAGTCCGCTTTCCCTTCTAGCCAACCTGGCTTGAGCGGTGCACTCCCCTGTCTGACGACAGCCAGCGGAATACCTCGTGAAGGCATCTCTGCGGATAATATTCAGAAAGCCGATATAGATCCCTATAAAATTGCGGTTTCTGGTTGAAGAGTTCTTCACCGGCCAATAGCACCGAGACTGCCACGATCCGGGCGGAGAAGCGGCCGCTTGGACCAAGCGTGTTCTTGTAAGGATTCTTTCCGTAAAACACACGAAATTGGCCAAATAAGTCCGGCGACATATGTTCATAGAAGCGCGTCAGAACAAAGTTTGCTGACTCAAGGCGCGCCAAGCATAGCTCAAGACATTGCCCCGCATCGACATCGGCCACATCACGCAAATTAAGCAGAGCGTCCATTGCTGACTGCAATTCGCTCTCGATGATCTGATGGCCCAAGCAAAAATCTCGCTCCTCGACCCCGGCCGCCCCGAGGCAATATACGCGTGGATCGTTCTGCAACGGATTCGTAATGATCATATCTTCATAAGAGAGGACCTCAATGCCCGGTTGCCGATCATAACTTGATCGCGCAAGGCGGCTCAGTGCCTCTCCCACCGTCAGCTCGGCGTCCAGGGGATGAAGACCGGCAAACGCAGACATCTGATAAGCACAATTTACGAGATATCGGATGTCTGTCTTAGCGATCTCGAACTGGGACTGCGGCAGACTTAGCAGCTGCGCAGCATAGTCCTTCTCGGCAGCCATCGCGTTGATGCTACGCCCAAGAGCCTTAACCGCCTTATCAGATCGTTCACTGCGTTTGATCTCCGCAATGCAGTGCGGCAGTTCATCGGCGGCAAAGTTGCTGACCAGCCCAAGCGGGCGCTCACGCTGCCGCCGATCAATGCTATCGGTCAGATGCAAGAATATGTCCTGCGCCTCGCGGGGCGGCCCTTGCGTCGTGGAAACGGAAAAAGGAGGGACCATAAACGAGCGCGCTCGCGACTTCATCGAAAAGCAACTTGCATTTCGGCACTTGACCCGTATCGAGCGGCCGGTGAGTAATCGTGGTTTTCGAGCAGATCAGTGCGTTTGTCTGTTATCCTGCTGTCGTTGTACGCGACCTTCTCAAGTATACTGTTCGAGAAAAATAGCAGCGATACGGCGCCCGAGTTGATAGTGCCGGCGGCAGTTAACGAAAGCAGACCATAGTTTGAAATGCAGATGAGTCCTGCCTCGTTCAAGATTTCAAGCTCGCGCCCAAAGCATTTCTCAATTGAGACCCCAAACTCCCGCTCGAAGCGGGAGAGTAACACTCCACTACTTCGCAGGGCAAACATCACGGTTCTGCGCATGAGATCATCTTGCGACAGGACAACACCCTTCCACACTGGCTTCTCGCCCGCCTCAACCCTATACAGGTAGCGGTCTAAATCTGCCTCGTTGTAGAACTGGCACTGGCTCATGTAACCGAATCCGGCAACCCCAAACGGGACCAGATTATTGTCGTTCCAGGAATCGTATTTGCGGCTCTGTTGAACCGAGTGTGGCTGCGACTGCTTACTCCAATAGAAAATCGGCCCATGCCGATAGCCGAGTCTCGTGAGGATGTGCTCGGCCATAAAATGCATGATAAGGCGCTCCTTAGCCCCAGCGAATTGATATCGTCCCCGAGCCAAATGGCGGGCTACGGGTCTGTAGATTTAAACATCAATGGGAATACATTGAACTTCTCTATTCCCACTGAAAGCACTGTGGGGAGGAGTTTCCTTGTCTTCGCTCCATGGCGAATCTCGGCGGCCACCTTTGACAGCTTTCTCGAGAAAGTGTGTTGCTCCGATCCAATCCTTCGTCGTGCCGAACGGATGCTCCACTGTCTGACGGCGGACACCCATTGCGTTGGGATTGTGGTCGAGCCGATGCCGAACTTTCTCCAGAACGGCCTCGTGCTCCGAGCGTGAGATGCGGCGCTGGCGGCCTGTCGTGCGCTGAGCTTTTAGCGCGCAAGTTTTGCAGGTGCTCGTCCAATAGCTTTGTGCACCGGACATTGCCCCCCGTCCGGGGCAGGCGAAGCCCTCGTGCCATCATTCTCGGCGCGTCGGCCTCGTGTGCTGGCCACGCGCGAGTTTCATATTGAAGAGGCCGTCGAAATACGAAGCGCTCGATCTCGCCGAGATGCGCCGGCAGATCACGGCCCTGAAGTCCCGGCATTCGGAAAATCTACGCATCACCTACCTGTTGAAAGGCTGCTGATCAACGCGGCAGATCTCAGTGAACCGGAGAGCGCAGCTCACGCGAAGTAGCTGGGTGAAGCGTGCGCCAGAACGATGGCGAACATCCAGCAGCGCGTCACGAAAAACGCCGGCAAGCCATCGGGTAAGGCTAACAAGTGTAGATCACCTTGCACAAAGCAGTCGGCGGGTCGACGCTACGTGTAGCCGCGGAGGTGCGCATGTATCGCGTAAACGCGGCCTTCGCGGCTAGGGGCCGCTGCCGTAGCAAGCGGCGGCCCCGCCATGAGAAGCCTAGTCAGCGCGCCGCACTACTCGGTGTACAGAGGGGAAGTCTCCGAGAAAACCGGGTGGGCATCTTCGTGCCGATCGGCGATCAAACCGAATCCGGCACCTCCCCCACAGACTCACAGGCGGACACAACCACATGTCCTAATTGCGCACCTTCGCCGGGCTGAGGGGCTTTCCGGCGCGCGGCAGTCTGGGTCCGGCTGACCGCCAGGAAATCAGCAAAGGCCCGGCATGGCTGCCGAGCCTTCTACTGTTGAACTGTGAATGTCGGACTTAGAAGTCCATACCACCCATGCCACCCATGCCGCCGCCCGGAGGCATCGCCGGACCGGCGCCGCCCTTCTTGGGCAGCTCGGCGACCATGGCTTCCGTGGTGATCAGCAGCGCTGCGACGGAGGCCGCGTTCTGGATCGCCACTCGAACCACCTTAGTCGGATCGATGATGCCCTTGGAGACCAGGTTGCCGTAATCGCCGGTCTGCGAGTCGAAGCCGTACGCGTAGGCCTTGTTCTCGAGGATCTTGCCGACGATCACCGAGCCGTCTTCGCCGGCGTTGATCGCGATCTGGCGGGCTGGGTAGGACAACGCCTTGCGCACGATCTCGACACCGGTCTTCTGGTCGTCATTCTTGGTGCGCAGGCCCGTGAGCTGCTCGGTGGCACGGAGCAGGGCGACGCCGCCGCCCGGCAGGATGCCTTCTTCAACCGCCGCACGGGTCGCATGCATCGCGTCATCAACGCGATCCTTGCGCTCCTTCACCTCGACCTCGGTCGCGCCGCCGACGCGGATCACCGCGACGCCGCCTGCGAGTTTGGCGAGACGCTCCTGGAGCTTCTCACGATCGTAGTCCGAGGTGGTTTCCTCGATCTGCGCCTTGATCTGGGCCACGCGCGCCTCGATGTCGGTCTTCTTGCCGGCGCCGCTGACGATGGTGGTGTTCTCCTTGTCGATCATCACCTTCTTGGCGCGACCGAGCATGTTCAGCGTGACGTTCTCGAGCTTGATGCCGAGATCTTCCGAAATCGCCTGGCCGCCGGTCAGGATCGCGATGTCCTGCAGCATGGCCTTGCGGCGATCGCCGAAGCCCGGAGCCTTGACGGCCGCGACCTTCAGGCCGCCGCGCAGGCGGTTCACGACCAGGGTCGCGAGCGCCTCGCCTTCAACGTCCTCGGCGATAATCACAAGTGGCTTGCCGCTCTGCACCACGGCTTCCAGCAAGGGAAGCAATTCATTCAACTGGGATAGCTTTTTCTCATTGATCAGGACGTAGGCATCTTCCATTTCAACGCGCATCTTGTCGGCGTTGGTGACGAAGTAGGGCGAGATATAGCCGCGGTCGAACTGCATGCCCTCGACCACGTCGAGCTCGGTCTCCAGCGACTTGGCTTCCTCGACGGTGATGACCCCCTCGTTGCCGACCTTCTTCATGGCGTCGGAGATGAACTTTCCGATCTCGGCATCTCCGTTGGCAGAAATCGTGCCGACCTGGGCGATTTCCTCGTTCGAGGTGACCTTCTTGGAGTTTTTAACGAGGTCGGCGACCACGGCTTCCACAGCCAGGTCGATACCGCGCTTGAGGTCCATCGGGTTCATGCCGGCGGCAACCGACTTGGCGCCTTCACGAACGATCGCAGCCGCCAGAACGGTGGCGGTGGTGGTGCCGTCGCCAGCCGCATCGGCGGACTTGGAGGCGACTTCGCGCACCATCTGCGCGCCCATGTTCTCGAACTTGTCGTCGAGTTCGATCTCCTTGGCGACGGTGACGCCATCCTTGGTGATGCGGGGGGCGCCGAACGACTTGTCGAGGACGACGTTGCGGCCCTTCGGACCGAGCGTGACTTTCACGGCATTGTGGAGGATGTCGACACCGCGCAGCATGCGGTCGCGGGCGTCGACGCCGAATTTGACTTCTTTGGCTGACATTTTGGTTCCCTGGGTTTGCTTAGTCTCACTCACCCTCGGCGAGGCGCCCGGCAGGCGCTCCTCAGGGGTGAGCGGTGCGAGCGGTGATTAGGCGGCCTTCTTCTTAGCCGAAATGTCGGTGAGAACGCCCATGATGTCGCTTTCCTTCATGATCAGCAGCTCCTGGCCATCGATCTTGACCTCGGCGCCCGACCACTTGCCGAACAGCACGCGGTCGCCAACCTGAATGTCGATCGGGATCAGCTTGCCGCTCTCGTCGCGGCCGCCTGGGCCAACGGCGATGACTTCACCCTGGGAAGGCTTTTCCTTCGCCGTGTCCGGAATGATGATGCCGCCAGCGGTCTTCTCTTCTGCGTCGATGCGCTTGACCACGACGCGGTCGTGAAGCGGACGGAATTTCATGCAGTCCTCCTATGTCTTGTCGCTTTGATTTTGGATCGAATAGCACTCGAAGCTAGCGAGTGCTAACCATCGTGCACATAAGCCGGCTTGGCCGGCATACAAGTCAAAGCCGCGAAGGATTTCGAAAATACCTCGTCCTCAGCGGTCCGCTGACGGCCATTCAGAGCCCACCTAAGGGCCCCCTGCATGAAATCTGGGCTGGTTGGAGCAAGCCGCGGGGAAGGGATCGGCTCTTACCGCGCGCCGACGTGTTTGTTTGGCTAGTCATCTGGTCGCCAGTCGGGCCGGGTTGCGTGCTGTGGTTTAGCCCGCTCAGGTATGACGGTGCCGCTTCCAGCGGCAGTCTTGACCCGCAACGGTACGCCGAGAAGCCGGAATATCCCGTCCCTCTGGCTACCGAGAGCATCTGAGATGCAGCGGGGGAGCAAATTGTTCTCTAGATTCTCTCCCTCCATGGACAACCAGGATCAGAAAAGCTTCCAATGTTCCGCAACACAGTCGAATCCGCTTGTCGAGTGTTGCGGGTACCGAACTATGGAATTTGTCCGCTGATAAGCTTTGCGACCAAACGTTTCGAAAGCCCCATGGGACCGCCCTCGATGATCCCGTATGTTTCCGCAGCTCAATGGCACGGGCGATGGCTAAGCGAGTGGAGATCTCCGACCGCAGTTATGCCCTGGGCTGCTCTGAAAGCGTCTAAAGCCCGGCTTTGATGGCGGCGATGTCCTGCTCCGCCTGAGTGATCCACGACCATCGCGGGATGCAATGGAAATGAGAGCATCATCAAGGAGCGAGTCCGAGCGACCGCGATTACAATCGCAGCGGTAGCTTGCTAGCCCACCGCTTAGTCGTTCGTTCGAATCCGGCCGCCCAGGGATGACCTGACGAATAAGCCCGGCATTTGCGCCGGGCTGATCGCTAACTGGTTCAGGTTCTTAGCACCGGACGCATTACAGAAGAGTCCTCGGGTCTCGTCGGTGCGGCTTCTGACATCGCGATGCTTGCCACGAGCTTCGCATATTCGTGTTGGTAGCATTCGAAACTCATATGAAGCCTAAACCGAGAAGACGGCGTGCCAAACTGGGCAGCAGAGCAGGAGCCGTAAACTAACTCGGCGGCGAGACCGGCCGTCTATTCTGGGCAGAGCGGTCGCCGATCTCCGTTCGACCTTGAAAAACAGCAACGAGCCGGCCACCTTCCCAAAGCTCGACGTCGTGCTCGCCGTATATTTCCTCAACTCGACGTCTCGCCGCCTGCTCGTCAATGCAGTCAAGCTTTGCGGCGCAGATCACTCGCCGGCCGCTGTCCATCACGAACACTTTGAACCGCATGATGGCAGTCCGATCCAAAAGGGGACTATCATCGTAACCGAATGTCGTTCTAAGGCAGCGCCAAACAAAGTGCAGGCGCGCGGAACCTTTGTACGTGTGGTAATGCGGCGACACCAGCGTGAACTCATCGATCGCGGTGGCCGCGTCAGGTAACCTGCCCAGTGTAGCGCGGCCTCAGTGGCGGAATCTCACCGCGTGCCGGAGCGTGCGGCTGGAGCTTAAGATCGAGATGCCCCCCAGCGTCATCAACAGCACACCTAGCCAGGTTACCGTCCAGGTGCGCGCCTCGTCGCGCACCGCTTCATTGCGCGCGCCCATTGGTATAGCTGGAGGTGAGTCGGCTCGCGCGGCCGAGGCAAGCTTCTCCACGTCGACTTGGGGCGGCGTGAAGTGCTCGGGCGTGAGCTGGCCGCTGGGAAGAGCCGTAACGGGTGCCGCCGGCATTACGGCCTGCGCGTCGCCGTCGGAAACAGAAGCGGCGTCAGCCACCTTGACTTCGCTCGCCGGCGGCGCCGGCGGAGCCCCCTCGGCCGGCGAAGAGCCTAGCAACTCCGCACGCGCATCGATCACCGGGCTCCGCGCTTGCCGCGAGGCCTCGTTCTCGTCGGAACTGGCGGCGCGGTTGGGCACACGACCAGGAACCGGTTTTCGCACCGTTACGATTCCCTCGGCCAAAAACCAGCATTTGCGGTGGCCGTCCCGCCGATACACCCAGTGCTGGCTTGGGCCAGGCGAATTGCCGGGCCGCGGCAAGCATTCCGGCTGTACCGAGGAGGTTGCAGCGGGCCGGCGAGGAGCAATATTGAACAAGTCGGTAAAAGGGTTGGAGCACGCAGGTGCCGTCGAAAGACCTCCAACAAGGACCAAACTGGCGAAGTAAAATCGCAAATGACCGGACATCCAAAACTCCCGGTGTTGCGCCCCACCCGGCACGAGCCTTCGCGGCGACATGGGACTCCATGCGACTTAAATCTGGCAGCGTGATGGATTAATTGTGCTCCTAGCCATTCGAATTAATGGCCCGTCCACCGCTTTCAGGTTGCAACACGCGACAGCGCCCCCGAACTTGATAGAGCGCTCTTCAGTGGTGCAATACTGACGCCGCGATTAGGCTTACCCGGGAGATCGGCTGCTGGTTGGTTATAGACCGGCGATCATTCGAAAAGCCGTTCCAAGCTCTACAGCCCTGCTGTCGGTTGCAAAAAACCGCCGTCCGAAATGCGCTCGAACTAAATGATGCCCTTGTTCGTGACCCGCAATAGCTATGAACCGCCCCGGGTTTGCCGGAGGCCATTTGGTTTAAGTTATGCCGCCATGGCGGGTTGTTTCATCATGGCGTAGTAGCGTTGCTCGGCTTCGGCCGGCGGTATGTTGCCGATGGACTCCAGGAGCCTTCGGTTGTTGAACCAGTCGACCCATTCCAGCGTCGCGAACTCGACGGCCTCGAAGTTTCGCCATGGTCCGCGCCGATGGATCACCTCGGCCTTGTAGAGACCGTTGATGGTTTCGGCGAGAGCATTGTCATAGGAATCTCCGACGCTACCGACAGAAGGCTCCACGCCTGCCTCAGCCAGGCGCTCGGTGTATTTGATAGAGACGTATTGGGCGGATTCAAACGGTCGTCGCAACACCAGTTACTTTCACTCATAACAGAAGATCGTCAAGCGCCTCCGCCGGCGTTTTCCAGCCTAG
>NZ_JBEPRY010000049.1:0-23709 GCF_040548605.1 Bradyrhizobium sp. JR4.1
CTTCGTCTGCCATCACAAGGTGTCCACCTATTTTGGTGGACACCTCATGCATCAGAGCACTCAAAAGCAAAAGGTGCAGGGAAATTCGCGCTTACTATCGATCTGCGCGAGACTTCGGATTTTTGGCGTCGATCGTAATGTCGGTGCACCGCAGGCGCGTCGCTCCGCTTCTTTGATCCGCGCTCGAAGTTCTTCCAATTCTGAGAGCCGAGAATTGAGTTCGTTCAACCGCTGGGCAAAAAGGAGACCGCGAGAGCTCTTCATCAATGCCTCCAACACAAAACAATGAAAAGGCCAAAAAATAGTGCAGGCGCAACGTACGAGGGGAAGTAAGCGTGTATGACTTTAGCCCGGCAGTCTGTGCACTTTTATGAAACAGCGCACATTTTCAGCCGCATTGGACTTCGCACTTTGTCAGAGCCGGTCCGCTTCCTCCGCGAACCGTGCGGGAATGCGGAAAGCTAGCACGACGCGAATATTATCGTTCGCCGAAAGTTGAGGCTACCTGCTCACATAGGAGGCAGGTCTAGCGTTCACTCCCTCAGGGTGTCGGCTCGCTCCCTTCAGGCGAAGGGGTACAACGCGGCGAGGCGGTCCAGCGGCATCGCACGTTCGGCTGCGTTCAGGAGGCGCTTGCTTATGACGTGGCTGACTTGCCAATCCGGCCGATCAAACTGATCTCCCGCCCAAACTTGGGGGCAGGCATTACCCGAGGGTCGAGTACCCAAACAAAATAATAGTCGTCTTCCATGGCTAGGGCATTTTGGACCAAGGCCGCATCGTCCGTCCACTTCCTCAAGGAGAAGAAACGGGAGTGCTCAATGTACTCCGCTGGCCGTACCTTTCGAGATCGCGCGCGTCAAAGCCTCGAGGCGGGCTGCGATGCCGCTCATTCGGCGCGCCGCGTGTTGAAGCGCGGCACGCTGCTTCAGCGCGATCCATGACCGTTGGATAAGAAGGATCGAGCGATAACCTTGCATCAACGCCTCTCCTGAGGTCTGCGGTTACCCTCGCGGCTCAGTAGTACTTACCGACACTCAAGTTTCTTGAGAAGTCCCGGGTCTCCATACGCCGCTCCAGCCGAGCAGCGTTCGACCTAAAGGGCGAGGAATTGAAATGCGCCTGGGAACCGCTCGGCAATACGGTCCCGTGAAATAAAGGGACCCATTTTTAGAGCGGGTTGCCGCGCTCACATGACGAAACGCGCAATCAACACTGCGCTTCCCATCACGATCGCGCCTGCCACTCCGCAAATGCCACCGAGGTGCACCGGCAACATCAACGTGGGACTATGCAACGGTCATCGCTGGGGCTGCTTGCTCCACAACCATCGCCGGCAATGTGTCCCTCAGGACTCTTAAGAGCCCCGCTGACTCGCTCGGGAGCACTCGGGCCACCCTGGTAGCCGCCTCGCGGATGGGACTGCCTAAGCGCTCCTACGGTCAACGAGGGTCGGTGTGAATGGTTTGTCGTGGGGGCGACTAGAGCCTTGGTTTGTCGTGGGGGCGACTAGAGACTTGGTTTTTTGGAAGCAGCGCATCGTCGCCGCTCGGGTCAAACGCGTGAACGTTGACGCGTTCGCATATCACCAAGGCCCGCGCCCATAACCGTAGTACGCGGGTGCATACCCGCCGTACCCCGGCACAGCATAGGCGCCACAGTTGTAGTACTCGCCGTACCCCGGTTGAGGACAGCCGCGATACCCATAATATCCGGGCCCCGGATAGTACCCACCGTAGTAGCCATAGTCCGGCCCCCACGCATATGCGGAGGACGCTATACCTCCAATCACGGCTCCCGCGATCAATCCCCCAGCGAGCGCGCCACCATATCCGCCTCGCCAGCCTCCGCCGCGCCAACCACCTCCTCCGAACCCGCCATGAAAGCCGTCGCCATGAAAGCCGCCTCCATGAAAGCCGCCGCCATGAAAACCACCACCTCCGAATCCGCCACGCGCGGAGACGCTCGCCGGCGCGAGCGCAACGGCTGCAGTAGCAACGAATGCGAGAAGAACCTTTCTGAACATGAAAACCTCCTTGGTTCAGGAGCATCGAACCTAAACGCGACAATCTCTGTTTGGTTGCTGAGGTGCATGAGTCCGAAGATGGCCCAATCTCAGAAGTCGTGCGATGTCTGAGGTAGGTCCGTAGTTCGTTGCAGAGCGGACGGAGGCACAAAACGCTCGAGCTTCACTCGCGGGTCAGTGATACTTACCGAGACTCAAGTTTCGTGAGAAGTCCCGGGTCTCCGAGCGCCACTCCAGCCGAGCAGCAGACGGGCCTCGAGTGTATTGATTTGGAATCCGCCTGAGAGGATTTTTGGAGATAGGGGTCCCACTCGGAAGGGACCCACCCCCTGGGTGCTCCTACGCTCACATGGCGAACGGCACTAACAGCACCGCGCCACCGAGCAGCACTGAGCCGGCCTGCGCAATCCAGCGCTACCAAGCCTCTCCTGGTCAATACCATCGTGAGTACGGTTGCTAGGATCATCGCGACTCTCTCATCGAGCGGTTGGACGGTCGAGCAGGTTCTTCATGCCCATAGGCGCCATGCGTGCTTGACTCAAAGTTCTTGTTCTGTTCTATTGAGCAAACTCCCAGGTTTGGTCATGCCATCGCTTGAATATCTCCGCTCGGAAATCGAGCTTATGCGCTCGCAGGTCAGCCGACAGCGCATGGAAATCCTCCAACTTCAGAGAGCTGGGATTGGGGCCGCTTCGGCGGAAGCTCTCCTATCGCGGATGCTGGTGAAGGTTGACGGCCTGTGCGCTGAACGCGACCGGCAGGTGCGGGCGGCAAAGGAAGGCCCGACCTATGTCTCGGGCAAGCCGATACGGGGCACTCCGGCAAACCGCAGGCTGTAATGGACAACCTTCGGCGCTTTCCAGCGCCGTGGACGATCGAAGAGGAGACGGACTGCTTTCGCGTGAAGGACGCCGTCGGCTTCTCCCTCTGCTGCTTCGTCCACCGGCAAGACCTTCACGACCGAGCGTATCAGTATGCCGAGCAGTTCCTCACCCGTGATGAGGCGAGGCGGCTCGCCAAAGCATTCTCCAAGTTGCCCGAGCTGCTCAAGCGACCTCAGTACTAGGAACTGAGGAAGAGCCGAAGCGGACAGTAGGTGGTCTGTCCGGGTCAGCATTGAGCTGCGGCCTAATACCCGGTGAAGCGACGTCGGAACCAGCTAGCCCGATTCGGTACCCTGGACCTCCGCGAACCCGCGAACCGCGCCTTTCAGTCCCATGCCAACGGGCATGGCTCCGAGAAGTAAAACGCCGAAACGAATGGGCATAAGTAGGGGATCGCGTCTGTGGGGACTGCGGATAGTGGGGGTAGCTCTTCGACCGAGTCAATGGCGCAGTATAGGCCAGCCCTACCGGCAACCAGAAGGGGAGGGCAAGCAGTCAATCGATCCGCGTTATTGCAACGATATCGTAGATTGGCCCTTTCCAGTTTGGCAGGTGGATCCGATGTTGGGGGTGCGGTTTGACCTGATACTCCGAATCTTCATTGGCGATGGTTTCATCTGCGACGTCCTGAAAAGCACGGAGCGCATCCCGAGTATCGTTGACCGGTTCGATGCTGAAGATTTCATCATTGATCACGCGCACTCTGTGCGATTTCGAACCCTTCCGCAGATCTTCAAAGTACCCCATACGACGATCTCCAAACTGGTGTTCTCTAGGTAATCTTAACCGAGAGGCTGGCGCAAGCTGTCACCGGCCTTCAGTTTGTTGGAGGAAGTTCATTGTAGGAATGGTGCGGAACCTGGCCCGTAACGTCGGCGCCTTTTTCCTCGGAGATGCGCCAAGCTGCCACCCCAAGCAGCCGGTCAGAAAAACGGCCGTCACCATTTAGCATCACGGCGAAAAACTGGTTCACGCGCCCCCCGCGACTAGAAGCACCATGCGAGAGCGAGCACGCACGGGCGATTCGGAAAATGCAGACGCGCTGACTTAGAGGCAGTTTTCTCCAAGGTTGCAGTCCTGTGGATCAACACGCGCCTTTGACCCGCCGCGGCTCAGGCGGCTTGGCTCGGGGCCGGAGGCGAGCGCAAGACTGCTCTGTGAGCCTGCAACTATCAGCGTGCACCAGCTTGTGGCGCGTTAGAGCCAAACCGCCAATCGTGGATCAGTCGATCGTATGCTTTTTGGTGGATCAGGAGCTGCTTTTTCACTGCTTCGCAGAGGCCCTTTGGGTAGGGTCACCCACGTCAATCGGGTCAACATCATTCAGGCCGGCCGATTTTATTGCGCGATATACCTCCACGTGACGAACAAACTCGAGGAGGAGCTGCTCTAAATTTTCCTTGGCACACGCCAGATGCATCTTGGTTGAAATGATCTCGACCGCCGCAGCGTGATTTGGAATGAATACTTTGTTTTCAATTTCCCTGCCCAGCTCGGAGCGTTTTTCTGCCGGCACTCGATTGATCCAATCACGTGAAGGGCGGTCTGCCTTGGACGAAGATCGAAAAAAACCTTGTCCCAAATCTTGTCGTCTTTGATCAGATGAAAATACAGCGGCCAAACGAACTCAGACAGCTGCCGCCCTTTCTGATCAACGCCGATCTTCCATTTTTCCGAGCGGGTCTTGTCTTGGAATCCGATATAGCTATCCCACAGCGATCTGAGCAACACGCCCAATCCTGTGAAGATTGCCGCGAGAATCGTCGACGACAAATCGAAAGTTGCTAGCGCCTGTATGGCTCCCTCACTAGCCGATAGGCAACTCAACTGCTTGACTCAACGTACACCAAGCAGATTCCGAAAAGGGATCGAATTTTAGCCCAGATCCGTAGGTGCGGGCGGCGATGTTCGGCCCTTTCAGATCGCAATGAACTGTGGTGCCCCGGAAGTACAAGGGGGGCGCTCTCAACTTATTTGTTTCGGCTAAGCCCCAGCCCTATGAGTCCAGCAATCACCAAGGCGCTGCCAGCAACAATCAGCCAGTGCGGCAATTCCAATGCGAGCATCGCAGCCTCTACCGAGAGATGAGCCTGTAAGCTGCCGGAAGCGAGAGCTAATTTTGTGGCAAGTTCCCCCAGTCGCCGGGGAGGAGCGGAAATGAAGGAAGCCGCTATTGTTTAGCGGGCGCTTCGGGCGGCTCTGCTGGCGGGGTCGGTTCGACGGCGGGCGCGCTGCCCCTGAGATCTGACTGTGCTGCACAATCGCCGGCCCAAATCTTGGTCCCCCTGACCGTGCCGACTAGCTTGCATCCAATCGGCGCCTGGAGCTTAGCCTGAGCAGGCGGCTTTTTGGCCGCTTTCGGTGGAGCGGTTTGAGCAAACGCGCCAGTGGCAATTAGCAGCGCGAAAAGTCCGACTAGTCGCTTCATCGGTCCGTCCCTTGTTGAAGTTGTTTATTTTCCCTTTGCCTTCAGGCCGATCTCGTCCAACCGGCGAATGGCGGAACGGGTGCGGATTCCGGGGATTGCGGCCAGGGATTCCGATTGAACGCGACCATGCATTCCGATCGAAGGCGGCCACCTGTTCCGACGAAGGCGGCCGGAGTGTCGTTGCCGGCATGAGGAGTTGGGTCAGGTTTTCTTGGCTGCGTCAAGATTGGCGCGCTGCGCAGTGATCTTTCGCATGCTGTCTCCCTTGAGTGTGAGGCGGTGAGCATTGTGGACGAGCCGATCCAGGACGGCGTCGGCGATGGTCGGGTCGGCGATGACCTCATGCCAATTTTCGATCGGCACCTGGCTGGTGATGATGGTCGATCCGCGCTGGTGTCGATCGTCGACGACTTCGAGGAGATCGCGACGCTGCTCGCCGGTAAGCGGTGCGAGGCCCCAATCATCGAGGATGAGCAAATCGACCCTCGATAGTGTCTTGAGGAGCCGCGCATAGCGTCCGTCCCCGCGGGCGAGCGCAAGGGCTTCGAACAGCCTTGGCAGGCGATGATATAAGACGGATCGATTATCGCGGCATGCCTTGTGGCCGAGTGCGCAGGCGATCCAGCTCTTGCCGACGCCGGTCGGCCCGGTGATGAGCAAATTTTGCTTGCGGCTGATCCAATCGCCATCGACGAGCTTGGCAAAGAAGGCGCGGTCGATGCCGCGCGGAGCGCGCAGATCGACATCTTCGACGATTGCGGCCTGCCGTAGCGAGGCGAACTTCAGGCGCACGATGAGCCTTTTGTTCTCTCGCTCGGTTGCTTCGCGATCGATCATCAGGCCGAGGCGCTGCTCGAAGGTCAGCGCGGTAACGTCCGGTTGGCGTTGCTGATCGTCGAAGGCCTTGGCCATGCCGGCGAGCCCGAGAGCAGCGAGACGTTCGTGGGTGTGGTTGCTGAGCATAAGGTCTCCTTGTTGGTGGTCAGTGGTAGTAGCCGCGGCCACGGATGTTGCCGTGCTGGATGGGATCGGCCTCGGGGGCGGTGTCGGGAAGGAAGGCTTTGTCCAGGCCGGTCTTGAGGATCGAGGCGATCGACCGATAGCTCGCTGAGCCGATGCTGATCCCACGGCGGCACGCGGCTTCCAGACGTTGCGTCCCATAGGTCTTTTCCAACCGCAGGATGCCGAGACAGGATCGGAAGCCCTGCTCGGGATGGGGCTTTGTCCGCATGATCGCCTGGCACAGCGCGATCGTGGACGGACCGATCTTCTCGGCGGCGGCCAGCAGACGTGCCGGCGTCCAGAAGGCGGATCGGCGATGTGCGCTCGGCATGTGCTCGGGGATCGTGGTGTGGCGGCGCCTGACGCCTGAGCGTGCGTGGCTGGCGATCCGGGTGCCGCGATGGAACACCTCGATGGTTGCCTCGGTGGCCCGCACCTCGACGACCTGGCGGATCAGGCGAGATGGCACCGAGTAGAAGTGCCCCTGAACCTCGACATGGTAATCCGGCGCTACACGGGCACGACGCCATTCGGCGTACTGATAGGGTTCGGCCGGCAGCGGCATCAGGGCCGGACGATCGATGGTGTCGAAGAACTCGCGGCGGCTGGCACCGAGCTTGCGCATCAGGCGGGCGTTGAGTTCGTCGACCAGGATGCGGATCGCAACGTTCAACTCGGCGAGCGAGAAGAAGCGCCGGTTGCGCAGCCGCGCCAAAATCCATCGCTGGACGATAAGAACCGCCGCCTCCACCTTGGCTTTGTCGCGCGGCTTGCGGGGCCGCGCCGGCATAATGGTGGTGCCGTAATGGGTGGCAAGATCCTGGTAAGTCCGGTTGACGCCTGGCTCGTAGCGGCTCACCACCGTCACCCCGGCCTTCAGATTGTCGCAGACGAGCGCCTTCGGCACTCCGCCCAGGAAGGTGAGCGCATCCACATGGGCGCCGATCCAGTCGGGCAGCGCCTCGCTGAACCGGGCTTGGACGAATGTGTAGTTCGACGCTCCCATGACCGCGACGAAGATCTTGGCGGCGCGCACCTCCCCGGTAAGCCCGTCGAACACCGGCACGGTATCGCCAGCGAAGTCCACGAACAGCTTTTCGCCGGCCGCGTGGGTCTGCCGCATGGTCGCCGTGATGCCGTGGCGCCATTCGACGTAGAGGTCGCAGAACCGGCTGTAGCCGTAGCCGTCGGGATGATGGCCGCGGTATTCCTCCCACAGCAGCGCCAGCGTTACGCTGCGGCGGCGCAACTCGGCATGGACATGCCCCCAATCCGGAAGCGGCTTCGATCGCGGCGGGTTGTAGCCGGCTGGCGCAAACAGCTTGCGCTCCAGTGCTGTGTCGTCGAGCTCCTCCGGTATCGGCCAGGTGATGCCGATCACCGCGGCGCGGCGGACATACTCCGCGAATCGCCGTGCGACCGATCCCGACCGATCGGGAGATCACCCGATCGCTCACCCCACAGGCATACTTCAGGCGTAGAACTTCTCGAATCTTCCGCATCGGCAATCTCTCGGCGGGCATCGGACCTCCATTGCGTGAACCGCAAAAGGAGGGACCTTGCCCCGTTCAGATTGCCGACAACGCCCCCCGTCTCACCCTATCAACAGGGTGGCCGCCTTCGTTCGGATTGGGTGGCCGCTTTCGATCGGAATCGCTGGCCGCCTTCCGTCGGAATCGGTGGCCGCTTTGCCTCGGATTCCGCAAACGGGTTGGTGTGTCCGAAACGGAAGTTGCAATTCCGCTTCGGCCCTAACCTCGATCGCAGAAGGGTAATTCAAGATGACCAAGGCTGACAGCGTGCATAGCACGCACCCCTAAAGCCGTCTGCAAGCAACATCATCGAACTGTCCCCGCGGATCGCCGCGCGCGCTCTGCCTCCAGACAACGTGAAAGCAATCGAGTTTGCTGCGACCGCCCGCCGGCGCGCCAGCACAGCCAGGCAGCGCTGGCCGTGACGATAGCGGGCAAACTGCATAGGGGAGAACCGCTCGTGGACGAGGGTTGGGTTGACGAGCCTAAGTGGCTCCGCAATGGCCGCGCGTTTCTTGGCAGATGAGTTGGAGCGTCTCGCGAGCAATCGCTGGCGTTCAGCCTCCTCCAAACAGTGCGCTTGTCCCTCCGGGAGATCGCTAAGTACGGGAAGCGGGGGCCGTCATGAAGCGTCGGCGCAGACAGCACAGGACGCGCGACCGGCAGCGGCTGATGACGCATCGCCGGCGGTTGTGCCGCTAGTCCCTAAAAGATACGCCGCCGGGCTCGAAATGCGTTGTCCCGGCGGCGCCCTGTCTCAAACTGGGGACCAGCAATCCCAGTCACCAATGAATAGCAATGCCTGTGCCACGCCAATGCGACAGCAGCGCCGACTGCCGGCGGCCCTGTTCGAACTGTAGGAACCGGTGAAGCCGCGGTCGGTTGGACCACAAGACCCTCTGGCGCCGGTAACATTGGCGGGCCCGTTGATGAGCCCCCCGGTAGTAGTCCGGAGATGCCAGCGCCAGCCATCAGAACTACGCTCCTTACCTTTGGACCGGCAATGGCGCGCGGTGAGAACACGGAGAATGCACCAACGCTCATCTGCAAGCGATGCCAGCGGCCTATGGACTTCCTCGCATTGCTGCCCGCGATTGCAAACCTACCCGCCGCCTACGCCTACAGGTGCATGCGCTGTCTGAGAGTTGAAACTATCGTTCTCGACTGAGGGAGAGCGCTGCCGGGGCTGGCTACTAGCTGGCGGGCTCTCACCCCAAGCACAAGGCCGCGTATGTCCCCACGGCCCCGTCCCAAGCAACACGGTATGCAGCCGCCGCTAACAAAGTGTAAACCTTGTTCCGTTCATATTCCTCGGTCGCAATGGTGAACTCGCTGCGACTTCCGGCTGGGAGCCCGCTAGCTAACGCACCTGGCGGGCTTTCTTCCTTTTCGAGACCAGCCTGATTCATTCATCAAAGTATTGCGCCGATGAAGAGAAACGACAAACCCAAAGAATGGACCGATGCGGAGGTGCAACTCTTGCTCGCGCTGTCGCGCGAAGGCGGCGCCGGCGCGGTCCAGATTGCGAGTGCGTTGGAAAGATACGTCTCATCAGTGAAGCGTGCGGCGGAAAACTTAGGCTTTCAACTACGGGCTTAAAGGGCTGGCGGGCATCGCACTCCCGGCGCTCTGATCCGCAATTGATCAGGCTTCGTTTCCAAACTCGCTGAGGTTGTGACTGGAAATGCACCGACTCTGAGTGCATAATAGGCAGATGCAGGTGCAATGCCCAAAATGCAAAGTGATCGTCGCCATTGGCAAAGCCAAGTGGTTCTTCGACGGCGGCGAATGTAGGGAGCTTCGCGGTACAGTCGCGGGCGATGCTAAGGAATACGAAAAGTGCCCGGTCCTCATCGAAGCTGTGTCGACCTTAGGAAGAATGCCGCCACCTAGGTGAGCGCCTTAGCGTCCTAGGCTGCCCGTGAGCGCGAGCGAACCTTCCAAAAACCAGGCAAAGCGGATGCTCCCAGCTGCGTAGTCGCCGGCCGAGAGACGGCCCCGGCTTTGGGGAGACTGGGGGTAAGGCCGGGGCCGCTCCGCCAGCTCAGGGCACCGAGCCAGCGCGGATTTAAGCAGAATGCGCCCGGCCGGTTCCTAACGGAGCGCCAGGAGGTCCTGCCCGAGTGTCAGCAGCCGCACGTAGGTACCGCTCTCGTGCAGCTACAGCCAGCCCTTCTCGATAGCGCACCTGATGCCGGCGCCGAACTCGGTGCCGCTTCCCTTGAGCGTGTAGAGGAAGGGATAGTTGATCTTCTCAATATGGATGCGGCCGTCCTGGACTGGCGAGATGCTGGCGGCGAGCTCGAGCAGCTTGCGGGCTGCGGCTTGTGGATCGGAAAACGGGCGTTCGATGACGTGCTTCATCGCTGGAATCAAAACCTCTCGCCCATGCTTGGCCTGACTTGCCCGCGACTGTCATGCCAGTTTGGGACAATATGCACAGATCCTGCGGCACCGCATGCCGAGCAGACCAGGCGCAAGCCAACGCGCGACCACGGCTGATCCTGCGGGAGTGTATCGATCCGCACGTCGACCCTGCGAATCGCAACGGCCGTTCAGGCACTGGATGCTGCAGGTCACATGGCCGTCAGCCAGCCATTCAGCCGGGCTGCGAGGCGGATAGTGGCCGGCCGTTTCGTGTATCGACGGCTGCGCATGCCGCATCAAAGCGGCATCGTAAGTCCCTCGCAAATTATCGATTCCTAGTAGGTCGAGGCGCTTGCGAGCTACTGTGCGTCGTGGGTCCGGACAATGCTGCGGCGCTTGGGTACTCGGTCTCACACCGCCCCGCAGGTTCTTGAGGCCGGCGGTCCTCACGGCGTGGTGGCTAATCTTTCAAGGTTCGATAGTGCAGCGATATCCAGGGATTCAAATTGCCAGCGGGGCAAGGTCCTTGCCCCATCCTTCAAAAGCTCCTCCACCAGGGAACTGAGCTGGCTCTTGTCCGAGATTCCAAGCACATTGCAGAACTGATCGAAGTAGGCCTTTGATTGTGATCGGGCGAAAGGTTCGAATGGAGGTCGAAACCGGAAGGTCGTGTATAGCAGCGTATCGGGAAACCACCGTCCGCCTTCGATGGAAGCCCGCAGAAAAAGGACGAAATCCGCGAGCATTACGTCCGTGAACTTGATCGTGCTGACAACGTGGCTTCGTTGCTCCAAGAGATCAGCGCGCAAGGATAGGCGACGCAGCTCCTGTTCTTTGGGCGGGAGGCTGCGCATGTACCGACGTACGATGTGGAATGGTTTCATCGGCTCATCCCGCCGGTCGTCCGGAACGTAGAAGCGTTGACCGATGAAGTTCGAGGCATCGTTGAACCGCTCGTACTTCAGCAACGCTGCCAGCGTGTACAGAAACAGCTCGTGCACGATGAACACGTAGTTGTCGAAATCCCATTCCCGCCAAGAATGGACTTCTTCCGGCTTGTCCATAAGCGGGATAATGCGCTCGAAGAAACGTTGCAACGTCCTGATCAGATCGGGATCTGACTTGGGCGCGGCCGACGCAATGAATTCGATGTATTCATTGCGATACGGCAGGAAGCGCTCGATATTGTCGAGAACGGCCTGCGGAAAAACATCCGGCGCACCTGGTGCCAACTTGAAGTCAGCCTTCAACACGTCGACCAGCGTGTCTAGGTAGCTGTTCATGGAGGCGGCTGGATTGGCTATTGATCGGCGGATGATTTCAATCGACTGCCGCGCCTTCGAGCGCGTTGGACTGGAAGAGCTGTCCTCCGCCAGAAAAGCAGGCATCTCCCCAAGCGATGGCTTCACGTACAGCGGTTTGTCGTAGATCCAACGGAGCAGTTGCTCGAAGTTTGTCCCGTAGAGTTCCGGCGTCATGTCAATGTAGAGACGCGAACCCAGAAACTTCGGCAGGTACGGCTCGCCATTCTCATCCACTTCAGAGACGATTGCCGTAAATTTGGTCTGATCGGCCTTTTTGTAGATCTCCGGGGACATGATTTGCGACTCTGCCCCGACGCCGCCCTTCCGTCCGTCCGCCTTTTCAGCGTACCTCTTGTCACAAACGATGATGACCTTTTTGACTGCAGGGTCGGTGACCATCGATTCCATGAACTGATATGCGTCGTTTCCCTCCCTCAAATTCCATTTGTCCAGGACGACGTCGACGCCACCGTCAACCAACTGAGTGGCAAGATCCATCACCCATCGCTCGTGCTCAGGTGAGGACCAACTGTAAGAAATGAATGCGCGGGGTGCGGAAGGCTTGTCGCTGGTCAAGGGGCGCTCCGAAAACTCTGCCGAATCGGGAATCACCGATGGTGACACGAAGCTTGGTGACCTACTTGTGATTGTGGAGCTTCGCCCCGCTATTCACAGATCAAGCCGGCCCGGTCATCCGACAGAGCGAACTGCGCGGGCTGCGCGTCGTGGGTGTGGATAGATGAAGCGGGAGGCATGGCGCCGTCCCGCCTTCACCTTATGAGTGTTTTAGCCGATCCGCCAGCAGCGACATCTGAAAGTTCAGTGCCTCTTCCGCGGTTGCCCCACGCGAAGACGGGGCGTCGGGAAAATTAACCCAAACATGGAAACGATCGAGTTCGTTGCCCGATGGGGCGGCGATACACACAGTTTTCCCATCGAGGCCCTTCGAAAGGACGGCGGCGCCTATACGACTCACGTCTACGTGCGACGCTTTTTGGCGATCAAAGACGCGCTGACGATCGAAAAATGGTCAGCATATCCAGGAAGAAGCGGAGCACTAAATGAAAGCCCAACGAGCGCGCATGTGCGATCTTTCCGGAGGTGAAGACAAGCATCAGCAAGTCGCTTCTATGAAGTGGGCTCGCCGCGGCACTTCTGGATCGGCGACAATCGCGTAAGTTTAGCAGTGTGGTACTAACACGCGGGCGTGCCGCCAGCACCGTATATACATAGGTCCCGCTCGCCAGCAAGCCTGACGGCATGGGAGTGTGGCTGACAGTGCCCCAGGCGACGTGCGCGGTGTTAGAGCCCTCGAGGCAGCGGTCAATGACTGTTATCAAGAGAAGCCGTAATTCCGGAAATATCAAAGCGTTCGCCAGCCAAGAGAGCAGGCGCAGGCTGTGGACCTACTACCAATGCGGAAAGTGAAATGGAACGCAATGCGATCCCGGAGATAGCATTTGTGGTCCGACATAAGTGCACAGATCTGCCGACCATCCAGCGATAGCCAAGCGCTTGCCGTCGCATCGAAGCCAGAGATCGGAGCCGCCGCATGTAGTAGTGACGGCAGGGGAGGGGTATGCGCTCGTTCTCCTAGATCCACGCGCCGCTCACCGCGGCTTTCCCGTTTCACACGCATCTGCAATTCAGAATATGGGTCTAAATTGCGGCTAGGCAATCGCGAGCATGGTCCGCACGAGTTGCGCGATCTTAAAATCGCATTGTCTCGGATTGATCTGTCGCAAATGCTGACACTCGACCAAAGACTATATTGAGATCCGTTTATGGAGCTCTGCCATGATCATACAGCGCTTATCCCAAGAGCATCTCAACATTGAGAAGCTGCTGGCCATCCTCGAGCGGGAGCTCGAGGTATTCGACCGCGGCGACCGTGCTGACTACGAGGTCATTCACGCGGTTATCAGTTACTTCGAAGTCTACCCAGAGGTTTATCATCATCCCCAGGAAGACTTGGTATTTGCCAAGCTGAGGGCACGAGATCCAGCCGCTGCTGCGAAGGTCGGCGATCTAGCTCGCGAACACCAGAAAGGGGCCCAACTTTTACGCCGCGTCGCTCAGGCGGTCGACAGCGTTCTCGCGGAACGTGGCATTCTGCCCGAAGATGTGGATCTTATCATTCGGGATTTTATCGCGCACGAGCGCCGTCACATGAGGATGGAAGATCGCGATTTTTTTCCCGTGGCAGTTAAGGTTCTCGAGCCTCAAGATTGGACTGAGATCGCTTCAGCCGCGACGAGTCACAACGACCCGCTATTCAGCGACGTTGCCGAGGAGCGGTTTGACACGCTGCGCGCACATATTTTGCGGCTTGAGCAGGAGGCTGACGCGGAGCGTAAGTAATCGCTACGGCGTCGCGCAATGCATTGTGCCGCGCGACGATGAGGTCCACGGCGCAAGGGAGAGTCAGAATTGGGCTGCGCTGGCGGCTGGCATCCCGAAAACAACCGCTTACAGATTGGGCAGTCGTAGAGGCGCACGCCGCATCGGCAGTGTTACCCCTGTGTCCCCAGCAGGAGGGCCTCACCGCGCGTTTGGGCTGCGGTCAAGGACGCCAAGATGGAGGATGCCGGGGGAGGACCCCAGCCCGGCAAATGCGTCTCCGCACCAGCCTTGCTTTTGTCTGAGTTCCAGTACTAGTTTTCGATTTTGCAAAATGGAGAGGTCAAGTGGCTTTGGGGACTGTGAAGTGGTTCAACCCGACGAAGGGTTACGGCTTCATTCAACCTGACAACGGCGGCAAGGACGTCTTCGTCCATATCTCAGCGGTTGAGAAGGCTGGTTACACCTCCTTGGCAGAGGGAGCTAAGGTTAGCTTCGATGTCGTGAATAACCGCGGAAAAGACTCGGCTGAAAATCTACGGATGGGGTGAGCCCTCCAAACGCGCCCAACTCGGTTGTGGCCGGGCGCGCCTTCGCTACTCACCGCTCTGTCCGCATGAAGGGGCTGCGCTCTGAGACCAAACGAAGGTCGGGGTCGGCGGCCACCGTCATGGACGCCTCGATCCGCAGGGGGGTCTCTGGGGGACGCTCAGCTAGCATTGCCCAGGCGATGACTCCGACTGCAAAAAGGAGTGCCACTATCCAAGGATACCGCATTGCGTGCTCGCTAGTCTGGTATCAAGGTCCCGATCAGGTTGGGCAGCGCTTGCTGCTCAGGACCGTTAGCGCTGTCCCGTAGGAAGTTGCCCATTTCAATGTACGAGGTCCGTCCTCCTCAGTTGGCATTCGGCCGATGCTTCACGACTGGCGTGCTCGAAGGTGGTTGCCGCGACAAATACCAGATGTCGCCATTGCTGCTTTCATACAGAACCCGATCGCTCATAGCGACGTAATAGCGCCCGCACTATTCGGTTCCAGTTGGACATCGTGCCGACTACGGAATCTTGCGGTGGCCTGCGTCGGCCACTAGAGGGGTCTGCCAAGACCGAACCCCGGCCGAAATGCGCGCTCGATTGGAACCTCTACCGCAATTGGGGTGTTCATCGGCAAAACAACCCGCAGGAGTCGCCTATGAACAGAATGCTTGTGTCGCTCGGGACAGTAGCCTTGATGGCGATCTCAGTTGCGAACGCATCTGCGAAAGATAAGCAAAGCGAGGCGTTCCTTAAGAAGGCAATCGAGGGCAATTTCGCTGAGGTGAGCATGGGAGAGCTGGCGCAGCAGAACGGCCAGAGCGATGCCGTCAAGTCGTTCGGCAGGATGCTCTCCACCGACCATGCTGTCGCCAATCAGAAGGCTTTAACTGCTGCCCAAGCAGCAGGAATGAACCCACCGAGCGGCCCGAGTGCGAAGCAAAAAGCCGACCATGACAAGATGGCAAAAATGTCCGGCGCAGGGTTCGATAAGATGTTCGCTACCCACATGGTCGCAGATCACCAGAAGGACATCGCCGAGTACAAGAAGGCGTCACAAAGCAAGGATGCTGCCGGTGAATATGCTTCTGGCCAGATTGATACGTTGCAAAAACATCTGGACGCCGCAAAATCGTTGAAGGCCGGTAGTTGATCTGACACGGCTTCATGGAGACGCGCCAAGCCTACCTGCTCCGGCTGGCGAGCGTTTTAGACGATGTCGGGGCGGACCAGCAGGTGATAATTCGCGATCGGTACATCGAGTACGCGTTCGGCGGGAATGACGCGCTCGCTTTCTTGCAGAGGCCGAAGTCTTCGCCCGCGCTCATGGCTGCACCTTTCATTACAACCGCATTGAGCAACAGGGCGTGTTCACCAGGTCCTATCCCGCCGGAGGCAGGGCTTAAGCGTTTAGGAACGACCACGCAGTTTGATCTTCTTCTTTAGCTTGGAATAGCGAGCCTCGACCGAGGCCTGACTCTGGCCGAGGTATGCTGCAATGTCGCTGAATGACGCTCCGGTCGCGCGCATCTGAAAAAGTATTTTGTCGTCCTCTGCGGACCAAATCGCCGAACTTTTAGGAGCCCCGGATCGGACCATTTCCACCCTGCTGCCAATTTTTTCGATCAGACAAAAGCAGGACCGCGATCAGGCAAATTATGGCGGCTGGCATCCCAAAAACAACCGCTTACAGGTTGGGCAGTCGTACAGGCGCACGCCGGATCGGCAGTGTTATCACTGTGTCCCAGCAGGATGGCCTCACCGCTAGGAGCGCTCCACGAAAAGGCCGCAGCGGCAAACCACTGCGGCCAGCCGGGTTAAAATGAAGACGTGAAATATTGATTCCAGCCCCGGCAAGACAAGCCTACAGCGACGGCTCAAGTTCGCAATGTCGTCGATGTCACACTTATGGAAAACTTAAACGTCAGTCTTGCTGACTGAGGGAGGGCTCGCCGGGGCTGGCTAAAGCGAGCCCTCAACCTCGTGTGCGAGGCCGCCCCCCGGCTGCCTCATCGCAAGACCGATAGTCTGCGCTAGAACGCGTCAGATTAATGTCCAAACTAATATGGAAGTTTGGCGATCCGGTTGTCCCTATTTCCCGACAACTGTCTTCATCAGGGCTGAAGGCCTAAGCCAAACCTCAAAACGAGAGCCTTGTGACGGAGCGCGCCAGCGGTGCGCTTGGTCGCCTTGGATATTTTGATGACAGGCGTACGCGCCTTTGAGTGCGCTTTAAGTTCCTTGATGTCGGCCTTAGTCCACTCGCGGCGAATAGTTTTCTTTGCTTTGTTGGCCAACGTGGCGCTCCTTCGATGTTGAGGGCGCGGTCTAACAACGTAGCGCGCAGTTCGCAAGCCGCGCACTTATCCTATGACCGCGCTACGTTAGATTGCCGCAATCTTCATATAGATGATAATGAAAATCGGCAGCGTTCCAAAGAGCCATATAGCGGACCGGCTATGATCAAGCCGAGCGAACTCGCGGTTCGGGATCCGTCTCTCGCGCGAACGGCGTAGAGTCTTTGCCATGGTGTTGCACAGTCAGTCGCCGTCTTTATGAGGCGAAAAATCGAGCTGGCTCGGCGGGGGGCGTCTGGGCTGTGGTGCGAGGGGCTCTGTGTCAGGATCAACTGCGGTGTGCTTGTTCCGAGTAATCACAAGACCAAAGACGCCCAGTATGGCCAGAATAGTCCCCGCGATCATGAGCCAATGCGGCAATTCGATCGAGGAGAGTAGGCGCATCTATTTCCCCTTTGGCGTTCAGCCCGCCGATACGATTACGGTTTCGTATCCTTCGGACGCTCGTCGCCTGGCTCAGCAGGCGGAGATGCTGGCGCGGGAATTTCCGCCGCGGGCGACGGAGCGATGCAATCACCCGCCCAAATCTTGGTTCCTTTGACGGCGCCGATCAGTTTGCAGCCCATTGGCGGCTGCGGCTTGACGTTAACCGAAGGCTTTTTGGCTGCTTTCGGTGGAGCGGTTTGAGCAAAGGCGCCAGTCGTAATCAGCAGCGCGACGACTCCGACTAGTCGGTTCATGGTCCATCCCCTCGACCGTTGAACGCGTGTAATTTCCCTTCGCCTGCGTGATGCCACGATCCGGCCTAGGACCCAGACCGTTTCAGTGCAGCCTGCACCGAAAGCTTCTGGTCACCGCAGAACTCGCCTCACGTTTCTCAGCCCAACCGAACCAGACCCGTTTGCGTCAAGATGATGATCGTTACAGCCGCGTAGCTAAGGGCGCTCAAATACAACATCGCGATACGCTCTACTCAACTTTAACCCACCGGAAAGCATGATAGGCCGACCATGGTTAATGAACCGTTCGGGGGCAGTCGCGAGTTGGATTTTCGCTCGGCCCAGGTCGATAGTGTTACCGCCGCGATATAGCGGGAGGCGTCGAACGTTGTGGCTGCGGTCAGTCACGCTAGGTGACGGGGGGAGGACCCCCGGCTATCCAATCCCTTGCGCGAAGGCGTGTCCGCTCCTTCTTGTTCGGCCTCGCTGCTTGGTTGTAACCGGCCGTACACGGCCTGACCACTGCGACCCAAACGCTCGCCCAGCTCGGTCGCAGTCATACCCTGGTCGCGTAGCGCAAGCAGTTGCGCCTCTTCTTCAGGCGACCACGGGCGAACCTCTTGTCGATTGTTGGACACCGATTTCATGCCAGCAGAAGCGCTGCGGACCATCATCGTATAGCAAGCTGGTAAGTGATGAGTTCCAGGCTTGGAGCGTGAACGTCGCGAGGCAGCGCTTGCACCCAGCTTGCTCGACCAGGGCCGAACTGGCCACGCGCCTATAGAGCGGTCCAAGGTGCCCGCGTAACGATCTGTAAGTATTGGGCATGCAAAATAGCGCCTTTCTGCGCGTGATCGGTCCGACCAAGGAGATCGCCGTGACATCAGATAATGATGACGAGCTGGCTGCTTTGACGCGAGAGATCGCTGACAAGGTGACCTATGTTCATAGCCAAACGATCCTGATCGAGGTCCTTGGGCGAGACGGACACGACGTATCCGACTATGAGAGAGCGCGAGCCAAAGAGCGGTCGGGCTTGGCAACACGGATCGCGAGGCAGTTTAGACTGCTTGAAATAGCTTCGGCCCATGAAGGACCAGAGACAGCCGCGTCAACTCAAGGATAATCATGTCGGATCGCCGGAAGATCGATCGTTCGGAGGTCGACTTAGCCGCCTACATTTTTGGAGATGGCGGCAGCCGACGTTGCCGCGTGTTCAATATCTCGCAGGACGGTGCTGGGATCGAGTTATCGACGAAGCTGCACATGCCTGCCACATTCAAGATGATGTTGGAAAGAGACCGTATCATCAGAGATTGTCGTCTCGTTTGGTCCAGTGATACTCGCATCGGCGTCGTGTTCAAAGCCGATTGAGTCGGCTCCGGTAGGTTGTCGGTGCCAGCCAAGTGCCCCAGGGGGACGAAGTCGGGTAGTGCTACCACGCTGTCTAGCGGCAGGCGTCGAGCGTTGTTGCTGCGGGTCAACGACGACACACGCCCAGGGCTGTGAGGAGGGCGCCCGGTGATCCGCTTCGCAAGACCCTGTCGTTTTTGACAGGTGCGGGCCGTCCCGACATGTGGGCATGATCGCGACTAAAGGACGAGAGCCGCGGCTATGCGTTACTACTTCCCGATTTTACACAATGGCGAGACACAGGCGGACGATGTGGGAGAGCTATTCGGCTCTGCTGAGCTAGCCGTCCAGTACGGCGCCCGTGTCGCTCGGGACATCGCCAGCGATCCCGATTGCGACCGTGATGCGGGCACGGTTGTAATCGTGGTTGACGCCTCCGGTGCTGAGATCGCGCGGCATAGGGTCTAGGGCAGGCGGAAGCGGTGGAGGTGAGGGGGCTACTGAAAGCAGTTTCGGACGAAGTTCGTCCGAAACTAGGCTGATTCAACGCTCGGGTAGAGCAGTAACAGCAGAACCGTGATTGCACCGAACTTGGTCTTCGTCATTATCTCACGTTCCTGATCTGCTAAGGCCAGCCAAAATCGCAGGGTGCTGAACGATGCGTCACGTTCGCTGGAAGACGGCAGCCGGGAAGCAAAGCGGATTGTTCTCTGTACGGCCATCTTGAAGGACCGCCTCGTCATGACGATGTTTCTCAACTGCTCGGAGCAACCTGCGCTTCTGTTCTGTCCGCGTTTGCGACATCATGTCAGGAAACAGCTTGCGGATGGTATCCAGATCAGCACCAGCCGCTAGCTTCTCCTCATTGAGCGAGAACCACCAAAGTTGAAATACCTGCACAGGGAGCGGCAAGCGACCCGTAACAGAAAAATAGTCCCACCACCCGATGAATAGCGCTGCGTCGTTTACGGTATCGTTGAATGCTGCCAACAGGTCGTCATCCTCTCTGCGCAGGCCCTCCTTCGTGCTCATATGTTTGAAGGCGTTCCAATATTGTCGTTGAAGACGGCGATTTTTCCCATGTCTAGCTGCGGGTAGGTCTCCAGTATGTGAGTGGAGAAGGTGCGAACGTTCTCCGAAGCTGCTATCGCCTCAATCAATTCGCTGCCGCCACAAGCCAGACATTGCACGGCCACGGGATCGCGAACCTTGATGAAGAGATCAAGTGCGGTGCCAAGCTGATGGCGCGCAGCATTGAGCTTGTTCAGCGTATTGGTTATCGGGGATCCTCCACAACAGGTGAGGGATGTGCCCCGTGATGCGCATCGGCGAAGTGAGGTAGGATTGCTTCCGCAGCATTGAGGGACACCGCCAGGATGGCTGCCGTTCCTAACGCGCACTTGATTGGGATGACAAAGCGGTCGCTGCCCCTTGCTTCGAAGGTGGCAATGCCGGTGTCGTGGTCGATCTTAGAAAAGAGCCCGCGGTGCCCATACGAGTTTGGATGGCAGAATTCCGAGAGACCATCATAGTGACTGCGGAAATTTGGGATGACGGTTCGGTCGATTAAATCGATAGATTTAAGTATCTGCCGGGCCTCATGTTCGGGGTGATCGCGAAGGAGCTCTTTATCTTTGGTCCCGAAAAGAGAATTCATCGCCAGCGCGTCGACTGCTCGAAAATCTGGGATGGATGCCAATTCCCGAAATCTTTTTGAGAAATCCCAATAAAAGGCCGCGGTCTCGACCATGGCTCTTCCATTTAGGATCGCGCTCAAATAGTTTGCATTATTCCAAGATGATGCGACTCCTTCTGCCAAGGCTATCTGTCGATACACAACCGCGTTTGCTAGCACCGCGACTTTCCAAGCGATCTTCGATCGTCGATATGGCTCAACGAGAAGGTCGATTTGCTCACGTCGCCGCGCCGCGAGCGAACTCAGTTCTGCATTTAGTAACTCGAATTCGTCTCGTTCATCGAACGAAACGCTCGCTGTGTCGATTAATATCATGCTCTCTGATCGCATTGAGGGTGGCCCAGGCTGCCGGGTTCACAGTTCTTGACGCTATCCCTCCCCGATCAGGAAGCTGACAAAAGCCTCGGTGAATTTGTAGCGAGGTACCCTGTTGTACCGAGCATCATATATTGCGCCTACATGAATCATGATCGTCATGATCGATGAAATGTAAGGAATTGAATCTTCAAAATAGATAAACTGCGGATAGCTTGCGCCGTAAGAAACCCTGTTGTTCGGAAGAAGCACGAACTCGCGAACTAACGGCTCCTTCTGAAGGTTCTCTCGCATCTTTGCGATTAGCTCTGGAGCCTTCCTTTTCCAAGTCCTTGAACGGGTGAGCCCTATTGACCGCAAAGCCCCGGGCTTCAAGATAAGCCATCCGCTCTGCGGTATCCTTCCACTCTCGAAGGAGGCTGGTGGGAAACGCAATTTCATCATCGTCTATTAGCTTCGCGTGGTTTTGACAAAGCCATATGCCGTTCGCGATGTCCGCTCGTTGTTCTGACGTCATGGCATCGTAGAACCGTGCCCCTCCAGGAGATGCTGCGCAAATATGAGCGGCGACCCCCGTGTTTGTTACGCCGGACGCGTCAGAGCCCGGCCCAGAGGTCGGAGCACGACAATCAGGATTTGAACAGCGCATTCCGACGCGCTTTGCCAGTCTTTCGATAGTGGGCCGAAGAAAATCGTCTCGTGACATTTGGCTGCTCGACTGTTCGGACGACCGTATGGGTTATTGGCCGATCACACTACCTCAGAGACCTTGTAGTCGGTAAGCACGTCACGATAGGGGGATAATCTGATTCCCACCGTCTATTCCGTAGGAGTACTTTACAAGCTTGTTGCTGCGTTGGTTTTCCGGCAGCTCCACCACTTGTACAGGAATCGCCGCTGACGCATCGATATTTCTCGAACACATGAATGCAATCAGAGTCTCGAACGTATCGGCAATATGCTCGGTGACCTGAGACGTGTATGCGGAAATCGCTATTCGCGGTTGAGTAAACTTGGGATGGTACACGGCGATCGTGGGAGGAACGATCTCGTTGTTCGGCGTTAGGGCAAAATCAGAGACCTCCACCCGCTCATTGGGCTTCCTGTGCTCGACGCAGTTGCGAGTGTTCCTAATTGATTTGCAGAAATTTGCCACGTCTGCGGTCAGCCCAATGTATTGGCTGTCGCCTTTGTGTTTTCGCGATACTTCTTCCGCAAGGCCTTCAAACCATCCCTTAAACTTGCTTCCGTAGAACATCGAAGTAATTGCGAAGAGTGGTTTGAGCGCGTGATCGGCGCGTTGGATGAACTCTTTGCAGCGCGGCTCTAGGTTGGGCGCTGATGGAAGCGCTAGAGAGCGGCCCTTGATCTGCAACTCTGCAAGTCGACTCTCTTCGTCATCGTCGTGCCTGCTAAACTCCGCTGCAAGGTCGGACATCGCAGCCAAATTCTTCATGCATTCGAAGCTTAGCTCGACTGCCTTAGCAGACTCGAAGTCGGGACCTAGGAAGCCCTTCTCAAAAAGCTGCTTGGCGGTCAGCAGTGTTTTGGCTACCAGCGGCGAGTCTGAACCGTAGTCTAGAACCTTCTGTTGCGAGTTTGGCACATTGATGTTGGTGCGACCGGGATCAATTTCGTCAGCCAGCATGATCCGGTAAATCGAGTTGGTTGTCACAGTGTGAAGACGCTCGCCAATCTTAACCATTTCAGTAATGCGCCCTCCGGACGGTCCTACCTCCATGGACATCGCGGAGTCGCGAAGATGATCAATCGGGCGCTTCATGGCCGCAACTTCAGTAACTGCACCACCATTAGCGCGGGATTTCCGTCATGTTGCGCCATATAGGGCGGCCTGTCGCCCTAGTGAAGCGCGCAGCAATCTCCTCCAGGTTATCACCGTCTTCAGCCAACATGAGAACGCCATCAATCCCATCCTCAATCATGCCGGTCACCGCCGAGGGCGCGTGGCCGAAGGGGCCAATTGTGACCTCGTGCCCGCGCTCCATTAGCGTTGCGGTATACCAACCAGCAACGTCGGCGGCAGATAAGATCGCGATCTTCATTTTCGGGTACCTTGGCTGATGGACCTGCGTTGATCGGCGACCGGACGCGGTGGAAGTGAGGGGGCAGGCAAGCGTCACCTGAAAGATGCAACGTTCTTCATCTTCTCGTAGCGCGCCGATAGTTCATTGAAGATAGCTTGGAACCGCTTTGTGCTATCTGCAGTCAGCACTTTTGCCGGGTCAGCCCCAATGAGCGACATGAATTCGCGGGCTGGTCGCGTCTTATAGAATTCAAGACCTAGCGCTTTGAAAGCTTCTTCATACCGTTTGACGATGCGCGGTATTTTGGCGTTGAGCACGAGCTTTTTACCCTTCAGCTCAACTTTGTAAGTGTCGGCCACCAGCTTGTCGTAAGTCACGGGGTCTATGAGGTCCTCAATATCAGCCTCGGAGGGTTTTGGATCGAAGCCCTCCGAAACAAAAAGAATTGCAGTCTCCCGCAAAAGTTTGTTGGTGACGATATCCTTCTGTGTTTCCCGGCCCGCTCGGTCATCGTCTAATAGAACGAGAACTTTCAAATCTTCGGACGCCAACAGCGCGGCCATATAAGACACCTTCCCAGCCCCGCCAGCGGGGGTGATGGTCAACTCTTCTGGAAGGGCCGCAGCACCAGTCGCGGCAAAGTGCGCATTTACCGCAGAGAGGATCCAGAAATCAGTCACGCCCTCGACAATAAGATTCGAGTGGCCGACGAAAAGTGTCTGAGACAGCTGATATCCGAGCGCCGCTTGAAGCGGGAAAAGCGTCCTTGAATCGTCTCCCTCCGGCGAGGGCCGCCTTGTTGGGTTAGTCCAATTGGTGCGTAACAGTCCTTATGGACAGCCATAAGCGCAGTACTCAGCTTGAACGG
>NZ_JBEPRY010000050.1:0-22362 GCF_040548605.1 Bradyrhizobium sp. JR4.1
CTCCGGTCGGGCTACGCCCTCCCTGCGTCACGAGCCCGGCGAAGCTCTCTCATCCTGATTGACGCTGCACTTCCATCCTGATTGCCGCGCCGCAGACAATATCGCGATGAGTAGCTTGTATCGGCGCCAACGGCATCGGCCGGCTGTCAAGGTCTCTGAAATCTCGATGATGACTTGGCGACCAGTTCATCGATCGAAGCACTGTCGATGACAGTGCCTTCATCCGAACCGATTGGTTCACGGCTTTGGGAATTGGGCGCTTCCGGCAGAGCGGGCGGCGATGCGCCAACCGATGCGTAGGGCTGATAGAACGTCCACGAAACGCCCGAGCCTGGCAGGCCGACGGTCGTTCTCGTGCCGTGCGGCCCGATGGTGTAATGCAGTCCGCGCGGGCCAAACGAGACGCTCGCTCCGCTGCCGCTTAGATTTAAGCGGACGCCGGGGATAATCTTAAAACTACGGCAAAATCGGAAACCCATCTGGAAATCGGTCGCAAGTTGTGGCTTTGCTTCTTATCGCGCATAGATCGAACGTCTTCAAGAGGCGAGACAGGAGACTACAGACCATTTGAAAGCCGCTCGGACCGGGAAGCGCAAGCCGCTCAGTCCGCGCCATAAGGGATCTCCGACCGCTTGATCGTCAAGCGCATACGATGTGTGGCCAGTACGGCTTCCACCGCGATCGTTTGCTGTCGCCCCAAGGCGGGCGCGATGATGATTTCTTCGATGCCGTAATTATTGGGATGCAGAGCGGCATTGTTGATGACGACTTGGTCGAACTGACAAGCCCGGTATGGAACAAGGCCGGCTGGTGAGACACGCGTCCTCAGGCCGGCAGGCCAGGAAACTCCGACCCAAACCAGGCGCGACTCGCGCTCCTCTTGGAAGTGTTGGTTCTTGAGAACGGGAGCTGTCTTCAGCGCATGCGGCCACCAGGTCCTGACTTGGGGGCGGGCGCCCTCCGGCTCATCCGTCCCTTCCACCAGGCGTCCGAGGAGCAGCGTCACCGCCCCGTCAGCCGCCGCTCGTTGTTCTTCCGGTCATAGAGGACCGGCGTGATATCAAAGTCCTGGGCCCCGGCGTTCTGCAAAAGCCAGTCTGCATTGAAGCCGATTGAGAAGCCTTGTCCACGATTGTAGCCTCGCCATTGCGAGAGCAGATCACCTTCAGACGTCAGAGATCCGACGAAGCCATGACCTTCGCTGCTATGTGACCGTCTCCCAGGCAAGCGATGAGATATCTCTGATCTTGGCGCCACGACGGTCGATTGCGTCTAGCACGATCTTCCAGCCGTGCAGAAACTCCGATGTATCGTTGAGAAAGCGATAGTGTGACGTCATAGCGAGCGGCTGGCCACGATGCCATGGAGACCTGCGGCGGATGTGTAGTGGTACAGAATCATTCGTTTCCTGGATGGCCGAGCGATGGATTTCAACAAACCCGATGCCGGGCTGCTTGCGGTCATCTTTGAAGGAGATCGCGAATGTCTCGAACAATGATCTTCATCGAGACTGAGGCTCGTGAGAAGGGTCGCGGGGCCATGCGCCAGCATACTGGCGCACTCGATCTCCCAAGTGCCTCGGGTGTGTCAGCTTGAGCCTTTATCTGCGCATAAGGACCGGGATCTGCGCATAAGGACCGGGATCTGCGCATAAGGACCGGACGCGCCCCCTTTGACAAAAAATTGCCCATAGATGTAGGAGGCCCCCGGCGGGCATGCCGAAGGCCTCCTTGGAGGTTAACGTGGATTCATAGAGCCTTTTTTTCTCCTTTCGCTGGGTTTGGCAGAGACTCACCAGTTGCGCTGAGCTCGGAGCAACAGTGTCAGCGTACTCTGGTCCTTTAACGCGTAGGTCGCAGCTGGTTTGGCGACGGCCGCCTGCAGCGGCAATGTTACCGTGCTTCCGCTCGCGTATTTTTGGTCGAGCATGGTGTAGGCGAGGTCAGCCGTAAAGGTCAGATTCCTGATCGGGGTCCACCGCGTGACGAGGCCAACAACCCCGTAATTGAAGTCGGGATTACAGCCAGCCATGCCGCTCGAAAGCGCAAGTCCCGCAACGAACGCACCGCAAATGTAGCTCTTGGCAGTGCTTCCATACCGAACGGCGGCCCACCCGCCATAAACGGCCGTATTCCACTGTGGATCCCAGTTATGGGTGTAGCCACCACGGAAGCCGTAGGTCGTGGTCAACTCCTGACCGGCGCCTGCAACGAACACGGAATCAGACGGACCGGCCAGGCCGACGCTCTGGTAACCGCTAGCCGGGCCCGTACCGCCGTACATCGCGTACGTTGTCGCCATCAGGTCGTTGAAGTTGTAGCGGGTCGCCCCATTCGTATATGCGCCGGACAAGTTGATCGTGTCACCTGCCCCAGTCGGGATGTTTTTGAGTGATAAGGCCAACTGAGCCGCCCAGCCCCACTTGTCGCCTGGATGGCCGGTGGTTTCGTCAACGCCGTAATAGGCCGCATGGTTATCGTGCGCAGCAAATGACGCCTGAAAGAGGCCCCAGCCCTGATCGATGCGCGCCATCGCGATAAGGTCAGGAGAGCGCGAAGCGCCGATGTCGTTGGCGCCGTACGCCCCCGTCGCGAGGCCGGCAGCCGTTGCGCCGCTCACGTTCCAGATGTTGGTTGTGCCATAAACGACTTGGTCCTGCGCCGAGAGAGACGCTGTGATGCCTTGGCCGAAATCGGCGGTATAGGTCAACTGGTTCACGCCGGTGACCCAGCCACCGCCACCGGGTAAATCGTCATATTCGTTCGCCGGATAGTTGGTCCAAGGCGCGGAGAACTGCGAGACCGCCTTTCCCACGGTAAAGCCAGCGAACTGGATAAATGCGGAGTAGACGCCGAGCGATCCCTGTGCGATCGCTCCAGTGCCCTGTCCTCCGGACGCAGCTGCGTTATAGGTGGTTGCGCCTCCGGCGCCGCCTGCACCGGCACCGGTATAGCCACCCGAGGTCCAGCTGAACACGCCTTGGAAGAAGGTGCGAACCGCGCCGTACTCGGTCGCAGTGCGCGTGTCGATGCTCAAGCTCTCCCGCGACCGCCAGGTGTAGTCATTGCTGAGGCGATTTCGAGCTCCCGCCACACCATTAGCTGCTGGGTCAAAGTCGCTGTTGCTGTTCAACACCAAGTCAGCGCGCAGATAGCCACCCAGCTTGATGCACGTGTCCGTGCCCGGAATGTAGTAGAAGCCGGCGCCATATGGCGAGCAAACCTTCACGTACTCGATCGCCTTGGCCTTGACGGGAAGATCAGCTGCCTGTGCAGCTTGCAACGCGAATAAGCCTGCCGCTGACGTCAGTACAAGCCGTTTGATCGTTCGATGTCGGGAGCTCAGATTTGAGAATGTCATTGCCGTATCCTCTGGGTCAGAACTTGTGCGGGCGAGGCTGTATCGTTGGGACGCAAACATTCGGTGACAAACATCAAATCGTGCGATGAGACGTTCTGATTTGATGATGGAATTCCACGAAAACGCGATCGGCTTGAAAACAAGGCGCAGTACCGATCGCGAGCCGACGGCCCAAGCGATCGAAGAAGACTCTGTTCACAGAGCATGACGGAGCTTTTTGGCTCCTCCTTTTGCGTTCGTGATGAGCACCTCAGGGATGGAATGTGGGCACAATGCATCTGCAGCTAAAATCTCAGCCGGCGTTTCGCGCGCCTACAGCGCCGAGATGGCTCGGTCAGAGCTAAGGCTGCGTTTGGCCGAAACTTGATGTGGGCACTATGGAGTCGGCATGGTGCTTTATTATTGCCGCTTGCGCTGAATGCCAAAGGCACGACCTTGAAGCCGTCTCCATCGTCGATCAGGTGACGCAGAGTGAGAGTGGCGGGCGGCAGTCGCCGGAAATAGGCTCACCAAAACTCAGCCGGAAAGTGCGTAAGCTCAGCTCTTCGGCCAGCCCACTTCCGGCCAGCATTGAGCTTGAGGCAGGCAGTACGCGATCAGATCGCCAAACGCGACCTTTTGGTCGTTGAGCAGTCGGGTCTTAAGTACGGCGTCAACTTAGTGCAAACATGCACGCGCGAGGCATTGATACAAGTTCACGCCCACGAGCACCGGTCATAAGTCGCGCCACAAGCATGGTCTCCTGACTCAGGTCGACCTCCCGGCCCCCCGCGACCAGCGCGATCCGTATCCTCTCTCCTTTTCCGCCCAGAGAGATGAAGCCCGCCATTGCCCCGTCAGCCGCAGGTCCAAGATCAGGAATCCAAAAGTGATGCTCGCGCGCCGCAACCCGTCGTCAGTTGTCGACATTCATCCTTGAGCTCAGCATCAAGCCCGCATGCAGCAAGACAGCAGATTGTGGCCTGCCCTGAAGTTTCGCCTTCGCGCCCAGGATGATGGCGCGCGTGTACGTTACCGCATGATTGGCTCGTGCAGCCGACTGGTGCTATCGCCATGCTCGCGTGACGACAGCATACGGTTAGCGTCGCGACCAGCAACAGCTCACATGCCCAGCTAGTCCATCAAGCCCAGCCGCTCGGGTCTCCCGGCGGATCCTGCCTCCGGGCAACGAAGTGCCCTTTACTATTCGATGACGCCGCCGCCGGATCGCTGCAGCTTGTCGAGAGGCGGGAAGTCGCAGGGCTGAGAATCGACAGCAGCGTTCTGGGAGGCCTCATGATAATGTCTTGTCGATGCGGTCGCGCAGCCAATCGCCGACGAACGAAATCGACAAAGCCGTGAGCGAGATGACCAGTGAAGGGAGCACAAGGATCCAGGGAGCACGAGTCAGATAGTCACGACCGTAGCCGACCATATTGCCAAGCGACGTAAACGGCGGCTGCACTCCAAGTCCGAGAAAGCTAAGACCGCTCTCGAGCAGAATGATGTCCGGAAACGCGAGCGTCACGGTGACGATCAAGGTCGACGCGATGTTCGGCATGATGTGGCGCAGGTAGACGCGCCTTGGCGTCGCGCCAAGCTGGCGCACGGCGATCACATAGGCTTGTTCGTTGGAACTCATCGCAAGCGCGCGGGTGATGCGGGCGTAGCGTTCCCATCCGTGCAGACCAATGAGTCCCACGAAGAGGAGAAGAGAGTTGCCGAAGAAAGCAAGCACTGCGAGTGCCAAGACGAGAAACGGCATGCTTGCCTGGAAATCAACGCAACCGAGGATGACCTGCTCTACCCAGCTGCGGAAGTGAGCGGCCAAAACGCCAAGCGTGATGCCAAGGACGGCGCCGATCAACGTCGCCCCGAAGGCAATAAGGAGGCTGATGCGGATCGATATGACCAGGCGCGCCAGCACGTCCCGGCCAAGCTCATCCGAGCCGAAGGGATGCGCGATGGTTCCGCCGAGGCCAAGAGGTGCAGCGAGGCGATGATGAAGGTCGAGGGCTGCATAGTCATAAGGGGCGAGGCGATCAGCGAAAACTGCGACAAGAAGCATGATGACCAGCCAGGTAACCGCTATTCCGATCGCGCGGTCGCGCCACCACCACAGCCTGCGCATCCTCGAAGACGGCAGAACTTTTTCTGCAGAAATGCTCGACACTTATCGCCTCCCAGAGCGCAAGTCGCGCAAACGTGGATCGAGCATGCCATAGAGCAGATCGATCGTGACATTGGTGGTGATCATGGCGGCGGCCACGACGAGCAGGATGCACTGGACGACAGCCAAATCACGACTCGCAACTGACACGACCAGAAGGCTGCCAATGCCTGGCCACGAAAACACGCTTTCAACGAGCACCGTTCCCGCGATGAGATTGCCAACCATGAAGCCGACGATGGTCAGCACCGCTATCGCGGCGTTGGGCAGAGCGTGGCCGGTCACGACGCTGGGCCAAGGCACGCCCTTGGCGCTGGCGGCTCGAATATAGGGCTGTCCAAGGACCTCGAGCATGGCGCTGCGGCTGAAGCGGGCCAAAACAGCTGCGCCGCCCAGACCGAGCGTGATGACAGGCAGCACCAAATGCTGCCAACCGCCGGCGCCGCCCGAGGGGAACCAGGGGAGCTCGACTGCGAAAGCCAGTACCAACACGAGGCCGAGCACGAAAGATGGGACGGTGAAGCCCACGACGGCTACCATCATCACCAATCGATCCGCGATGCTATCTCGTTTGAGGGCCGCGAAGATGCCGGCCGGAATGCCGATCAACAGATTGAGGATCAGTGCCGGCACAGTCAGCATCAGCGTGACAGGAATGCGCTCGGCGACGACGGTAATCGCGGAACGCCCGTCACGCATCGATTGACCGAGATCTCCATGAACGACCGCAAGGAGGTATCTGGCGTATTGCACCCAGAGTGGCGCATCGAGCCCCCAGGCCTTTCGGAAGGCCTCGACCGCTTCCGCAGGGGTTTCCGGCGACAACAATGCGCGGGCGGGATCGCCAGAGGCGCGCAGCACCACGAATGCGAATGTGACCACAACTCCGATGGTCAGCAACGCGCGCGCCAAGCGGACCGCTATGAAGCGAGCCATCATGCCTCCTTGTCGAGTTCGGCACCATGATCGCCGATCAGATGGCAGGCGACGCGGCGCCCGTCAGGAGCGGATCTGAGCTTTGGGGCGAACCGCGCGCAAAGTGGAAGCGCTACCGGACAGCGAGGATGGAATGCGCAGCCGCCCGGTCGCGCAGCCGGATCGGGCGGATCTCCTTGCAGGATCGTGCGAGACCGATGTCTCCCCGGCCTGGGCACCGCGGAAACGAGCGCCCGCGAGTAAGGATGCAAAGGATCCAGAAGAACCGCCTCAGAGGCGCCTTCCTCGACGATGGCGCCGAGATACATCACAGCAATCCGATCGCTGATCAGCCGGACTACTCGCAAATCATGGCTGATGAAGATCATCGCCATGTGCCGCCGCTCCTGCAGGTCACGTAGAAGATTGATCACTTGCGCCTGGATCGAGACGTCGAGCGCCGATACTGGCTCGTCGCAGACAATGAGATCTGGATCGGTCGCAAGCGCACGAGCCAGGACGGCACGCTGGCGCTGGCCGCCTGAAAGCTCGTGCGGATAGCGCCTGAGGTGATCGGTCCTGAGCCCCACATCGGCGAGAAGCGCATCGACCCGCCCGTCTCGTTCCGACTTGCTGCCAAGCCGATGAATTTCGAGAGGCTCGGCCATTTGCGCGCCGATCGTCAGGCGGGGATCGAGCGCACCTAGCGGATCCTGAAACACCATTTGGATTCGCATCCTGAGCCGGCGCCATCGAATATCGCCCATAGCAGGCAAGGCTTCTCCGCGGAAGGTCACCGTGCCGGCATCCGGTCGGTCCAGGCCGATCAGGAGCCGGCCCGTAGTGGACTTACCGCAGCCGGATTCGCCAACCAGTCCGAGCGTTTCGCCGCGAGCCAGCCGTAGAGAGAGCCCATTGACCGCGTGGACCATCACCGAACGGTGGAAAAGGCCCTGTCGCAAGCGATAACGGCGGATAAGCCCATCGGCCCGGAGGATCGGCGGAGCAGTCCCGGTCATGCAGCCACGACCCCGCCCGTGGGCGGTTCGCTCGTGACATGCAAGCAGGCAGCCCTGTGTCTGATGTCGCCATCCAGCGAGGCGAGCTCAATCGCCCATTCACTGCAGCGTCCGATCCGCCGATCGCAACGAGGGGCGAAAGGACAGCCTGGCGGAAAATCGGCTGCATTTGGCACGACACCCGGGATGGCCGAGAGGCGTTGCCGCGGCGCATCCAGACTTGGAAGAGCCGCAAGAAGACCTCTCGTATATGGATGAGCAGGTTGGTCAAACAGACGGTAGGCGGGCAATTCTTCGACGATGTGCCCCCCGTAAAGGACCATGACGCGTTCACAGATCTCGCTGACGACGCCGAGATCATGCGAGATCAGGACCAGCGCCATGCCTGTCTCGCGCTGGATCTGCCGCAGAAGCTCAAGGATCTGCGCTTGAATAGTGACATCCAAGGCGGTGGTAGGTTCATCAGCGATCAAGATGTCGGGCTCGCCTGCAAGAGCCATGGCGATCATGACGCGCTGGTTCTGCCCGCCGGATAATTCGTGCGGATAGGCGCCAAGCCGGCGCGCTGCATCGGGGATGCCGACTTGGTCGAGCAGACGTCGCGCTTCGGCAAGCGCCGTGCGGCGGTCCATGCTGCGATGGAGCCGCAGGGCCTCAGAGATCTGATGGCCCACCGTGTGCACAGGATTAAGCGCGCTCGCCGGGTCCTGGAAGATCATGGCGATCTGCCCGCCGCGCACCTTGTCGAGGCGAGAGGCTGGCGCATGGAGCAGCTCCTCTCCGGCCAGGCGTACGCTGCCCGTTATTTTAGCGCGCCGCGTCAACAGTCCGAGCGCAGCAAGCCATGTCACGGATTTGCCGCAACCGCTTTCGCCGACCATGCCCAGCGACTCGCCACGCCCGAGAGTGAGATCGATTCCGCGCAGCGTGGGCACACAGTCGAACGCGACACGCAAACCTGCGATCTGAAGAAGCGCCTCCATGCGAGGTCCCTGCCCTTCCCGCATCATAGGGATCGCACCAGGTCGGCTGGAACGCCGCCCTTGCCACGGCAAGAGAGAAACGATGCTACAGCGGCATCCTCGGGTGGCAACTCGGCCGACATTCGGCGATCGGCCGCAAGCGTGCCTACCCCGCGCGCCAATTGCGCGACAGGTGCGCGCGCGCGCCTGGAACGGCCGGCATCGACAACGTCGGCAAAGGAGCACGAATGCACCCCACCCCCGAATGAGAGCGTACCATGCGCCTCGGAACGACCGATGTTCGTGCAGCTGTTAAACATGGGCCGGCCCCCCCCAACAGCCTTGACCTCGCGTCCGATCTCAAGGCGCTCCGTCACTTTCCGGTGCGCTATCAGCTCGTCGGCGCAGATCGGAGCCACGCCATGATGAATGCGGCGCGGCGTCCGCGCCTCCCCGACGGCGCGGCGCTCCCGTCGGATCGTCCACGAGACTTTGAACAGGATTGCGAGATCGCCAGCGGCAAGGTTGTCGTCAAACCAGCTCATCGCCAAGACCTCTGGCCGAGGGCTAGCTCCAAGGGGGGATTGCTATCGCACAATGGTTGATTCAAGGTGTGCCTCATCGCGATCAGGTCCGGATCAGAGCTCTGTTGAACGGGCCGAAATTGAGGTCGAGCGTTAGCCCCGGCAGCCACGGCACGTCGCGGCGCTTGCCATAGAACTGTCCCGATACGTGCAGGATCACGCAGGGTGGATCGATCTCGCTGATGATCTCGAGCATGCGACGGATGATCGGCCGGCGCTGTTCGGCCTGGACGGTGTCCTGGAGCTTGGCGCCGAGCGCAAAATATTCCTCGTTCCTCCAGATTCCAATTGACTTTGGCAGGGTGCCGCTCGGACCGTATTCACGCCAGGGATGGCCGAGATGATCCAGAAAGAGTGCCGTATTGGACGTATCAAAGATGGCACGCACCGGCTGGTGCTGAATTTGCGCGAAGTTTTCCATCATCTGAAGTTTGACGTTCAGGCCAACCGCACGCCACATCTCGATCATGGTCTGCGCGCCAGAGACCTGATTGGGGTAGTAGTTGTTGAGCAGACGATAGGTGATCTGATCTCCCTTGTAGCCCGCTTCGGCCAACAGCTCCTTGGCTTTGTCGGGATCATAGGCAAGCGAGGGGAACTCGTGGATGTAGCCTTCGCCGTAGCTCGGCAACTGGTAACCGTTCGGAATCGGGAGCCGGTCCTGCCACAAGCTCTGCACGATCAGTTTGCGGTCGAGCGCAAGGCTCATCGCACGGCGAACACGCGCATCCTTTAAAATGGGATCGGTCTGATCGAAGACGAGCGATCGGATATTCTGCACGGCACCACCGACGACCTCGAGATCAGGACGCTTCTGGATGCCCGCGAACTGGTCCGGCGGAATGTCAGTGGCGATGTCGAGCTCGCTGGCGAGCAGGCCGTTCACGCGCGCGGAAAGTTCGGGAATGATGCGGTATTCGATGCCATCGAACGGCGGCCGCCCGCCCCAATACGCATCGTGGGCGGTCAACGAGACACCAATATCGAGCTTGTGATCGACGAGCTTGTAGGGACCGCTTCCGACAGGGGCTGTGGTCCAGCGCTCCCAGGAGCCTGCTGCCGCGAAGGCGCGCTGGCTGACGATCTCCGATCCCCAAGCAGCCAGACGCTGCTCGAGGAGCGCGTCACCGCCCTTTGCATGCACAATGACGGTGTAAGGATCGACAATTTCGACCTTCTCGAGCCGATCAAGCGACTGAAGCGCCTCGGACATTCCGCTGCGTCCGGGTCCCAGCAGGTGGTCAGGACCAAGGCTAAAGGCAACATCTTCGGCCGTCAAAGGCGTTCCGTCATGGAAAGCCACTCCCTTGCGCAGGAACAGCCGCAGCGACTGCGCATTGACCCGCTCCCAACGCTCGGCCAAGCCGGGCCGTAGCGCCATGTCGTGGGCGTGGTCGAAGGTAATCAGAGTATCGAAAAGCTGCGGCATGATCCGACGAATGGCAGTATCGGTCGCGATGACCGGGTCAAAGGATCGCGGAAATCCGGACATGCCGACCCGAAGGCGCCGACGCGTCCATGTCTTAGGCTCGCCCTGCGCAGCGCCGGCGCCTGTGCTGGCCAACACGCTTGTGGCAACGGCGCCTGCGATGGCTTGCCGTCGCGTCAGATCAATACGGGTCATCACCGCCTCCGGTTTCACTTCCATTGATACGAATGCCACGACCGTGAATTCTTAAGATCGGCCCAGACTTTGGCGGACCACCGAAATTGGGCGCTTGTGTCGTTCAGGCCTATTCGCGATTGTGCGCGACCTTAAAACCCTGAACTGCTACGTCAGAATGACATTCATCGAATAAGTCGATGTAAGCTTGCGAACATGCGATGGTCGGCGATCCTGGCTCAGGCTGATGAAGAGGAAGAGCTGCGACGCAAAGCACCGCGCGATCGCCCAACAGAGCCGCACGAAGAAGCGATACAATTATCGTAATCTTCGATGATTTTATCCAAAGCCGCGATCACGGGGTTAGTTTGGTCGTTCGAGTTCGGATAGATCCCCACGAAACCGCTCATTCGAACGCATAGGATATTGTCTCTTGTCTCTCGTTTCAGAACGGCTCAAGGTCGTCCGTCCCTCTCAAACCAAGGTCATGACGGCTCGCGCCGCCGAGCTGCGCGATCAGGGCGCCGATGTGATTACGCTCAGCCAGGGCGAGCCGGATTTCGACACGCCGCCCGCCATCTGTGAAGCTGGCATCCGGGCCATCCGCGACGGGCACACGAAATACACGGCGGTCGCCGGAATCAAGCCACTGCGGGCAGCAATTCGCGAGAGCCTGCGTCGCGATCATGGGCTCGACTACGGTATTGACCAGATCACAGTGGGTTGCGGCGCCAAGCAGGTCGTGTTCAACGCACTCTTCGCCAGTCTCGATCCGGGCGATGAGGTTGTGATCCCGACGCCATGCTGGGTCTCCTATCCCGACATGGTGGCGCTGGCCGGCGGCAAGCCGGTGCTCGTCGCCTGCGATGAACTCCATGGCTTCAAGCTGCGCTCCGAGGCCTTGAAGAAGGCGATCACGCCGCGCAGCAAATGGTTGATATTGAATTCGCCATGCAATCCCACCGGGGCGGTCTACAGCCGAAGTGATTTGCGCGCGCTCGCTGCGGTGTTGCGCGAGCATGCCCATGTGCACGTGCTATCCGACGACATCTATGAAAAGCTCACCTATGACGCCGACTTCGCAACGATGGCTGCAGTCGCGCCGGACCTCTACGAGCGCACCTTAACAGTCAACGGCGTGTCCAAGGCAGCCGCAATGACGGGCTGGCGCGTCGGTTACGGTGCAGGACCTCTGGCGCTGATCAAGGCCATGAACCTCATCCAAGGCCAGACCTCCTCGCACACCAGCTCGATTTCTCAATATGCCGCGCTCGAGGCGCTGTCAGGGAGTCGGGACCATATCAAAGAGTTCGCGCGCGCGTTTTTGGAGCGCCGCGACCTTGTCGTCGCCAAGCTGAATCAGGCCAAGGGGCTTGCTTGCCGTGTGCCGGACGGCGCTTTTTATGTTTTCCCCTCCTGCGCGGGTGTCATCGGCAAGCGCACGCCGGACGGCAAGGTGATCGAAAGCGACACCGATTTCGCCATGTATTTGCTCGACGCTTTCGCCGTGGCTGTCGTGCCCGGCAGCGGCTTCATGGCCTCGCCCTATATCCGGATTTCCTATGCTTCCTCGCTTGAGGAGCTCACCCGGGCTTGCGACCGTATCATTGCAGCCTGCGCGACCCTGTCCTGAAAGATCATCTGATGGCCCCTGCCAAAAGCCTGCGCGCCCGCATGGCCGAGACTGCCCTGGTCCACATCATGGCCGCCCACAGCCCATTTTCAGCGATTCTCGCGCAAGAAGCCGGATTTGACGGACTGTGGGCGTCCGGCTTCGAGCTGTCTGCGCTGTATGGTCTGCCGGACATGAGCCTGATTTCGATGACACAGCATCTGGACATGCTGCGGGCGATCGCCGGACGCACGAGGCTGCCGATCGTCGCTGACATTGATACGGGCTATGGCAATGCGATCAACGTCATTCACGCTATCACGGAATATGAGCGGACCGGCGCCAGCGCCGTTGTCATCGAGGACAAGACCTTTCCAAAAGTGACGAGCCTTGTTGCCGACGGCCGTCAGGACCTGTTGCGCATTGAAGAATTCCAGGGAAAGATCGAGGCTGCCATCACGGCAAGATCGGATCCGGATTTCCTCGTCATTGCCCGCACCGAAGCTTTGATCGCCAGCCTCGGCGAAGCGGAGGCCTTGCATCGGGCACACGCTTATGCGGAGGCTGGCGCGGACATGATCCTGATCCATTCGAAAAGGAAGGCTCCTTGCGAAATCGAAAGCTTTTCGCGCGCCTGGACCGGATCGGTGCCGCTGGTGATCGTACCAAACGCCTACCCTGACCTCGACGCCAAGCGGGTCAAAACGCTGGGCGATGTTTGCATGATGATCTATGGCAATTACGGCATCCGTGCTGCTGCAACCGCCATGCAGGAGAGTTTCCGCCGGATCATCGCTGACGGCGGCGTCCAGAACGTCTACAAGGATATTGTGCCGGTGGATGAGATTTTCAGGATCCAGAATATGCACGAGGCCAAGGCGGCTGAAGCTCGCTTCCTTCGCTGAACGCTGCGACTGATACCTATTGTCGAGATTTTTGCGACGGCACTCAGCAGAGCCCTGCCCGGGCGCAATCCTGACGCTGTGGAGAGGTAGCGGGCCTGTCATCCAGACGGCCCCCGATGTCGATTGCGACATCAGCGATCGGTCACCCTTGTGACACCTGGAGATCCACCTCTTAAAAAGACGTCGAAAGCAATCGATGTTCGCGAGCCAGACGCACGAACCGTACCGAGAAGGCGGATTTTGTGCGCGAGATATCGTTTATACGCGGTAATCCGGCTATGCACATAGAATAATGTGATGGAGCATTCATTACTGGCAATCGGGCCGCCGTGACAATCGGCGGACAATCCAGAAGCTACCGGAGCAGAAGATGGCTGCCGAACACGATGACGTGCCTCTCAATGCTATCCGGGCGTTTGTGACCATTGCGCGCGAGGGTAGCGTAACGCGTGCAGCGAGCTCATTGGGAACGACACAGAGCTCGGTCAGTCGTTATTTGGCTGTGTTACAAGACTACTTTGGTACGGATCTTGTACAACGGCGAGGCCGGCGGAGCGAATTGACAGAATTCGGTCGGCTCTTCGCGAACGCCGTTGCCGAACCGCTCGACACGGTGTGTTTCACTGCGAAGAGAATGCGGCGTAAAAGCCGAACGGACGCTAATCGAATCGTGGTCCGCACGTCTCTTTCCACCTTCGCATACTCTTTTCTGATTCCAAATCTCCAGGCGTTCTCTGCTGAGATGGGCGGCGTAGTCGTCGACGTGATCAGTTCATTGTCTCCGCCGAGATCCTCGGACAATTTCGACATCTTGCTTACTCGCGATCTTTGTGTCGTTGAGCCGGCTGACGATTGGGCAATCCACAATGAGACGCTCGTATGCGTAGGCTCGCCAAATCATGTCATGGGAAAAACGCTCGCAACTGCCCGTTCGATGCCAATTCTGAACATCACATCGCGGCCCGACATACTGCCCACATGGCTCAGGGCCATGAACCTGACCGCAAAGGACATCAAGTCGGGGGCGCGATACGATCATAATTACCTTGCTTTGCCGGCCGTCATAACCGGGAAATGCCTGCTGGTAGCGCCTGAAATCATTGTCAGCGATCTCGTGCGCACGGGGGCGCTCCATGTGATACCGGGATCGCGTACTCCAAGCGGTATGCAGTATCGGGCCTATGCGGTGGACCGAAGTGACAATCCCGAAGTCGCTCGTGCGTTTTGCCGATGGGTCGCTCGGCTCTGTAAAAAGGCCGCAATTCCGGAAGCCGCCTAACCGCGCATTCGGTGACAGCAGAAGTTCTCGATGCTTTGAATAATGCTAGCGCATGCATTTGCACATGCAGACCGTTCCCGATCGACGTCGAAGCTTTGTTTGGCGAGTACCGCAGCCAACTTGCACTCCAAAACGCTAACCGCGCCCCCGCCAGAACCCTTTCCGCCTTCAAACCGGCCAACTAGGATCGTCTTGTGAGATATCCGGACCGTACCATCCACCAAAAGCTCAGGACCCCTCGCCCCTGTCTTTGCGGTTACGACGGAGCAATGCGCGATAGCCGACTCGCATGAGACGCAGTCCCGTCTGGACTAGGCGAATGGTCCGGCTGCGGAGATGGTCTGTTTTCCAGCCGCGATCGGGAATGCGATGCTTACCGAATAGGCCTTGCGCGATCTCGCGATAGTTATTTCCCTCCAGCGACCCATCGACTGCACGCAAGGCGAGGATGAGCCGATGACGGGTCAAGATTGGCAGCGCCAGAGGACGTGGTCCAAGGGGCCGCCGTTCGAGCGCCAGCGAAAGTCGATGAGCTGCCCGCAAACGGACCTCGAAATTGCGATCGAGCGGCAGGTCGACAGCAACCGATGAGGCGCCCGATGGAAGTTCGCTTAGCCACAGGCGATGCTTCGCTCCTCCCAGCGCCACGATGGCATGCCATCCGTCCGGCGCGCAACGAAGCTCGCTGTCCGCTAGCTTGCTGAAACCCAGATCGTACCGTTTGGACGCTGTCGAGCGGACAGCGGCGCGCACGGACAGCACGGTCGACAGCACTTCAGGCGGCCAGAAAATGGCTTGTTGGTCGAATGTCTTTTGCGGATCAGCTGCGAAAAGACAGCCCCCACTGCTGTCGGAAGCGGCCCGCCATCGCGCTGGATCGTTCGCTGGCGGCCAGGGCCATATACTCCCTTTGGTACCCGCAATTGCGGCGCAGCCACTCCCAAGCTATGTCCGCAGCTTCTGCTTTCTTGGCGTCAGGATAGCCTTCCGCTGATTTCCAGTTTGCACCCGGCATTGTACCACTTTCCCCGTATGTTTTTGCGCTCTCCGGCGGATCCAGTCGACCAGACGAAATCGAGTCATACACGCTCCTGCTTAGTCGGCGGGAGCGCTGGTGACCCTCAGTCACCCAACGCACGCAAGGAATTGCAGCCCGATAAATGCGACTATTTCTGATTGTGCCGATGCAAAACTTCGCTGCTAATGCAGTTCCGCGATGGGACTATCTAATTTTGCGATCGGACATGAACAGAAGTCACACCCTTTTCGAACGCATTCATTGCTCACTCTTCGGCCAACCGCGCTCCAGGAGATGCCGAAAGCCCTGACGCGCCGCCCACTTGGCGCGAGCCAGATGACTTTCAAAAGTACGGCGGGCGCGATCCCGATCAAGGGTGGGATCATACCAAGCACGATGCGCGCAACATCGCGCCAATCACCCTTATCGGCCTCGGCATCCAGCAGACCCATATAGATGACAGCATGTTGCTCGTCATACGGCGTGAGCTGGGGCGCGTTAGGCGCGGAATTTGCGATCTTGGGATCGGGCGGCACTGCCTGAAAGTCGTACCAGATTGAGAAGCATCGATTCAAACGAGGTAGCCGTATTCGGAGCCTCTTCGGAGAGAACCGATTGCCGCGGTCTGCAGGAACATTCCTTGCCAAAGCCAATTAGTGGCTGGCAGCGCCTGTTCCCATCGTTCCCTTCGATTTCGCTCGCTCAGACCGAAGCCAGAATGCATCTGATCGCAGTCCGTTACGCGCAGAGCGCGATCAGCAGAACTGCCGTCCTGTGTGCGGCGCCGTCGGCCCGAATCAAGAGGTCGACATCGGATGTTTCTCGTCATAACTCGTCACATTGGCTCGTCCGTCGCGACATAGCGACGTCTGGATCCAGTACCAGCTCTTTCACTTAGCTTACGCGCGGACTCTGCTCATCTGTATTCGAGGCGAGCCTACCGCAATAAGCCGGTTATAGCCAGTGGTTTGATGGCCGTCAGAATGGCTGCTTTAGCGCATGAAAGCTCGTGCGCTTGTGGCCTGGAATGTGCGCCGGATCCGCGTAGATCGCGGTATATCGCAAGAGGGGTTGGCGTACGATGCACGGGTTGACCGCTCCTATTTGGGCGGTATCGAGCAGCAATCGGAGAACCCGACAATCGATATTCTCGAGCGCATCGCAGAAACGCTTGATGTTCATTTGTCTGAATTCTTTCTTCAACCACCCAAAGGTGCGGCGCCGCCAAAGACCTTGCGTAAGGGTCGCAAGCCGGCGCGTTCACGTCGAAAAACGAAATAGTACTCCTCGATGACGGGATTTATCTTGCTGCCCAAGCGGCAAACATCAATGTCGCAATTGCCGCAAACGGCGGCAGGGCACATTTCCTCGTTCCAGCGAAGGCGAGAACGATCTTTCTTACTAGAATTGGTAGCGGGAGTCGCTTCGTGCTTGCTGTAGACTTCGTCATCGAGATCGCTGACCGGTTCGCGGCTAAGGCGCCGTAATTTGTGACCGCGATCAGCAACGATCGTGCCAGATGACTACAATCCTGAAGGCTCTCAAAAAAAAGCGGGACCGAATCCCGCCATTCATTAATCGCGATCTAAGAACGGAGCTGCAGATGCCAAGTTCGATGGGTACTCCATTTATCCCACCAGCACTCACAAAATATCACGATGATGCATCGCGGACCAGGTGCGGTTGCGCCCGGAGGTGCCAAGCGAGCTTGGCTAACATCCCGATGGCAATGACGTCGTTTGCGCTTGGCTGCGCTGCGGCGGCGAACGTTCGGCGTAGTGTTCGTTGCGCACATGAGCCCAAGGAAAGTGCAGCAGCTTTAATCAAGTACGGCACCATAGCGGCGTGCTGCTTGAAGCTAGCGGACAACTCATCGGCGGGCACACTAAGCGAGCCGATCAGCTCGTCTATCCCAGCCGAAAACGGGGATGGTCTCGGGGCACCAACACACGTAGGCCATTGTCCGCTCGTGCTCTGCAGCGAACCGATTGCATGAAATGTGCGGTGATTTCCAAACGATGAAGCTGCAAACTCATGGGCACATGGTCATGAAGCTTGTCGAATTTCCTTCCGGACGCTCCACGAGCTCGACCGTCTTTGTTGGCAAGAATCGTTTTGGCAACTGGGTCGTCCGCGAACAGAATGGTATTTTTGGTGGCCTGTTCGCGAGTCGCGCGCAAGCGCTCAAATACGCACTGTGCGAGAATGGCCAACATCCAGAAGCTATCCAGGAGGTATCTCGCGAGATCGAACTTGTTTTTCCCACAGTCAGCACGAGGCGCGATCCTAATAAATCGGCGCAATGACGAATGTTGAGCGAAAACAGACCGCCATGCTCTTATGTAAACATGCAAAGTGGCTGTTGGACTATCACGAGCAGCGAAAACGTGGACCTCGGTCTTGCGCCAAGAGGCCGGGAACCGAGTCGGATCTTCCGTCGACGCTGTTGCCACGCAAGTTCACCCATGGCCAAATCCCGGAAGGAATTCTGAACACGTTTCTGCGCGGCCGCCAGGTTGGGGGTCTTCGCCCTTTAACTGACAGCTGTCGATGTCGGCCCATTGATTGCATCTCAACAATCATGATGCCGGAAAGCACTGCCGACACAGTGCGTTCATTTGCGTACCGTTATCGGCCGAAAATGTCTTGATGGCTGTCGAGAAAGCCGCCGAACACCTCCACGATGAACTCAGCGTCGGCGCGCGTCATCGGTCTCGAGATCGATGCGGCAGCACCATACGGCAGGATGATGCCGTTCTCCGCAAAGAAGCGTACGAGCTCCTTCATTCGACCTGCTCCGGCAGGCGTAAGATAGGCCTCGCGGTAGTCATTCGGGGTTTGCGCCTTCGGATGGATGCGAAACAGTGAGGCGGCTCCGGTCACACACAGCGGCGCGTCCCTGGCCGAGATAGCTCGACAAATCCCGTCCCGGACAATATCTCCAAGGATCTCAAGATGTGCAAAAGCCGCTTGATCCAGATGCCGCATTGCGGCCAGCCCCGCTGTCATGGATAGTGGATTGGCGGAGAACGTACCGCCTTGCGGAAGCAGCGGCCGACCCGCTGAGGCATCGAATACCTTCATTACGTCCTCGCGACCGCCGATTGCTCCAATCGGCAAACCGCCACCGATGATCTTGCCCATCGTGATGAGGTCCGGAACAAGGCCGTAACGTGCGGAAGCACCCTGGAAACTCTGCCTAAGATTGAGGACCTCATCAGCAATCACCAGAATGCCGTTCTTGCGGGCAGATTCCTGCACCGCGACCATGAATTCAGGCTTTGGCGCAACGAGGCCACCGCGGCTCGGCATCGGATCCAGAATGACGGCGGCAAGATCGTGCGCATTCGATGATATCAAGCGGCGCACCCCTTCAACATCATTGAAACGGAGCACAACTACTTCGTCGAGCACGCTCGCAGGCATCCCGCGATAGAAGGCGGTGGACTTGGGCTCGACGGCGTCCCCCCAATTATCGGGCGTCGCTGCTTGACTGACCTCGACCCAGTCATAGGCGCCATGGTAGGCGCCCTCGAGCTTGGCAATCTTCGGACGTCCGGTGAAGGCCCGCGCAGCTTTGATCGCAAACAGCACGGCCTCAGTTCCCGTATTGACGAAACGAACACGATCAACCCGCGGAATGCGGCCGCAAAGTAGTTCAGCGAGTTCGATCTCCCTCTCCGTCGGATTTGCGAAGCAGGTGCCGCGCTGGAGCTGATGCGTTAGCGCTTCCACAACGGGCCCGAAGGCATGTCCATGGATCAACGTCGTAAAGTTGCAATTAAGGTCAAGAAACGAGCGGCCATCAACATCGAACAGATAGCTGCCCATCCCACGCTGGATGTAGAGCGGAGTCGGATTTCGCTCAATTGTTACCCGCGAGGTGCCGCCTGGGAAGACCTTTTGGGCCCGGACAAAGTTCTCGTTGGACCGCCCAGCGCTCAGAAATCCAGGCGAAATATTCGAACCTGCAATCTCCCGGTTCACAATGTCCTCCTCTTTTCTTTGCCAATGTTGAGTGGGCCAACCAACAACCGTCGCCGCGCCACAACTTTCGGCCTTGCTGTTCGGCTTCCGGGACTGTCGGAGGGTCTCTGGAGTGACATCGAGCCAATTTGAGCAGCCCGGCGACCTGAAAATCGCCGGACTATCTCCCTTGCTTCGCATTAACCTCTAAGGGATTGCGGGGAGTGTCATCACTTGAATATGCGGCAGACTCCCTAGGTGCCCTCAGATTAGTTAGCTACAGCATAGCCTTGTACGGCGAGATGCTAATTGACCGTACACACCAATAATATATCGAGATACTACCTACTTTGGTGCTACCTACTTTCGCTATCGCACGGTTGTGTGCATTGTCTTAAGCATGTGTCGCGTTACGTCAATTCTTTCAGCATAGAATTGATCTTCTGCACAGCCGAAAAGATTAAGCGCCCGCTCTACGTGTTCCGCTTTTGTCGACACAAAAGCGGCGCGATAGCCATCGACCAAGAGCCGGCGCACGATGCCCAATCCAATCCCGCGCGCTCCTCCGGTCACAAGCGTAACGCGCCGGTCGCCTTAGTCACTGGGTTTTTCTGGCTTCAGCATGATCAGAGTGCCGCAAACACGTAAGGAGCCAGCACCGGCCCGTCGAGAACATTGGCCCAAGCGCTTCGGAAGCTCCTTCGTCGAACAATGGATCGAGGCGGCTGAGCCATCACATCACCGCAGAGGGTATGGCTTTCCGGTTGCTTCTGCCACTGCAACCAAGATGCAGTCGCACAACCGCTCAATATCCTTTTCTTCATGATCGGCCGTAATGCACACTCGAATGCCCGCCCTTCCTTGCGCGACCGTCGGGAAGAACGTCACCGAAGTGTAGAAGCCAGCATCGAGAAGCTCTTTGGTGATTGCAATCGCCTTGGTTTCCGATCCTATTGCAATCATTCTGATGGGAAATGCGTTTCCTTGCTGGGCGGTTGCAACATGACGATCAAAGAGCTTAATACGCTGCGTTAACCGCCTTTGCCGATCGCCGAGTTCTGCGGAGCCGTGAATCTTACATGAGCCAAGCGCCGCACCAAGCGCCGCCAGATTGGGCGGCACCGAAAACGCATAAGGAATGGAGTACCGTCGAAACAGAGCTTCTTGGTCAGCCGTTCCGAGCATCACCATGCCGCCCGATGCGCCGAAGCCTTTAGCCAGCGAGGCTACTATGATCGTGCGGTCACCCAGCACTTGCGGAAATTGAGATCGAGCAAATCCTTCACCTTGGCGTCCGAAGATCGATATTCCATGAGCATCATCGATATAGAGAAAGAGCCCGTACTGCTCCTGGAGTTGCCGCAATTCTTTGATGGGCGCGTTCCCCCCCATGGAGTAAATACCATCGCATACGTAAGCAACCACTGGATGTTCGCGGCACAAGCGCTCAAGAGCGCTGATGTCGTTGTGCTCGATGGTTTCCAGACGGGTTTCATCAGCGACCACTGGCTTGTGATAGGCCAGCGATATGTGCGCCAGGCGGTCGAATACGACAAGCGGCTTTCTTCCGCCCGTCAATTGCCCTGAGGAAAGGAGGGGCATCGCACCTAGATTGGCGAGCATGACAGTGGAGAAGGCGAGCACGGATGCGCAGAATATCTCCGACAGGGTCGCCTCAAGCTCCGCCAGGAGATCGAAATTGAGGCGCGTTCGTGCGCATGACCAGTGCAATGACCGATGCGCCTCAATCGCATCGATCGCGCCAGCGACGATCAGCGGATGATTGTCCAGGCCAAGGTAGGAACATCGCACGAAATCAGTTTTTTCCGGTCGACCTTCAAGTGGACCGGATCCTAAAGCAAAGGCGCGTCCGGTCGTGGCTCGTCCATGGACGGCCATCACACCAGCTTCATGGGCTGCATCGAAATAGGGACGACTCTTATTGATCATGTAAGAGGTGTTCCGAAAATGCCCGGCCGGCCGACCATTTTCAGAGAGTGGGCTCCGCTGCGGCATCTGATTCTCCTTTCATTTGCCAAGCATGCAGAGCCCTCGGCTTAACTGAGTAGTATGGCAGGCGCTTTGACGATCGCTTACGCTGGACCCTTTACGCGCGGCTCGACCGCTTCCTTAGTTGAAGAACGACATTATATCGGCGGGGTCGCTTGGGGAGCTACCAGATGGGATAGCTTAGCTTTGCCAGCTTCGAACAAGACGCTGATGCCGGAGCCTCGTTGACACGATGGCCACATTCCTTTGATGGATAAGATAGGGAAACGAAGACCGCGCACACGCGAATAAACAGCGGGCACAGCTGCAGCTCTCAAAGATCGCGGCCGAAGTGTTGATGCCTCTTGTTCACCGCACCTGGGTGGCGATGGGCAAACACTCGCTCCACTTGAATGGACTTAAGGTCCACGCTGCGTGATCTTGTGCCAAGCTGCCTGGCAGACCGATCGTAGGTTTTTGATCGAGATCAGTGGGCGCTTGTCAGGGAGCCAGTTTTGGATGCCCTCCGCTTCCCCGACTGTGCCTTGCCCGGCCGCTGTACGGCCGACTGCCCACACCCGGGCGGCAAGGTGCTGGCCATAGTCAGGAGAGCCGGCTCCGCAAATTTGAACAGGTCGGTAAGTGGAGTTTCTGCCTGACAGCGGGCACGCTGGTGCCTGCGATCAGGAGCGACGATGAGCAGACGAGCACGCCGAAACCACACACCGACCTTCAAGGCGAAGGTGGCGCTTGCCGCCGTGAAGGGCGACCGCACGATAGCTCAGCTTGCCGAGCAGTTCGACGTCTACCCCAATCAGATTACGGCGTGGAAGGCGCAGCTGGAGGGTGGCGCTTCCGGAGTGTTTAGACCTGGCGGCGCTGCGCCGGCGACGCCTGCGATCGATCTGAAGTCGCTGCATGCCAAGATCGGGGAGCTGACGCTGGAGAACGATTCCTAAGAAACGGCACCAGCTCCCGGTTCCAAGGGGTGCAGGACAAAG
>NZ_JBEPRY010000051.1:0-20849 GCF_040548605.1 Bradyrhizobium sp. JR4.1
TAACCGCCGACCGGCCCCGACAACGTCTCCAAGCCGGCCTCGATTGCCTCGATGTCCTGCTCGATCTGCGCAATCGACAACCTGCAGTCAAAGCCCGCCCAGGCTTTCAGGTCTCCGGCAAGGCGCCGGCGGTGCATCCTCAGCTCCTCAAGCGACTGGCGGTCTTTCAGACTCGCGTAGCCGTCCACAATCAACTCAATCGCACTCGACATGACGCTACTCCACAAAAACAATTCGGATCTAATCGGATGAGCTTAGTGCAAGCCGAAAGGCTGGCGCAACTTCTACGCTGGCTTCTACACCCAGGCCCTTTTGACTGCAGGGCCCAACCAAGCTTTCGGCAAAATAGGTCAAGATCGTTGACGAGTTGGCAAGGGAGTGGACGCAGTCCTGAGGCAGTGAGCCTGAGGCAGTGAGCCTGACGTATTGAAATCCGCAATTTACCGGTGGTAGTGTTCCACTTTTGCTACTCGCGCTATTTGCTCTGACGCCATCCTGATAGTGCTTTTTTGTGCTGGGGAGGACATTTATGCGAGGCTCTCGCGCAATCGTTTACGCCGAACGACTTAGCGAACTCACTTCTCAGCTCTCAGAATTGGAATATCTTCGAGGCCTGGTCGAAGAAGCAGAGCGCCGCGCTCGCGGTGTGCCCCCATTACGCTTGACACATCCTCCTTCGCGCCGCCTTCGAACTCGCAAACCGGGCGCCATGTCTGTCCGCCTCCGTCGCCACGCGCCACTAGCGCGGAATGCAGGAGCTCTCAGGCCCCCTGACAACGACAACCAAGTCGATCGGACTTTGCTAGAGCCATTCCCCGACGGATGGTGGGCTTCCTCCTAAAGCCACTAGAAGCGCTGACTCGACGAAGAGAGCGATCCAATGCTGGCGGCCCACCCACCCTGAGGAGCAGACGGGTAGCCACCATTCCAGCCCGCGGGTGCCGAGGCTGGTCCGGCCGCACCTATCAATTCTGGACCACCCTTCGCCAAACTCCTGCAACCTGCAACGGCGAGAGTGAGACAGGGAAGACGGTCAGCACGACCTGTGCGGGCTTGAGGTGAGCAACTGCAAAAGCGAATATCACTTGTCGGCGAGAACACCGGCGTCAAGCGGACGGTCATTTCCTAAAGATTGGTTTCAACACCTCAGGAATTGCGATGACGAAAAACGACACCGTGTTCGACACGATGCGACCTGATCCAAACGGACGGAGACAATGGGCCGGCCGACTGGGGACGCGCGAGGCAATAAAACGGGATGGCCTAGAGCTCGACCCTGGCTCGCTCGTTTACTGTCCCCACGAGTGGATCAATGCCGCCGGCTACGTTGACCTCGAACTGGTCCGCAAATACCCGCTGATGTTCGCGGTCTAAAGTCGTGACGAACCAGAGCCGACGCGCAAGCGATCCGCCGTCCGACGAACCAGCGACTCGACGGCTGCTAAGCCGAGCGGTAAAACGCAGGCGTCCAAAGCCGCCCGTGGCACCTGTGCCGTTCGGCACTGAAACAGATCCCAACCGCGAATTTTCCCGGGTCGAACCGGAGGCCGTTTGGTTCTTCGTCTTCTTGCCGATCTTCATGCTGCTCTATTCGATCGTCGAGAAAATGCACGTGAGATAGCAAAGAGCTAAAGGGTCCTGGTCAGAAGAAACCAAAATGCGCGTGCTCGCAATGTTTCTCATCCTCGGAATATGCATCGCTTCGCCAGCGGCCGGACGTCGGCGGTGGGCGACACCTCACATCTGAGCCTCCCGCCATCCACCTGCGCAGCCCCGGTCGAGTGCACCGGCAGGGGCTGGTTGGCTTGAGGGCCGCTAGGCTGGACCGCGGCACGCCCGGGATAACAACTCAGTGAATGAAACTGTCAGCTGGACCCGCGAAGCACCCTGGAAAAAAGACTTTTGTCCGCGCGACTTAAGTGGAGATGTCAAATGCTGACACTCAAAGTGATTGTAGCTGCTCTGGCCGCGGGATTTCTGATTTCGGTTTATTCCGGAGACTTCGGCGCCGATATCGTTCTCGCTATTGCCACGTGCCTTCCGTAGTTGTGCGCGATTGCGGAGTCGCGGCCCGACGCGTCCTAGTCCGGTATGATGCGCCGGGCCTAACCATTCCCTGCTTTCCTCGTAAGGTTTGGCTGAGTCAGAATAGTGCGATTCTACAAGCGGCTGATACGTCTGCGTCTTTGTGCAGCGCTCCTTGCGCTTCGCAGCAAAAGGCCATACCCGCGGCCACACGTTCGACGGACGCGATATACCTCCCAAGCTCGGTCGCGATCTCGACCCTCCCTTGATCATTTTGATCAGCGTCTGTACCTCGCCCTCGGTCCCACTGCTTAGGTTCGTGGTTTCGCACGCGCCAAGCTCCGGTTCGCGGGAGAATAGCAATATCGTTCCGTTCTTGGAACAAAATGCCCACTGCAGGGATTTCGGTTCCACCGAATTGTATTTGCAAACGAGACCAAGCTGGGGCAGAATTTTCTGCACCGGGGCTGGCTGCATATTTCACTTGGTCCTTTTGACCCGGCTTCATTTGACCACGCGGGGCCGCAGCGATTTAACCACCCGCTGCGGCCTTCGCCGTATGGCCGCCAGCGTGACCGGCGGGCCGAAAATGGCCGCTCGACAAAGCGCCTGGTCAGCTTTGCTTCCCATGCATGCAGGAGATCACGAACTCCCGCTTTGCGCGACCTTGTCCCTCTCCTCTTTCGCCCGCACTCGAAAAACCACGTTCGGTAGCAAGCTACTGGCACTTTTCCAATTTCTGAGGGTTGCGAGGCGCGCCCTGCTGAGCCTGTGCAGCGCCTCCGACCAAAGCCAGAGCAATGGAAGCGGCCTAATCATTCTGCGCACTCCTACCTGCCGTCGATCAAATCGCTACAAGAAAATAGTGGCACCTGCCTCGGCATCGCTCTCAATCAATGCGAGCAGAAAGACCCTCGACTGCCCTTGGATTGTAGCATGGCAATGCTGGCGTGAGCCGGCGGGCTTTGGGGTATATTTTCTAAAAGCGAACTGAACCCCCACACCGCGCGCCTATACTGATCAGTATCCGGGATTTTTGCTAATCCTCTCCCGGGGCTGGACGGATATCAGGCCGCCGGGACAAGGTATTGTTTGCCCGGCGGCTTCATTTTCGTTTGTCGGCTCAGGGGAGCGCCTGCGAGCGTGACGCGGCGGACGTTCGGGCGACTTTTCCCCACCTAGGCGGTCGCTCGCGCGTTCCGAGCCACCAGGAATCGATAATTTGCGAGATACCTAAGATGCCAGCTTTGCTGGCGGCATGCGCGCTCCTCGGCACACGAAATGGTCCGGCCACTATCCGCCCCGCAGTCCTGCGGAATGGCTGGCTGACGCCATGTGACCTGCAACATCGAATGCTTGAACGGCTGTTGCGATCGCAAGGTGGACGTGCGGCTCGAGACATTCCCGCAGGATCAGCCGTGGTCGCGCGTCGGCTTGCGCCTGGTCTGCTCAGACCGCGGCGCCGCAGGATCTGTGCATATCGTCCCGAACTGGCATGACAGCAACGGGCAAGTCAGGCCAAGCATAGGCTTGAGGTTTTGATTCCAGCGATGAAGCACGTCACCGAACGCCCTTTTGCAGATCCAAAAGCCGCAGGCCGCCAGCTCGTCCAGCTGGCTTCGGGCATCGAGGCGATACAGGACGGCAGAATCCATATCGAGAAGATCAACTACTCCTCCCTCTACACGCTCCAGGGAAGCGGCGCGGAGTTCGGCGCCGGCATCAGGCGCGCTGTCGAGAAGGGCTGGCTGGAGCTGCACGAGAGCGGTACCTACGTGCGGCTGCTGAAAGCCGTAGGAACCTAGCATCACTGCCCGGCTTGCTGTCTCGCTAGCTCTCTTCCTCGAGCTGGCGGAGCGGCCCCCGCATCAACCCTCAGGCCCCCAAGCCGGGATCGTCTCTCGTTCGAGCTTAGCTTGGCTCTTGTTTCGTGCGGCCAATTCCTGGTCCAGGGCCTTCAAGCGAACGAGGAGATTTTCAACGATCTCCATGCAATCGGAATGCCGCAATGATTGCACGCCGCGCGCTGCCAGCTCGCGCTCCGAGATAGTCGCCCCGATGCTTTGGATGCTCACAAATCCCCCCGCAGAAAACATTGCCCCTCAGGTGCACTCAAGGGAAAGGCCGCAGCGTGGTTCCAGCCCCACTGCGGCCATCCCGGGCAACTACAAATAACTTGGTCTCAAATCTCGCCGGTGTTCCGACAGTAGAACACCCCGTTCCGAAAATGGACTCCGGACAACTACCGGTGGCGCCTTGTCACATTAGAGCGAACATGGCACGGCTTGCCGCCCCTAATGCTCTCGGCTGCCCATCCAATTGCGGATTTGAGCGCCGGGAGTGCTAGGCCGGCCAGCGTGAACCGGCGAAAGAGGCCGCCTTACTGGCGGCCCCTCGATCGTTCTCTAGTCCACGCAGGACTGCCACGGTGCGCCGGGCCTGCCGCGAGTAACGCCTCAGAGAGTGACACGCTGGTTTAAGTTTTTACGCCAGCCTGAATCATGCACTTAGTGCGTGAGCTTTGAAGGACTGCCGTGAGCGAGGCTTCACAGGGAAGGCCTGCTGTAGTTCGCACCCTAACGGTCACAATCGACGGTGTTGCGCATCACGGGACATATTTCGTCCAGAACTCCACCGTGTACCTGCAGTCGGCGCTTGGAAGTAAGGCAACCCACGTGGGAGGGGTGCCGCCAGAAATGACGGCCAAGCTGCTCCTGTCTGAACTCGTTCGCACCGGCGCTGGGGCAACTAAGATCAGAACCAGCTGCGGTTATTTTGAAAGCACGCCTGTTTGGTGCGGTCCCAGATGAAATCCCCGCCGCCGCAGGGTGGACGGGGGCGAGAGGTCGCCGGGCATTCGTTCCGAACCTTGGCTCCCGTGCCCCAGCCGTCAACGACACATGCGCCACCGGTTGTCCTGTGACAGCCCTCGCCACAGCCACCCGCTGCGTGCGCCGCACTAGCAGCAGTGAGAACCGAGGTCGCGAGGAGCATTCCTTGTAAGATTTTTATCACTGCCAGACTCCTTGAAAGCGAATGACCGGAGCGAGAAGGAAAGATCATAACTCCTGCCGTGCCGCTTAGCTACGATCAGCGCGGCGCGAAGTTGCCCGGCCCCGCGCGAACCGATCGACGATGCGCTCCGCTGTTCAAAGCTGTTGATCTAGCATTTTACAACCTGTGGAAAAGGAAGCCAGGTCAGCGCAGCTGTATTTTTCGAACCATCCACCTGCGCCCGTACTGGGACGTTCTGTTGCGGAGACGCGTGTGAGCCACTTTCTCTCAGTCCTGCTATTGCTGACCACGTTGATGCTTACGCTGTGTTTTGGCGTCGCAGCGTGGCGCGTTTCCGATGAGGCGGCGCTGGTAAGGCCGTAGCAATGGCAGTGCCGCAGTATCGGGCACTGCTCAGATAGGTGACCTGGGCTCAAAACGCCCACGCCGACGCTGGGCCTGCAGGCCTGCGTATGTGTTGTTATGGAAGGACGGGCCGATTGGATTTCACGAGCCTGTCTATTTTGAATCGAATTAGCAATCTTGTGAACTAAATCACTGCATAATCTTCCGTTGTGCTGTTAGGATTCATTTATTGATTTGCCAGGATGCTCAACGCAAAAGATCGAGCGCGACCGCGTCGTGATGTTCGCGCGAAGCAGATTTGATTCTGCCGGCTTGTGTGTGCCATTCCGACGATTCAGGTGTCGGATCAAAGTCGCCGCGTAAGAATGTTCATTTGGAGGAAGCCAATGAACGAAACCTTCTTACCCAAGCGTTTAACCTATTGCTGTCGTTCAGTGCCGTTGAGAACACTCGTTGCGACCTTACTGGTTGCTGCGCCTGTCGCGCTTGCGTCTGCGCAGACCGTTGCTCCCGCGGAAGGCGCGTCGAGCGGCCAAAATAGCACTATGCGCATCAATCGAGACGACGAGGGCGCCCCCCTTTCGCTCGAGGCCGTCCAGGACGGGGTCAAAAACTTCGGATTGCGCCGGGCGGGCGTTGGGCTACCTAGTGCGACGAGCGCGGATGACACCAAACGCCGCGACTTCGGGCCGACCAAGTCTGACGAATCAGTTGCGGATCGGTTGGTTCCCCCTGTCGATCGCAAGCCGCCGCGCGATGCACTTCCGCATCGGGGCACTGAGGCGACAACAGTCCAAACGGAGGCGCCCAACAGGCCGCTCTCTGCGCCAAAGGATCGCCCGAAGCCTCCGGCCAATTATCCTTCGCGCGGCGCGTCGGATGTCCGATCGTTTGAGGCCTATCGGCTTGGGTTCTCGGGAGGGACGACGACACCGGCCACCGGGATCGACCCGCGCATACGATCGGATTTAGCCGCAGGGGAGCGGACTGAGACCTATGCCTTTCTGCTGATGGATTTCCTGCCGGACGCGGCCACGGAGCGCACGCTGATGAGCGAGTTCGGGGTCGCATCGCTCGGGCTGCATGGGACAGCACTCAAGGTCCGCGTCCCCCTGCAAGCCCAGGCGTTGGAGGGTATTGCCAGATTGCCCGGGTTTAGATCACTGGCTTACCCCTTGCCCGACCAAAAATTAGCGCCGGAGCTGAGATCTGCCATCGAGCGTTTCGGGGCCGAGGTGGTTCGATTTCCAATTGTCATCAGCCTGTTTGAAACTGATCCCAAAACTTCGTTCGCCGAACGGGTCCAAGCTACGGGTGCGGAGGTCGGTCGCTACGACCCGGTGTTGCGGAGCTATGAGGCTCTCGCAACACCCGAACAGATCCGCATTCTTTCCGGTTTGGATTTCATCCTGTTCATCGAAATCGAGCGTCGCAGCGGCGGCGGACACGATCAGAGCATGGCTACGAATGGCGTCGATTACATCCGAGCGTCCGGCTTCCTGGGTGCGGGAACTGTGTTGGGCTTACTCGACACCGGCGCCATGTTGGGAAGCGCGGCGGCAACCATGCACCAAGACCTCAACAAGAACGGTTGCGGGATTAATTTCACGAGCGACGCTGCGGGCGTTTGGAATGATCAGAATGGCCATGGCACTCACGTCCTCGCAACCATCTCCGGAACTGGGGCTGCGAAAGCGCGGTTCCGGGGCGTCGCAACTGCGGTCGGTTCGCGTGAGCGCATCCGGGTTGGAAAGATCTGGAAATCGACCAACACTGGACAAAACTCTTGGTTGCGGGACGCAATCGACTACATGGCGGACCCGACCAGCTGCGACGCGCCACGCCCCTCTGTCATCAATCTGAGCGGTGGGGCGAGCGGATCGGGACAGACTGGAACCGATTCCGAATCGCGCAAGCTCGACGCCCGCGTCTGGGAAACACGCCAGGCCTACATCGTGTGCTCCGGCAATAACGGCCCGGGCGCACAATCGATCTGGTCTCCCGGCGTGGCCAAGAATGCTCTTACGGTCGGAAACGTGCAGGACGCGGGATCGAGCTTGGTTGGCGAACTGTCCGGCAGCAGCAGCCGCGGCCCGACCGGCGATAATCGGATGAAGCCAGACCTCGTTGCAACAGGTGCTGTCGTGACCTCCGCGCAGGCGGGAACGACGGATGGTTATGTGGATAAGAGCGGATGCAGCATGGCAACGCCACATGTCAGTGGCATCGCGACGACGTTGCTGGAGCACTATCCTGATTTCAGAGATCGACCGCACTTGCTGCGTGCCCATCTCATGGCTTCCGCTACGCTGCATTCGGACGAGGTCAGTCCGGCGAACAACACCGGTGGCGGACGCAATGATTTTGGGCTCGGACGCGTCTCCGATTATCAATCGCATTGGGCGCGCCTCGACCCCAACGGCTGGAGCGGCCATTGGGCGTGGATGACAATCACCGACAAGTCTTGGGGCTTCTTCGACATCGACGTGCCTCGGGGTACCAAGCGGGTCGTCGCTGTGCTTACTTGGGACGAGCCCGAAGCGAGCGCAGGGGCATCACAGGCGGTGACATACGATGTTGACCTGTGGGCCGATCCCGGCGCCGGTTGCACGCCGGACGCAGTTGGACAATGTGGTGGCTGGGCCTCGCAGTCTAATATCGACAACGTCGAATATCTCATCATCGACAATCCGCCTCCTGGCGTTCTCCGGCTCAAAGCAATCAACTGGAGAGCTCCCTCATTTGGCTTGCCGGTGGCAATCGCAGCTAAAATCATTCGCGGCGATCCAACGCCTGCGATTTCGATGACGGCTACGCCGAGCACAACGTCTCCCGCGATCGGCTCGACCTTCACAATCAAGACAACCATTTTCAACCCGAGTTACGAGGCATATGGGGTTCAGGTGTCAGCGGCGGCGGGGTCTAGCGGTCTAAGCCTGCTCGGGGTCTCGACCACCCGCGAGGATGGCGTGGCGATGGATTTTTCAAATGCGGCCAGCCTCACACTTGGCACTGTGACGGAGGCCGATACGCGCTCCGCCATCTGGAAATTCAGTGCCACCTCGCGAGGCCCGCAGACCGTCCGCTTCAGCGGCCGGTCCAACAATGGCGGCACCGTCTTCAAGAGCGTGACTGTTACACCTTGAGCACCCAGGACTGAGTTTGACCAAGTCGCCTGAGACATTCACACTTTGCTCTCAGCTCAGAGTTCACGGTCGGCCGACTCACCAATGAATAGTTGTTGACTCCAGGGGAGAGCACGCGAGGGTTCGAGACGATAGCCCGAATAGCGGACCTCTCCGAGATCAGCAGCTTCGGACCAGAGGCCGACCTTCCGCAGAGATTTTCGGATCCGTCAGTTAACGGATTAGTAACGGCTTCTTGCCAGCCTGAATCATTGCAGATCGTCGCAACTGCGACTTCAGAAGCATATCGTCTCTCTCAGTTCATACCTGCTCGGTTGGCAGTCTCATCAAGGGACAAGTCCGCTATGTGCAAGGGAATTCTGATTTCGCTTAGTGCGCTGTTCTTTTTGCTGGTTTGCGATCAGTTCTGGTCGAACGGCCGCTATACGGACGTTGCTATCGTGATGGCGAAACACATCAGTCGCTCTTTCGGTGTCTGATGCAGCCAGTTTCACGAGCTCGAAATGACTGTCGCAGATGCTCTTGACGCATTGAACCAGAGAGAATGCCCGGATTGCGGGTCAAAAAAGATGTTATCTGGATTGCGGGTTGACATTGCGGAGCACTTGGAATGCCTCGCCTGTGAGGCACGCTTTTACGTTGCTCCGCGACCTCCACATGCCATAGTTTTCATCCGACAATAGGTCCATGCGAGAATCAACAAGCGCTTGCATTGGTCAACAGCGCCTGCCGTCATTGCCGACCACCTACCTGCAGCCGCGGCAGATCGTAAGCTTGCGCTGCAATACCTCATCTACTTGCTCAACCAGGTGCTGTGCCGCGATGTTGTCTGCCCCCGAATTGGGCTAGGAAGGTCTTGCTGCGCGGGACTTCATGGTTCGCGCCGCGTAACCTGACGTTTTACTATCGTCAACCGTGCCGACGCTAAAGCCATCGTAGTCCCCGGCTGGGCTGAGGACCGACGCAGGCGCGCCGATCAATGGTGTAGACAAAACCTTGTCCGACGCTGCCGGCCGGAGAGCGTCGGTCCGCGATGACGGCCCGCCATTGGTCTTCGCCGAAGGCCTTGGATTCTTGGCCGGCGCCGGTGGCGACGATACTTTGGCCGCCGCCGTTGTCGGCCAGGCATTCTTAGGGGTGGCCGGAGTGCCGGCTCCCGTTCGCTCGATGGCGGAGCGAGCGGAAGCGGCGGAGCGACTAAGGTCTGATCTTTGGCGGCGCCCTGCTACCAAACGCCAGCAGACACGAAGCCAACGACCAACAGCGTCGCGCTTTTCATCCGCGTCATTCAAACGGCTTTGGTTGACCATTGACGCATGATCCTCCGAAGTATCCAGCTCATATGGCGATCAACGTTGACGGAAATGGGAGGGAGGGGCGTCTGCACGAATCCCGAGCTTATTTCATAACGTGGCGCGCACGGCCCGCTCTCGAGTCAACGCACCGCTCTCATGGACATGATGGACGAGACCAGACACTGCCTATCGATCAAAGTGTCGCATTGCCGACTGATACAGGCCAATAGAGCTGACTTTTCTTATCCGGCTCGGTTCGACTAAAACCAGTTGGACACAAAGGAACCGCGTCGATTGTCGCGTGGCTAGTCGAATGGCCGACCAACCAGTAGTGCCGGCATGAGCGAGGTATCATACTGATATGCAAGGGTCATCCCCAGTCAACGAAGGCCTCCTGAATCAGCGCCTCATAGAGCTCGGGTCAATAGCGAGCTGGGCGCCGCAGACCCTTTCGGACCTCGAAGGTTTTATTCGCGCCTCCGGCGACTATGATCTCTTTCGAGTCAATCCTATCCAATATGCGACTGCCAACGGCCTAAGTGACGCCGAAGGAATCGAGCTGTTCGTGCACGCCGCTAAGGTTGGCCTATTCGAGATGCAGTGGCTGCTCATCTGCGCCTATTGCCCGCAGGTCGCCGGCACTTTTCGTGAGCTAGACCAGGTTCATCCACGTTTCCAATGCGAATTCTGCAACGCCCTCAATGAGGCGGCGCTTGACGACTACATCCAAGTCACCTTTACGGTCTCGAGTTCGGTTCGCGACATCCTATATCGTCATCCGGACATGCTGTCCGTCCAGGACTACTATCTCCGTTACAACTTCTCCAAGGACTTCAAGCCCCCGCACGGAATGACACACGAGCAACTCGTTGCGGCACTCTCGCGGGGATTTGCCGATATCGAGGCGGGTCAGCGGTTGAACTTTGAATTCGCCGTAACGGCCGGCCGATTCGAGGTGCTCGATCTTAGCCATAAGCTTCTTCTGGTTTTCTTCGCGAACGGTGAACCGGCGGAACGCCAAGAAACGCTGGTCCAGCTCGAATCGGGCCGGTTCGTAGTTGCTGATCGGCCCACTGGACCGAGAAATATGATCCTTGGCGACGGACGCTTTGCGTTTCGACAGACGGCCGATCTTAGCCCAGGCAAACACATCATCCACATTGAGAACCGCACCAAGGATCGAGGCCGCTTCTGGTTTCTCCAGTATCCTTCCCAGTTCCAGCCCCATCTGGTCGAGTATGAGGCTTTTCTTTCCGGTAAGCGATTATTGCTCACCCCCTGCTTCGCCGAACTCTATAAGACTCAATTGGTGGACGAGCGCGATAGTCTAGCCGTTTCCGACATCACTTATCTGTTCACTGATCTAAAGGATTCGACTCCGCTGTACGAAAGCATCGGCGATGTGAATGCCTACTTTCTCGTCCGTCAGCACTTCGACATTTTGAATAAGATCATTAGGAATCGATCTGGCACGATCGTGAAGACGATCGGCGATGCAGTCATGGCTGGCTTCGAGCGTCCACAGGATGCCGTTGTTGCATCCGTCGAGATGATCGAAGAGCTGTCGCGATTCAACAAAACCGCTTCGCGGCCGCTCGGCCTCAAAATCGGCGTGCACAGAGGCAGGGCCATCGCCGTAAGGCTCAACGATCGGATCGACTACTTCGGACAGGACGTGAATATCGCCGCCCGTGTGCAAGGTCTAGCCGGTGTCAACGAAATATGCCTGACAGAGATGGTGATGGAGGCTCCCGGAGTCAGTGACATCGTCAAAGGATGCCCGGCGTCGCGCGACTACCAAAACTTGAAGGGCATCGGTCAGAAAATGGAAATACATCGGTTCAAAATTTCTCCCACGCAGAGATGAACGACCGCGCCCGTCCTGCGCAGCGGCAGACCGATTCTCGGCTGCGGTTTACCGCCAATTTTCGGCGCTGCTGCGTTGGTCTCCTGTATATTCCCGGCGGACGACGCCAGCAGGCATCAGCGTGTCTGCGTTCCCAAGCCGCGCGATCGTTCGGGTATCCTTCATTATGGAATATCGAAGTCGAGTTTACATCAAGATCGTGTTGCGGAAAGCCCGCCTGGTTAGTTACTGAGCTAGAGGGATTCCACGTGTGGCCTTAGCACGTCAACCGTCTCAATCAGCCCCGCAGCTTCCATCACGAGCAAGAGCTCCGCCGGCGTCATTTCCGGTTTCTTGAAGCGTTCGCGCATACACCGAATGGCTGCAACAGCGCGAGCTTCGTCGAGTGCGATAGTATCCGCAATGAAAGCGTCGGCCGATTTCGCCTCCATGTTCAGGTCGGAAAGAACTGCCGCGGGAAAGTCCTTAAGGTTTTCGGTTACGATCATTGCGGCCTGCATCTTGGCCGCCGCAGCAACAACGTGATGATCGCCAGGATCGGGGAGCCCAGCCGCAACGGACAAGAAGTTGTCAAAATCCGTAACCATGGCATCTTCAAAGGCAGCTTCCATGCTGGCGCGCGCCCGCTCTGCACGCGCCGCGGCATCGGCAAAGCCTTTGGCGTTCAGGATCTCCTCGATAGCTGTTTCGGTCTCATCCAGAACGCGGCTTGACCAGCGGAGACGAAAAAATTCCGCCTCCGCCAATGAGAGAAGCAGGTTCCTTTTGAGCGCGCTTGCAAGCGAGCACGCATCGACGAATGCGGTGAAGCGGTTTGCAAACAAGCTTACAGGTGCTCCGCGTCCTGCTCAGCGAGATTCGCAAGCGCTTTGCCCCGCTTCTCATCACGCGTGCGCTTATATGCGAATAGGTCCTCTGCCCTAATCCTGCGATGACGCCCCACTGTCACGTGCTGAATTTCGTTCTTTTCGAGCAGCGAGACCAGAAACGGACGCGAGACATTCAGAATGTCGGCAGCTTGCTGCGTGGTCAACATCTCATGCACAGGCACAAGCGTCACCGCATCGCCGCGACCGATATGCCGCAGCAATTCCATCAAAAGACTCGATAGCGCCGGCGACAAGGTTATCTCAGCAGCCTGCTGTGCATCGTCGAGCAGTCGCAGTTTGGCATCTCCCGTCGCATGCGAAGCGAGTATCTGACGAAGCTGGTTGGCTGCCGCCTTCTCGCTCGCGGAAGGCAGGCGAGTACCTCCCAGCTCTTCAGCGTAGGCTGGCATCGTCATCGTATCTTCTCCCCTGTACGGCCTTTTGTATAGGCCATATTCGAAATAAACGCAACAAGCGAAATAAACGAAATGGCCCAAAGTTCCTGACCAGCTGGGCCCCTGCCCTTTGTCCCAAGCCGATCCTTGGGAACTTTTGGCGTTTGCCGTGCCTCATGAGCTGGTCGGCTAGGAATAAATTCCAAAATCTATGTTCTGCGAACAAATAAAATTTAGCTTATCAATGGCTTTAGCCAGCTCGCCCGACATTTGAACAGAGAGATTCTTAGACCGTCATCGATTGCTCCGCATTGGCGAAGTGATCTCGCGCACGAGCGCGCACGCATCGACGCCCGAGTGTCTCCTCGCCATATGGACTGGGCATTGGGGCGAGTCTGAAGCAGCAAAGGGTTTCTTGGTCCCGAATACAGGGCCTTCCTAGGAGGCGTTCGCCCGAGATCATTCGCGAGCCGCACGGCGGCGCTACCGGCGTTCGTGCCGGCGCAGCCTTGGTAGGCTGGCGCCGAGTTCGAACGGCTGAAGGATCCAAGATATCCTAGCGCCCTCGGCGCCGGAACGCAGAGGAACTTCGATCGAAATTCGGTCGATCAGGCTTGCCGGGTTTGAATTTCGAACAGTTTCGGCATGCCCCCGCAACCAACAATCCAGTCCCAGCAACCGCTTAAGCCCAGAACTCTGCTTTGGCACGCAATCTGCGTAGCTCCCCTTGCGTCCCTCGCCTCGTAGCGGAGGACAGAACAAAGCTTTCACAACGGGAGGGAATGCATGAGTGAGCACAAGACCAACGGCGCGCGTAAACATGAAAGCCTGGACGCCATCGTGATCGGCACTGGGGTTGCCGGCCTTTACCAGCTCTACAAGCTGCGCGACGAGCAAGGCCTCAAGGTCAAGGCCGTCGATACCGCCACGGGCGTAGGCGGCACCTGGTACTGGAATCGCTATCCGGGCGCACGGTTCGACTCCGAGGCCTATATCTACCAGTACCTGTTCTCCGAGGAGCTCTACAAAGGCTGGAGCTGGAGCGAGCGCTTCCCCGGTCAGCCTGAGATCGAAAAATGGCTCAACTACGTCGCCGACAAGCTCGACCTGCGCAAGGACATCCGCTTCAGCACGACGGTCGCTAGCGCCGTCTTCAACGAGGCGACCCAGCGCTGGACCATCACGACCGACGCGGGCGACACCATCGACGCGCAGTTCCTGATCACCTGCTGCGGCATGCTGTCGGCGCCGCTGACGTCGATGTTTCCCGGACAGGACACCTTCAAGGGCACGCTGGTCCACACCGGGCGCTATCCGAAGGAGAAGCTCGATCTCGCCGGCAAGCGCGTTGGTGTCGTCGGCAATGGCGCCACCGGCATCCAGGTGATCCAGACCATCGCCGGCGAAGTCGGCAGCATGAAGGTGTTCGTGCGCACGCCGCAATACATCATCCCGATGAAGAACCCGAAATACGGGCCGAAGGAGGTCGAGGCTTACAAGGCGCGGTTCGACGAATTCCGCAAAACCCTGCCCCACTCGTTCACCGGCTTCGAATACGACTTCACCAACGGCAAGTGGAAGGATCTCAGCCCGGAACAGCGTCATGCCGTTCTGGAGAAGATCTGGGATGAAGGCTCGCTTCGGCTGTGGCTCGCCTCCTTCGTGGAGATGTTCTTCGAGGAGGATGTCAGCGAGGAGATCTCCGAGTTCGTCCGCAAGAAGATGCGCGAGCGCCTCAAAGATCCCAAGCTGTGCGATACGCTGATCCCGACGGACTATGGCTTCGGCACGCATCGCGTCCCGCTCGAGAGCAACTATCTGGAGGCTTACCACCAGGCGAACGTCGAGCTGATCAGCGTCAAGAACAACCCGATCAAGCGGATCACGCCTCAAGGCATCGAGCTCGCGGACGGAACGTCGTATGAGCTGGACGTGATCATCCTGGCCACCGGCTTTGACGCCGGCTCCGGTGCCTTGACGCGCATCGACATTCGTGGCCGCGGCGGTCGCTCGCTGAAGGAGGAGTGGAGCCGCGACATCAGGACCACGATGGGGCTTCAGGTTCACGGCTACCCGAACCTCTTCACGACAGGCGCGCCGCTGGCGCCGTCGACAGCGCTCTGCAACATGACGACATGCCTTCAGCAGCAGGTCGAGTGGATCAGCGATTGCATCGCCTATCTCAAGAAGAACCACCTGAGCGTCATCGAGCCGAGCAAGGATGCGCAGGATGCCTGGGTCGCGCATCACGATGAGGTCGCGAACACGACCCTCGTGACCAAGACGAACTCCTGGTACATGGGCTCCAACGTCGAGGGCAAGCCGCGCCGTCTGCTCTCCTATATCGGCGGCGTCGGAACCTATCGCCAGAAGTGCGATGAGGTCGCCTCCTCGGCCTATCCCGGCTTTGCCAAGCAGTAACGACACAAGGGGCCGCGCAACCATTTTTGGTGGCGCGGCCCTGCACCCGCATCATCACAACAATTCGGAGCAACACATGACCAAGGAATTCAAGTCGGCGGCTGACGCCATTCTCAAAGAGACGGTCACGACGGGCCAAGGCGTCCCGGGCGTGGTGGCGATGGTGACCGATCGTACCGGCAACATCTACGAGGGCGCCGCCGGCAAGCGGCGCATCGACCAACCGGCCCCGATGACGGCCGACAGCAGTTTTGCCATTTTCTCGACCACCAAGGCAATCACCGGCACGGCCGCGCTGCAACTGATCGAGGAAGGCAAGCTCGACCTCGATGCCCCGGCACGAACCTACGCCCCCGACATCGGCAAGCTGCAGGTGATCGAGGGCTTCGATGCCGAGGGCCAGCCCCGGCTTCGTGCCCCGAAGGGTGAGGTGACCACGCGCATGCTGCTGCTGCACACCGGCGGATTCGGCTATGATTTCTTCAACGAGAACTATCTGCGGCTGGCGACCGACCACGGACAGCCGAGCGTGATCACTTCGTCGAAGGCCGCCCTCATGACGCCGCTGCTGTTCGATCCCGGCTCGAAATGGGAGTATGGCACGAACGTCGACTGGGCCGGGCAAGTGGTCGAGGGCATCACCGGCAAGCGGCTTGGCGAAGTTTTCGCCGAGCGCATCTTCAAGCCGCTCGGCATGAGCGACACGACGTTCGAGATCAACGATGCGGTGCGCGGCAAACTTGCCGGCGTGCACGCGCGCAACGCCGACGGCTCGCTGACCCCGATGGACTTCGAATTGCCTGCCAATCCCGAGGTCCATATGGGAGGCCACGGCCTCTACAGCACGGTCGGCGACTACATGCGCTTCATCCGCATGTGGCTGAACGACGGTGCCGGCCCGCACGGCCGGGTGCTGAAGCCGGAGACCGTTACGATGGCCGAGAAGAACCAGCTCGGTGATCTCAAGGTGACGGCGCTGCCCGGCGTCATCAAATCGCTGTCGAACGACGCGGAGTTCTTCCCGGGTCTGTCGAAATCCTGGGCGTTCACCTTCATGGTCAATGACGAGAAGGCGCCGACCGGCCGCCCGGCGGGCGCGCTCGGCTGGGCTGGTCTGGCGAACCTGTTCTACTGGATCGACCGTCAGAATGGCTTCGGAGGCTACTGGGCCACCCAGATCCTGCCCTTTGCCGACGTCGCTTCGTTCACCGGCTATATGCGTTTCGAAACCGCCTTCTACGACAGCCTGAGCCAGCGCAGGGTCGCCTAGCTTCTGCCGGCTCGATGCCTTCATTCCGCCTCCGATCTCACTCTTTTTGCGGTGCGGTCGGAGGCGAGCCAAATGGCACCAAGGTCGGGATACGCGATTGCGCGTTTCCATGGATGGCCTCACAATCAGGAGATAAAAGCTCGGGGTCCGGCAGATCATTTCGGACTACTCAGCGCGTCGAAGGAGGGAACGTGTTGGGTCAGGCGCCAGAGGATGCTTTCGCAAATCCATCTATCGAACGCGACGTCCTGACGAGCTGGGAACGCTTCCTATCCGGAAGCAACAGCACGCGTCAGCAGATCGTGCGGTCGGCTATTACCGATTCGTGGCAGCGCTGCCAGAAATCGGACGTCGACTACCGGCGTGGCCAGGCTCCGATGCCGATCAGGGACGACAAGCTGCAGCGCCTGCTCGACAAGCGCAACCGCCTGGTTCAGGCGGGTGCTTCGACGATGTCCCTGGCGCGCGACTACCTGCTGGAAACCGGCACCGTGATGGTGCTGACCGACGCCGACGGCATTGTTTTGCGCTTGGAGGGCGACACCAAGCTGGCGCTGCGCGATGCCGTTGAAAAAACCCACCTGCTGCCCGGCAGCAACTGGAGCGAGACGACCTGCGGGACAAATGCGATCGGCACTGCATTGCAAACCGGGCAGCCCATCCAAGTGCATGCCACGGAGCATTTCTGTTCCGGCATCCACCGTTGGACTTGCTCGGCCTGCGTGATCCGCGATCCCATCGACGGCGCTGTGATCGGCGTGATCGACATCTCCGGACTATCCTCGTCTTATGGGCGGCCGGCCCTCGCATTGGCGATTTCGGCGGCCGCGCGCATCGAGGCTCAGCTACTGCAGATGGAGCTGGACGCCCGCTACCGGCTGCTCGACCAATGCTTCTGGATGCTGCCGCCTTCGGATCGGCATCATGCCGTACTGTTCGACAGCGCCGGACGTCCATTCAAGGCCAGTGGAGAGATGTCGCAGATCATGCGCGACCTGGGCGCGCCGGGATGTCAGTCCGGCTTTCCCCATCTCGGCAGCCGCGACGATCAGCTCTTTGGCGCCTCGCGTCCGGCATGGATCAAGGAGGAATGGCTGAAGCCGGTGGTGCAAGGGGGTGAACACCTTGGCACCGTGATGGTGGCGCCGAAGCCGGCCCCTTCGGGCAAACTGTTGTCAGCTGCGCGAGGCGAGTCCCAGGCCTTTGCCAATACCGTCTACAGCAGCCCGAAGATGCACAACGTGGTCGAGACGTGCCGTCGCGTCGGCATATCAGCTGCTCCGGTCCTGCTGCTTGGCGAGACCGGCGTCGGCAAGGAGGTGTTCGCGCACGGACTCCATGCCGTGTCGCCGCGCCGGAGCGGCCCGTTCATTGCCGTCAATTGCGGCTGCGCCTCGCGCGAACTGCTTGCCAGCGAGCTTTTCGGCTATGTCGACGGCGCATTCACCGGCGCCCGGCGCGGCGGCGTGGCGGGGAAGATCGAAGCCGCGGCGCGGGGCACCCTGTTCCTTGACGAGATCGGCGAATTGCCGCTCGACCTCCAGCCCATGTTGCTGCGGGCGCTCGAGAACGGCGAGATCAGCAGGATCGGCGAGACCGCAGTGCGCAAGGTGGACTTCCGCCTCGTCGCCGCGACCAATCGCGACCTGCAGGCGGAGGTGGACGCCCAGCGTTTCCGCAAGGACCTATTCTACCGGCTGGCTGTCGTCCCCGTCGGCATACCGCCGCTGCGCGAGCGCTGCGAGGACATTCCGCTGCTGGTCGATCACTTCATCGCTCAGGCAGCGGCGCGCTACGGTCTTTCCGATCGCCGGTTTGCGCCGGAGGCGCTTGCGCAGCTTCAGCGCCATGATTGGCCCGGCAATGTCCGCGAGCTGCGCAATCTGGTCGAGAGCCTCATGCTGACCAGCAACGGCGAGCTGATCGAACCTTCGGACCTTCCCGATGCCATCCGGGGAACGGAACGAACAAGCGAGCACAATCCGGGCCTGTCTCTCGCCGAAGCGTCCGAACGTGACCTGATCGCGCGCACGCTCCGCTCGTGCAACGGCAACGTGACGGCCACCGCGGCCGCTCTCGGTCTTGCCAAGAGTACGGTCTATGCGAAGTTGCATCGTTATGACATTCGTTTCGAGCTGCGTAGTAAATGGTGACATTGGAAGCGCTGGTTGAGTTGCATGTTTGAGTATGGAGCTTTCAGTATGGAGCGCAAAGCAAGGTAAGAGCGCTCTATTTCTTTGGTTTGTATCTGGCAGAGGCTCTGCGGCTTTCCGCGCCGAGCACGACGACCAAATAAAACCATATCCCTCAATGCCTTACGCCGTGGCCACCGCATTGCGCTGCTTCAAAAGTCGAGATTGCCTCCCGACCTCCTTACGACGCGCTTGCTTGTCTTCGCCGTATGGTGTCCCGTTGGCGGCCTGCGTCGGCTCTTCGACCGTGCGGATAGAAGCTGGCTCCATTGCTTGGGCGTGGGTTCCTTGGTCACGAGAACCTAGCTTCCCTTCTCGGTAACAGTGCTCGTCGAATGGACAGCTTGATTCCTTCGTATGATGGAGCGAATTATTGAAGCGACCCCAAGCGGACTTGCGCCCCATACTAAAGCAAACGCCCCGGATCACGCCGGGGCTTTGACGTTGGATATCGCGGTCAGATCGCCGAAGAACAAATTTCCCCTTCCGTTTCTTGGCCCGACTCGGACCTCCGGCCATATGGCGTTTTGCGCCGCTACTAAGGGCATAGCAGACGTCAAGCGCGCCTCGCACGATGCGACGCGGTCGCGCAGCGGTGAGTTTTGGGGCGGGGCGTCTCGAAGGATGCGCCGCAAGGACGCCACCCGCCAGGTTCACGCTGCCGTGCTGCGCGGACTCTCCGCTGTTTCCTTGTCCGTCTCCTTGTCGCGAGACAGCCATGATGGAAAGCGAAGCAGGCGTTCGTTGCCGTCTTTCGGCAGCTCGATGGGAGCTTCATTGGACGAACTCGGGAGGTCCAGTGCTACGTGGCCGACTCGCACCGCATCCGCGCGCTGATCCAGTTCGCGCAGCAGGGGATCGAGCACACTGTCGATTTCGGTCGCCACCGACACGAGGAAACTATTAAGCTCGCGAGCCTCGGGCACAACTGCTGCAGCCGACTCGATCGCCTTGGAGAGACCATCGACGACGGGTGCAAACGCGCCGGCGGCTTGCCTGATTCGGGATTTTATCGCTTCGATTTCGCCCAAAACGCGATCACGCTCCCGCCTGGACTTCGCCTCCGAAAGGCGGGCTTCAATTTCGGCGATCTGGGCCGTCAGGGTCGTGGCTTCGGATGCGAGTGCATCGCGTCTTCCGCGCGCGCGATCAAGATCGCGGCTGAGATTGTCCACTAAATCGTCCTTTCCGAACATGGCTTTGCTCCGTAGGACAGCCGTTTTGGTCTGTAGGACGGCCTTGGCGCGAACCGCCAGCCGGTTGAGCGACCGAAAGGCTGGATCGGCCGAAACAGGCATCAACTTCGGTCGCGTCACATGGGCCGACATGGTGACCCCCCACCCGTCCACATTAGCCGACCGCATGGTTAACAAGTGGTTAATGTCAACAGATGATACACGGGGCACCATGCCGGCGACGCCGCCTTCGTCTCCTCGCTGCCATCCATTTCCGCTATAATCGCCGGAGGCGCATCCCGAGGACGCACCGAAACCCGAGCCCAAATACCTCGTCATCTGCTGTGACGGCACCGGCACGAGAGCTCCGAAAACATCTCCAACGTCCTCAAGCTCTATCGCTGCCAGCGCAAGACGGACAGGACGTCGCCGCGGCTGATGGTGTCTTGCGATCCCGGAGTCGGCACGGTGACGGCACTCGTAAACCGCGCCGCTCGCGCGTTAACCGTCCATTAACCAACGCGGCCTAGCCTGCGGTAATCGTCCAGCCATCATTAGCTCGAAATGCCTTCCCGGTTCGCTCCAGGAGAAGCGCCAATGTGCGTTGAGTTGTTGACGTATGCCGATCTGGGTGCCCGCCTCCATATCTCCCGAGAGGCCGCGCGTTCGCTTGCGAGACGCCGCCGGTTGCCGCGCTCGCGGTCGGAGGACGGCAAGGCCCTGTTGAGCGTTGATGTCCCCGAGCTCCGGTGCACACCCCGCCCAAGACGCGGCCGCCGGGTAGACCCGATCGATGCCTTCCTGGCACAGATCGAACAGTTAAGATCGAGGCAT
>NZ_JBEPRY010000052.1:0-20677 GCF_040548605.1 Bradyrhizobium sp. JR4.1
CCGTTCAAGCTGAGTACTGCGCTTATGGCTGTCCATAAGGACTGTTACGCACCAATTGGACTAACCCAACAAGGCGGCCCTCGCCGGAGGGAGACCTTCCGACGGACACGGTCGACGAGGAGTTGCGGATCCTCGCGGAAGTGGTTGTGTTTGCTCGGGATGTGCGGGATCTCGGCGATCTGCCGGCGCGGCCCGGATGGAGATGGAGGGATGGAGGCGCCTAGATCCCGACTCGCGCGTAGCGACCTGGACGACGATTATGCCGACGTTCTCGGCGCCATTCTCGACCGCAAGCTCCGCCGCTGACTAAGAGCATCCAGTGAGCCTGCGCGTAATGCGGTTGTTACGTCGAGAACAGGATCGGTCGTAGCCAACGTACCAAAGCTCTGATTTCCTGTCCCACTGCGAAGAAATAGAGCAGGTGCGTGACCGCAAAGGACAGGAGGCAGGCCCCTAAAATGGTCGCCATCACAAACCAGCCACCCGACGGGACCGCAACGGTTACAAGCGATGCCTGCGTAGCGGTGGGTGTACCAAGCTGCCAGGAGACGACCAAAACCAAGGCATAGACTACACTGACGTGCGTTGCGACCGTGAAAAGGGGCCTCGACCTAGCTGCGAGCCCAACGCAGGCCAGCACGAAGATCGGAAGCGCAAGCCCGAAGAACTGAAACCCTTTGAGTGGAACGAAATAGCTCAATGCGGCATCGCTACGCTGAAAGATGCCGAACATCCTGAGATTGATGAACCAGAGAAGCTCAGAGCTGGGCGCATATTGAAGGGCACGCGCGGCCAGTTCGGCGCAAAGCGTGGCGGCAAAGAGCACAAATGGTCCCAGGAATTGGAGCTTGAAAAGTCGACTCATGAGATTAACCATACGTCAGAAACGTTAGCTTGTCTCAATGGCCCCCGGCACACGGCGCGCGCTCCAGCCTAGACCAAATCGATAAAGATTAATCTATTACGGCTAGCTATTTTACCTATGGTTGATTGTTCGGCGGCCTTTCAATGAACCGCCGGCTGCCGTTGAGGAGCTCAAGGTTATTGGCGATAACCGGGTTACCTGGATCGAGCGAATAGGCCTTCTCGAACTTTCGCCGCGCCGCGCTCAGATTGCCGCGCAGCATGTACGAATATCCCTGGTCATTCAGGATTTGAACAGTTTCGCCTCCCAGCCGGACCGCCTGGGCATAGGCCTGATCAGCCAGGTCAAAACGACGCAGCCGATCATAGCTCGCGGCAAGCCCGATCCAGGCCGTCAAATCCTTCGGCGATTTCTCGACGGCGTCCTTGAAATAGCGCTGGGAAATCCCGTAACTGCCGCGGTTGTAATGCTCCAGCCCCAGCCGAACGGGTTCGTCCGACGGGTAGTATTTGACGTCGGTCGGCTCCTGCACGGGGTCCCCGCCCGGCGGATCCACAGGCGCGACGATCGCAGCCTCCCGCAACGTGTAGTCACACCCTGCGAGGCCCGTCGCCAACCAGCAACAGGTCAGCATCAAGATGATACGTCGCATCAATCTTCATCCCCCCGCGGCCCAGCGAACTCGCTGCGCCGTTCGCAAACAAAAACTCACTTCCGGACGCGTTACCTGCCCCCTGCTCCGCCGACCGGTACCGACACGCCGGTTGCCGAACCTGCCCCCAAGCCCTCGATGTTGACGTTCTGCGTCGGCGTCGTCCGCAGGCCCATTTGCCTCGTCGCATCGCTTATGTCGGGAAGCTGATCCACCGGCTGTTGCGTTTTGCCATAGCGTGTGACGGCGGCGCCCACGCGCCGAGCGTCATATGCGATCCTCCGGTCACCGACGTTTCGCGGCCATGGACTGATCGTATGTGTGACGGCGTTGACCTCTTTGGCGTTGCCGGCGCTCATGGTGATGGTATCGGAACGCTGGAAGTAGCGATCCATCTCGTCGTTACCGGCGAGGCCGTAACATCCCCCGAGCAGCAAGGGCGCGAACAGAACCAGATACCTGATGGTCATCTCTCGCTCCGCTAGTTGAGGGTTTTTACGACCGGCTGGTCGGCAGCGGCGGCCGGTGCCGGAACAGGCACCCTAACTTCAGGAGCGATGATGTGGCCGTACGGACCCTTCACGTCGCCGCCGGAATTGACGTAGTCATTGTAGCGCTTGCGGACTTCCATCTGGCCATTGAGGAAGAAATCGACGTCGTTGGCCGGAAGGCGGGAGTCGAGCGGAGACGCCAGTTGCTGACCGGGTGCCGCCGGCGCAACCAGGCGCGGCGTCACGATGATGACGAGGTCGGTTTCCTCCTGCTGGTACGACTTGCTGCTGAACAAGGTTCCAAGCACGGGCACCGAGCCGATCCATGGCAATTGCGAAACGTCCTGCCGATTGCGGGTCTGGAGCAGGCCGGCGATGGCAAAGCTCTGGCCGTCGCGCAATTCGACCGTGGTGCGCGCATCGCGGCGGGTCAATGCGGGAACTGTCGTGCCCTGAATGGTCACCGCATTGGCGAAATCAAGCTCGCTGACCGAGGGTTCGACCCGAAGGTTGATCACGCCGCGCGAAAGAACGGTCGGCACGAAGGCCAGCTCAACACCGAACTTCTTGTAGTCGATCGTGATGGTGGGAAAGCCGTTCGTCGTCTGGGTCGGTATCGGTACTGGAAACTCACCGCCGGCGAGGAAGCGGGCGGCATCGCCGGAAAGCGTGGTCAAGTTTGGCTCCGCCAACCGACGTGCCAGCCCTTTCGTTTCCAATGCAGAGATCAACAAGTCCACCGAGCCGCCGTTGCTGGTCCGAATGAGACTGGTCAACAAGCTTCCGAACGGCGCAGGAGCGATGCCTCCTGCAGTACCGGCGAGCGTCCCCAGAGTTTGGAGTACCGGAAGGCTACCCGTCGGTGCGTCGCCGACCTGTCCTCCCCCAGCACCGAGCGGACCGTTGTTGGTATTAATACCACCAATCGGTGATCGACCGGCGGCGGTCACATGACCCAGCCCGGTGTTACCGATGTTAGTGCCGTTGGCGTTCGCCGCAGAAAGGTTCACGCCTAGGTTTCGACCGGCCTCCCGGCTGACCTCGAGAAAGCGCACCTCCAGCATCACCTGCTGCGGCGCGGCGACACTCATGGCGTTGACGACGACTCCCCCTTTCGCAACCGTGCTGGTGGCGATCGCCATGGCGCGCTCGGCGGTAACTGCGTCGGCGGCGGTTCCGCTGAGCACCACCTGCCCCTCGGAAGCCGACACGCGGATACCCTGCCCGCCGGTGCTGCTCCGGATGTTCTGCTGCAGATTGCCGGAATCGATCACGACCTCGACGTCGAGGATCCCGATCTGCTTCATTGACGAGTCAAATAGTATGACATTTGTGGTGCCGGTCTGCTTGCCCTGCACATAGATAAGGTGATCGCTCAGCGATTTCACGTCGACGATGTCAGGTGAGCCCGCTACGATCGTCGCAAAGGCCGTATCGACCTTGAAGGTGCGCGACTTGTTGACGACGATCTTGACCCGCTGGACATCGTTCATCTCGCTGAGGAAGACGCCGCCGGAGCCCCGCCGGTCTGCAGCCGCCGCGCGGTCAACGGAATTGAACAGGCCAAGCGTCGTGGCAAGAGCCATCGCGCTGAAGGCGAGTAGTCTCGCCTCCGCTTTACTCGAAACGCGCCCCCCACTCATTCTGAGTCCCTCTCGCCGCGATCCGCGGCTGTCCCCGTAAATCTACGTCCTCGACTGACCTAACAACTCGCCTTCGCGCACTACATCGCAGAGTTTACAATCTGTCCCACTACAAATCGTTACCTGCTTATGCGCGCACTCAGTCGAGGCCCCAACCTATCTCCGGCTCCGCAAAGGACACGTCTCGTTCTCCACCGGCCGCAAGATGCGGTGCAAGATCATCGTCCCTTATGCCGCCTGAGTGCAAGAAAAGAGCCGCTACCGCAGTGCGGCAACAGCAGAGAAAACTTGCAGATGTTGCCAGCGCGCACCACTTTCCTGCCTTGCCTGGAACTATCGCGCCGCGTAAGCGCTCCGACGGGTTCCCGTTGCTCTCGCGCTCGCCAAGCGCCCTATCCATTTTCGGAAGATCTGTTCGGGAATTTCCCGCTTACCGAAATCCAGACGCATTCCGGGAGTGGTTGCTCACTACCACTAGAAGGGAATTTGGGTGGATGCGCTCGGCTTGTTGAGGGATGTGCCCCATATCGGCATCAGCATTTGAAAGGCTGTCTGAGAAGCTGTAACGGTCAAATTGTTGCCACTCGACCCCACCGTCAGGGTCGGCGTGAGATGGCCGAAATACAGGAACGGCGCCGCGTTCTGCTTGGCCGTCGCGGACAGGGGATCCCCTGTGCAGCCGGCCGGCGACTGCGGCGGGCTTTGGACCATGGCAGGCGTATAGCAGCTAATCATGACCGCCCGGGCGCCGGCGCTCGCCAGCGTCCGCAAGGACTGCATCGTGATGGCATAGCGTCCGAGATCGAAGATGACGAACATCAACGTGAAAAGCGGCACGAACACGAGGATGAATTCAAACGCAGAGGCACCACGATTGTCGAGCTTTCTCATCATTGCACCAAAGAGACGACTTGGGTGTAGGCGATTACAGTTGGAGCACATCCATCGGTGCTCAGGTAGCCGCCACCGGTCATGGTGAGTGTTTTGGCGATCACTTCTGAGCAGGTCGTGTTGCTAGGCTGAGTCGACCCGCCGAACGACACATCTGCTTTAGGGAAGTACATCGCGCCCGCGAGCTTGATCACGCCATTGCCGCCAATGTTGACGTTCGCAGTCGATTGATCGTCAATCAGAACCCCATTCAGAGCAGAAGAGAAAGCGTTGGTCGTAGGGGCCGAGAGATTGACGTTCCCGCCGTTGATGGTGAGGCTCGAATTCCCGAGCAATACAAGCGTTACGCCTGTGCCGCTGACCGTTCCTCCAAAACTTATCGTTGCATTGTAGAAAAGGTAGGTTCCTGGGGCAAAATTTACCGTGCCTCCGGAGTTCACCTTTAGATCGCTGTACACCCCGCTAGCGCTGTTCGGGTTCAGCGAGCAGGTTTGACCATTGGTAACATTGCCGCCGCATGGTTTTGTTGATGGGCTCGTCCTCGTGTTGAACGACGCAGTCGTGAGTCCCTGCAATGGATCCATCGCAGGAGGCATGAAGTAGTTGTGCGCTATGCCGGGATCGGCGCAGGTATTGGTTGGAGAACAGCCATTTGCACCATAGACGGCCCATCCCGAACCGCTGAAAGAGGGAGTGCTTGCAAACTGGACGCTCGCATCCGACATCAGCGGGCAACCTGTTCCGTTGTTGCTGACGTCACCAGCAAGTTTAAGCGCCCCTCCACCGGTCGGATTAGGTCCAAGCGCCAAGGCGCACACCTTGCTCGGCAGCTTGACCAACGCAATGGCTTGGGCGGGGATGTTGACGGTGGTCAAACCCAGCACTGCGGCCAAGTAAGCCGGTTGTTGCTGGCTGACCCTGGCGCGAACGGCGTTGCCGGTGCCTGTTGATGGCGTTGTGAACGTGGTCCCATTGTAATCGCCGATATCGATCTGCACGGCTCGCGACACTCTGGTCGGAAGGCTCGTCGCACAGTTTCTGTCCGGATAGGCGGTAGCGTCGTTAGGACTTGAGTTGCAAAACCCATTCTGCGCCGCGAATTCCTTGCCGCGATAGTCCACTGATTTCGTGTCGCAGCTCGCACCAGCAATCGTGCATGCAAGGCGCAAGGCGCCCGAGTAGGCCGCAGAGTCGGCGGCGTTCTGCGCGTGCTGGCGGGTGACGTACCACGATCCGGCCTCGGCCCCGAGCGCGACCACTCCGATGAGCGGCACGAGCGCTATGACTGTCGCGAATGCGACAGAGCCTCGTCGAGAACGGAGCAGATTGCGCATGGAAGCACCTACTGGAAGCGTTCTGAGTAAGCCAGCGTGTACGTACAAGTGGTGGGACACAGCACTGACCTCCAAAAAGGCACACGCGCCCCAATCGGAGCCAAAGTGATGGTCGTCGAAAACGTCATGTACTTCGGAGAAGCAATATTGCTCGGCGAGCAGGTAGCGCCCCCGTCTCCGCATTTAACTTGTAGATTGCTGATCGCATGACCAGCGACTGTCGTCTGTAGCCCTGACCTCCAGGTCACCGTGCCGTCAGGGCCGAGCGGATTATAGTACTGGACGTACTGCCCGAAGGACCGCAACGCCGACCACGCGGAGATAAACTGGAAGCCCGCGGCAGCGACGTCGGCGAGCGGCACAAGCAGGAACGACACCAAGAAAATGTACACGATCATGGTCTCAAGCGCGACGGCGCCGCCTTGATCCACGATGAAAGAGTTCTTGCGGCGCATGAGCCTACCTCGACCGATACTCACCATTCCGGTCGTCGACCGGATCAATAGCACTCACCAGACATGAGGGATCAATCTCCAGCGCGAGGCTTCGTAACCGGAATACTCAGGGCAGGTGCGCCGAAGCAGGTCCTCTTCGTAATAAATTCGGCAAATCTGGATGCCGATATGCAAGACCAGCAAGACCGCTGTCAGCGGCGTCGGGTTTCTCAGCACCACGCCCAACACCGCGATTTCTTCCGCGAGGTAGAGCGGGTGCTTGATCCACCGATACGGACCGGTTTGCACGACGTTGCGCGCCTGTGGCACCAAACTGAATGACCTGCCAAGATGTCGAATGGTGACCAGCATCATGATCATGCCGATCAGCACGCAAGCGGTAGACGCCAGGTTTGGTAACGCTTGATCGGTCTTGCCGAAGAAGGCGATCGTCCATGGCATGTAGGTGCCGACGAACGCCGCTATCCTTGGGAGAAGGCCATTCGCTTGCGCCTTCGCCGGGGGCCGCGTGATGATCAACAGCGCCAGGAGCACGTAGAAGACAGCGAGGCAAACACTCGACAAGAGCGACGGCCAGGGATCATGAGCCGATGATCCGATCTTGATGGCGACACCAAGTGCCAGCAACATGAACCACATGCCGCCGAACAGTTGCATCGTGCGCCCGTATGAGAAAGGTTTCGACAGGGCAACCGTGCTCATGGCTATTTACCGAAGCTGGCGAACGAACGCACCAGGTGCAGAATTGGACTTCCTCCCAAAATGACGAACATGGCGGGGAGCAGGAACAACACCATCGGAATGGTCAGCTTGGCGCCCAACTTGTGGGCTCGTTCTTCAAGCTTGGTAATGCGTTCTCGCCGGAGGTCGACAGCGATACTCCGCAGAGCTTGGCCCACCGGCGTTCCGTACTGCAGGCTTTGGGCGACCATGGTGCCGAAGCGGCGAAGCCCATCCGACGTAGCACCTAATTTCTCGAACGCCTCGCTGCGACTTGGCAATATCCGGAGATCGTCAATAAGACCTTGCAAGACCCGCGCGACAGAGGGATTGGTCTGGCTCATTTCCTGCGTTACCCGTGCGAGCCCGCTCTCCAGACCCATTCCCGCTTCGCTGCACACGACCAGCAAATCGATCATATCCGGCGTGCCGACCCGAATGGCAGCATCGAACCGCCGCTTCATCACGGTCAGTATCAATCGCGGCCCCAAAATCCCGATCATCACGCCCATGAGTGTAAAGACCAGCACATCCATCAGTCCCTTGCCGAGAAGCAGGGCGACACCCGCGGCGATGATTGGGCAAAGGAACATGCTGACGGCTTTGACGCCGATCCAGGTCGGCAACGCTCGCCGATGATTGAAACCTGATGATTGAAGGATGGCGCTTAGTTGATCCAGATTTTCCTCAGCGTAGAAGCGGCGATACCGCATGCCGAGCCATGAAAACCAACCGGTCACGTCCTGGAACGGGGCGGACCGGTAAGGGATACCCAGCACGGCGTTCGATACCCGCGTGTCCAATGCACGAAGGTGTAATTCCTGGATGATCAACACGCAGGTCGCACTGCCAGCTGCTAGTGCGAGGGCTACCAGACCTAGGCCAACAGTCACAGCTCGGTTTCCCTTCTGACCATCCAGCTTATCACCAGAGCCCCAAGAAGCACCGAGCCCACTGCGTAAGCCAGCAGCTTGTTTCCAACCGGATCAGTGAACAACAGATCAACGGTTTGCGGATTGGACGCGTATAATACTCCGCCTCCAACTAGCGGCGATATCGTCAGCGCTCGCGATGAAAAGATCACCTCTCCTGCGAGCGCCTTGGCGCGACCAGCCAGCGCAACACGCTGCCTCACCGTGTCTCCCAGGTTCTGTAAGGTTTCGGCCAAGCTGCCACCTGACTTCAACTGGACTGCAAGTGTAACCGCAAACATTGCATATTCCGCCACTTGCGTTCGCTGATAAACAGCTTCGACGGCTTGCTCTGGAGGTCTCCCCAGATTCACCTCGCTGCATACGATGGCAAACTGGCCAGCCGTTGGTTGCGGCATATCGCGAGCGAGGGCGCGAAATGCTTCGTGCACGGGCAGACCCGATCGAACGGTACTGGTCACCAGCTGGATCGCATCAGGCAGCTGTCGAAAAAGCTGAAGCGCAACGCGACGTTGCTGCCATCCAAACAGGCCTCGCACCACGATGATGGCTGCGATTGCAGCGCCAATGCACCCGTAGAGAATGGAATATCCGAGCAGGTGATTCGCGTAGAGAGTTGCTGCTGCTGCGGCGACACCGGCAAGCAGCACATAGGCCGGATGCCAAATGTACGAGATCTCGGAATTGTAGTTGGCCAGGCGATGGAGAAACAGGGACCCGGCCCCGGTCTCCAACCGGCGAATGGATGGCAGATTAGCTGGATGTGAGGCCGGCAGGGCAACCGACAGCCGGCGATCGATGCGTCTTTCCCGAGCGTCGATCCACAACGAAATGGCTGCTGCGCACATCGCGAGCGCCAGAACAGCGACGATCACAAACTCCGGCATCACACCTGCCTCATGGCCTCGGCCCAAGCTCCATCCAGCCCGTAATAGACAAGACGGCTCTTGAATTTCGGGGTTGCAAGGTTGCACCTGTAGGAGCCCGATATACGCCCATGCACATCCTCCTCGTGATACTCGAAGGCTGCGATGTCATTGGTCGTAATCACGTCCCCTTCCAGGCCGACGACCTCGCTGATCTGAACGATCCGACGCTGTCCGTCCCGCATGCGTTCGACCTGCACAATGAGATCCAGCGCAGCGACGATCTGAGCTCGAATGGCGCGCGTCGGTAGATTGACCTGCCCCATCTGCACCATATTTTCGATGCGGGTCAGGGCATCTCGGGTACTATTCGCGTGCACCGTGGAGATCGAGCCATCATGGCCGGTGTTCATTGCTTGCAGCATGTCAAATGCCTCAGCGCCACGCACCTCACCCACGACGATCCGGTCAGGACGCATGCGCAGCGCATTCCACAAGAGATCGCGCTGCGTCACCTGCCCCGTACCTTCGAGGCTGGAAGGCCGGGTCTCCAGGCTGATCACGTGCGGCTGCTGGAGCTGCAACTCCGCCGCGTCCTCGATGGTGACGACGCGTTCGCTGTGATCGATGAATTGGCTCATGGCGTTGAGCAGCGTCGTCTTGCCGGACCCTGTGCCGCCGGAGACCAGAACATTGAGCCGAGACCGGGAGGCAATCTCGAGCAATTGTCCGATGGCTGCGGTCATCGAGCCGTTTTCGATCATCCCGGCGATGTCCAAACGGCGGCTTGGAAATTTTCGGATCGAGATGCAAGGGCCATGGATCGACAGCGGCGGAAAAATGATGTTGACCCGGCTGCCGTCAGGCAGGCGGCAATCCACCATCGGACTGGACTCGTCAACGCGTCGCCCAACTTGCGCGGCGATTTTCTGCGCCACCGATGCGATGTGGTCATTGTCGCGGAATCGCACCGCGACCCGTTCCAGCTTGCCGGCTCGTTCGACATAAATGTTACTCGGTCCGTTGATCATGATATCGTTGATCGATTGATCGAGCAGAAGCGGACGCAGCGGTCCGTAGCCGGTCATGTCGTCCGCAATCTCGTCCGCCAGCTGAACCTGTTCGCGAGCTGACAGCTCGAGCCGTTCTTCGTTGGCGATTCCATGGATGATTTGCTCGATCTGCCGCCGAAGGACATCGCGCGAAACAGTTGCCGCCACTGATGGCTCAATCTGCTCGATGACCCGCTCGCGGAGCGAGGTTGGCATCAGGGGCCGCTCGGGCGGAGGTTCGTGCCTGGGCGCAGCTGCAGGCAAGCTCGGCGGCGATGCCGGCAACGGCGTCAATGCCGATAAATGAGCTGGCGTATCGTCGTCGCGCCTACCGAAGGTCTTCATCGTCCGAGCAGCCTCCTCAGCCATCCCTTCCGCTCGGCGCCGAGCCCCGTGATCTCCCGTACAATGGGGGCGAGGTGACGTCGCAGTCCTGAAACGTGCTTCAGCGCAGGAATTCCGAGATTGACCGCTTGGGTCATGCCTTTGCCGAGATCCGGCACCACCATATCTGGCTCTGCGCCCAACGCCTTGACAACGGCCGCCCGGGGGAGGCCGCCGGGGCGATCGGCACGGTTAAGCAAAGTAAACACCCGATCCTTGCCAGCGATATTGGTCACCGCAGCGCGCACTGCATGGGCATTGCGCAGTCCGGTCACCTCAGCTTCCAGCAACACCAGCACGTGACGGGAAAGCGCGATCACCGGGTGAATGGATGCCGGAAACGGCACTGGGACATCGACAACGATGTAATTGAACCGTTGGCGCAGCAGACCCAGTACGTGTCTCACGCCGGCTTCAGTGATGTCGAGCTGCGCATCCAGTTCTTCATCGGCAGAAATCAGGCAAACTCGCTCGTTGACCTCAATTGCCGCGCGCTCAAGGAATAATGTGTCCGCACGCATCGGGTTTTCCAGCGCAATACGCAGGCCTGGCCCGGGCTGAACACCCAACATGACAGCTGTTTCGCCGCCTTGCAGGTGAAGGTCGAGCAGCGCAACTTTGGCCTTGGTGGTCTCGGCCAGCTGCAGCGCGAGATTGATGGCGATACTCGTTGCGCCGGCGCCACCCTGCGCACCACAGATCGAGATCACATGTCCGCCACGATCAACCGAACTGTGCGTCACGTTGCCAAGCAGCTTCGGGCGCAGCTGGTCCAGCACGATATCGCGCGTGACCGGCCGCGGCAGGTACTCGGTCAAGCCCAGCTCCAAAAGCTCACGGTAGAAGGTGATTTCCCTGTTCTCGCCAATCAGGGCTACGCGGACATCGGGTGGACAGACTCCGGCAAGCCTTTCCAGTTCAGTAAAGGGATCATCGATGCCGCTGATGTCTGTCACCAGCGCCAACAGGTCGGTGTCGGTTTCAAGCATCCGTATCGCATTGCGGATCGTGCCGCGTCTGATCGAGAGGTTGGCGCCTTCCAGCCCTCTGCGCAAAGCCTCAGCGCTGAGCTCATCATTTACGAAACAGACGATGCGGTTACGCGTGACGATCGATGTCGCTTCTTCAGGCGGAGTGGCTATGGCAATGTTCATCAACGTTTCTCCGACAATCTGTTAGCGTAACCCATAGCGGTTGCAGTCTGGCGGACAACTTCCGAGGACCCATCGCAGCTGATGAGAGCGTCTTCGTCTTGTCTCCTGACTGTGTATTGCTTGACCTCACCGCCCGAATGAACGACCACTGCCGTTCTCTGGGCGGCAATTGCATACTGGCGGGCGAGTTCCGGCGAGACATCGCAGCTGGACATCGCGCCAGTGTCCGCCTTATCCCATTGATCGACAGCCGCGCGTACGGCCAGGGAGAGCGTTCCGATCTGCTTTGCGACAGACACCTTTTTGACCTGCTCCTGCGTGAGCTCCAGCGACACGGTTTGTGTTTGCTTACCTGCCATCCCGCTAATAGGTCGCGCGCCCTGCACGATCTCCTGGTCAATCGCGATGACTCGAACATTGCCCAGAACGGTTTCGCTCAGGGCGCGACGCACGAGATCGACTTTCTCGAAGACCTGAGTCAACACCACGTCGACATGATCACCCGGCCTGATCAGGCCCGAGACGCCCGACTCCTCGTCGACCTTGATGCTAATGGCACGGCTGTCTGGCGCCAGGACACTGGCGAGGAAACCCCGATCCCGGGGGCGCAGGATGTCCTGCAATGTGACGGGACTGCCCGCTTCGACGAACTTGCGGATGAGAGAACCGGGAAGTCCGGCCTTGGATTCGGGCGTTTCAAGGATAGCGCCCTGCGGAATGCGCTCCGGCGGCACCGACCGCACGGTGAAATCTTCTTCGCGGGCCAAAGTCCCCTTCGGCAATGGACGCGCCGCGACAAAGTACCCGGAAGTCGTCGGCTCCGCCGGCGCCGGGGTTGTCTCTGTGACTTGTACCGGGGCCGGAGGCTGCGCCTTCGGCAGGTTCATGTTGTAGGCAATCAGACCGAACGCAGTGGTTGCGAGCAAAAGCACCATGATGATCGACAGACGCAACGCGGATGACATCTCACAATCCTTTGCTCAAAATAGTCCAAATACCACCGCATGCTATTGCCACCCCGTAAGGCAGCGGTGCGTGTCGCAAATTACGCCAACGCTCGACCGCATAGATGCGGCGCATGAGCGACGAGCCGACGGGCGCTAGCCTGGGATATGGCAGGAGGCGCATCAGCAGATGCACCAGGGCAAGAACGCCGCCGGCCAACACGGTAATGGTCAGTAGCTGAATCACGCCGGTCAGCGGAAAGCCGATCGCCAAAGCAATCAGCAATTTGACGTCACCGCCGCCAATTCCACCGCGCGTGTACAGGACAAACAGCAGCAGAAAGAGGATCGCGGCTGCTATTAGCGACTCGGCAACTTGCATCGCGTTGGGCAATTGACTAGCGATCCCGAGGAGCGCCAGCGCCAGACAAATTTCGTTTCGGATCAATCGCGTCGCGACATCGATCGTTGCGACATAGAGCAACAATGAGATTTCCAGAATAGAGGCTGTGGGAGCAATCCAATTCATGAAATGCACGCCCCAAAAAACGTGGAAGGCAAACTTGCGGGGGCACTTTTGCAGGAGGGGGGCAGCTTGGACTACCCCCCTCTGGCGTCAAAATGGCAGTATCAACCAGCGATGGCCGTAGCGAAAGCAGTGGTGATAGCGGTGATCCCGGTCGTCAGCGCCGCGCCGATCTGACCAGTAGCTCCACCGCCAAACACAGCACCGACTGCGCCAACGATACAAACGGCGACGATGATGTATTCGAACGACACCACGCCGTCCTGGTCCGCGCGCAGACGCTTAAAGCCTTCCGTGGTCTTGATGTAATATTTCAACATAGCGAAATCCCTTCTCAGTTGAATTTGCAGATGCCCGTTGGCACATTCAGCGGCTGCGGACGATTTCCAACCTGCCACTTCATAAACTCTCTATTAAATGTAAATCCTCGTCAATATTTAATATATATATGATTTCGCTTTTAATCGATTTGAACAGTGCGCCATCGGATCGATCGCAGAAATGGCCTGGTAATACAACAAGATAGCGGAGTTAACCATGAAGTGACGCAGGATCACCGGAATAATACGGACACCAAATGGCATATCTCACGCGAAAAGAATTCGCCACGCTGATTGTTCCGGCATTTAATTTATGTGCCCACCAATTTGCAAAGCTGCCCACAAGCGACGAGAGTCTGCGAGGAAAGCGCGCGGCCGGCACGCCTGAAGGAAGTCTCGCAAAGGAGGATTGCCACAGAGGGCGACAACGCCAGACGCTTCAGGGGATTGCTCTGAAGACCCTGATCGCTGCGTTGAAGCCGTATGATTCCGCCAGCTGCACTGGCGTGGCGCGATCATCAATTTGCATTGGCGCATCGATATCGGCACCGTGAGTAAGCAGAAGCTCGACTGCGTCGCCGTCATCAAGGCTCACGGCGTAGTGCAGCGGCGTCCAGTCATTCAATCCGCGTTGCTGCACGTCGGCACCTCGCACAGGCAACAGGCGCACAATGTCATGCCGGTCGTTACGCAAAGCGGAAAGCGCAGCGATCAGTGAGGGAAAGCCGGACAGGTCAGGATAATTCGGATCGCAGCCGAGATCGAGCAGCGTCTCGACGAAATGGAATGGACTCCAGTATATCGCATACCCGAGCGGGAATTCAGTCACGCCGAGATGGGCGGGATGCGGGCTGTTTAGAGAATCAGCTGGATGACCAGCGCAGCCAGCAAAGCGTTGAGATCGCCTGTGCGATAGGCGCCATCTATGGCGTTGAAGGCCTTATATCTTCACATCGCTGCACTCGTTCGGCCTTGGCTTCCGCCGCCATTTGTGTCGTTGAGCGAGCCTGGCTTCCGGGATGAGGCATTTGTCTCTCCTCGCTCCGATCTGCGTCGCTACCGAACTGCGTCTTCCATCACTTGCCTGATCGCGTCATTTCTGCCGGAACGACTGGTTGAACGACATTGCGAGCGGTCCCACGATGTACTCAAACGCAGTTCGTTGCACGGTCGGGATCATCACTGTCGCGGGCATGCCAGGGTAAAGCCGAATGTTCGGCATCGCGGCGAGCTCATCTCGGTCGATCCGCACGAATGCGGTGTAATAGGGCGCGTTGGTCTTCGGATCGGTCAACCGATCGGCCGAGACCTGAATCACGTCGCCATGAATGATCGGTACGATGCGCTGCTTGTACGCGGTGAGGTGAACCTCGGCGCGCGTGTCCGGATGCACGTCGCTGATGTCATCGACACCGACCTGTGCCTCAATGGTCAGCGAGTCCTCGTCCGGAACGATATCAAGGATTTTATCCCCGCGCTGAATGACGCCGCCCACCGAAAATACGCTCAAGCCCACGACCCGCCCTGTATACGGCGCGCGGATCTCCATCCGGCCTAACACCGCTTTGGCGTTCATCGCCTTGGGAATCACCTCCAGGAGCTTGGCTTGGGTGTCACGCAGGTCCTTGGTGACGTCGGTCATTCGATCGTTATCGAGCTGCGCGATCTGCTGCTCCTGCTCCGCGATTGCTTGGCGCGCCTTGGCAATGTTGGCCGTTGTATCCGCGATCTGCCCCTCGAGGCCAAAGGCGGTGCGCTCCAGCTGCAGAATTCGCGGCCGGGCGATCAAGCCGCGCTCGACCAGCGGGGCAATATCGGTGGCTTCCTTGTGAATGGAGTTGATCTGGTCGGTAAACGATTTGGCTTGAGCCTCGGCGCCCACGATCTGCGAGCCGAGCTGGTTGATCTTTTCTCGGATCACGCTGCGCTGCCCTTCCAGCGCGGCCCGCCGGCTCTGGAACTGGCTGAGTTGACCGTTCCAGACGCTCTTGAGATAGGGATCGTTGGTTCGAGCCTTGAGATCGGGGGGCATCACGAGCTCGGAGCCATGCTCGAGCTCCGTCAGCAACCGGATTTCGGTTGCCCGCAGCACAGCAAATTCTTGCGTCAGGACGTCGTATTCGGCGCGAGCCTGGGTCTCGTCGAGTAGGATCAGGAGATCGCCCGCGAGAACCTTGTCGCCTTCCCTGACATGCAATTCATTGACGATGCCGCCGTCGAGGTGCTGGACGCTCTTGCGGTTGCCGTCAACCTTGATCACCGCATTCGCGACCACGGCGCCGTTGAGTGGCGCCGTCACCGCCCAGGTGCCGAGACCACCAAAAAACGCTGCGATGATCAGCCATCCCACCAGGGCAATTCGTCGTATCGAGTCATTGGGGCCGCCGTGTAGGCTTGCAGCTGACATCGGGGTTCTCGATCGGTTTGCGGCATCCACCAGGGCCATGCAATTTGTCCTAACTCGCCGCTGCCTGCACGGACGAGACCGGCACCGGTCGCGTCAGGCGCGACAAAATTTCGTTCCGCGGGCCGAACATCTCGGCGACACCTTCACGCAGCACCAGAATCTTATCGCAAACGCCAATGGTGGCAGGCCGGTGCGAGATCAGGACCACGGTCGTTCCACGTTGCTTCAGCTGCAGGACGCAATGGGCAAGCGCGGCGTCGCCATCCGCATCGAGGTTCGAACTCGGCTCGTCAAGCACGACAAGGCTCGGATCGCCATAGACCGCCCGAGCAAGGCCAATCCGCTGGCGATAGCCGCCGGAGAGGATGGCACCGCCCTCCCCGACCTCGGTATCGTAGCCCTCCGGCAGTCGCACAATCATTTCGTGCACGCCGGCCAGCTTTGCCGCAGCAATAATCGCAGTGTCGTCGCCGTCGTCGAACCGGCAAATGTTTGTGGCGATGCTGTCGGCGAAGAGCTCGACATCCTGCGGAAGGTAGCCCAGGTGCTGGCCCAAGGACGACCTGATCCAGCTCGAAATGTCGGCGCCATCCAGCCGCGCCGCGCCTGCCGAAGGCGTCTGTACTCCGACGAGGTGGCGCGCCAGCGTCGATTTACCAGCGCCGGACGGACCGATGATGCCCAGCACTTCTCCCGGTTCAATCCGGAAGGCGACCCCGCGCAAAATGGCCTTTGACGTTCCCGGCGCTGCGAATAATAGGCCGTCCACCGAAAGTTGGCCGTCAGGACGCGGCAGAGTCAGTCCGGTTTCACGCGGTGGATGGGCGGTTAACAGCTCGCGCAGCCGCACGAAGGCGCCGCGAGCTGAGACAAGGCCGCGCCAGGACCCCACGATCTGCTCGATCGGCTGGAGCGCGCGGCCGAGCAGGATGCTGGCCGCAAACATCGCTCCCGCGGTGGTGAGACGCTCGATGACAAGATAGGCGCCCACTCCCAATATCAGCGATTGCATGGACAGTCGCGAGAAACGGATCAGGCTCTGCATCGTGGAGGCACGGTCGCTCGCGGTGACCTGGCGCTCGATCATCCGGATACGGTCCCGACTCCAGCGTCGTAACAGTCCGGGCGTCATGCCCATGGCGCGCACCACTTCGGTGTTGCGCAGGCTCATCTCGGTAAAAATGTAGTTTCGGCTCGCCGCCTCGTTGGCCTCCGACAGCGGAGACTTGACTGCCAATTCATTGAGGAAGGCCAACAGGATCAGAATGACACAACACGCGAGTGCAAAGGCGCCCAGCAACGGGTGAAGCGCGAAAATCACGAGAATGTAGATCGGAGCCCAGGGCAGATCGAAGACTGCGTGAACTCCTGCGCCGGTGATGAACTGGCGGAAGATGTCGAAATCGCGCAGCAATTGGCTGCGCGTGCTGCCGCCCCTTGCGGTGCGATCGATCACCGCTGTCATCACGCGCGGTGCCATTTGATGGTCGAGGCGAACACTGGCGCGCGTGAGTACCCGCGCGCGTACCGCGTCGAGACCTGCAAGTGCTGCATAACCCAGCAACAGGGCCATGGTGAGCATGAGCAGCGTGATCTGGCTGGCGCTCGAGATCACCCGGTCATAGACCTGCAGCATGTAGAGCGGGCCGGCCAAATACAGCAGGTTGATGGCCAAGCTGAAGATCGCAGCCGTGGCGAAATAGCCTTTGCAGGCTTGCAGCAACTGTCGGAGTTCGTCGGGTCTTTTGAACGGAGTACTCACACAGATCAGCGGAAAATCCGCCCCTCTTCAAAATTAATGCCGAACGCTGGACATCGTAGTCAAAAGTCGGAGCCGCAACGTTCGCCCCGAGTCATTTCCGCGCTGCGCATCAGACCAGATGGTCGTGGTAGCTGATCAGCGTTCCCGTGTTCTTGTCTGCCTCTGTCTGGAAGCCCGCCGGGTCGTACTGGCCGAGCAGGAGAATGTTGGCGGTATGGACTCCGTCGGTCACCGACAGGGTTCCTCCAGTACCGGCCTGATTTGCGACATAGCTCGCGGTCGCGCCGGCCCCGAATGCCACACCGAGCAGATCCAGGTGGTCATCCCCGTTAAATCCGGACACGACCCCGCTAAAGTCAAAGGAGTCGTGGAGCACGATTGTCCCGGTCGCTTCGGCATCAAGCGCTACATTCGCAGACGAGGCCGCTCCGAATTCGAGTGTGGCCGAACCGCTAATCTGAGCCGTTCCGTTACCGCTGACATTGCCGTCGATTGTGACGTTGCCGCCATTGGCCCACAACAGGCCGGTGTTGATGATGTCGCTGTGGACCTCCAGTCCACCGGTTCCCGTTGCCTCGAGCGTTCCGGAGTTGGTGACGACGTTTGTGCCGGTATCGATGACGAGCGAGTTGGTTCCAGTTGCATCGATTGTGCCCTGGTTCACCACGGTCAACTGTCCCGCTCCCAACTGACCGGCACCAGAAATGGTATTGTCCACGTTGGTGAGCGTGACGTCGGATGCCGTACCGGTGATCACGTTCTGGCCGCTATCCGACAGATCGACGTGGCCGCCGCCATCGAGTGTGATGCCATGCTCGATCAGCTGGAGGTCGGTCTCGTCGCCCGTCGAGTTCAGCGCGATCGAGCCGATGTTATGGATCACGCCGCTCAGCGGCAGGACGGCGCCGTCGCTGATCACCATGTTGCCGGCATTTTCCGTGACCGGGATTTGGTCGAAGACGAAGTCGCTTGCGGTAAGCGACGACGCATCGACGCCGTTTAGCGTGATCGACTGACCATCAGCGAGTGCGATCACCGCGCTGCCGGCAGCGTCATTGGCCATATGCGCCTGGATGTCACCAAAGCCGGTGAACTCGGCATAGCCGATCAGATCGATCTGATCCGAGGCGGCGTCGAAATTGTAGATCGTATCGTGGCCAACCGGTCGGGCGAACACGATCAAGTCGTTGCCGCTCGAAGCGGTCAGGTTGTCGTCCCCCGAAATAGCGAAGATTGGGAAACCGGCCGCGTAGGCTTCAACATTGTCGAAAACAAACTTGGTCCCCGTGTTGCCGTCCGCGTCTGTCCATGTCTCGGCGACGTTGAGGACAACCGCGCCCGCGACGTCGGTGAGCGTGGTAACCGCCAGGGACTGGACATCACTTGTTTGCACCGTCCAGGTACCGTCTCCGTTGTTCGTTCCCGCGTTCAAATTCCAACCTAACGGAACACCGCTGACTGTGACCGTGATAAGGTCGTTCGGGTCCGACGACGGATCGGTCAGGCCAAGGTTGATCTGCTCTCCGGCGATGCCGGCCGGAGCTACTCCGGTCGCAAAGTCGGCGGCAGTCAGTGACGTTATGCCCGCGAGATGGATTTCCAGCAGGTTGGCATTGCCACCATTGAGAGCGCCGGCGGTGGCGTTACCGTAGACAATCGTTTGGTTGTTGGCAGTGTCGACGAACCAGGCAAACGTGTGTGCTGCGACGCTACTGTTCACGGCAGCCAACGAGCTGCCTACCGACGTGATCGCTAGGCCCGAGGTAGCTGCGATCTTATCGGACCCCGATGTGAAATCGATAATCGTGTCGAAAGCACTGTTTGTCGAGTCAGATGCCAACGTATAGCGGAACGTATCATTGCCGGCTCCGCCCGACAGTAGATCCGCGTTTGCTCCGCCGGTGATCGTATCGTTTCCGGCGCCTGCCAGCAGAAGATCAGACCCATTTCCGCCGTTTAGCGTGTCATCGCCGCCAAGGCCAACGAGGATGTCATTTCCATCATTGCCGGACATCGTCTCACCGGTGGCGGTCCCGACCAGAGTATTATCGGACGCATTGCCTGTAAGCCCCGCCAAAAGGTCGGGGAGATTTTGGCTGATTGCGGAGTAGGTGACAGCGCCACCCCCATTAAGAGCGACAGCGAGATTTGCGCTTTCAAAAGCAGTGACGCTAGCCTGCCAACTTGAGGCTAAAAGATCGAGGGTTCCAGTGGGACTACCGTCCAAGTAATTTTGCAGCGCGCTCTCAAAGGTTGCATTCGAAAGGATTTGCTCAAGCTGTGTCGCCGAGAAAACCAGGGTGACGCCGTCTGATCCATTTCCACCGTTGTAGGTTGTCGTGCCGTTGATGTGATTCCACGCTGTCACCAGAGTATCGCCGCCATTCCCCATCAAGACAGACCAATTGCCTGAAGGGGCCGGCGTATTTCCATCAAAAGTATTGTTAGCGAAATCGGCAATGTCAGTACCGTTTCCAAAATTGATCACGTGTCCACTGATGCTACCGGCCAACGTTATTGTGACGGTCACAGGATTGGAAGAGAGCGAGCCATCTGAATCATGATAGGTGAACGCATCAGTGCCTAAGAAGGAGTCTGTCCGCGTGTAAGTAAATGAGCCATTGAGGTTAAGCGTCACGGTTCCGTGGGTCGGGTTGGTGTCTTTGACCGCAGTTATTGCATTGTCTGGATCAGAGTCGTTGGCGAGAACTCCTGGCGTTGTAACCGTCAAGATATTTCCGCCTGAAGTGTCGAGGATATATGCGTCATTCTGCGCCACCGGCGCGTCGTTGACCGGCGTCACCGCCACCGTCGAGGTCACGATGTTGCTGGCGTGATTGGCGCCTGCCCCATCGTCCACCTGATAGCTGATGGTGCGGGTCGCACCCGAGGGGTTATCGCTTGAGTTCGAATACGTCACCGAACGTAGCGCCGCCTGGTAGTTCGCCACAGTCGCAGAACCGGTCAGCGTCAGCACGCCGGTCGCTGCATTGTAGCTGCCCGTGATGCCGTTCTGGTTGGTGAAGCTGAGGACATCCTGGCCTGAGGGGAAGTTGGTCGTGATCGACACCGTCGCTCCGGTCAGATTGGTGCTGTCGACGTCCGAGACGGTCAACAGGGCATCGATTGCCGTCGCGGCCTGGTTCTCAGTATAGGACAGCGAGCCACCATTGGCGGTGATCACCGGCGCGTCATTGGTGCCGGTGATCGTGATCGTCTCGGTCTGCGCGACCGTCGCACCCTGCGCGTCCTTCACATTGTAGGACACGACGATCGTCG
>NZ_JBEPRY010000053.1:0-20138 GCF_040548605.1 Bradyrhizobium sp. JR4.1
ACACGGCGCATCGCAAGCCTCTCCGTCGGCATCCAGGGTCCCCTTCGCAAAGCCGAAAGAGTTGACCCTATGGGAGCCAGAAGAGGCCTCGTCACGCGGGCGACATCATCCCGGAATGGTGGGCGAGATCATCTCGGAATCCTGGCGACATCGATCGGAATCCGCAAGCGCGTACTGCTCCATGGCAGTGTCCTGCCCGTGTCTGATATTGGCAGTGCCGAGTTCCTGGCTCACGATTGTGCGGTACCGCTTCAGTCTGCGGATCGCGTCCGGTCCCTTCGCCGAGCTCCACTGCTCCAACGCAGCATTTCCTCGTCTCCAGAGGACATTTGCAGTCTTCCGGCAAATCACTCCGTTACCGTGTGTTCGCGCTAGGAGCGAGGACGGCCTTGATGGAAATTACGGCATTGGAAGCTGCTCGTCAGATCGCTCGAGGGCAATTGACAAGCGAAGCGCTAACTCGCTCCTGCCTCGATCGCATCGCGGAAAAGGACACCGAGGTGCAGGCATGGGAATATTTCGACGTCGACCAGGCGATCGCGCAAGCGCGGCTTGCGGACCGCTCCACCATCCGCGGTCCCCTTCATGGCGTTCCCCTGGCGGTTAAAGACGTGATCGACACGATTGACATGCCCACTGCATATGGCTCCCGCATCTATCGAGGCCATCGACCAGCAAACGATGCGACATGCGTCGCTCTTGCCCGGGCGGCCGGTGCAATCATTATTGGCAAAACGGTGACCACAGAATTCGCCATGGGCCGTTCGGGTAAGACCCGCAATCCGCATAACACTTTGCATACGCCGGGTGGATCATCCAGCGGCTCTGCTGCCGCCGTCGCATGCAATATGGTGCCGTGGGCGCTGGGAACGCAAACATACGGATCTACGATTCGGCCTGCCTCCTTCTGTGGAGTGGTGGGCTATAAGCCGACCCACGGCATGGCGGATGTGACAGGCATCAAAACTCTAGCCAGTGGGCTTGACACGCTGGGCCTGTTCGCCCGGAGCGTAGCTGACATCGCGCTGCTGGCTTCGGTTGTCACAGCCAATCGCCTTGCCGCGGAGCCCGTGCCGGAGGAGCCGCGCATCGCATTTCTGGACACTTCGGCCTGGGGAGGGCATGACGCTGCAACCCAGGAGATCCTGATCGAGACCGTCTGCCGCCTGAGTGAGGCCGGAGTACCGGTCCAGGATCTCCCCTCGCCGCCGTCCATGGCTTCTTGGCTTGACATTCAAAATGCACTTTTCAGCTGGGAGGCGCTCCAGGCGTTCGCGTGGGAACGACTCTTCAGGCGCGACGAACTTCATCCGCAAACACGGCAGGTGCTCGAAAAATACGAGCAGTCTGCGAGCCCGGAGTCTTATAAAGTAAACTTGGCGCGCGCACGGGAAGCGCGCGCCCGATGTGCCAGCTTGTTCACCGACTGTGATCTGTTGCTGGTGCCCGCTGCGGTCGGCGAAGCGCCGAGCGGTCTAGAATTCACAGGTGATGCGCGTTTCAATGGCGCTTGGTCGATGCTCCAGCTGCCTTGCCTAACCCTGCCCGTAGGCCGCGGGCCCTCGGGACTGCCCATTGGCCTGCAATTGGTTGGTCGGCGAGGCGACGATGAGAAATTGCTCAGCGCGGCATCCTTCGTCGAGGCGCTTCTCGGAGCCAGGATTGACGTTATCAAGCCATCAGCTCGATCAGCAATGCCTTTGCCTGCTGACCGCCGCGCGGACGCAGCGCCCAGCGTTTTGAGCCCCTCCGGGATCGGAACCGCATCCCGTGAACTGCTCTAGATCTCTTGATCAGGTTTAGACTCCATTTTGCCGGATCCTCAGACTGTTCAGCGTTCCAACGGCGCGTTTGAGCCCAGCCTCTAAGAGATATAGTGGAGCGCCGAAGGAGAGCCGTAGGCCGGTGACGTCGCCAAAGACGCTGCCAGCAACGGTTCGTACATTGGCTTCCTCCAGGAGCAAGCGTACAACGTCGTCGGTCGATCGAACGGGACCGTCAGTGGTAATGCGGAGAGAAGCTGCTCAGGTCGAGATAGAAGTAGATTGAGCCATCAGCTCGCGGCAGGCCTATATCGCGCAGGTCAGACAGAATGTGAAGGCCTATGTTGCGAGCATCATAGAGGCGTCGATGCTTTGATCTTCAAAACCGCCGTCGCCGACTTGAATGTGATGTAGGATCGTTGCTGCGCGATCGCATCTGTAGTTGCGGTTGCGGGGCTCCTCAGCTTCCTCACCGCGCAGACGATCTCCGCGGGTCCTGCTAAATATCCCAAGCGGCAACCGGTGACCGCAGGCCCGGGTGCGCCATAACAATGGAGTTATGGCGCGCTCCGCCGGTAAAGACTTAGCGAGAGTGGCACTCGACAGAAATGATGCAGAGCTGGGCATCGATTGCGAGCTCGGCAACTTTTTCGAAGGGGCGTTCGACCATAGAGCGTGCCGGTAGGATTGTTAGGCGAGTTGATTATAATCGCTTTTTGTGCACGGCGTAACCGCGTTGCGGATCGCCTCGATATCTGGAATGTATCTGGGCCGGCGAGCGTCAACGAACACTGGCGTTCCACCGGCTAAAACAACTTGGGGAGGGGAATGTCGGACAGCAGTGACGAATAATGATGACTTCGTCACCCAGGTCGATCAAAGCCAAGGTGGCAGCGAGCAGTGCTTGTCTTGCACCTGCAGATTACGATGTCTTCCTTATTCTAGGCAATCCCTGTTTCCGCCGAAAACGTCTCGGCGACAGCGCTTCGAAGCCTCGTGAAGCCAATAGCGCCCGCATAACGGTTCGCTCGTGCATTAATGTCGATTGCTGCTTCGTGCACGGATAATGGAGGTTCAATGACCACCTCGCCGGCCCTGAGATCGATCATCTCGGATGCAACAGTGGCAGCAAGGTTGGCTGCCATGCGAACGCAGGCAGCTTCCGGATCTGCAAAAAAAAGAGATCCGCTGCACCAACATAGACTTCAGCTGCTCTCAGCATCGTAAACTGGCGGAAACCGCGTGACGCGCGTTCGCAATCTTTGTCGGTAGATTTCGCTCGCCGTTTGGCCAACTCTTGCTACCCGCTCGGCTGAGGCTTTGTTCTACGGCCGATTCTCTTTTCGAGAACAAGACGCCCATCTTCGACTAAAGCATGCAACCGTTTCGATCGGTCCTTCATCCTTTCTCGTCAGCGTGTCAGAGCGTCTCTCTAGAATCGAGTATTGCGACATATTCTGCGCTCGTCTACCGGGCACGCCGTTGTGTCGTCGTCTCGCATCGTCGATCCTGCAATCCTTAGCCTTGACAAGAAGGGATGCAACTAACTGCGCATTCTAAGACACGCCCGAATCCGAAGGGTATTCGGGCGCAATTGCCAAATTCGGCAAACTCGATCATGGGAATGGCTCTATTCCTTTGTGAGCCGGAGCATCGTTAAGCGTAAGCGCGAAGCCGATTCCCTGCTTCAGAATTCGAATGAACGTGCGAAGAAGCCTCTGGCTTGGACGGAGGTTTGGGATGGGATTGGACAGCAAAAAGGACGTCCATTTGGACGGCTCATCGGTAGGGTCGGTGAACCGGCCGGAGGTGCTTCAAGGACCGTCGGGACGCCGCGTGTGTTCGGAGGCTGAGAGCGCTCGGATCTTGTAGGGGACAGCCGCGATCAGAGCTTCGAGGAAGGTCGAGGCCGAGGTCCTTCCCGTCTTCCTGACCAGTTGCACGAAGGCGAACTTGCTGGTGCGATCGATAGCGACATAGAGGTAGAGCTTGCCTTCAGCGGTCTGGAGCTCAGCAATGTCGATGTGGAAATAGCCGATCGGATAAGCCTTGAATTTTTTCTTCGGAGGCTTGCTGCCTCCGACCTCCGGCAATCGGCTGATCCCGTGGCGCTGGAGACAGCGATGCAGGGATGATCGCGTCAGATGCGGGATGGTCGGCTGGAGCGCATAGAGGCAATCGTCGAGCGGCAATAGCGTATGCCGCCGGAAAGCGACGATGATCGCCTCCTCCTCGATGGAAAGCACGGTCGATTTGGCTTCTTTGGGGCCTGTCGGGAGATCGGCGACGGTCTCGCGCTCCCTCCACTTCGCGACAGTCTTCTGGTTAATCCCGTAGCGCTTGGCGAGCGCTCTCAGGCTCTCTTGACCATTTTGTATTGCTCGACGGACCGCCTCCGTCGTCGTGGCGCAGCCGTGTAAAACTTGTCCCATAGCGCATCCTTCGAATCGTGCGATAAGAATGCACCATCAAAACTTGGGACTAAACACCTAACCTAGCTCAAGGCTGCCTGCGTTTGCGCGAAAAGCGCCTTCAGGCGTTCGTTTTCGTCGCGCAACGCCGCAATGCTCATGCGCTATTTCGGTAAGCGCGAATTTCCCCGCACCTTTTGCGGTTGAGTGCTGTGATGCATGAGGTGTCCACCAAATTAGGTGGACACCTTGTGATGGCAGACGATGATCAGAAACTGCGGGTCAGGCTTGTTGGCCGGAATGGGCGCCGGCGATACGACCCCACGTCGAAGGACCGTCTTGTCGCGGCCTGCCTTGAACCTGGGGTTTCGGTATCGAGGCTTGCACTCGAACATGGGGTCAATGCGAACCTTCTTCGGAAGTGGATCAAGAAGTGGACGGCGACCAGGTCGCTGCCGCCGTCTTCACTACCGGCGTTCATCCCGGTTCAGCTTGAGAGGACTGTCGATCGGGCCCTGTCGCGGCAGAGCAGCGTGGCGACGGTGGATTTGCCGGCGACTTGCGATGAAGTGCGTGATTCGGAATCCAAAAGGACTGCAGCTTTTTGCTCTCCGGCCAAAGTGAGCGCGTCCCTGCCGAACGGCGTGAAGCTCGCGCTGGAATGCGGCGATGTAGATGCATTGACGGCGATCATCGGAGCACTGAGCCATGTTCAGACTGGGCGGTGACCTGCAAGTCTATCTGCACCGTGAGCCGATCGACTTCCGGGCTGGCATCAACAGCCTTGCGGTCCTGGTCCAGGAGACGATGGCGCTCGATCCGTTTGCTCCGGCGGTTTTTGCGTTCTGCAATCGCCGTTGCGACCGGATGAAGTTGCTGTTCTTCGACCGGTCCGGCTTTGTGCTGGTCCTGAAGCGGCTGACCGAAGACAAGTTCCGATGGCCGCGCCGCCAGGAGGCGGTCGTCACGCTGACGACCGAGCAATTGCACTGGATCCTTGACGGCATCGATATCGACGCGATGGTCCGCCATCCGGTGCGGCAATATCAGGTTGCCGGCTGAGCTCTCGAGTTGAGTGGTTGACGCGTCGGTACGGTTCAGATTCAAGAATCCGATGAATCGAACCGGCGATCCGAGTGTTGAAGTGCTGTTGGCGCGCATTGCCGCGCTGCAAGCGGAGAACCATCAACTCGCCGACCGCGTCGTCAAACTCGAGGAAGAACTGGCGCTGGCACGCCTGCATCGTTTTGCGCCACGCAGCGAAAAGCACGTCGATCGTCTCTTCAATGAAGCCGAGCAGGCCGCCGATGAGGATGACACCGGCAGTGATACGGACAATATCGCCGAACTTCCGGACACAGGTTTGCCACCCGTCGAAAGCACGACAGGAAAAAAGCGCGGGCGCAGACCGCTGCCGGCGAACCTGCAGCGTGAGCGCGTCGAGTATGACCTGCCCGACGATCAGAAGGCGTGTCCTTGCTGCCGTGGCCAGATGCATCGCATGGGCGAGGCTGTCACCGAGCAACTTCATATCGAGGTGAAGGCGAAGGTTTTACAGAACGTACGCTTCAAATATGCGTGCCGCCATTGCGATCGCACCGGGATCAACGCCCCTGTCGTGACCGCGCCGATGCCGACGCAGCCGCTGCCGGGCAGCGTTGCCACGGCCTCAACGCTGGCGTTCGCGCTGGTTCATAAATATGTCGATGGCACGCCGCTCTACCGTCTGGCGCAGGCCTTCGAACGCGCCGGCGGCGGTCCGCCCGAGCAAGCGCTGCGGTTCTTCGAACAGATTTACCGGGTTGAAAGGCAGGCGCGGGACGAAAAACCAGACAGAGGCGAAACGCCAGATCAATGCATTCGCCGCTTCCGCCAGCAACACAGCATTCCCGTCCTGAACGCCCTCAAGGAATGGCTCGATCAAATCGCCCCGAAGGTCTTGCCGGACAGCAAGCTTGGCGACGCCATATCCTACACCCGAAACCAATGGGAATATCTGACGCGCTACGCCGAGGACGGCAGGATGCCGATCGACAACAATCTCCTGGAGCGTGATATCAGAATCTTTGCCACTGGCAGAAAGAGCTGGCTGTTCAGCGACACCGTCGAGGGCGCCAGGGCCAGCGCCGTCGTCTACAGCCTGATGCTGACCTGCCGCGCCTCACGCGTCGAGCCGTTAGCCTGGTTGCGCCACGTCCTCACCGAATTGCCTCAGCGCGCGGGCGACGCCGATATCACCGACCTGCTGCCCTTCAACTTCCCCAAAACCGCCACTGCCTGAACAGGCCAGACGCCGCCCCCGATACGAAGGCCATCCGTCAAAAGCGCAGGCGTCAACGTGCGGGGAAAATCGCGCTTACGTTGATCGGGCGACACTGGGCAACTGGTCCGGCCGCGCCTGCTTCCATCTCAAACCCTAGCGGACCACATGCGTCGTCATCTGGAGAGAGCAGATGTTCATGGACGAAACCATGGCCCCGGTGCTCTATCCCGGGCGTGGCCAAACGAAGGAAGGCTACTTCTGGGCGATCGTCTCCGACGACCGCGGCCACAGCGGCCCAAGTCCTCCGATCGTGCTGTTCCGATATGCCCCCAGTCGCAGCGGCGCCTTCGCGGAGCAGTTCCTGCATGGTTTTAACGGACGCTTCCTGCAAGCCGATGCCTATGATGGTTATGACCGGCTGACCGAAGTCGCTCGACCGCAGGGATCGTGGACGCTTGTAAATTGCTGGAGCCATTTGCGCCGGCGCTTCGTCAAATTGGCCCGCAACAGACAATCGCCGATCGCCGAGGTTGCGGTTCGGCACATCGCACAGCTTTACGCCATCCAAGCCATGGTCCGCGGTTCATCGACGGAGATCCGGCTGGCCGCGCGTAAAGGAGCACTCGCTGCCGATCGTCGCCGCACTAAAGCCAGGGTTCGAGAAACAGCTGTCGATGACCTCCAGTGGTTGGATGCTCGCCGAGGACATCCGCTACGCGCTCAACCACTGGCAAGGGCTGACCCGCTTCCTCGAAGACGGGCGCCTCGAGCTTGACACGAACCCGGTCGACAACGCCATCCGGCCAGTCTGCCTGAGCAGAACAATGCACTCTTCGCCGGTCATGAAGTCTGCGCGGAAAACTGGGCCCTGCTCGCGTCGATCGTCGCCACCTGCAAGCTCAACGACATCAACCCGGCCGCCTACATCGCCGAAACACTCGAGACGATCATCGACGGCCATCCTCATAGCCGCATCGGAGACCTCATGCCGTGGCGATTCCGCAAAACGTCAAGCCAGCTTCAAAAGGGCTGCGGCTAAGCGCTTGCCGTTAAGCTGACTGGCGCGACCTTCCTCTTTTGCCCCTTTCCCCGTTGATATGGCAATGGCCGGTGGCGTTCGACGTTAGCGGGTACACGTGCTCCAGACGGTTCTCGAATTGGGGAAGACTTGCGCCAACATGGGAGCTTCTTCTGTCTCTACTAATTGAGGCACTCCAACACGATGGCAATTTACGATGTCGAGCGGCAGGCGGGAATAGGGGAGCATGCCCTCGGTGTTGTCCCAGGTAACGGCAGATGCGAAGCAGCTGCGCAAATTGCATGAGCGGTTTCGTGCTCTTTCTGCTCACCGATTCCCGTCGGAACGGCATTCTCTCCTGAAGTCTATAGAGACAACTTGGTCCTATAAGAAATACGCCAACGGAATGTGAGAGGAGCCACGCCGCCGTCAGTCACTAAGCTGTTAGCATTTAGTCCAGAGCAGACCATCGCACCATATATCGTCAATGCACCCCCACCGGCAAGCCGTTGCGACGTCCGGAAAGAACCCACGTCCATGCAAGTTGGCGCTCGTATTGCAAAGCAGCGGAATTCCCGTAAGTGCTTCATATTCGACAAGAAGCTCAGCTATTTTGTGCTGAGAGGTTCTGGAAATGGTCTGCAACCGCGCAGACCCGTCGAGATGCACAACAGCAGGCACCCTATCGCGCCATTCCGCTCGTACCTGATGATCGAACAACATGTAAGGATCCGGGGTTCCAGGATTGAAAATGTCTGGTGCACGATCCTCCAGACATATCGGCGCCACTGGCCGGAATTGTTCGCGAAGTTTGATGTTGTTGAGATGATCCTTCATTCTTCCCGATGTAGCGGCCGCGATAATGCTTCTGCTGCCCAACGCCCGTGGTCCAAGCTCGGCCCGCCCGGAAAGGAAAATCACGGGCTTGTCGCCGGCCAGGATGGTGGCAAGCTCACGCACATTGCACGGCTCGGACCGCCATTCGCGCGAGACCTCGCCACGTTCTATGGCTGGGCCACTATAGACCGACCACCTCAATGGTGCGAAGCCGTTCTCTGCCGCCATCCCGGCGCACGCTGCGCCGATCGCTGAGCCGCTGTCATTCGGAAAAGGCGGTACCCAGACTGTATCGAACAGGCCTGTCGCACGTAGCGCACTATTCCATTTGATGTTGAGGCCGCAGCCACCGGCTATACACAAATTATGCGACCCTGGAAGACCCGAGTGCCGCTGTAAAGTACTCGCCACTTCCCGGACGAGCAGACGCTCGAGAAACGCATGGAAGGATGCAAGCACATCTTCGGGTGACTTAGCCTCCAACCGGATCGCGCTGCCCTCGAGGAAGTCATGCACGGCCCCCAGCGCCGACTCCATTCCAGTTTTGTCCGCAGTGTAGCGAGCGGCAAACTCGGCTGCAAAGCGATCTACGTAGAGCTCGTTAAACACCGCTATGATTTCTTCATCAACCGACCCGAGTGCGATGTAGGCCATCACCTTGCCGGCGATACTCCGGTCCCCCCATCCGGTGTTCGACGCTCTCCTATAGGGTCCGAAATGATGGCCCGCAGCGACATAGGCACGCCCAATGATCGGTAGCAGGCCGCCGACGAACCGGGCGCTGCCGCGTTCCACATAGTAGAGACGTGGAGGCATGGCGCCGTCCCACACGAGGCAGAATGCAGGCTCTCCCGCTTTTGCAAAGGGACTGGTGCAATATGCGGATGCCACATGGCCTGTTACGTGCGGATAGCTTCTATAGGGAAAGGACCTGTTGTCGAGCGTCAGACCGAGGCCATCCAGCGAGGTGAGTAGGCCCTCGGCATGGCGTTCAAGATATGGTGCTCCTTTGAGAGTGACAGGTGCTCCTCCGCTGATGGCGTCGATCTGAGAGTCGACCACTCCGGTCCACCCGTCGATGACGAACTGATCAACATCCCGCACCTCTAGGCCGTGCTCACGCAACGCAATAACAATTGCATCAAGATCATCGATGCTTTGGTACCGCTGATTGTTCCCCCGCTTCTCTTGCTCGATACAAAAGACGAGCCGTCCGTCTTCGACAAGAGCGGTAGCGCCGTCATGCGTAAGCTTGATGCCGCATATTCGCACTGTGTGCCTCCGCGTGTAGCCTCGGTAATTTCACTAACTCGAAGATCGAAGCGAGCTTAGAAAGCGCGATCAAGCAACCTTCGTTGCTCGATCAGGTTGGTTCGTCTAGACGCGAGACCACCCTCGTGCGTTGTTGCAATCGCGTTTCGCCACTAGCGGGGCAGGACACTCGGATTGACAACATTGCGTTTTACCGGTGGTCGAAAATCTTGCGAGCGGCCCAATCTCGCTTTGGGTTGAGCGAACTAAGCCACGGTCCTATGTCGCTTAACCAGCTACTAAATCGGATAGGACGTTGCGCAACAGAGTAGGTAAGATGTGGCGCTGGACGTAATGGCCGGTCCATTCGTGCTCTGACCGGCGCGGCTCTTTGTCGCCGTACCGATGGGGCATGCCGGTCGCTCTATTTTCGTACCGGTTCAGATCGCCGTGCTCTCAATGTCCGGGAACTCGTTCTGGAGGTCATGTCAATGGCCCCGGGTCTTTCTGACTGACGGTCTGCCCGCTGTGGAAGTCGCCTGTGCCGAAGCACGCGGCCACGGGGTCCGTTCCGCTGATCTTGTGCTCAACATCCTGCTCGGCGACGCGAACCCGCGCCATGAGGCTACATCATGATCCCGGGCGCACCGACGATCCGCCATGCACCGATCGTCGATCGTGCCCGCTCTACCTCCAGAGGACCATCTGATGGAAGGAAGCCAAATGCTCGATCATTGGGTGAGCTCAAGCTTTAGACATGAAGGCTGGTTTCGGGCGTGTTCGGCACGCCAAAATGACAGGCGCTGCTCGATCCGCTGGCACATCATCGTCGAGACTGGCGGCCATTCAAAAGGCGGCACGACGACCACGCAACCTGGACTCGCCGCCTCCCGCCATCCCTTCCAACTCCGACGAGCCGAGCTACCGGAAAACCCCGCCGCTCAAAGGGTCAAAAAATGGGAAACCGATGTATAGATTCGATATCACTGGTGTCGCATTGGAGCTCGAACCAGGCGCCCAATCCGATGTTCGCTCTGATCGATGAGGCAGCGGGGCTGGACCTCGTCATCTGAGGCGCAGCCATAGATCCAGACGAAGAACAGAAAAAAGGCGCAGAATCTGGTCGCGCTTCTATTGCGAGGGCTCGGGAACGAGGCACCACCGGGATGAGCGAATGATACCAAGCCGAACGCGCAATCCGACCGAACTCAGCGCCTGGCTAGCAAGATCGACGCGGCGTCATTCGCGGGCAGGCTAGGCAACCCTTGTTGTAGACTTGGCTTGGAGCGAGATATGGATGAATACGTCAAGAACATAGACGAGCTCCAAGCGCAAGATCTCCTAATGTCCGGGACCGCCGATAAGTTGTTGCCGGCGCGAGTGACGATGCAGATGAATAGCCTCATCGAGCCAGAAAGCGTTTCTCGCCTTGGGCCAGTTGATCCTGATGATCGAGATAGGCCTTTGCGTTCGGTTAAGGTCCTGCCGCAAGCTTCGTTCATGCGACTTTTTTCTTCAATTGCGGTCTGCCACTTTGAAGCTCTTTACGGATGCCGGCCGCTCGGTTTTGAGGTAAGCGCGGCGACAATCAACCGCTTGTCGAGCTATACGAGCAACGCGGCAGCCGGCGGGCGAGGAGGACGAGGGTTCTGCACCGCCATACGGCGGCAAATCCCGGTGCCGCACGTTCAATTACTGGAGATTATCTCCACCAGATTAGTGCGAAGCCGATTTGGAAGCGCACGCCAGCCGTTCCGTATTCGGCGTGTTCGTATGAACGCTAAGATGTGGACGTCGCTACAGGACGGACCGAATGCCTTTCGCTCATCGTGCTTGACGTGGCTCAGCTGAATGAGCGCCAGGAACGTGGAGGTCACGCGTTTCGTGTCGTGTCTCGCGCGCTATTGTTCCTATAGGCATTTTGCTGCCTACAAAAATGTTTTCGAGCAATGGTACGGTGGCTTGCGCGCCTGTTTCGCTGCTGTCCTCCGCTACTCTGATCGCCCTTCGGCTCGCCCGGACGACGCAGCGAACCCTGGCCTTGAAAACGCGATTTAATTTCGGGCTGAATCGCATCAATTTGGACCATACTTTGCCAAATTCCGGTGTCTACCGCCCGAAAATGGCAACGAACGACCGCGAGCATACGTTAGTGTCGCCCAAGACAACTGGGGGCTAGCGATGGTGCAACAACTGCGAATCCTGCAGTCACTCTGGGCGATGGAGCGGCGGCTGGCCGATACTCCGGAATGGCAGCTGCAGAGGCAGCTCGAGATGATCCGCGATGCTGGGTTTGACGGCGCTGGCGTGCGCTTTGTCGACCCCGTCTTTGCGACCGAGGCGACACGTTTCCTGGGGTCGCATAGTATGGTCTGGCAGGCACAGTGCTATCCGAAGACTGTCGATGAACTGAAGCCCGTGCTTGAGCTGGTGGCGCGGCTTGGCGCCGATCACGTCAACCTGCAACCGATTGTTCGTCCGCAGCGGCTCGAGGCCTGCATTCCCCTGCCTGAAGGCTGGCGGCGACTGGCGGAGCAGGCCGGCGTCCCGTGCACGTCGAGACCCATCGTGACCGCATGACGACAGATCTATTTTTTACGCTCCAGCTTCTCGATTGCTTTCCCGATCTGCGGTTGACGGCTGATGTTTCACATTACTTGGTTGCGCGAGAGTTCGCCTCGCCAGTCGCCGACACTAACCACGCGCTGATCCACCGCATTCTCGACAACGCCTGGGGTATTCACGGCCGCATTGCCAGTCGCGAGCAGATCCAGGTCTCCCTTGGGTTCCCGCAGCACAAGGACTTGGTTTCCTTGTTGATGGGTTGGTGGGAATACGGGATCCGCTCCTGGAAGAGGCGCGTCGCGCCCGACGCTAGTCTGACGTTCCTCAGTGAGCTGGGTCTTCCACCCTATGCTATTACAGGTCCGGACGGCAAAGAGCTATCCGATCGTTGGCAGGACGCTTTGCTAATGAAAGATATGATTCGCGCTTTGTGGGATCGAGTCGCAAAAGAGCCATAAGCCGGGCCTGCCCGACTATTTGCGTGCTGCCTGCAAAACTGATTGAGCGGACGTTGCGCACGACGCTAGCCGATGAAACCGGCGGCGCCACTTGCCACACCACGATCCACCGAAATGTGGGCGGCGTTCGGCTTGCAGCCCCCGTAGCCAGACATCCAAGTTCTCGAGCGATCCGCTGATTGTCGACAAGGTAGGCGATATCGTGGGCCTTTGCCTGTCCCCCAACCGAGCCCTTGTCCTTAGCATCCGTAAGAAAAGCAGGTCCAGGCACTTGACCCGGGAGCAATGGGTCCTTGCCGATGAGCCGGGCATCCCGGAACGTCGTACGCACAGTTATTTGCGGCATGGTACGATGTCGCTGTCTGCCGCGCTCGTCCTCGGAGTCTGCTCTCGGCAAATGCTTGCGCCAACGGGCGGTCGGTTCCTCAAGTTTTTGAGGAGGTCGATGCTGATGTTCTTGAACGCCTCCTTATCCATATCGTCATGGATAAGTACGCCACCACAAGACACCCAAGATCAAGCCTGGCTCGGCCGCCGGCCTCACTATCCATTTTACGCCGACCTCCGTGGCGATGACCGGCGTTGAAGTTTAACAAAGAATTCCCCTTCCTGACGCGGTATTTCGGCTCATCCCGAAACAAATTGGCGAATTCCGGCCGCTGGCCTGAACTAGCCTAGGCGGCAGTGTGGTGTGCTGACGCTCTACGTTTTCTATCATAGTTGCTGGAGGAGAAATTATGCGTAACGAAGCTTCCGAGGAATGGAGCGTTCGCTGCGATCTGGCTGCGGCTTATCGCTTGATCGCGCATTTCGGCATGGACGATCTAATTTCAACCCATCTATCAGTACGACTGCCCGGCAACGATCATCGATTCCTCCTGAACCCGTATGGGATGATGTTCGACGAAATAACGGCGTCGAGTCTCATAGTCGTGGACCCGGACGGGTATCTTGTTGAGGACGAAGAGCAGGCCAAGATAAACAACGCTGGATTCACAATTCATTCCGCAGTGCACATGAGCCGCGAAGACGCTCAGTGCGTTATGCACACGCATACCCTAGCGGGGATGGCCGTATCTGCACAGGAGCAAGGGCTTCTGCCGCTTAACCAAAAATCGATGTGCCTTTATGGCAACGTTGCCTATCACGCCTTTGAAGGGGTTGCTCTCGACCTTGACGAGCGCGAGCGCTTGGTACGTGATCTTGGTAACAAAGATTTTATGATTCTAAAGCACCACGGCTTGCTCACAGTCGGACGGACTGTCTCCGAAGCATTTCTGAATATGCTTACACTAGAGCAGTCGTGCCGTGTCCAAATTGCCGCCCTGCAGGGAGGCAATGTGACGTTGCCACCTGCTGAAGTCGCTGCTCACACCGCTGCTCAGTTTAAGGAGCACGGCTGGAACAGAAGCCGGCGCCCCTGGGAAGCGCTCAAGCGTCGCCTTGACCGCATCGGCCCAGAATACACTACCTGAAGCTCCGCCAGTTGCGCGGGTGGGTTACGAGACCGAATTCCGCGGGCAGGCGTCGTCTCCGATGCAGGTCGGCTCGGTAGAACACGGCTATGCGGCCTGCTCGAATGTGCTGGTCTCTGCATTCGCAGTTCAGACCTATACGCGCCTTCGACCGTAAGCTTTTGCAGTATTGAACTCACCGGAAAGTGACAGATGACGCGGAGCTTCCATCGCCGAGGTCTTCTTCAGGCGGCCGCCATGGCAAGGGCCGTCCCTGCGATAGCTTGAGCAACCACTTCGTTCGCGCAGGAGAGGCTCGCCGGTCGCGGCGAAGTCGTCGTATTCTCCTATGGCGGATCCTGTCATTCGGCCTGCAATATTGACCCCCGTATTGCCGCATGAGCGAATGTTACCCTGATGGCGCCATTGCACAGCTCGATGCGACCTCCACTGATCGGCGGCGCCAGGTGGCTTTCGCGGCTGGCTCGACGAGAGGGGCTGTGGGCGGGTCGGGCCCTACATAGCCCGAGCCGTCCACAACCCCGGGCAATGGGGCAGCGGCGACCAATTGCTCGGCCGCCTTCCGTCTAAGCGCCCTCAGCAGACGCTGCACGATCGAATGCTGTCTTGCCCCGAACTCCTCGGGCTGAATCTCGCTCAGCCGGCCGACGATGGCGAGCGCCGTCAGCTGCGGCTGCTCTGCCAGCCAGCCCTCGATCGCGGCAATATGTGGGTCGAGCTTGGACGGCATGCGAATCTTTCCGAGCGTCTTGGCGAAAGTGGCTACGCTTGTTGACGTGGTGCTCGTGGAGGCGCGCTGCAGGCCGCCCGCGTGTCCGGCACGACGATCAACGCGATTCCCGAGTTCGTCCTGGGTCGCGCGAATCTCAGCCAACAGCACGACCGGATCGAGCGAACGATACTGATCGCGCAGCCGTTTCTTCACGTCCGCGGCCACGTTGGGATGCGCCAAGGCACGCTCAAAGGGCGTCGATGGGAGATGATACCGCTTGATCACTTTAGCCCCTTCGCGGCGCTTCTCCTTCAGCTTGAACGACGGCTGGAAGAAGTTGACGTAGAGCCGAGCCGCCGCATAGAGACGTCCCATCACACGGGCCGTCTCGACGCCGTCGAAGCGGCCATAGCCCATGAGGCGGCGAACGACCGCACCATTCTTCTGCTCGACGAAGGCTTGATCGTTCTTCTTGTAGGCGCGCGAGCGTGTGACTTCGAGCTTTTGTTCACGGCACCATGGCACAACAACATCGTTCATGAAGGCGCTGTCGTTGTCGAAGTCCACGCCGCGTAACAACCAGGGGAACAGGCTCTGGGCGCGGTTGATCGCTTCGACGACGAGCGAACCCTCCCGTGTCGGCAACGGCAGGCATTCCGTCCAGCCGGTGGCGACATCGACCATCGTCAGGGTTTGGATGAACGAGCCGGCCACCGACGTGCCGCCATGCGCGACCATGTCGACCTCGCAGAAGCCGGGCACCGGGTTGTTCCAGTCATTGAACGTGCGGATCGGGACTTCGCGCCGGATGGCCGAATAGAATCCGGCACGGCGCCGCCTGCCGCCGCTCGCCGCAATCTTCACATCGACGAGCAAGCGGTCGATGGTTGCGGCGCTGATCCCCAGAACAAGATCGCGGTCGGCCTGGCCAAGCTGCAATCGGCCATGTTGCTCGAGCGCCGGCAGCAAGGTCGGAATCATCACCTTGAGCCGCTTGCCGCATACCAGATCCGATGCCTCCCACAGCGCCGTCATCGCGTCCTTGATCGTCGCGCCATATCTACGCTTGCGCTCTCCGGGCGCCTCCATCTTCCCCGGTCCAACCGTTGTGCTCCGCCGAAGCGCGCGCACCGCATGCTTGCGATGCCAGCCCGTCGTCGCGCACAGCGCATCTAGGATGCGCCCCTTCTCCGCCCGTTTGGCCGACTCGTAACGCTCCGTTACGGTCGACAGCACCTCCCGCCGCGCGCCCATGCTGATCTTTCTCGCCATAGACGCCACCGAACCGATTCGATGGCACCGACCCAATCATCGGCGAGAAGTTGTCCAGTAACATTCTGGATGAGGCAATGCGCCCCCTAAGCCGGGGGATCGGCGTCCAAAATTGGCTCTGACGCATATTCGATGATCGTGTTTGTTTTTATGGCGCGCCAATCAGCCTAGCTTGAAGGAGATCGAGCTTAGCGCGCCCGTACATCTGCCGTTTGACCAGCTTGAGCTTGGTGATCTGAGCTTCCACTTGGCCATTGGACCACGGTTGCGTGATTGCCGCGTGCACCGCGCCCTTACGGAAGGATGATTACAGCAACGTCCGCCCACACAGCGCGCTCGGCGATCTCACCCCGAGCAAATTTGTCGATCGCGGTGCTTGCCGACCGCGCCGGGGCGGCGCCCTGCGCTATGTGGGGGCTCCGTGCCCCCATTGCTCCAGCGAGCCCATCGGGCTCAAATGTGACGTGCCCCCGCCAAATTAGGCCAGTTTGAACTGGAATTTTCCATTTATGATCCCCTGACGGGACGAGGAGAGTTCCATGAAGGCATCGAAGTTTTCAGAGGCGCAGATCGCATTTGTTTTGAAGCAAGCTGAAGATGGCTCGGTAGTGGCAGAGGTCTGCCGCAAGGCCGGGATCAGCGAGGCGACGTTCTACAATTGGCGGAAGAAGTATGCTGGCCTGTTGCCCTCAGAGATGAAGCGGCTGCGTCAGCTTGAGGAAGAGAACAGCAAGCTGAAGCGGATTGTCGCCGAGCTGTCGTTGGACAAGGCCATGCTTCAGGATGTGCTGTCAAAAAAGCTCTAAAGCCTGGCCGCAAGCGTGAGCTTGTCGACAAGGTGCGAAGTGACTGGAAGGTCTCGATCAGGCGGGCCTGCTCGGCTCTTCGGATCGATCGCGCACTGTACGTCTACAAGTCGAAACGCGGCGACCAGGCCGCTCTCAAAAGTCGGATCAAGGACATCTGCGCGACGCGGGTGAGATACGGCTATCGCCGGGTCCATGTGCTGCTGCAACGTGACGGCTGGGCCATCAACGTCAAACGCGTCTATCGCCTGTATTGGGAGTTAAGCCTGCAATTACGCAACAAAACGCCCAAGCGCCGCGTCAAGGCCAAGCTGCGAGAAGATCGAACCGATGCCAAACAGATCAACGAGACCTGGGCCATGGACTTCGTTCACGACCAGCTGGCCACCGGCCGCAAACTCCGCGTGCTGACGATTGTCGACATCTTCAGCCGCTTCTCGCCGGCGGTCGATCCGCGGTTCAGCTATCGAGGCGAGGACGTTGTGCTGACTCTGGAGCGCATCTGCAAAACCGTCGGTTACCCGAAGAGCATTCGTGTGGATCAGGGATCGGAGTTCATCTCCCGCGATCTCGACATCTGGGCTTATCAAAGAGGCGTTGTGCTCGACTTCTCACGTCCCGGCAAGCCGACGGACAATAGCTTCATCGAATCCTTCAACGGCAAGTTCAGAACCGAATGCCTGAACACGCACTGGTTCCTGAGCCTTGACGACGCCCGGCAGAAAATGGAGGATTGGCGTAGAGACTACAACGAAATCCGGCCCCATAGCGCGATCGGCAACAAGGCGCCGATATCGCTGTTGAATGGCTCATCGGCGCCCCCGCCGGCATGAGCTAAACCCCGGAAAATTCCAGCATCAGCTGGCCTAGTTTTGGGGAGCACTTCAGTGATGGGTCGCAATTACCTCTCGCACGACAAGGTGGCTCCAACGCCGTCCGGCCGCGGTCGGATACAACTTCCTACGCCTGATCCGGTGGCTCAGGTTGGCGGCCCGCTTCGCCGCCAAGCTTCAACTCGGCCTGAAACCATCGTTCTTCACGGGCGACCAGCAATAGGAGTTAGGCGAGAGATATTCCTTCGCCGCCCCACCCGAGCGAAAAGCACCGGCCGATGACAAGACGCCGAAAACTCTCGAACCTGAGGTTGTGATAAAGATCATCCCACCTTCCAAGCCAGCCAACGCTCCTGAACGTGATCTGCATTGGTCTTGCCGTCCGGGCGTTTCGCTGAAAGCCAGTCATAATCTACGGCAACGGTCATGGAAGCATTCTCTGGGCTTATGCTGAGAAGCGAAATTAGTTCGGCTGGGAGGTGCTTGAGCTGATTTAGGTTCGGCGCAGGAGAGCCAGTCCCCTGGGTGAACCCGGCAGCAATTTGGGCTCGATTCAAGAAGGCGATGAATTTTTGTGCATTCGCTGTGTTAGGGCCGCCTTTCAGGATCGTCATGGGGACATTGCCTACCAACCCCCCGTTCCAGATCATCCTAAGGCGCGCGCCCCGGCGGATCGCGGCGACCATACGGCCATCGGGCGCATTGCTCAATGCGAGTTCTCGGTTGATCAGGAGTTGAACCGGTTCTCCACCTGCGGTCCACCACTTTGTAATATGCGGCTTAATCTCGTTGAGCTTCTTGAATGCCCGATCGATCTTATTGTCGGTGAGCGGCCAGATATCCTTGTGCTCGACGCCGTCGGCGAGGAGGGCAAATATCATCGTATGATAGCCGATGCCCCCGAAGAGTCCACGCTGTCCGGGAAATTTCTGGACATCCCAGAAGTCCTCCCAATTTCGGGGGGCACCGTTCGGAAAGGCCCGCTCGTCGTAAGCCAGCACCGATCCCGACCGAAACATTACAACTGCGTCAACAGGGCGCGCGTTCTGCGGAACGCCCTCGATCGCTTCTTGATCCCAGAGTTTGTAGTCGATTGGCTCAAACATCCCGGCTTCGTGCATTTCCGGGTAGTTCGATTGCAACGGACAGGCGAGATCCCAATCGATCCGGCCGGCCCGGTGCATCGCCTTTATCTGCGGGTCGTGAAAATCCGATATTGCATCGACGACTTTTACGCCTGTCGCTTTCGTAAACGGATCGTAGACGTATTCGCGAACCCCGTCGGTAAATGAACCGCCATAGCTAGCAATGACGACTTCGCCGCTGCCGGCGAGCTTGTCCTGCGCCCAAGCTTTAGTGGCTTTGGCAAAGAACGGCACGCTTAGTAAGGCCGCTAGCTTAACTAACGAGCGTCGGCTCAGGCTAGAGTGTGATGTGAACTCCTCGTTGCTCAACGGTCTTCCTCCGGTCAAACTGCTGATTAGATTGTACGTCGCTACATTTCCTGCCGCGCATAACTTTCGTGAGCGGGGGCAACGAAACGTTACGAGTCCACAGCAGCCGAAATTCTCGAAATCTGTGGCCCCTTAGTCGAAATTTCTGCGCCTACTTGGAAATTACGAAGGTTTTGAGCGGTCAGCCCGTCCTCGTAGCCGATGTTCTGAGGCTTTCGGCAAGCTCCTGCTCGACGATCTCCAAGGCGCCGAGATCATGAAGTGCCGTGTATATTTAGCAATGGTGCGCACGGCCTGGAGGCTTGCGTTGCGCCCGCGGCTATGTCGGGACTGAACCGCCCCGGGTTGCCGGAGGCTCCAACGACTGAGAGGATGGAGCCATGACAAGCAAGACGACGTACAAGTTTTCGCCTGAGGTCCGGGACCGCGCGGTTCGGATGGTTCTGGATCACGCCGGCGAGCACCCCTCGCGCTGGGCGGCGGTGACATCGATTGCGGCCAAGATCGGCTGCACGCCGCAGACGCTGCATGCCTGGGTCAAGAAGGCCGAGATCGACAGCGGGCAGCGGACCGGCGACCGCCGGGACGATCTCCAAACCAACCCGCCAACCTTGACCAGGAGGCTATTTCCAGCCCAGATGCAATCGTCAGCCGTGTTCGCCTCCGAACCTGATCGCGATCACTGGAATCCGTGATCACCGTCCGTGGAATGCGCAGTCATCAAGCGCGAGCTGCGCCGCCGTTCCTCAATCGAGCCCGTCATCGGGCACCTGAAAACCGAAGGGCATCTCGGCCGCTGCCATCTCAAAGGCCGCTCCGGCGACGCCGCCAACGTCGTCCTCTCAGCCGTGGGCTACAACTTCCGCCGCGTCCTCGCCTGGCTCAGAGAACTCTTGTGCATATTCCTGGTCCAGCTATGCCGAACGATCGTAAGCGCGATTTTCTCCGCACGTGACACCCGCGTTTTTGACGGATGGCCTTCGTATCGAGGGCGGCATCTGACCCGTTCAGGCAGCGGCG
>NZ_JBEPRY010000054.1:0-18888 GCF_040548605.1 Bradyrhizobium sp. JR4.1
GCTTTCCACGGCATCTACACCTCCCGCAGAACAAAAGCGGAAAGTGTAACCCATGTGTCCGGTACGAACTGTCACCTATGTCTCGGGTCGCTCAAAGTACTTATAGTTTCGATGTTTTTCCCGCGCAATGAAATGTGCAATGATTGGAGGCACATCAGCCATGCCCGTCGACCTTGAGGCATAAGCCAAGGACGTAGAGGGCAGGTAATGCAGATAGATCCCCGACGATCTTCAACCGCTCGAAGCGGGAAAAAATGAGACGATCGGGAACCGCGGGAAACATAGGAATGGCCAAGCACCACAAGCTGATTTTGGCTGACATGAAGGCTCGAATAGCTCGCGGCGAAATAGTGCCCAGCTCAGCGCCTTCCCCCAAACGCTTCCGCCGCCTCTTCCTGGAAGTCCGGGTGGTGATGGCCGTAATTGGCCTCCAATTGCTCAACCGTCATTCCGAGCCAGCCGGCGGCTTCCCACATGTCCACGCCTGCCTGCATCAGCCAAGTCGCTGCGGTATGGCGTAGCGAATGCCGGACCACGTCATCGCCCAGCCCTGCATCCTCCAGAATGCCTTCCCAGGCTGACCTTATCTTGCCGGCAAGCGGCTGACCGTCGTGCATGCGGTTCACGACGAACCGGATTTGCTCACCGTCCCTCATGACCCCAGTGGCGCGGAGTTCTGCCGACCGAGCATGGTCGATCCCGCGCCATCGAACTAGGTGGGGGCGCAGACGGCTGGCGATCTTTGCTGGCGGCCGCCGCTTCTTGGTTGACCGCTCCAGCGCCCCCTTGCCCTGGTAGACCATCGCGTCCAGGTTCATCCACGGATGGGTCGTTGTTGGCAGCCACTGGGTGCGCCGGATCGTCTCTTCGCGACGAGCGCTATAGATGCCAACCAGGCAGAAGCGCGCCGCAGGATAGCGACGGCGCACGAGCGCGCCGTCTTCCCTGCGCTTCCACGTCGACTGCTCGGTGTCCCACACGTAGCCGATTGCTGCACCAAGCAGGCGCGCGGCCTCATTGCGCGTCAGCCAGCGGTGTCGCCCCTCCGCCTTGGGAGGAAGAGTGATTTTCGGAACGACGCTGAGCGTGTCCTCGGCGTGGTAGGCGTTCACCGCAGCTCGCAAATCTTCAAGCCGGCGTCGCGCGGTTTGATCAGAGACAGTCCCGTTGCGCGGCTTGATGCCGGCTTTCCTATCATTGTCGTTCGCGGTGCCGGTAGACCAGTCGACAAAGTCGCGGCAGAGCTGGGCTTTGAGCTCGCCGACGGTTCTGTCTCCAAAGAAATTGTTGAGATCGAGCAGGCGAATGAGCAGTAGGTCGTGTTGCGCCCACGCGCGTTCGTCGCTCTTATTCTTGGGCCGCTTTGAAATCTCATAGGCCGTAAGAACGTCGGCTATTGCGAGGACGCTAGGGTCGGTTGCTCCGATCGTGCTGGTATGCCGCTCGCCGATGTAGGCTTCGAGCGCCTTCGCAGCTCCGTCAATGTCGTCGCGGCCGCGGCCTGTGCGGATTTGCCGGCCACGGTCGAGGATGATCCAGGTTTCATCGTCCTCTCTAAACCAGAGGCGTGGCGGCTTGGCTTTGCGGCCCGGCATGACGGCTTCACTAATTTGCGGATTGCGCGAGGTGTCGTCAAATCTTTGCCTGCCACTTTGGCGATTGCAAGAGTCCCTGCGACCGCAGCCCTGCGCAACGAGGATACAGTCAATGGACCGTGCGGAAAAAACACTGTAGCAGCCTCAACAAGGGTCATCACTTCGTCCTCTCCCCATTGGGTCGGATCGGGACGTGCTTTTGCGCGGGCGAGCTTGTCGGTCTTAAGTTTCGGCATGTTTGGACGCCGTACTCATGAGGCCTTTGGCTCGGCCGCTAGGTCCAAGGTGTATGCGAAATCTGCTCCTCGGGAAGGGTTGCCTCTAAGTGGTACGGCAATCGGCGGTTCCGGAGTACAAATCGGACTGTTTCCGGACTCTTAATCAGCGGGTCCCAGGTTCGAGCCCTGGTGCGCCCACCAAATTTCTCTATAAATCAAATACTTGCGTTCCCCTTGAGATCGCATTCGTCTCGTGGGGCGACTTGGGTGACGTAAAACGGCCTTCTTGGCCAGGCTAGGGACTCTCCCAAGGATTAGATATCGTGCGGCGGCGGTGCTTCGCGCCTCCAGGAGCTCCGCGTCGAGCCGCAATCGAGTCCTTGCATACCAACATCCGCGATAGGATTCGGCGCGTCCCATCTAGCCGGCGCAAACGCCTTCATTTATACGGCATGTATATTCACCCGCTGCAAGCTGGGCCCTCGATTTTCCGTGGCGCACCCTCAGATTGCGCGCATCGCGTCGGCGAGCGATGAACGGCATACGTCGTGACGCGATGGCGGACGGTAAGGACAAAGATGGCTGCTCCGAGTGATCCGCCTTTTTCATCCACGGTCTCGTCCGTGATCGACGCTTTCTTGCAAAGGCTCGAGGACCACAAGACCCTTCCGCCAGCATCGCTCTCCGCGCTGCGACAGGCTTTGGCGGATCACAAGCTGGACGCAGAAAGCCTGCGGGAAGCGATCTTCACCCCTGCGGAGCAGACCGATGATCCAGATTGAAGAAATCGAAATTGTCGAGTTCCGTGGCATCCGGCATCTGAAGCGTTCGCTCGGGCGAAGGAGCCTCGGCATCGCGGGCCCGAACGGCACCGGTAAGAGCGGTATCGTGGACGCAATCGAGTTTGCCCTCACCGGAAACGTCACGCGGCTTGGCGGCGCGGGGACGGCTGAGCTGAGTGTCAAGGCGCACGCGCCGCATGTGGACTCGAGCAAGAAGCCCGAGAACGCATTGGTCCGCCTCAAGGTCTATGCGCCTGCACTGAAGAAAAGCTTCACAATCGAACGGAGCGTCAAGAACGCAAGCATCGCGACGTTGAAGCCGAATGACGCCGACACCAAGGCGATCCTCGCCCAGCTCGAAACCCATCCCGAGTTTGCGCTGTCCCGTCGCGAGATCATCAAATACATCCTCGTCCCGGCAGGGAAGCGGTCGCAATACGTCCAGGAACTTCTGCGTCTCGATCAACTCGAAAAGCTGCGGACCTCGTTTCAGCGCGTTGCCAATGAGGCAAAGCGAGATCATACCCGTGCTGAGGCGGAAGATCGGCGGACCAAGTCCGACTTCTATCGGCATCTTGACATTGCGGCTCCGAAGAAAAATGACCTGCTTGCCGCGGTGAATGCCCGGCGGGCCGTTCTGAAGCTCGATCCGATCACGGACCTCGCGCCGGCAAATGCCCTGAAGGCCGGCGTCAATGCAGAGGCCGAAGAGAAGGCGCCGCAGCCCTTTTCCAAGCTTGGTGCCAAGAGCGACCTTGCAGCCTATCAGGACTGTCTGGCTGTCTCGCAGCAGGCGGGAATACTAGGTGAGAAGACTGCGGCTGTTGCCGGGCTTACCAAGCTTACCGATGATCCTGCCTTGCTGAAGGTGGTCAAGCAACGTGCGCTGCTCGAACGGGGGCTCGAACTGATCGAGGAAGATGCTTGTCCGCTCTGCGACAACGTCTGGGAAATGGCCGCGTTGGTCGCCCATCTTCAGGAGAAGATCGCAAAGGCCGACGCCGCCTCCGCGGTTCTGAAGCAGCTTGCATCCGCAATCGCTCCTCTCACGGCGCACCTGCAGGCAGTGGTCCGCGAAGCCGGCAAGGTGGCCCAATGGTGCGAAAAGGCCACCCCTCCGATAGATGCTTCGGCGCTCGGCGCGCATGCCGAGGTGCTCGACGGCGACCGGGTCATCCTCGAGAAGATCGTTCGCGATCCAGCGGTCATTGCTGAGGCCCTGCAAGCGCTCGGCCGATTGGGTACGCCCACCCCCGGCGAGCTGCTCCAAGCCACAGACGGTCTGGCGGCCTACATCGACACGTTGCCAGATCCTTCAAAGGAGGAAGCGGCGAAGGAGTTTCTGATCGTCGCGCAGGAAAAGTACGATCAATGCCGAGTGACGCAGCGCGCGCTGAGTTTGTCGGCGCAGCAGGCCGAGAAGGCTTCGGCCGTGCTGAGCCACTACGGCGCGGTCAGCACCGCAATCCTGGAGGGCATCTACGAAAAGGTGCAGAAGGATTTCACCGAATACTACAGCTTCATCAACCGTGACGATGAGGACAAGTTCGAGGGCAAGCTCTCGCCGTCATTCGGCAAGCTCGCTTTCGATGTCGACTTCTACGGGCGCGGCAAGTTTCCTCCGGGGGCCTATCATAGCGAGGGCCATCAAGACGGCATGGGGCTTTGCCTCTATCTCGCGCTGGTGAAGCATACGCTCGGCGACGGGTTCACACTCGCCGTCTTGGACGATGTTCTGATGTCGGTCGACGCCGGCCACCGGCGTGAGGTCTGTGCACTCCTGAAGCAAAAGTTCCCAAACACCCAGTTTATTCTGACCACCCACGACGGGGTGTGGCTCAAGTTCATGCAGAGCGAAAAGCTAGTTCAGAGCACACTCAGCTTCGGCGGCTGGACGGTTGACGGGGGCCTACAGGTCTGGACCGAAGGCGATGTCTGGACGCAGATCGACGGATGCCTCGCCAAGGGCAATGTGCCGCAGGCGGCGGGAACGTTGCGGCGCTACCTCGAATTCACATCGACGATCTTAGCGGACAACCTGCGTGCTCGCATCGAATACCACGGTAACGGACAATACGATCTCGGCGATCTCTGGCCCAGCGTGCTGGCCGCATGGAAAGCCCGCCTCCAGGAGGCACGCGATTCTGCGGCCTCATGGGGCAAGAATATCCAGGAGGCCGAAACGCTCCAGGTGGAATCCAAGAAACGCGTTGCTGCGACGAAGTCAGAGGAATGGATGATCAACAAGGCCGTCCATTACAACGCCTGGGCGGATCTCCAGCCGAAGGAATTCGTTGCGGTCGCGAGTTCGTTTCAGGAATTGCTTCGGCTGATGCAATGCCCGAACACCGACTGCGGTGAGTTCCTCTGTGTTTCACCTATCAAGGGCGACAAGGAGGTGCTCCGCTGCAGCTGCGGCACGATCAGTCTCAACCTGGTGGCGAAAAAGAAATGACGCGCAGTCGCAGCGCGTTTCAGCCCGGCCACATTGTTTGATCCTGTTGAAGAACCGCTCGACCCAGTTGCAGGTCCGGTAGAGATAAAGGCTGACGCAGATTGGATCGCTGCGATTGCTTTTCGCGGGATGTTGGCCTAGGTGCCCTTTTCAAGGCAAGTTCTCTGATCCAATCGACGTCGTAGCCACAGCTGGCAAGGAGCATTCGACCCGAATTTCAGGACGAGATGGCAATTTTCCGGCAAGTCGGACGTCGTGTGCCTCGCCGGGGCTCAAAGCCAGCAATACCTGCAGACAATTGCTATCGACCACGCGTGATGGCGAGGATCGATATGCGATTATCCTATTTTCCGGTCAGGTTCGCCTACGGCTTCCAGCATTGGGACCTCTAGACTCGGAATCTCCGGCATCGCCTTGCCGGCGATCGCTTGCAGGTCACCCACCATGCCGACGGTCGACTCGATCACAGCCAATATTTGCGTTTCGCGCTTGGCCCACTGCCTCCCCAAGAATTTGCGTTCCTTGTCCAAATCCTCGCGCATATCGTTAAACTTCTCGACCACGGCATCTACCCGCTGGCGGAATTTCGTGCCGGTCAGGTACTGGTAGACCTGCTCCATCTTGGTCTGCTGTCCCTGTTGAACCATGCGCGAACTGTTGACGTCGATCAGTCCCTGGCGGAGAGCCACTGCAACCGGGAGCGCACATCGCGGATGAGCAACCCAGATGCCGTCGATGAGATCGAAATGTTCCACATGCTTCGGCAGGGTCTGTGAGACGATGAGCGCCACATCGGCGCCACAGCGGCGTTGATCATCGCGAAGTTTTGCAAGCCAACCGTCGCTCCAGGCCTTTGTCCGTTTTGACTCCCAGAGGATGATGCCGGCGGGCTGACTGATCGAGCCGTTCACCTGCTGTATCACGTCGGCACCGAGCTCACCCTTGCCGACCGGCTCGATCAGATCGGTCGGAAACCTTCCTCGAAGCAATTCCTCGAGTTCAAGTTCGAGAACCTCACCTTGCGACTGTTGCGAACCTTGCTCTGCCTTGCGCTTCAACTCCTCGATCGTGCGGGCCATAGACTCGATCGTTTGGTCCTTTTCCGCAACGCGCAAGCGCGCAGCTTCGTCGGCATCCTGCTTTGCCTTAGCCTGGATTTCCCCGATGGATGCCTGCACGCGCTTTTCTATGGTTAAGTCGAGCTCGCGCTTTTCGTCCTCGAGCGCTCGTTGCTGTCGCATCATTTCGGCTTGTTGCTTCTGCGCCTCGGCGAGCTTGAGGTTATTGTTGGCCAAGTTGGCCCGCAGCTCTGCAGTCTCCGATTCTTTTGCCTCTAGCTCAGCAGCAGCCGCCTCGCGCGCCTTCTTTCCCTCGCTAGCGGCAAGTTGGGCCCTCTCTGCCGCCAATCGCTGTTTGACCTGGTCTTCGACTTGCTCGCGGTCCTTCGAAAGTTGCTCGCGTTCCAGCCGCAGCACCTCGAGTTTGCGAGCCAACTCGGCGTCCTTGCTCGCCAGCTGTTCCTGAAAGCGTTGACGCGTCTCAGCAAGCAGCGGAGCAGCCAACGATTCCGTCAAACGGATCTCGTGATTGCAATTGGGACATTGCAGGGTCGGTTCAGTTGAAGCTCCGGCTGCCGCTGCTTTAAAGCTCATGAACTTTCCTCATTCGGATCGGTGCGGATTGAACATCATCCAAGCGCGGTTGGGGCGTCTGAGGCGGCGATGTCCACATGCTGTTCGCCGATCGCAGAGCTTTTCCACGCAATCCGCACTTTCGAGTTGGGCAGAAATCGCCGGCGCTTTGGCGGAGACTGGCTTTGCCACATTGAGCGAGGTCGAAAGGGGGCAATGTTAGATGTTCCTGTTATGTACTCACGAGGCGGCCGTCAATTGGTTTCTTAATCTGATGGCTATCGGGGATCGGGCCCCAGATCCGCGAGCCCATGTTGAGGCGCAAGGTTGCACTCGGTTAGCCGTTCGAATTTTTAAACTTTCCGAGAATTCTAGTGGCGTCTTCAGACGCCAATATATCCATTTGCGGTAGCTTAAGGCGCCAAGCCATTGACATCGCAGGGAGGAGTGGCTATATTCTCCAGGAGCCATAAGGCGCCAAAAAGCCTTTTAAGGGAGCCTTAAGACGCCATGCCTCCTCGTAGCCAATTAATCAGCGCGCCACCCTCAGCCGTTCAGGAGGCGATCAAGCGCTTGGGCAACAATCTCCGGACCGCGCGCCTGCGCCGCAACCTGAGCCATGCAGAGCTGGCAGCTAAGCTGGGCGTAGATCGTCACGTCATCGCTGACGCTGAGAACGGGAAATTGAGCACCAGTGCCGGCGTGTATGTCGGCATGCTGTGGGCAATGAATCTGCTCCCGTCGCTTGCCGACGTTGCCAACCCGAAGAATGATGAGGAGGGGCTCGCGCTAAGCGGCCTCGATGAGCGCGAGCGTGCGCGACAGGGGGGAGGACCAAGCAATGCCTTCTGAGGAGTGTTTCGTCTACATCACGCTGCCAGGCCAGACAGAACCGGTTACGGCGGGGCGGTATCAACTCGACACGACACGCCAAGGGGCCGCCGTTGGACAATTCATCTATGGCCGCAGCTACCTCGAGCGAAAGGATCGCGTCGAGTTCGATCCGGTCGAGCTCAAGATTCAAGTCCCTCCGTTCCGGACAACGAAGCTGCGGGGCAATTTTGGCGCGTTGCGGGACAGCTCTCCGGACGCCTGGGGACGCAAGCTGATCGAAACTCGTCTGGGCAATCCGTCGCCGAGCGAAATTCAATATCTGCTCAACTCACCCGACGATCGCGCCGGCGCCTTGGGCTTTGGTCTTAACGTGCAACCGCCGGCACCTGTTCGTACGTTCAACAAGACGCTGGACTTGGCGCGTTTGATCGAAGTGGCCGACCAGATCGTCGCCGCTGAAAAGGATCCAGCAGCACGAGTACCAGGAGGTGCTGACGCTGAACAGGCCGAGGCGTTGATGCGTGCGGGCACTTCGATGGGGGGTGCGCGGCCGAAGGCTACCGTCGAGGACGAGGATGCGCTTTGGCTCGCGAAATTCCCCCATCGCGACGATCGATGGAACAACCCGCGGGTCGAGCACGCCATGCTGACCCTTGCTCGCGAGTGCGGGATCTCGTGCGCGGAGAGCCGGATGACCACGATCGGCGACAAGGATGTCGTCCTGATCAAGCGGTTCGATCGGAATAAGGCCGAGAAGGGTTACCACCGCAGCAGGATGGTGAGCGCCTTGACGCTGCTCGATGCGGATGACACGCCCGACACTGCCGATAAGCGTCAAAAATGGTCATATCTTCTGTTGGCTGACGAAATACGGCGAGCCGCATCCGGAAGTCAGTCGAAGGATCTGCCAGAGCTGTTTCGGCGTGTGTGCTTTAACACCCTCATCTCGAATACCGACGATCATCCACGTAACCATGCCATCTTGGCAAAGGACCAGGCGTGGTCGCTGTCGCCGGCATACGACCTCACACCGAACCCGATGATTGCATTGGAGCGCCGGGACCTGGCGATGGCATTCGGCGACTGGGGACGATACGCGAACCGGGTCAACTTGCTGTCGCAGTGCGAACGTTTTCTCTTGTCCAGAGAAGACGCCACGGCAATCGTTGACGGCATGAGAGCTACCATCGATGAGGCCTGGTATCGAGTCTGCCGGCAAGTTGGCGTCAGCGAGCGGGATTGCGAACTGATCCGCAGCGCGTTCATTTACGAAGGGTTCGTTTACAATTTGGAGGATCCGACGATCGCAACCGACGACGTCGAAGAGCTGCCGACCACCCGTCCACGCTAAGCGAGCGGGAAACGAGCGAAAATCGCAGGTGCATAGCCCGAAGGCGATGCCGAATGTCCTCAGGCAAGCGAGCGCGCCCGCGCAGATCTCGGATACCCGTCGTATCAAACGCGCTCTGGAATTCCTTCGAGATGCCGAAATCGCTCGTCAATGGAGGCGCGATCACGCGCAAGATCCGCAACGTGGGAGGAGTCCAGCGCAACGAATTGTGGTTTCAGCAGCGTGCTCGCCATCTAGCGTCCGGTGGACACGGAAGCACTTCCCTCCCGTGAAGATGAATCCTGATCCCCGGACGAAACCACGTTGACGACTTCGAATTCGTGTCTGCGGTAGGAAATTCTCACCTCTTGCGTCGGTGTGCGGTCGATCGCCCGGATCCGGAGGCGCTTTGCGAATTCCCGTCGTCTCAGAGGCTCGCTCAGATACGTTTCGAGGTCCGAGGCCGCGGACTGGGGACTCTCGAAGGTCTTCTGAAAGGAGCCGCCGGAAATAATCCCGCCTTTGCCGAGGCTCAAGTTGAATAAGATCTCTCCACTGAAAAAGTCCTCGAAATCCCTCAGGGCAACGATCGGCACTCCGCGGAACGAAAAGCCATTCAGGAAAGTCTTTTCTGTCAAGGCGAATGGAACAACTCCCTCGATGTCAGCCGGCCAGTTCAGGCTCGAAGACAGGGCCGACCAATTCGCGATAAGGAAGTCCGCCTTTCTGGCAGCCTGTTTGCAAGCTCCGGCCATCTTTTCCACGTGCTGCAGAATTGCAAGTGGCTCGGCTGAGAACGCATCGTACTTCACTTCGGCGAGGTAGATTGTCTTATCGGCTAGGATCAGTAGATCAATCTCCTCAAAAGTCGAGGCGTTCGGCTTTAGCTTCATGGGCCCACGGACCGCGAAGGGCAGCAACGCCTTCTTGATCGCGCGCGACGTCAGGTCAGCGATGTAGGTCTCGAAATCGCGGCCGATGTCTATGTCATCGTTACCCGATACTAGTTCCTCGACGTAACGCTCGAAGTTCGCATGAGCGCACATCGGAGAGAGCAGCGCGTAGCTCGTCTCAAAACGTACGAGTGGGGTGAACCATATGTCGTGCTTCTGGCCCGGTACGAACACGAACCGGTCCAACAGCTCGCTAGCCACTTTCTCGTCCATGTCGAGGAAGGCCGCAACAAATGCGCCGAATGACGTCGCGTCGAACAAATATGAGTTGCTCTCGTTCTTGAGGCCGAAGCGGGAGAGGTTTCCGAGTGATATGAAGGTGAGGAGAAGATAAATATCGAGCGCGCGCGAAGCGGGATGATCCGCCTTGAGATGCCGAATAATGTTTCTTAGGAACGGATAGGCAATATGATCGTGCATGCTCGCGCGAAATTTGGCAAAGTCCCGTCGATTTTTTCGTCCCACGCGCAATTGGCCGTCGACGAAACGATGCTGTGCCACGGCGAAGCCTTTGGCGCCGCCGAACGAGATGTGCTGCATTCTCAGCGACCCCTCGCGCGCCAAACTGATTCGCTGTGCAATCTCAATAGCATTGTCTGCGAGCGCTTCCGGCTTGGTATCCACCTCGTTGCCAAGGCAGAGGCATTCTAGCCAGTCGTTCTTGTAAATCCTGAACTGATTGAAGACTCTGAAGAGCAAGCGAAGGTCCGGGGCCGCGCCATCGCCATGATCAGTTTGCGACTTGAGGAAGGCGCAGTAATCCAGTGCAACTTTGAGCGTGTCAAAAATGCCTTCCAGGAGATCGTCGCCGGAATAGTCGTTGCCATCGGCCGTCCGGAAAGCGCGAAGGTTCATCAGGTCGGATTCGGAAATAGTATCGGAATCGGTTGCCGGAATGAATGGTTGATCGAATATGTGGAAGCCGTCAAATAGCGACAAAAGGACCGCAGAACGGCGTACTGGTTCGGAGTGCTTAGCGGATAGGCGGTAGGATGCCAGCGCATTTCGCAAATCATCGAAGATTGCGATGAATGTGTCGTATGTCCGGCAGAATTCGGGGGCGCTGACGCGAAATCGCTCAATGAGCGCGTTCGCCTGCTCCTTCTCAAACTTGAAATGATCTGGTTGAAGCCGCGTATCGTTGATGATCAGCGATCGCATCTCGCGGCGGTCAAGGAACGTATCAAGCGTGAAATTAAAATCAGTCATCGACGTTCTTTCAGTGGCGAAGGCGAGGTGGTCTCATACTTCCGGAGAGTTCTGGATCGCAAGCGTCGAAATGCTTCGGTGAAGCCTGCCTTCGAGATCCATGCCCATTTGCCCCTCGGCAGACGTGCGCTGCCAGACGGATAAGGCCGTTGGCAGCGCCGGTCGACCTTTCGTCGCATTCCTACAGCCAATCCACGATGACCGGCGGTTGGTTTGGCGTCATGGACCTCGTCAGGATTGAAGATCGTCTCATTGCGTGTCGACTAGACCCGGAGCTCATCTTGACAAACGGCGTACAGCCCTAGATTGTAGAGTGAAAAGTTATTTGGGTCGAGCAATTTCAAGCTGTTGCGCGGTAAGCAAGGTAGCCGCTTGCGACCGTGCTCTAAAGGGCGCGTGTCTTCCACGTGTGGCGAAAGGCGAGCGGTAAGGTCTTCGCCAAGAATCATTCACTGTAGCTTTTTGACTGAGGAGTTTTCATGGTTTCGCCTCTTGAGCTCCTGCGGGAGGCAAATCGAGAGTACCCGGCCACCCGTATCGTGTGGCCGGCGATCGCCATTGTTGCGGTGCTGGCCATCATCGAGTCCTTCCGCATCAGTTGGAGCGTCGCTGCGCTTGGAGCAATCGTCATATTGATATTGCTCATCCTGTTCCTGATCGTATCTGCAATCGCGGGAATATTGGGGCGTGATCGCCAAGGGTTTGCCATCCTCCGTTTACCGGTTTTCGTGATTGTTTGGGCTTATACGCTGAGCATCTGCGTGGTCTTGGGCTTGTGCATCAGCTGCTTCTTCTTCCGCTGGCCAGGTTCGTTCGCAGAGCTAGTCACGTTCGGTCAATCGGTGGCCGTCGCCAAATCGGAGAAACCGACTCAAACACCCCCGGTGGTCCAGCCGGTACCACGATCGGACACGCCTTCCGCCTCTCCCGTCGGACAAGGACCTCAGGTTGACGTGGCACGCGTCAACGCCTGTCTGAACGCGATCGACAAGGAAAAGTTGTCGGTCGCTGAAGTGACCGTTCAATCACGCCAGTGCCTGCAGGCAGGCAAGTGAAGAGGGTAACCAAGATGCCGACATCATTGGCGCGCCAGGCTAGAACGATTGGTGCATTGTTGCTTACCGTGGCCTATTCGACCGATGTTGTCTGGGCCGACGAGATCGACCAATGCATGGCAAACCTACAAGCCGCGTATGAAAGCCCGCAACAGTTCACGCAAGAGGGAGAGATAACCTGCCCGGCGGGGGATGTCGTTGGCTTCCCGCCGCGTATTCGTCGCAACGACAGGAGCGGCGCGGTGACTTACACGGCCCCTCCCGGGACGATCATTCAAAATCGTTCGATCGATGCGATCAGCGTAGATAATATCAGCCAGAATAACGGCAGGTATGGTCAGCCGTCGATCTCCGCGGACAATCGAACCGTAACTGTGCCGATCAGCTGCGATGGCAGGGGACCAGGTGAAGGACGTGCGTGGCAGAACATTCGAATTCGCGGAGTGATCATCCGGCAGCCTGCGGCCGATAACATCAAGGCTTGGGCGATCCAGTGCGTTAGATGCGTGGCTGAGAAGAACTGTCCCGCGCCTTGAGACGTCAACGCCAGAGCGTGGCGTTGATGTCACGCTTTCTTCAAAGAGCGCCGTCGACGACCTCCTCTATGAACTCCGAACCTCGGCGTTCGATCGCGGCCGACAAGACCTCGTGAAGTCAAGCGCCTTCGGTATCGCGGGTGGCCCTAGGCCAAGCGCGCGCCATTGCGGTAAATCGTTTGATTGCTCATGGAAATCCATAGAATGCCTGGTGGCGTTGCATGATGATGCGATAGCATCCGTTGTTCAATAGCACGACAGTCAAGGGCAGATAGCGACTGCTATGCGGCTGGATCTAGCGCAGATTTGTTGCGATCGAGATCGGTGCTCTCGGAGTTCAGCGAATGGCAGGGAACAAACTCCTTCGCCTGCTGAGCGAAGAAGTGGCGCCGCAGAATCGGCAACTGCTCGCGAGCCTCGGTGAAGCCACGGTTTTTCATCTCGGTAATGCGCCCGGCGTTATCCAGGGTGTACCGCCCCAACGGAGCGGTTTGATCGATCCGCCAGATTGCCTGCCGATGATGGACGTCGCCCGTGACGATCTTTGCCGTACCCATTGCGCTGTGCGACTGTCCGGCCATAAACAGGCGTACCATCGATGTCGCCATGGGCAGCTTGCCTTTCCACCGCGGCGGCGCCTTTACGTCGTTGATCGTGCCTATGCTTAGGATCTTCAGCCGATCGGCCGGCCAGCCGAGCATTCCGATGGCTTCGATCGAGGCGACGCCGATCGGGTTGTTCGCCCAAACGCCGCCGTCGACAAGCTCGATGGCATCCTCGGTGGTGTGTGGGTTCAGGAACGTTGGAGCTGCCGCCGTTGCCATCGCCGCATCGACCGCAGAAACTCTGTAGTCGGTCTCGAGGCGCGGATGATGGGCGGTCTTGTATATGTAGACGCGTTCGAGCATGGGGTGCCATGCTGGCACGACCAGGCGGGTATGGCTCTCGCCGAGCCGCCGATCGCCAAGCGCCCCCGCGAGCGCGTCGTGCAGCGGCTTAGAGGAATATTTCGAGGCGATGAGTTGACGCGCGCCCCTCCAGCGCTGAAACACGAAGTTCGCGATGGCCCTGCCGGCCAGCAGTTGGTGCGTGCTTGCGTGAAAATCAGCTGGTGTCCCCCAGCCACACAGACACGACATGCAATGGCGCGATCGCGCTTGATTTCGGCGTTCGGAGGATGTTTTTCGATGAATTCCGCCGCATTGACGTGCAAAGTTTAGATGCTGTAGACCAGCAGAGGTGCGCCGCTTCAGAAAGACGCTCGCCCGGCGCCCGATCCGAGAACCGGTCTTCCCGCAGCTGTGGCCCGAGCGTAACTGATGTAGTGTCACGCCGGTGTGCGACACGACGATCGAGGTCTTTTTTGAACGGACATGTTGGCCAGTCATTGGTGAGAGCCGTATGTTGGCAGAGGCGCCGACATGTAGGGCGGGGGGCTCGCTCGCGGGCACCTACTTCGGACCACGTCTTTCGGAAGGAAGCGCGTGAGGCCTGAACAGGAACGGCCAGGCATTGTCCCTTTCTCCAGCCTTGTCAGCGCGAACGAGCTTTGAGTATGGTCATAACATTCGGCGGTACCGCATTTGGCTAAGCAAGCGATTCAAGCCGGGAATGGCTCTGCTGAGAGTCAGGAATTGGTGCGACGATTAACGCTGGAGATCAGAACCCTCAACGTCTGTCTGGAGGATTTTCTTCACGTCCGAGCCGAGGCACTTGGCATTACTGGAACACAATTGGCGATATTGATGGCGGTGACAGACTTAGGCAAGAATGGGGGGGCGCCGGCCGGCATCGTTGCAAAACTGATGAAAGTCGATCCATCCTTCATCACCCTACATTCCAAGGCGCTGGAGAAACTCGGATTTATACGGCGTAAGCCCGGTATCAGGGATGCTCGGGTGGTCCAGCTGTCTCTAACGGACAAAGCTCGTAAGCGTCTCGCGAACATCGCTGCGCAACAGCAGGAAGTGGATCAGTTCGTTTTCGGTGAGCTTGGCAACGAGGAATTGACGAGGCTGTCGAGCCGCCTTGCAGCGCTGAGGAAGCGGCTGGAGAGCGCACGCCTGAAAGCCGAACTGGAAAGCGGCGCGGTATCTGCCCGAGGGTGGGGCCGACGCTAAAATGGAGGCGCTTTGGATGATTAACCGTTGCATGAATGCGGGGCGCTGCACGCCCTCATGTCATGCATAGCCAGGCTTGCGGAAGGCGTCCACGCGGCTGAGGCCAGGAACTCGCGAGCGCAATGTTAGGACCCTGGATCACGCCCCTGCAACGGGAGCTACCATACGCGGTTGAATATATCTGCGCCCTTCAACTTGCTGGGTTTGCCGTTCGTATCAACGTAGAACAGCGTCCATGACGCAGCCATTTGAGAGCCGTTGAGTTTTGCGACCCAGCGAGTAAAGGAATTACATTGGGCGAACGTAACCACAAAATACAAGCCGGTTGGACCAACAGCTCCCGATGCAGGATATGGAATGCCCTGGCAGGCAAATCCCTGAGCATGATTTGTGAACGTTCCTTGTAATGCCCCGCTGCTGGCTGACCAAATAAACAGTTCCGAACCCCGTTCGTTTTTCCAGTATGAAGGAGCAGGAAGCCCTTGCGCTAAGACCTCCCCGGAAAGGAAGAAAAATTGAGCGATAAGCAGGAAACCCAGAAATCTCTTCATATTGCATTCCCAACGAGGTCGCTTGAACGTTGCAAGACGGTTCATGTGCTTAGCTGATACGGCGGCGTTTTTCCATTTACAAGATTCTTGGACTGAACCCTACAAAGCGTGTTCCCAGTAATTCCATGTCAATTGCAGCAGACCTTTAGTCGAGGTCGAGGCGAGTCTCTTTGTTCTGACCTTTACGTTTATTCTTACCTTACGTTCGGCGCCGAGATGCGGCCTATATGCGCCAAATCGCGCCGGATGCCGGCGAAGTCGGATGTTCGAGGGCCCGCCGGGCCTGTGATGCCGTCAGATGCCCGTCTATTTCCAACCGAGGCTCGCTGCTCTCGTCCACGTCGTCTGCGGGTGCGGAGACCAGGGGCGGTTGCCCAGACCTGGATGGAGTTGAGCAACCCATTCTGAAGGATCCGATTCCACTCATCGCGATTGGCCGCACAGCGAGGCGCGTCCGCTGTATGAAACATGGGTAACGGACACCGACTCAAATCTGTCCGTGGGAATCACGTTGTGCCTGCACCGGCAATTGTAGGCATCGCCGCGACAGATACTCGATCGTCGCCGACCTGAATGGGACCGAGCTGCGTTAAGCTTCCTAATCTGTAGAACTAGAAAAGCACGCGTTTTGAGTCTATATCTCGCCACCGGGGCTGGACTGCATATATTTACGATAGCATTTTGAACCCGGAAGGCCGCCGGCGAGATTGTCGGCGGCGCTTTTTCAGCGATAAGCGGATAAGGATGGGCCGGCCTAGATGCGATCGGCCTAGCTTTCATAGTCGCAGCTTGGTTATGACGGATTGGCCCGCCAGTGTGGCGGTGCCACACGGGGGCGTTAATGCATGATTGGAAGAGCGAACTCGACGCCCTGCTCGCTGAAACGGTGGCGTTTACCAGATCTCTGAAGATCGAGCGGTCGGGGTCTGAGCTGAAAAAAGTGGTTGAGCCGCATGAGCTCAGCTTTCCGGACTATGGCGGCAGCGAGCGCGATGAGATCAGGAAGCGGGTCGAGAGCTTCAAAGCACATCAAGCGCGCTTCATGCGCGAGCGCGAGGAACATGCCGAGGCGCTGCTGCGTCGGATCAGGCCGATCACAAAACCCTAGGAGAGCTCAAAGTCGCTGAATCTCCTAGGCCGCGCCAGATCCACTCGAGTCGCTCATCTCAAGTGATGCATGCTCTAACGGCCGGGATATTTCCGCGTTCGAAATAACCGCGCCCTAGAGCTGGAGCACCCCGAACCGATAATTTGCAAGCTCGGATCGACTATTTCAGTACGGTTTTTTGCTAGCCTGACGCGTGAATACTGCAATGTTTTTGAAGAAGCCGCAGGAATCCTGCTCTAACCGCGGAGCCTCTGACGATCGGAGTTCTTTCGAACGCCATCGGACAAGAGGTCCACCAAGAGCTTGTGGCATTGACCAAATCTAAAAACATCACATTTAGCGTCTCATCGAAGACCTGACGGAGGCTAGAGTCAGATGCGCAACCTTCTCTCTCTTGGTGTGCTTGCACTTCCGATCCTCGCCGGCTTTGGATCACCTTCGCTGGCCGCTTCGCGGGGGCATTCGTACATTCCACCGGCTCGGCAGGACGTTTATTGCTTGCAGGGACGTACCTGGGGATATCCGGGCAATTGCGAGTTCTCGACCTATGACCAGTGCATGGCCACTGCCTCCGGTACCTTGGCCTATTGCGGGGTGAATCCAACCTATGCATTCCAGCGACAAGGACGGCCATCGCGCTGATGCGTGATCCGCAAGCGTTATCGAGATATCACCATCATAGAAGTGGATCCGCCGGCTCGGCAGCTTAAGGCTTGAGCTTCTGCCCGATTGACATCCCGCTTGAATACGGTCGCGCTCTCGGTTGCACCGGGACGCAAGCCAGCAATGATGGCGCTATGGCTTATCGGCCTCACATAACATCTGTTGCTGGCCGGAGTGAGCAGGTTCTTTCAGCCAGGCCTTGCCGCGACAGGCGCATGGAAGGATTCCTAGAGGCCTCAGTTCGGTTCGCGTGAAGCGTCCGCCATCTGCTCGAGGAGCGCCAAAGTTTGTCCGCCGCGGTCACGGTGGGACTGGCATTTGCGGTGATCCAGACTAAAAACCTGCTGTTGCCTTGTTTTGTTATTCATTCGCTTGGAGGCGGGAATGAGCAGCCCGCTGACCGCGATCGTGCTCTATGCCATGCTGTGGAAGCCCCTCACGGGCTGCGGCGAGCTGACATTTTTTACCCCATTGGATTCTGCCCTGACCGGTCGTGTCCAGTCACTCAGGACCTGCTGACAGGAGGACTCGGTGCGCTAATCTTCCTGCTTCCGGCGCTTTTTGAAACGCCGCGGAGGCGGGGCTTTATGCGATGACCTGAGTCACGGTCCTCGTCACTATCGCGCTTGCCGGTCTATGGACCCAGGGCCGAGCATATGGGGCCGCTGAAGAGCTGAAATTTCAAAGGAAAATTTTTCAACCCGGCTCTGCCGAACTGCTTGCGGCGGCCGGAAAGAGGCAAGACATGCTTTTCGCGTCCAAGTTCATGAGACGAGGATCTCATGAAATCCTTAACGTGCAATGGCTGGTCCTGCGCCGCTCAGGCAGATGGCTCTAGCGTGGTTCGGGCGACTCACGGTATCCATCATTCCCGATGACTTACCGCACAATGGGAATGAAATGGTTGCAGCCACCCGTGAATTGCCGGCCTCCGGTTACGCCCTTGAAGTGGACGGTCGATTCAAGGCCGAGTTTGCGACCAGAGATGGCGCCAAGGCGGGCGGAGAAGAACTGAAGAAGCGTTTTCCTGTGCTTCAGATCAGGATCTATGACGTGCAGACCAATGCGCGCGAGGAAATCTAGATCTTGCGACTAGCGGTCTCTTCCGCGTGCGCGCGTGCGGCTTTCGCCGCATCGGGCTCTCGTGAACCGAGCCGCTTTGCGTCTCGGCCATCCGGCTTCGATCCCTCGCGCAAGAACTTAAGGAGCTCCTCGCCGGGGGCACTCGGAAAAGGGGCTCGCCTTGCGGCGATCGCTATCACTGCCCCGTTCCCGGGTGCCGCTATTGAACCGGTCTCGTCGCTGCACTCGGACCCGCGTGCCCCTTCGGGTCGCTATGCTCACGCTCTCCGGGTGCCATTTTCCCTTGAGGCGATGCGCTATTGGCGCACGCCTGGTGGGGCCTGCGGCCTTAGGTAACTGAACGCATTACCATGAACACCAGATGGAAGGCTGGCTGCCTCGCAGATTTCGCGTTCTCTCAGGTAGGGCGAGAGTCAGAGTGTCGCGCGGTTTTGCCGTGACGGGTTACAGGCTGCGAGAGAGGCTCGCGGCGCCCGTCGCGGAGATCCGCGATGTCCAGACATTATCCTCAGGCGCGCACCGGTGAGGACCGGGCAAGCCTTTATGACGACATCACCAACAAGATCATCACTGAACTGGAGGCTGGCCGGGTGCCGTGGGTGCAGCCTTGGGGCAGCGCGGCGGCGAAGGCGCCTTTGGCCTTGCCGAAGAGCGCGGCGTCCGGCCGCCTATACAGCGGCATAAACATTCTAGTTCTATGGGGTGCCGCGACCGAACACGGATTTACAGGCCAGAGCTGGCTTACCTTCCGCCAGGCGCTGTCGC
>NZ_JBEPRY010000055.1:0-16463 GCF_040548605.1 Bradyrhizobium sp. JR4.1
GCGCTTCGCGCCGGCGAGCTTCGATTTCTCGGATTCGCGCTGCACACCCCGATCAACATCTTCCTCCTGCTTCCGATGAAAGCCTACGCGCTCTGTACCTTGAGCAACAGCGACTGGCTCTCGCGTAGACCACCAGATTTGCCCGGCGAAAATGGAGCGCCTGGCAACTTTTTGTACGCGGCCCCCAGAACGGATAAACCGAAGGAGATTGTTTGTACGTCGCGCATTCAGCACCTTGAGCACAGCATTGCTTTCCAATTGGAGGTCGTGGCTCAACTGATCTGCCAAGACAAATTCGCGCTCGGACCGGTCAAGCTGCTCGACGAACTCACAAGCGAACTGGTCGCGGCAAAACTGGAACTCGGCGCAATAGGCGAGGCAAGCGCCGGCAGGCGAACAGTCCCAGCGCAAAAACACGGTGACCTCTTCTATCCAGAAGACCTCCGCATCCTAGCTACACTTTTCGACGAGGCAGTCGCAGCTTTACCGCCAGATCGCCGTACTATCGCCAATCGTACGCAAATCGCCAAACTTGTTCTAGCTCGTGGAACGACGCGTGAAATCAAGTCCAACCCAAATCATGGCGACTGCGTTCTCGGCGATTTGATTGATCACATGTTCAACTCTTCCTCTTCTAATCAAATCGAGGTTCCGCCTAGCACCTGGCGGAATTGTGCGTGAGGCGTAGGTTGAACCACTCGAGCGGGTAAATAAGAAGGCATCACCCCAGTTTTGATAACCGGCGGTCCTCCCGACATCGCCGAGCGATGTGTGTACAGGCAGCCTACTTATTCTAACAGATTCGTCTCGTCAGCAGGCTGGCCGCGGGACAGATGGGACCACTTCTTCGGTGTCCTCAAGGCAAGATCCCCGTAGTTCAGGCCCTCGCGTCTCAGAGGATGAATGCGGTACGCCTTGCACTGCAATGCGACCGCCTACCGGCCGCCCCCACGCAAATCGTCCACGCGTCCTAACAGCACGCCGACTTCGCAGCGAGATAGATAGCTTCGTCCACGTTTCAGCTGCCGCCGAACGTCTTCTCCCTTTCCCAAGGCCGGGTGGGACGATGCTGCCGAGACAAGCGCATCACTCTGATCGAACCACAGGTATCAGCAGATCACGAATGTCGTTTCCTACAGCGATCACGGCGTGGGCTCTTCCGCGCATCTGCAGACTATGCCTGGCTCGCGCACACCGCCGCTGCAGGCCACCTCACGTTAGAATACATTTTGGCTGGGAGGCGCCGAGGGGACTTGAATCGTACGTAGCGTCACGTTGTAGGAACGAGGCATCCGCCGCCTCGCGCCGACCAACTAGTCAACCGCCGATGGCGGGAATGTGACGGACACATCAAAACAATGCTGCGGATTAGACATCGACATGACGACAGCGCTTCTTTTTCTCACTATGATCTTCTTCGGCGGCTTTGGATTGGGCTACGGTGTGCGCAGCTGGCGTTCCCGCAAGCGACGTGAGCGCGCCCGGCTCTATGGTGCTCTCTTTCATGCCGGCACTTCTGCTCCGCCGCCGCTCCGAGTTCCCGCACGTCGTCGTTCTTGACGCTGCATTCGACCTTGCTCAAAGAAGGACATTGCCGATCCGCCACGGATGGCGAATGCCCTTCACCACCAGTTCGTCGAGCACAGATTTGCAAGGCGAAGTGGAGGCCACGCGCGTGGTCGCGTTGAGTCGGGCCCAACAGCACGGTCTAACGTGTGACTGATCTCCGATTTGACCGAGACACTGAGCGGTGAAGACTGCGAGTCGGTCCTTCACGGATCATCGGGTCGGCGGCGGTGGATCCGCAACCGGCCCGGCCTGACAACGTACCTCTGTGTGATCTTGGCATGTGCGGAACCGATTGCCGGACCGAATTCCAATCAGCGCTGGGAAGCGCGGAGGAGATATGTCTGAGACGCGAGCGAGCGGTTGAAACTGAGTGCAACGGCGAGCACGATTGTGGCAGTGTCGACAAGGAGCCCCTTTCACTTTCCTTCGGCATCTACAGCGCTTTGATGCCCGCCGCGATCTGCACGGAACGAGAAGAGAGATCCAGAGCCCTCGCACGACTTCGCATTTCATCTCGCGTCAGGATCAACGCAGCTTTGGCCTTGACCAATGCTTCCAGGCCGAGTTCGATTCGCTCAACTATCCTACCTAACCTGAGAGGTTTCGAAGGTGAGGCTTCCTTCGTAGAACTCGATCCGGAATAATCACTACAGCAGATGCATCATGAAGCCTGACGAGCGCCTCGCCGAAGTCCTTGAGAATAGCGCGTGTTTTGATAACGAGGCACGGGGGGTGTGGGCACAGTGCTTCTCACCCACTGAGCGACTGGGGTATATTCGTAAGCATCGCTCTCGCTTCCGGTTCGCAGATTATGATGACGTGATAGCTGCTGTACGTGGCCGGCGCTTCACCGGTTGCTCATCGCAGCTCCTTCGATGGCGCCACAGTATAAGAGCAAAGACGTTGCAAAGCGCTCTGCTCTTCTCGGTTGCGGTGTGGCTAGGTATCATCTGGCTTGCGGTGCGCTTAATTCGCTGAGATCCGCAGCCCGCTTTTCGTCAACACCTAACCTACTTGTGTTCGCACGCGACCGAGCACGACGCAGTTGGAGATGATCTGAAATGCCGCAACCTGACGCAGCGTTTGGTTCGAACATTCCTTTGGGCGCGAATGTTGCGATGCAGTTACAGCAATTCGCGCGAACGTTGTTCAGACGCACGAGGCTCGGGGGCACTCAAGACATGAGAGTAGAAATGAAGAAGTTGTTGCTTGCGACTGTGAGCATTGTGGCGCTTGGCGCGGTGGCGCGCGCATTCGGCGCGGATCTCGCTGCGCAGCCCGTCCAGCCTCTCTACACCGAAGCTCCGCAGTCTGTCGCGGCTGCAATCTACGACTGGAGCGGCTACTATCTCGGTATGAACGGTGGCTGGGGCTCAAGCGCGAATTGCTGGGATTACCTTGGCGGCACGCCCGAGGGCTGCCATGATGCGACAAGCGGTAGCGTGGGTGGCCAGATCGGCTATCGATGGCAGATGGGCCAGATCGTGTTGGGTGTTGAAGGCCAGGGGAACTGGGCTGATTTGACCGGATCCAATCAAAGCATCCAGTTTAGCGATATCCTCCAGACCAAGATTGATGCGTTCGGTCTCGTCACGGGGCAGATCGGCTATGCCTTCGATAACGTACTGCTTTATGCCAAAGGCGGCGGCACAGTGACGAGCAACACCTATCAGATCAGCTCGAACCTCACGGGCGCGCCGCTTGGGAACAGCGAGCACGTTCTTTGGGGCGGCGCGTTAGGAGCCGGCATCGAGTACGGTTTCGCGCCGAACTGGTCGCTTGGCTTCGAGTACGATCATTTATTCAGGCAGCCCGCGGCGGTGAACTTCGCCGCGCGCGCTGTTGGGACCGATCGCATCCGCCAGGAGTTCGATCTTATAACGGCACGGCTCAACTATAAGTTCGGCGGTCCGGTTCTTCTCAAATATTGATCTGTCATTCGAACGGCGGATCGAAAGCCCCGGCCCATAGGCCGGGGTTTTTTTGACCTGCTCCTCTGCTGTATAGGAGCCATACACGACCTTATGCATCCTCGGGAGGGCGCGCTTGCTGTGTCATTCGGCCTGCAAACCGCTGTGTGCGTTGTCAACGAGACGAGCGCGCAATTCGCTTCGCGTTCCGCCGGAGCAACCCATAGTCGCCCCTTACATTTCGCTAGATCTGCATCAACGGGAACCGAACCGCGGCCGCTACTTTAAATAAGACGCAGACGCCGTGCCTTGACGACGCACTGGGTACGGCTGGTCGTTTCCAGCTTTCGCATTGCATTTTTAACATGAAAGTTGACGGTGTTCTCGCTCACTTCCAGGATGACTCCGATGGCCCAGGATGACTTCCCCTCCTCGACCCATTGCAAGCACTGTCTTTCCCGTGCCGATAGAACAACCTCTTGCACATCCGCCATAAGTTTCTCCTGGAGCAGAGAGGACGTGGAACGAGATCAGCAAATGCCATACCAGTCAGTGGCACCGCAAACTCTCGCGGCAGGACAATATCTTGGGAGATTGCCGGTTCACTTCTCCGGAGACTGCCACCCAACTGCAGCCCTATCGACAGGATTGCGACATATGTCGAAAACGCAACGGCAGTAACTACGACAACCGTAGCAGTCGATATTTGCTCAACACCTGTGTGAGCTGGATATCACCTTTTGGCCAGGCTTCCTCCCGTGAGGGGTGAATGCTCTGTGAAGGGCCGTAGCACCCGGCTTGCGAGCCGAGATCCTTCATTTGCACCAAAGCTTTCCCTTCCAAGGTGTCGGCTCGGATCCGCCCATCACAACAGCCCCGCGTTCGGCGCCCATCCTATGGCGATCATCCAAGCTTTTACGTCCCAATCAACTACCAACGCTGGTCATTGATCGGCATCAGAACAAAAAGGTATTAGCAATGCGGTTTTCGCCAATCGAGGGCCGGCCTCCAGGACTTTTGTATGAAGTATCAACCACCAACCGCTCGGCCCAACGCAGGTCATCAATGCACTCGGCCGTCGCCTGTCGAAATACTTCGCGCCCAGGTCTGCTCGAATGGCGAGCTCTCGTTTCTGATGGAGGCGCATGATGGCCTGTCCGCTACAATCGCCCAGCGCTCAGGATTCAAGGGGCTCTGGGCGTCCGGTCTGTCGATTGCCTGTTGTCTAGGTTATCGCGACGCGAACGAAGCATCGTGGAGCCAGCTTGTCGACGCCGTTGAGCGGATCGTGGATTCAAGCCAACTTCCTGTCCTGGTTGACGGCGACGGCGGCTTCGGTAATTTCAACAATGCTCGCCTGCTGGCGCGCAAGCTCCTCCAGCGCGGCGCTGCCGGCGTCGCACTGGAGGACAGCTGTTTTCCGAAGATGAACTCGTTTGTTGGGGATCGGCACCCCCTCGCCGATATCGACGAGTTCTCGGGCCGCCTCCGGGCAGTGAGGGATACGGTCGCAGACGACTTGGTTCTGGTGGCAAGGATCGAGGCGTTGATCGCTGGGCATGAAATGGACGAAGCACTTTTGCGCGCTCACGCCTACGCCGACGCGGGAGCCGATGCGATCCTCATTCATTCGCGAAGGAGCACCGCGGACGAAATCCTTTCGTTCGCGCGCGCTTGGCAGAACAGATTGCCCGTCGTGATCGTTCCGACGAAATACTACCGAACGCCGACCTCTGTATACCGTAAAGCGCGCATCTCCACGGTGATCTGGGCCAACCACTCCATGCGAGCGGCAATAGCGGCAATGCGGCAAGTCTGCCGTCGCGTCATCGCCGAGGAAAACACCGCGAGCGTTGAGCCGAATATCGCTACTCTCGACGAAATCTTCGAACTTTTGAAGTACGACGAACTCGCCCGTGCGGAAGCGTTATATCTGCGGCCCGACGCTGAATTGCGCAAATAGGGTTTCGTCGACACAGGAGCATATTCGTTGCCGAAGACCTACCGTCCTGGACTTCCTGCTAACTGGCCAGGTGCGACTTCAATCTCAAATGGCTTTTGTTGTACCGAGATGTCCTTAGATGGCGTAGCACGCCTCACTCGGCCGAAATACGCATTTTGCCATCTGGGCAGCAGCTCGAGGTACCGGATCCATGGCCCTCCTCTTTGGAAAACGACCGACGAGGACCATTTGTCTGCCTTTCACCCTTGGAGTTGATGTTCAAGGCTCCGGCAGGCTTGACTTCGCTTCAGCAAGCATACGGCCGAAGACACTCGTCGGTGTTTCACCTTAGCCGAGCGACGAAAAGGAACTAAATGGTGACTGATGCTCCCAAGAACGCCGTTATTCTCGCCGCTGGCTGCGGCTCTCGCCTGCGTCCTCTGACAGATTTGAGGCCGAAGCCGCTCATCGAGGTCAACGGCACTTCGATTCTTCACAACGCGCTGCGCAATCTGGAAACTGTCGGCGTGGAAGAGGTGACGATCGTCGTGGGTTACCGCAAAGACGCCATTCAGTATGCCTGCGGCAGCCGCTTTGGCGGGCTCAGAATCAAATATGTCGAGTCGACTGTTTTTGACCGCACCGGAAGCGCCTATTCTTTGTGGCTGGCGCGCGACGCTCTTCTCTCCGGAGACTGCTTTCTTCTCGAGGGCGACGTCTTTTTCGAAGAGGATGCGTTGCGATATTTGATTATCTGCCGGGGGACTGACGTGGCTGCAGTCGTTCCCTTCGATGATGCCATGGAAGGATCAGCCGTTCTGTTGTCGCAGAACGGCTTCATCTCAGGCTTTCGAATGAAGCAAACGGCGTCAAATCTTGTTGCGGATGGCCCAAAACTATTCAAGACGATGAACCTATTACGTCTCTCGGCGCCGACACTCAAGACAACGATCATTCCGACGCTGGACGATATCATCGCTGCCGGGGCTAGGCAGACCTACACCGAAGAACTTTTGGGTTATCTGATAGAAAGACGAGGTTTACAGCTCGCAGCGGCGCGATGCGATGGCCTCAGCTGGTACGAAATTGATAATGCTGAGGATTTGCAAATTGCCGAGCGCATTTTCAGGAACCGAATGAACGCCTACACGCCGACACGTGATTCGCAGACTAGGTGAGAGTCCAATGCTAAAATACCTTTGGGATCCAGCGAACGCCATAACAATCACAGGTCTCCTCTTTTCCTCCACCAGCCTATTTCTTGCTCTCTCTCAGCGCCTCGAGCTATCTGTGGCAGTAGCGCTTTGGGCTGTTCTTTCGGACCACCTCGACGGGTTTGTGGCGGGTCGTACCAAGGGTCGCGATCTAGATGTTGCAAGGATGGGAGCGAGCCTCGACGGGTTTGCCGATCTTGTCTATGGAGCCGTTCTGCCCGCGGTAATTGTGGTACAAGTCAGCCAAGCCTCACCTCTCGCTCTTGCGACCGCAACCACGCTACTGGTGGCTGGTGCAATAAGGCTTAGCTACTTTGCGAACTTTGGCAGGTCGTGCGATGAATGCTTCTTGGGCGTTCCCTTGTCTTACGACGTGCCGCTCCTGGCGCTCTTTTTTCTTCTTAAGCCTCTCTTTCCTAATGAAGTATTTTCTGACGTCGTGAACATTGGCTTCTTGCTGCTCGCTATGGCGCATGTCGCGCCTGTTCGTGTGCCACCACTCGGCGCAACAATGTATACGGCGATAAGCATCTTCGCCGTCGCATCATCGGTGGCTTTAGCCAGTCGGTCCTTTTGATTGGGGATGGAAGTATGATCCAGCGAGTGAGCTGCTGCGTGTTCCAGGGTTCCCTACCATGCAGGTCACGTGATGACGTGTAGTCTCCCCAACCGCAGTGTGCGCGCGCCAGTCTTATTGCCAGGTAATTTCCGCGCGAATCGGCGCTGCTCGATGCTTGTTCGCCGTGAGCTAGTCGAGAGAACGCGATCGCTCTGGAATTTTCGTCGGCCCTAAAACGTTTTCAGCTAATCTCACTCATGAACAGCACAGCACAAATCAACGTACCGCTTAGGTCCGACGAGATCTCTGACCTCGTCAACCGATTCCCCGGCGGCTATTGGAAATATGACATCAAGGATTTCGTCCTTCTGGTGAATCCTTATTTTCCGCCGCAAGCATTCCTTGACGAACTTAAGGAAGCTCTACCGCGGCTTATCACCTGCTATCCCTCTCCTAATGCGCAGATGGTTCAGCTTCTTGCGGATGCGGTGAAGATTCCGGCGCATAATCTTGTCATTTGCAATGGCGTGGCTGAACTGGTTCCCATCCTTCTTGGTCGACTGGGTATGAGGATTGCGGTCCCAGTCCCCACCTTCAATCCCTATGAAACCACCGCCTTGCCCGGGCGGTTGTCGCGCTTTATCCTGCCACCGCCAGATTTTGAACTCGATGTGCACGGCTATGCAGCATTTGCGCGTGCAAATGGTGTCGACGGCGCGGTCGTGATATCGCCGAATAATCCAACGTCGCGGATCGTTCCCTATGCGGATTTGCTATATCTCGCTTCCGCGCTTCGAGCTCAACAGCAACTCCTATTGATCGATGAGTCATTCATCGAATTTAGTGAAGTCGGACGAAGTGCGAGCTTGGAAAATCACTTGCTCGAATTTCCCAATGTGATCGTTCTCAAAAGCCTGGGAAAGATTTACGGGACATGCGGTTTGCGGATCGGGTATGCGGCATCGGCAAATGCACAGACGATGAACGATATTAGAGCTGCCCTGCCCACGTGGAATGTCAATACGTTTGCGGAATTTTTTCTAAGCAAGCTTCCTCACCTGGAGCACGCGGCAAAGCAGAGTTGGATCAGGGTAGCCAGCGACAGGGACAAACTATACGCGGACCTGTGCAGCATCGACGGAATGAGAGTTCTGAAGCCAGATGCAAATTTCGTGTTCTGCGAACTCCCGCCCCATTGGCCGGATGGGGATGTGATCGCCTCAAAACTCTTAAACGACAGAGGGATATTGATCAGGCACAATGGCGGAAAGACGCTTCAGAATGGCAAACGATTCTTGCGCATCGCAAGCCGCACTGAAGAAGACAATAAGCTTTTGGTGGAGGCACTGAAAGACATCGCTGATTAGCGCAACCGACCGCGGTTCCGACCCTTCGAATCGCCGGGCCAGCTCCCCAAGTCTTTCTTTGACACCGCGCGAAAGGCACAGCCCACGGCTCCGCCGGGGCGGGCCAAGCAAACTCCATTACGCTGATCTTCTATTTGGTCGGTCGAGCGGGATCAAAGAAAATCAAGGCGCTGCGCAATCACATTGCGGTTCTCGACGCGCGGTCGGCGACCACAATCCTTCGGCGCGGATCGAGTGTGTACAGCACGGCGGCTGATCTTCATGTGACCCTAATCTGGTATGTTCTGGAGGCCCTGAGCCAGTCGCTGAACCTGCGAAGACATCGCTGGTAACCGAGAAGCCTGCTGATGCAGCCTCCTGAGTGCTTCCGGGAATCTTGGAAATGGGTGCGTTGTAGTCGTCAGAGAGCTTGTCCGGGGAACTCTGCCCTTGCTTTTTCTTCGGTGGACTGTCGGTCAACATCCAGTCCGCGGCAGCGAGAATGAACTCGGTATCTCCAGCGTTGCTCAAGAGAAAGGGCTGTGCCAGCGTCATTGGGCGGCTTGCGCTTCACGCAACGTTATGATCCGCCGCCATCCGCGATCGCAGACAATCCTATCCGCAACACCGACTGCGTCGAACAGCCCAATCGTCGACACCCGTGACAGCAGGAGGATTGCTTCGCGGGAAGCCGTCCACCGCCCTACGAACCGAAGCAACCGGCTATCCGGCAAGCAGTTGCATCAGAAGTTCACGATCTTCAGGCGCCGAACTGCTTCCAGTCGGGTAAGAGCGGATTTTTGCGTGGCGCGGCGGGGCTCGTTTTTACCCGCCACGCCAGCTGCGAACTAGGCTAGGCGCCCGCAATGTTCGCAGCGCGGCCGCCCTCCGGTGCCGGAGGCGAGATATTGCCGTTCGATGTTATTGCCCTCGGTACACTTGTCGTTGTCGTGATAGACGTTTCGCGCATTGGGCTTCTTTGAATGAAATGGTGACACTTTCGACATAAATCGGCCCTTCCGGATGGATGCTATTTGTTCACACAGGATAGCAAACATGTGGGTTTGATTTGATGCAGTAACCCTGGGGTCAGCGCATAAATTTCGCACTCCATCGATTTTTTTGACGAATTCCACCATCGATCACAGATCGAGATACGCAACGCGACTATCCCCCTTGATGAGCTTGGCGGATCGACGCTCATTTTATGTCAGGTTGCTGGGACGAGCTACGACGTCAGCAGAATCAAGATAAACGGCCTCGCCGACCTGCACACGACGAAGGTACTGCCGGTATGCGCCGCTGCTGGTCTCGCATATCTTCTCAACCGTAGGAGGCAGGTCCTCTCCATCATGGATAAAGACCTCTGCGAGGGGACGACCGGTCATCGTTGCCGACCGCGAGAGGCCCAGAAAACCGAGCACTGTTGGCGCAAAATCGCAAATACTCGACGGGATTTGTGAGGCGAAGCCGCCTTTGATCAGCGGTCCGGCCAAAATGCCGACCGACGACATCTCCTTGGCATGCAGCCCGCCGTGCACTCCGAAGCTGACAGGCCCATCCGCACTCCAAGTGCGGCCGCTAAGGCCAAATGGATCGAGTCTGTCATCCGACCGGAACGAGAACAGGATGTCCGCCGATCGGGCATGCTCGGCGAACACCAAATGGCGTGCAAAGCTGCCCGGTGCAATGCCATCGACCGCGCCACCCGCGGTGAACACCGGCCCACACCAGGGCCTTTCTATCATCGCCCCGACCGCGCGGCGGATAAGGTTTTCCGATGGCTCGGTGAGGTAAATTGCTCCGACCTGCCCAGGTATGACGATGGCATCGATCCCGGCCGCCGGTGTCGGGCCGCAGCGCAGCCCCGCAGCCTCAAGCGTCTCGAATAGATCGGCCTGCGCATGCACCGTCACGTGTCCATGATCGGAGGCGGCGATCAGGTGCACGCCTTGGGACAAGCCCTCAGCCTCCCACCAATCGAGCACGCGGCCAAACTGCCGATCGACAAAGCTGATTGCTTCAAGCGTCTTTGGCGCGCCAGTCCCACAATCGTGCGAGGAGATATCGGGCTCGCCGAAGGAGAGGATTGCGACGTCGGGCCGAAGCCGAGGCCAGATTACGTCGAGAAACGCCGAAGTCAAAAAGGCTTGAGAGGCAAGATCTGGGGTGCCCGTGGGCGGGGGCGCCGGCGTCGGCCCCAGCAGAGTCTCCACTTCTCTGAGCATCTCGGCCGAGGTCGCGACGCAAGGAAAGTGACCGGAGAGCGTCACTTGGCCGAACTTTCGAGCCTTATGGTTCAGCAGGCGCGTTGCCCCCGCCGAGTTGGAAGCCAGGACCGCGAAGGTCCTGCCGTTCGCCGCTAGGATCTCGCCAAGTGACGGCACACCGAGTAGATGGCCGCCGCTCGCGGCATCAAGATCCTCGATCAGGCGCGCGTCACTGGTGTCGACGGAGCGCGGAATCGACGACTGCCGGTCGAGATATGAGTTTCCAACGATGCCGTGGCGATCCGGCGTAGCGCCCGTGACGAGGCTCGTGAGCGCTATTCGTGTTTCGCTGGGATAGACGGTGCGCTGCCGGGTCAGCACCGCACCGCGGCGCTGAAGCCTGACCAGATTCGGCGTTAGTGATGGCTTGACGAGATCGGGTCGAAGCCCGTCGAACAGCACGATGAGAACCCGATTCCGGTGCGGTCGTTCGAACATGATCGTAAAGCTTTCGTCTAGCTGGGAGGTAGCGGATCGGAAGCGCCCAGGACTTGGCTGAAGCGCCAGCGCCATCGACTTGGAGCCGACGCTGATTGCTAGCGCTAGCGCAATGCGGGTACGGAGCTCCCGGCTATGCTGACCAACGCCCGGCCAGCGTGTCGACGAGTCCCGAGCCGGGATTAGCGGCTCGCGAGCGCCAGCAGCTCTCCTCAGCAGTAGTCTGGGGCGAGTTGGATTGGACACCGGCTGCAGTGTCAGCAGCTTGATCTGAGCATGGTCGCCTGATGCACCTCTCCGGGCGCAACGCAAAGCCTCGGAATTCATCACAGGCCCCGAGGGCCGCCCAACCCCGGCGGGACGTTAGGCAGGACATCGAACAAGCCGAGGGTAGCCTTGGCCTCGCAAGCAAGATTGGCAAATGCCGCGTCCAACCGAACCTGCTCGCCGCCGTAGCCGATCCTAATCTGGTCGCCATCGCGATTGAGCCAGGAAACGTCGCTGATGTGGGTCGTTTCGCGTGGCGGCTTGATTCCAGCGATTGCGATGCATCTCGTGTGCTTGGGAGGAACTCCGCAGCTGTGGAGCTTGCAGACACCGGTCGGCGTGTTGAAAATTGACCTGCCGGACTAACGGTGATCGCATCGACGCCCGGTGGGCGCCGCTGGGCCGCACGATTTGCGGGCTTTGCTCTCGAAGGGAGGGACCCGTTGAGCCATTCTGCCAATAGTGACAAGTTTGAAAGCCTGCAAGTCGTCAAAGGACACTTTGAGGATTCCTACTCGCTCTCAAACGAGCTAACCACTTTGGTTATCGTTTCTTGAAATGAAATGATCGAATAATACGATGCTAGTTGCTATCTCTTCTTACCTATCTTTGCAGTCGCGCCATGAAGCGCGACCTTCCATTTTCAGCCAGTCTTGCGTTCGACCCCGTCGCATCGGCACTGGCAAGCATGCTGGCGCATGGTCGCCGTTTGGCATCAGTGATGCGCGCGCATCAGTGAGCGCGCCTTGTCAAGTGGCGGAACCGCAGGACGAGGAGCGCCGCATAGATGGTCGTTCCGATCGATAAGCCAATCCATATACCAATGGCGCCCAGACCGACCTTCATACCGAGCCAATAGCTGAGGGAAAAGCCGATCAGCCACCAAGCAATGGCCGCAAACAGCAGCGGCACCCGCGTGTCCTTCAGTCCGCGCAGGCCGCCTGCCGCAATGCACTGGGCGGCATCAGTGATAAAGAGGGCTGCGCCGACGATGAGGAGCTGTGCAGCGAGACCGATCGTTGCCTCGGAATCGCGGTCCGATCTGCCGAGAAAGAGCTCGATGATCTCAAAACGCCCGGCGATCAGCGCGAGGGTTAGCGTTGCAGCTATGACCATACCGATCAGCATCGCGGCCAGATTTGCCCGCTTGACGCCTGCCCTGTCGTGGCGGCCGGCTGCATGGCCAACGCGCACGGCTGCGGCCGTGCCAACGCCGAAATAAATCATGAACGGGATCGCGGCGATCTGAACAGCGATCTGATGAGCGACCAGTGCACTGGTGCTGATCAAGCCCGCCAGCAGCGACGTGGCCCAAAATAGTCCCGACTCGATCAATGACGCGATGGAGATCGGCGTTCCAATTGCGATGAGCTGCCGCATTGCGCGCCAATCGAAACGCCAGAGTTGCGCAAGCACATGGTAGTCACGGAACGGCTGGCGCAGTGCAGCGAACCACAAACCGGCCAAAAACATCCCGCAGTTCACCAGCGTGGTCGCAAGCCCTGCCCCGAACAGCTCCAGTCGGGGCAGCCCAAGCTTCCCATAGGTCAGCATATAGACCAGCAAGGCATTGAAGGGGATGGCTGATAGCGTAATCCAGAAGACAGGCTGTGGCCGATGGACCGCCCCCATGAAACTGCGGATAGCCAAAAACGCCAGTGCTGGCGCCGCGCCGAAGCCTAATCCGAAGAGGTATTGCTGGGCGAGCCGCGCCACATCTGGGGCCTGGCCTAACGCAAGCAATATTTGCTCTGCTCGCAGCGCCACACCGATGATCGGGAACGACAGGACCAGGGCCGTCCATAAGCCCATGCGCAGCGTACGCCGTACCGCGGCTATATTATTCGCCCCAAACGCCTGCGCTGCCAAAGGTGCGATGGCGCTTAGTAGACCCACGCCGAAGGTGACGCTGATGAGATAAAACCGGCCTGCCAGCGCTGCCGCGGCGAGCGCCTCAGTGCTGATGCGCCCGATGAAGGCAAGATCGGTCGTCATCATTGCGATCTGCCCAACCTGCGTCAGCACCATTGGCCACGCAAGTTTCGCGGTTTCGTTGAGCTCGAGAACGAAACGATGGATGGCCGTCCGTCTATTCACTTCTGGTCGCGAGACTAATAGCGGCCTTGTCTTGGCTATCTTGTCCATAATCATGCCGCCGTTTGCGTCGGCGAACGACGTGCCGCCTCATTCACGGGCCGCTCCTGACCGGAATTCGCGGTCAGCCCGCGATGCAGGCTCACAGGCAGCCTCGTGCGGCCGCATGTTTAGACGCCGAAAACGGACCACGGCTCGGACGCTGGGCTTCGACCATCGCGGCCTCGATTTTCGCATGCGATAAGCCAAGGAGAGGCAGCAGATGCCACCCCAGACTTGGCCAATCGCCGCAATCGCGCAATGGTGACGGCGCGCATCGGGCTCGAGCGAGGTCGATCACGGAGGCACATTCATACGCTAGCCACTGCGTTGTGCGAAGATTGGAGGACCCGAACTCGGACCCGATCCACGCCATGAACTGAGGGCCCATCATCCCGTAAGCCATCCCTGCACTCCTGAGCAATCGATGAGATCCCCCCTTCAAAGCCCATGCCAACCGCGACAGCTTGATTATAGATGCTTGCTCATCCAAGCGGCCTCTCGCGAGATCGACAGCATGTCGCAAATAAGACAATCGGCATGGCACGCTCGAGCCTTTGAGGGCGGCGTTGCGACCACACGATGAGTGGCGATTTCATAGGCTATGAAGATCTGGCGGGATAATTCGTCACGAGCCCTGTAAGCTCGCGCCTGCTCGACAGGATCACAGACATCGATATGCGGTCACATATCAAGAGCGCGGGCTCGATCATCAGTCTTGGCGCCTCGGAAAATGAGATGCTCTCGGCATTGGGTCACAGGTCAAGAAGCCATAGACGTCACTGGTGATCCCCTCCCTTGGCCTTGCGCAGGCTTGTCCAGTTCGTCCACAGCGGACACATTCCGCTCGGCGGCTGCAGACCTTTTTTCCATCTGTTTAGGACAACAAGTCGAGCCCCCCATCGGCAGTTTTGTGGGGGGCGAGCGGCTCGGCCCAGACAAGCAGCACGATCCGAGCTGCGAGGGCACATGAAAGTGGCGAATCCGAAGGCTGCATATGGACTACGGTACTTTGCCCCCTTTGTTAGCCTTACCCGGCAAGGTTTCCGTTTGAAAAGCGATGATGTGCCCTACCCGGCCTTGGGTAGCGCCGGTATTGTTGTGCTTTCATTGAATCTTTGCGTGCGCATGTGAGCTCTCAGCTGTCCATACTGAAGATACTTGCCGGCCAACCGGGCGGCCGAGCCAATCTTGAACTCGTCAAACAGCACTTGGCCATCTTTTACACCACCCGGGCCCGAGTGGCCGGCGCGCATGAAGCGCATCGCAAGCCGCGAGCCGAACCTCGATATCTTCGGACAAAAGCTCATCGACCGGGAGGTGGGATACTGGACCATCACTGAGGAGGGACGGAAGGTCCTTGAGGCCCTTGAGAAGCTCGATCGATGTGTGGCGCAAGGTCAGCCCGAGGCACAGGCCGAGGAGCCAGCTGGCGATGAGCGACCGCCATTGCCGGCTGCGCCGCCACGACCGATCGCCCGCAGGAACCGTCGTCGGCGTAAACGATTGTGGACGCGTGAGGGGCGCTCAGCGTGAGAGTACCTCGCGCGGAAGTCCTGATGGTCAGGCAGCTCTTCGATTTGATCGCAGAACTTCAGTTTGGAGATAATGCAATGGCGATGGGGACTGTGAAATGGTTCAACGCGGCCAAGGGATACGGCTTCATCCAGCCGGAAGACGGGGGAGCTGACATCTTCGTTCACATCAGCGCGGTCGAGAAGGCCGGCTACACCAATCTCGCGGAAGGCCTTCGGGTCAGCTATGAGCTGATGCGAGATCGTTCGGGCAAGATGAGCGCCGAAAATCTGCGCATCAGCTGATCGACTTGCCCTGAGGAACCTGCCGGGTTCTTTGGCGTTCTGAATTCGCTTGCGCGAGAAGCATCGACACGGCTTCAGCACATCCCCCGGTGCCGCTGCAGCGGTTGCCTATCCGACGGACGATCAGCGCTATCGTCCGCATCGGAGCGCCGTGCAAAGTGCTTATCGGGATCGCATTCTCAAGCAGACATTGCAGCGAGGGACGCGACAAATCGCTCGGCTGCATCAACGCGCGAGCACTGGATCCGCTCGTTCACGCCGTTGGACGAGCGAAGATCGATCTCACCATATAGACAGATTGGTAGCTCCCGGTTGTTGTTGAAGCGCCGGTCCGGGCCGCCCTTACGATTCACGTAGCGCCAGGTCTGGTCTACGACCGTCGCGTCGGCGGGCGGCGTCTCTTCCTCGATAAAGCGAGCGCTTCGAAACATGAATTCAACGTCTTCGTAGGCGACCCCGGCAACAGTCTTGCCGGCCGTAATCAGGATCGCGTCAGGCGTCAGATAGAACGTCTCTTTTCCGAGTGGCAGCTTTAGGAAATCCAGGTTGCTTTTGACCAGCGGTGGCTTGTCCGTGCCTAACGAAATCTGGTGTCTTTGAATCAGCTTCGAGGCGCCCGCGTTGCGTTTCCAGTCCGTTTCTTGTCGCTCAAGAGGGACATTCCATATGCGACCGCAACTCGCCAAGTCATGGAATGTGCGGGTCAGGGCCTCAAACCGCGCTGACTGCTCCGCTGACAGCTCGTACTCGAGCGACACGGTGCTCGTTTCGCGGCCATGGATGGCCAGAGATCCGAGGACAAGCACCGCTCCGGCAGTCAGGACAAAGGCTGCAACAGGAGGAACGGCCGAAGCTGAACCCGCGAGCACGAGGGCGCCGAACGCGAAGAGCGCCGACAATTATAGCGCGACAATCTGGATGGGAAGCGCGCGACAATCAGGATGGCGAGTCGGTGTCGCGGCGAGGTGATGATTGCCGCGATGATTGTCGCGCGC
>NZ_JBEPRY010000056.1:0-16093 GCF_040548605.1 Bradyrhizobium sp. JR4.1
CTTCGCCGACGCGGCAAGGGCCTCCTTGGTCCATATCCCATACGGCGCACGCACGTGCCGCACGGAGTATTGCGGGCAGGCCATTCCGATGACCTTGTTCGTCGTGAGGATCTCGTAGTCCACCTCATCCGGCATGCATTTGGACAATTCCGGGTGCGTCATTGTGTGGTTTGCGATTTCGTGTCCTTCTGCAACGATCCGCTGAATCAGCTGTGGCTGGCCCGCTGCATATGCGCCGATCACGCAGAAGGTCGCGGGGGCCCGATGCTGCGCCAGAACGTCCAGGATAGCCGGCGTGCAATGTGGGTTCGGACCATCATCAAAGGTCAGATAGACGCAGTTCTCTCCGCCGGCCTCGGCGTAGTCGCTCCGCGCTTCAGTCACTTTGTTTGTCGACGTCACAGTTCTGGCCCGTTCCGTTCAATCATCTCACCGGCCGGCCATTCGCTCATTGGCCTAGCAATCGGCAGAACGAGGCCGACCACCTCCTCCACGCGCGTCGGAGGCACAGTGAGATATATATCCGGCCGAGCGGACCGGACACGAAGCCCTGGCAGAACGGTCGCCAATCCCTGTCGACCGAGCAGTCTCGTAATATGTTTCTGCAGGGCAGATCGGACCGTGCCGAAGCCGAACGGTACGCCAAGATCTCGCAACACGGGATACATCACGCGGATGGAGTGGCTGATTCCGAGCCCCTCGAGGTCCGGGCGTACCCCGTACAGTCCGAGTTCAGCCACGAGCAGATCGACCTCACCAACTTTGATGAAGCGGCGCAGTGCGCCAATGTGAATCGCGACGCCTCGATCATCGTAGCCGATTGCCCGAATCTCAGGCCTTGCGCCGGCCCAGCTTCGATGACCTTCAAAGGGCTTTGCGTTGAATGCCCCGGTCGGACCATAGGTCTTGCGGAAGAAGTCGGACAATTCAATATGGTCAGCGAGTTGAAGCTCGTTCTCCCAGCACAGCCTCCAACGAACTGGAGGGCGCGCCGAAGCACCTCGTGTGGATTCGGGCGCGATCATGTTCATAGAGAGTAATTCCTATTCATTATCTGGCTCCTGATGCAGGCCAGCAGTTGGCTACGTTCGAAAGGTTTTCTCAAGAACTGGAGTCCAGCTTGCAGCACTCGCGTCACGTCGTCTTCAAAATGGTCGGTGAGCAGAATCGTAGGAATCGCGCCTCCGGAGGCAACCAGATGATGGACAAGATCGAGTCCACTCATCGCGCTCGACTGCATCTCCGCGATCAGGCAGGACGTGATCGAACGGCGGCCCGATTTCAAGAACCCGTCTGCGCTCTCAAACGGTTCGGGCACGTAACCCGCGGAAAACACCACATCCGTGAGAGTTTCACGCACTGACCGATCTGCATTCACAATCGAGACCACATCGAGCGTGTGCGCAACTCGCATCAGATTCGCCAAGGACATCTTCGTTTGCATGTTCCGCACGATTTCACCCCAGCAAGGACGCAATCCAATCGACTGCGACCACAACACATTCGGCACCCGCAACCGGGAGGGTCTGACTGGACGGAAATCTACGGCCAAGTTGAGCGTTCGCTCAATTCTACGGCGGTACACGGCGAATATAGAATGGGTTGGCAAAGCCAAACGAAGGTTTGCCCGTCGTATATGCCAACGCAAGTTTGCGGATGCCCACCGTCCTAGATCGAGATATGGCTTGCGCAACACGCGCGAAACTGCGAGCGCACGGTCCAGACGCGTTGATTGATCCTTGGCCCTGAGCTGAGAGGCCATCTCGAACCCGGCGCAACGCTTCATAACCATTCTGATAGATCTGACTTCTCGCTAAACTATCGTTTGCTATCCTCATTCGGTACAAATGGTAAAATCGATTGTATCGATAGAACATATTCACACCGTGGATCACTCAGCATTATGCGCTTCAAGGGCCTCGATCTGAATCTTCTCGTCGCGTTCGACGCCCTGGTGACGCAAGGCAACCTCACTGCGGCGGCAAGAAGCATCAACCTCAGTCAACCTGCCATGAGTGCCGCCGTCGCGCGGCTTCGCTCTTACTTTCGCGATGAGCTATTCACGATGAGGGGCCGAAAACTTGTGCCGACGCCGCGGGCTGAAGCACTCGCAGCCCCAATTCGCGAGGCTCTCGCTCACATTCAGCTGTCCATCATCTCTCCGGACGACTTCAATCCGTCTCAATCGACGCGGCGATTCAAGATCATCCTGTCCGACTTCATGACTGTCGTGTTTTTTCGAAGAATCGTGGACCGCGTCGCGCGGGAAGCTCCAACAATCAATTTCGAGTTGCTGCCACCCGCAGAGGAACCCGACGAGCTCCTCCGGCGCGGTGAAGTTGATTTTCTGATGTATCCGGAGATGTTCATGTCGAGTGAGCATCCCAAGGCGGCACTGTTCGAGGACACCTTCGTCTGCGTGGGCTGCCCCATGAATAAGCAGCTAGCACCGCGACTCACTTTCGAGAAATACATGTCAATCGGGCACGTCGAAGCTCGGTTTGGGCGTTTCTTGAGGCCCTCCTTCCATGAATGGCTCTTGCTCGAGCATGGTTTCAAGATACGCACCGAGGTCGCCGTCCAGGGTTTTGGTATGATTCCGCCTATGTTATTGGGCACCAACCGTATCGCGAGCATGCCATCAAGGCTCGTCAGCCATTTCGCAAAGACGATGCCCCTGCGGGTCATCGAACCTCCGCTGCGACTTCTCACATTCACTGAGGCCGTCCAATGGCCGGCGATTCATAACACTGATCCTGCAAGCATTTGGATGCGCAACATATTCTTGCAAGAAGCATCCATGATGCTCCCCCCGTCCGAGAGCAGCCAATGACACAGCTCGTTGTAGGATTGTTCGGGCCGGCTGCGACCTAACCAGATCTACGCCAGGCTCGAAGCTCCGGTGTCCTCTGACTGACGTTGAGCATGGTCGAAATTGCCACGCTTGAGCGCAGTTTGATCGAGCCGCAGGCGCTGTTGATCTCGCGCTGGCATGATGATCTTGTGCGTCATACAGCTCGTTCGGCGGCGCTCTCCCCAACGATTTTCGCTGATCCAGACCGGCTGCATCGCACCGCTCAATGTGAGCCGAGGTCAGAGCTCACGAAATGATCCGGCGAGTCGGGTGAACAATATCCGGCTTCAGCACCACAATTCCCTTGAATCGCACGCCGCGTCAGGTTGTAGACCAGCACCTGCGATCGAGGCTGCAAACTGGACGTTCGTAGCGCACCCGCACCGCTCTTCGCCTGACGCTGGACATTCTTCTGACCCTCAACTGTCCGACGATCGAAGTAATGCCGAAGGACGCCAGTAGCTAGACGTCTATGTGACGGGCGACCTAAAAGGGCGATGCCCGCTCGTTCGCGTCGAACCAACTTGTTCTGCCGAACGCCAACGCCGTCGGCCCTCGGGCGCGCAAAGCCCAACGCGAGCTGACGTAAACTCGGGAGAGCGGGACCTGCAAGTCAGAGGTATTGCGTAACGCTAGAAATGGAGGTTGGGACACGTCATCTCAATGATGCCTATCTTACTCTGTTGTACTCGATCCGGCATGATCGAGCGCAACCGCAAAGTCGCGGCCCGTAGGATCAACCTGGATCCGCCAACCATGAACTCGCGGCATTGGCGCGTTGACCAGGTGTTTGTGATGAGTGTTTCTGATGAGAGGACGGCAGCTGTGCCAATGTCCGCGCACGCAACAGAACGGCTCGCCGTTCCAATTCGCCGAGCCCTGCTCCACCTCCAGCTCTTGATTATTTGGCCGACATGTTCACCCAAGCCAGATCGGATCATGCGTGCGGGGCCCTTCCTTCGGTTCTCGCGACAGTCATGTCCTTTCGGAAGTGTCGTGGCGTGACGCGCGACGCCACCGCCGCCGATCTCGAGTTGCTGCCCCTCACCGCTGAGCCCGATGGGCCATCGGCGCAGTAACATGATTTGCCTATCTTACCCGAAGCATTTATGTCCAGCGCGCACACGTCAAAGCGATACTGCTCGACGATGAAATTGAGTGAGTGAGCTGCCGGACGAGCAAGTCAATACCGCGAAGGGGGAACTTCGATCCTTATGTTCGATAGGATACTTGCGGCGAATTCGCCAGACACGGGCCCCCCAGATTAGAGGGGTGGCGTTGGCTTGAGCGCGCATTAAGATCCTCGTGCAAGCTATAGCATCATCATCCTTTGCTATTGCGGATGCGCATAGCGCGGCTGTCAGCAAGGCTCGTCAAGTTTTCTGCAAACACAATGCCGCTATGATCCCTGCACTTGTAGTGGATTGCATCTGGCGAGGCCGTCCGATGTACCGCGGTCCGCGGCACTGATCCGGCACAGGTCTGGATATGCGAGTCATTGCTTTAGGAGCCATGGCACGTTGTCGTTTCGCCGCGCGTGGCCGCGCTGCGCCGGCGGAACCCATGGACCCGTTTCGAGCGCCTCCACGTCCACGGATGCCGGAGTCCTCCTTCGAGACTCGTTCCTCAATCGTGAGCAACGTCTCGCCAGCCGCGCGAGATGCGCTTGCGTTGAGATCCATGCCGGAAATGGTATTGAGGCCCGCTTTCGCTCATCCTCCCGACGCTTCGCGGCCGCGGAGTTGCGCCATTAATGAGCAGCCCTCATCTTGTGGCATTCCAAAAACAGATGTAGCCATGCGCGAGCAACGCCTTCGCGCCCACAATGCCATCCCAACGGGACTAGCAGAGTGTTGAAAACGCTCTTAGGCGCTGAGCCGGCGGCCGCGCCACGACCTGGTGGTAGAGCTGATCTGCCATGATTGACCAATCAACGCCCGGCTCAACGATAGACACCACAGCGAGGATTGCGATCGAAAGAGGCCCACCGGATCAGGACTGTGTCTGGGTCCGCCGTTTCGTGACGCACTATCTTAAGATCAAGCGGAGGTGCATGCACATGCGCTCGCTTTTCGTGAGCTGATGGCTACCGCGGCGGCAGCATCCAGGAGAAATTGCACAGTTTCCGGTTAGCGCGGTCTTGGACAAAAGTAAGCACACGCCGTGTTGCACAATGGCATCACGCGACTCCTCCCTGTCGCATTCCTTCGCGCACGTCGCCAGTCCGTCTCGTTTTTGCCCCACCACGGCCAAACGGCTTCGTCACGTGCGGCGCGAGTGCGACAATGAAAGGAGCCTACTCTTGAATGAATCGAGTGGAGTCTACGATCCGGAGGATCTCGCGATGTTGGGACACCTTTTTGATCAAGCAATCACATGTTTACCGACATGCATGCGAAACAGCGAGAACCGAGCGGCGATCGCGAGACTCGTTCTGCAACGCGCAGCGAGGGATGAATTGGGGTCGCTGGTGAACTTGATGCTTGCACTTGTCTCGGCCGCTTGATCAACAGCAGCTCTCTGTCCTTCTGCGGTTCGCAGCAAGAGACGCATCATCTAGATCATTGAAATAACTTGATTCTCACGTGACGTCAGGTTGTAGGCTTGAAAATTGAGGACCATGACAAACGCCACACCACGACGGCGCCGATGGCGCATTGGAGAACTTGCAGAGGCGACCGGTGTAACGGTCCGCACTCTACATCACTACGAACATACTGGGTTGTTGACGGTCTCGGAACGTACCGACGGCGGTCACCGCATGTACGATCGTGAAAGCCTACAACGCGTCTCTCAGATTCGCGCGCTGCGTGAGCTCGGCTTCTCGCTTCCTGAGATCCGCAAAGCAATCGAGGGGCGGACGTCTCTCACGGACCTATTGCGCAACCATCTGGAACGGATTGAACTTCAAGTCGCGCGGGCGACATTATTAAGGGACCGATTGCGCAATATGACGACGCAAGGTGAGACACAAGTCAGTGTCGACGAACTGCCGGCCACGTTGGACGCAATGTCGCGGATTGAGAAGCGTACCCGCTCGGCGATCTGCACATGCGCCTCTAATGCTAGCCGCGAAGATCGGTGGCGCACGATTCGCGACGAGCTACGAAGCTGCATGGATCAGGGCGAGTCTCCATGCAGTGAGCGGGCAATTGCGGTCGCGCGTCAGGCCCGTTCGCTGCTGACTGAGATCGCAGGAGTTGATTCGACCGTCTCAATGATACTCAAGGTGCTGACGCGATTGACCGAACCACATAATCTCGCCGGCTGGGATGCGAGCCTCATGCGATACCTCGATCTCGCCCTCGCCGCGCTGGAGGACCAGCTGGGACAGAATTGACGCGGTTGCGCACTGCTTGTCGGAATGTCTGTAACCAACGAGTTGATGGTGACCGATCAATTCTGACGAGGTCGTTGGCCTGTAGCAGTTCCTCTCCGACTCTGCATTGTCGGCACTCATTGAGTCCTTCGCTCTGTGAGGTTTGGCGAGCAACCTCGACGTGCAAGCTTCGAAGCACTTGATTCGCACGTAGCGTCATATTGTACCGTCTAACGCGTCGTCACAGCGACGGGGCGGGCAGACCGTCGGCTAAACCGAGGGAGACTCCAATGATCGGCATCACTTTCGGACTTTCCCGGTGAGAGGCCTCGGCGCGAACACGTCGGTGGATGATCGTCCGGGCCCTTCAAGCGCCTCGTCGGCACACATCTGCCGAGCACAGGAGATTTGGCGAGTGTACCGGATGCCGGCAGGATGTTCGATATGGGTCCTGTCAACGCCTGGAGGACGCTCTCCTGACCACTCCCCAATCCGTCCGTGCCCGCCCGATGCTTATGGATGAACTTGTCAACAACTTGAGCCTGTTCGTACCAATCTGAGTTCGATTCAAACATCATTGCGCCGGACTGCTGGTCGCCGCGTCATACCAACGGCGAAGCAGACTAAGACGTGGCGCGATAGTCGGGAGCCCCACATGCCGATTCTTCGCGTTCATAGGCTTGCAATTGCTGCGCTCCTTTCCTTGACCCTCAGTTCGAGCGCCTGGGCAAACGATGTTTACATTCCGGTAGCGGGCCCAATGACGGGAAGTACTGCGGCGCTGGGCGCGCAGATACGCGACGGAGCGACCGCGGCCATGAATTCGATAAATGCATCGGGTCTACTGCCTGACACAAAGCCCATATTGAGGATTGCCGACGACGCAAGCGATCCCAAGCGGGCCGTCGCTGTTGCCAATCGCTTGACAGCTGACGGGATCGAGCTTGTCGTTGGGCCCTTCCCTTCAAATTCGTCGACCCCGGCTTCAGATATATACACCGAAGCGGAGGTGATTCAGATTTCACCTGGCTCGACGAATCCCCGCCTGACAGAGCGTGGCCTAACCACGCTGTTTCGGATTTGCCGCCGCGATGACCAACAAGGCAGGGGTGCGGCCGACTACATCGTGCGGCACCACCAAGGCGCAAAGCTCGCGGTCCTCGACGATAAGGGTACAGCAGAAGGCATCGCCGATATCGTTGAACCGCGGCTTCGAGCAGCTGGCGAGCACACTGGTCGACAAAGCGATTTTGCCGGCGAGAAGGAGTACACCACTCGGGTTTCGAAACTGAAGAGAGAGGGACTCCAGATCGTCTATGTCGGCTATTACAACGAGATCGACATCATCTTGCGTCAAGCTGCGGAGGCGGGCGCACGCCTGACCGTGATCGCCGACGATCCGCTGATGTCAAGCGGCCTTTTGGCCATTGCCGGCGAGGCCGCAAAGGGCACGCTCATCACCTTTATGCCGGACCGTACGAATAATGCTGCAGGGGCAGCCGCTGTCGCTAGGCTCAAGGATTCGAGCCTATCCGCCGCGGGTTACACGCTCTACGCTTATGCCGCGGTTCAAGCATGGGCAGACTCCGTCAAACGGGCCGGGAGCTTCGATGCCACCCCGGTCGCTGCGGCCCTACGCTCGGGTTTAATCGAAACGGCCATTGGCACAGTTCGATTCGACTCCAAGGGAGACAATGCCGCTCCTGGCTTCATCGTTTACGGCTGGCGCGACAATACCGTCGAAGCGGTCGAGCAGAACTGATCGCCCGACTCAACACCGCACGGAGCGTTCGAATGATGAACCATCCTCGACATAGCGATTACGCGCTGCCCACGTGCCTCGCAGTCGCAGCAGTCGCAGCATTTCTCGCCCTCACAGCAGTGCTATCACAGCTGTCGTGCGCGCCCGAACGGCCGCCCGAAGAGTACGTTCCCATTCGCCTGGTGCCACTGCAGTGAGCACCACTTCCAGATTCTTAGGCCGACGAACATCGGCACCTTCTTCCCGCTCGTCAAACTGATTGGAAACTGTCATGGCCTCTTCAGAAGGAACGTACCTTATGGGCAAGATGTCAGTCGCGCACAGTCGCTCTACGATTTGCGCGAATTCGAGCCAAGCGTTAGAGCGCTGTTCGGCGGAGTGGACGTGGCGTGCCTTCTCTTCGCGGAGACAAGTATCCGTTTGGATAACGCCGTGCGGCGCCTGATCCGTGCTGATCGTTAACAATTTGAGACGGGCTCTGATCCGGTGCGGCGCTTAGATCTAAGCCCGGCTATTGAACCCCCAACATTCATTCATGAACGCCTTGCGCTTCCCGGCTCCGAATATAGCACGCGCCACGTAGGCTCGATGAACGCCGTCAACTGCTCGCGTCGACAAAAGGGAGAACACCAAATTGGATACCAAACTGCAAGCTATGCTTTCCTCGCTCTCGCCGGTCGCACGCGAATTGGATGCCCTGCCGTCCGGGCGGCCCACCCCGGACAATGGTTGCGTGAAACTGAACACGAATGAGAACCCATTTCCTTTGCCAGGCGTCGTGATGCGAAGCGCAATTGCAGCCCTTGAGCTGCAATACCTCTATCCTGAAGACGATAATATCAGCTTGAGAGAAGCGGCCGCAGCGGCCTATGGCATCGCAACCGATCGCGTAATGGCTGGCAATGGATCGTCTGAACTCCTCAGTCTAATCTACAGAGCCCTTCTTGCCCCCGGCGACGGCATCGCAATGATGTCGCCCGGCTTCTCATTCAATCGCAAGCTCGCCATGTTACAAGGGGCCCGCTTCATTGAAATTCCCTGGTTTGAACCTGATTGCTTGCCGATGGACGAGCTGCTTTTCGGTGCGGCTAAAGATGCCAAATTCATTCTGCTGGCCAATCCGAACAATCCGACCGGAACCTTTGTTCCGCTCGCTGAGATCGAACGCCTCGTTATACGATCTGACCGATTGATTGTATTGGACGAAGCTTATGTCGATTTCGCACCCGAGGACGGCCTACGCCTTGTTGAGCGCCATTCGAATCTTCTGGTCCTACGTACGTTTTCCAAGAGTTATTCCGCCGCTGGCATTCGCATCGGCTTCGGTTTCGGCCATCCAGAGCTGATTGGGCGGCTTCGCAACATCCAGAATGTCTTCAACATGAATGTGGTCGCTCAAGCGGTAGGCATGAGCGTCCTTGCGCATCGCGACGCCTACGAGGAGAACCATCGCCACGTCAGGGTTGAGCGGCAGCGCGTAGCGGCCGCCCTTTCAGAATTTGGGTTCTCTGTAACGCCTTCCCACGCGAATTTTCTCCTCGCCCGTGTGCCCGTAGGCCAGAGTGGCAGATGGTGGCAGGCGGCGTTGGGAGACCACAAAATCCTTGTTGCCTTCTTTCCGGATGCCGGCCTGGAAGAGTGCATTCGGGTTAGCATCGGTACAAAGCGCCAGATGGATGCTTTTCTTGCGGCTGTCGGCAGCATTCTTACGAAAGTGGGATGCCGTGGCTAGTGGCCCCTTCCACTCATGTCACGCATCCCCGTTCGGGGTCGATCCGGACAAACACCTGATGCAGTTTCGCGACGCAGCTGGAGTCAGTTTTCATCCAGTCAGCGCATTACCAGCTATTGAGAACGGCTTCGCAGCATATGCAGCGCATGCGAGCGACCACCTCTTGTACCCCGAAAACCCGGCGGACTCCGGTCCTCTCTATATAGGAGATAACTGAGTGAGAAACGTTCTTCCCTCAAACCTGACCTGCGGTATCTTTGATCACCTTGACGAGGACGGCCGCGATATCGCCCGGCAATACGCGGACCGCCTCGCGCTCGCTGAGGCCTACGACCGGCTCGGTTTCTATGCCTATCATCTGGCGGAGCATCATTGCACTCCCCATGGACGGGGTCCGTCGCCGAACTTGTTTCTGTCGAGCGTCATACAACGGACACGGCGACTTCGCGTTGGTCCATTGGTCATGCTGCTCAACCTCTATCACCCGCTGCGTGCATTCGAGGAGATCTGCATGTTGGATCACCTGAGCAGCGGCAGGGTTGAGGTCGGCCTTGGTCGCGGCTCCCTGCCGATCGAACTGAGCTATTTTGGGGTTGGAGCCGATGTTGCCTCAAGCCGTTACGAGGAAGCTTCCCAAATCTTCGTTAGCGCGATGAATGGCGGCCCGCTCTCATACCAAGGGCAACATTTTGCGCTGAACGACGTTCCTTTGACGCTTTCGCCTCACCAGCGTCCCTGTCCACCGACCTGGATTGCTACAAATCGGCCAGAGTCCGCCCACTGGGCGGCGGCAAATGGCGCAAATCTGGCGTGCATGGGGCCTTCTTCTGCCGTTCGCAAGGTCACCGATCGCTATCACGCTCATCGAAGCGCGGAGCGTGACGCCAGCGGTGCAGCACCATTTCTCGCATTGCTCCGCATGGTCGTAATCGCGAGCTCTGAAGCAGCGGCCCGTTCCCTCGCCGCCCCAGCCTACGAAACGTGGCTCAACAGCTTTAAGTTCCTGTACGAGCTCAACGACATCCCGCCTCCGTCCAATCTACCCCTGACCTTAAATGCCGCAATTGAGAGTGAACTATGCGTTGTCGGAACGCGCGCTTCGGTGCGCCAAACTCTTCTCGATCACGTGGAAGAGGCAGGCGCCAACTATCTCCTTTGCCAGCTCGCCTTCGGATCTCTGACACTGGATGCCTGCCTCAATACGGCAACAGCGATTCACTCGGAGCTCATAGCGGCAGACCGCTGACGGGTGAGCCAACTGCGAATTCCGATACAACCAGCAACAAATGGCAGCGCCAAGGCCGATGATGCCGGAGCCGAATGCATCTATAAGGCCGCTCTTGCGGTCCAAACCGCTTCTAGGCGGATTCAACCCTTTGGACTACATCACGAAGCAGGTGGCTTGAGGGCAATGAATAGCCTGTCCTTCACTTTGCGTGCGTTAACACTACCCGAGCCGTGGTTTGCTTGGGCAGGTAAGTCGGCTCGCGCTCGTTCCGCTTTGGCGCGCCGGTTCATCGATCGCATTCCACACGAATCCAAGGTGTGGCTTATCGCCCGAAGGGCCCTGTCGTGAGGCGGTCCCGGCAGCGCCCCACCCAGACGGAGGAGATCGCGCGTAAGCTCGAGATCGTGCTGGCGGAGTTGGCTTCGCTGCGCATTCTGCTGGCCGCGCACGGCATTAGCACCCCGCGACCTCTCGATGAGGACTACCTCACTGTTCAGCGGTTCGCGGTGATGAACCACATAAGCCCCGAAGCCGTGCTCTCTCGAATCCGCCGCGGCAAGTTACGCGCGGAGAAACGCGGCGGCCGGTGGTGGGTAAAATGCACGGTTTGCACAGCATAGCCGTGCAGCGACGAGGACAGTAAGACAGACGAAGTGAATCAATCCGAGATACGGACGCCGGCACAAGAAATGATATGTGCGTTTAAGTTAGCATTTCCTCTGAGCTCGACCAGACGGCCGATGGAGACTCGAGAGATCGAGCGAGGTCAACGTGGCGCACGACCAACACACCTCCGCCAGATCGGGAGGCTCGATCTCGATGCACCCATGCAATCACGAAACGCGTGGGCGCGCCCTGAGCACCGGGTATCGGATGACCACCGTTGCGTGACCGGGATTACTCAGTCAATTCCGCCTGGTTAACAGAGCGATCCCAGTGAACAAGCGGAAAAGCATTGGACGCCTGGCAGCAGAAGTCCAACTCCGATGCCGCTGGCGGTTTGTGGCCAAACAGAACCACCCTCCATGTCGGTTTTTCGACGTGAGCCACCGCTGGCGCCCGGGTTACGGCCTGGAGCACAGGAAAGATAAATGCTTTGCTCGCAAATCGCACGCTTTGCGAGCTTCCCTGAGCAACCTGCGTCTCACGCGCCTGGCAGAGAAATTGCACCCCAGTCATTCGCCTGTTTCGCCGCGCGCGCCGGTGTCAAACGGGAACAGATCTGATTTCGCTAAGATGGTCGCCAGAATCTGGCTGGAGAAGGAGATGGCAATGATGTCACCAAGACTGATGTCAGTCCTCGGTTCTATGGTAACAGTCGAGCGTATGTTTTGGAAACTTCGAGAATTGATCGATGGAGACGGCTCAATCTCACCTGACGTTCGAGAGACGCTTCATGTAATGTTAGATGCAAAGCTGCTTTCCGCAAAAGATAAGATTATGAGCGACGCGCGCGCTGCGATCGACGCGACTCCTGATTTGACGCAGGCGGTCCGCGACCGAGCATTCAGGTCGCTCGATTTTGCAACGAAAATGTTCATGACCAGCGAACCGCGCCGCACTCAGGATCCACTTAGCCGAGGCGGCATCTGCAGCGCTAATCCCAAGATGCATTGATCTATGTCCGCTTCACCCATCGCCCGCCGCAACACTTGGCTGTGCACTGTTGATGTTAGCCGAGGCGCTTCGATTGAGCTCCTGAGGAGCTTTCAAGCTGGCGGAATCGAGTGACAGCGACCTCGCTAGTTGATGAATCTAATGTCTGCTGGGGCCGGCACGCTTGGTTGGGGCCTGCCGAAATGCTGCGGGCTCGGGTTTGTCTCAAGCATCCGGAAGCAGGGGCTCTCTGGCCATCTTTGACGTCCTCTGCGTCCAGCCAATATGCGAGTCCCCTCAGCTCTGTAGCTTAATCATAAAATGGGCCGGCCACTCGTCGTCATCGGGCAGCGGCGAGGGCTCGACTCTGTTCGTGCGAAGCAGTGCTCGTTCGTAAGCGTCGTTGTCAGGCCACGGCTTTGAGGGCTTGAGCGCGGTAGGCCCAGGGCAGTAGCAGGTCGATGTCGCGGTTTGGATGTCCGTTGACGATCCTGGTCAGGACGTCGGTGAGGTGGGCGAGCGGATCGACGTCGTTGATCTTGCAGGTCTCGACCAAGGAAGCGATGACCGCCCAATGCTCGGCGCCGCCGTCGGATCCTGCAAATAGTGCATTCTTGCGGCAAAGTTTGATACCGCGGATTGATCGCTCGATGGTGTTGTTATCGAGTTCGATCCGGCCATCGTCAATGAAGCGCGTCAGTCCTTGCCAGCGCGAGAGAGCATAGCGGATGGCCTCGGCGAGCTTGATCTTCTGGCTGATGAGAGCCAGCTTGGCGCGCAGCCATACCTCAAAGGCATCGGCCAGTGGTCGGCTCTTCTGCTGCCGCACGAGGCGACGCTCCTCCGCGCTGCGGCCGCGAATCTCCTTCTCGATCGCATAGAATGCGGCGATGTGGTTGAGCGCCTCGCTTGCGATTGGAGCGGGGCCGGCTGTCGCGAGTTCGTAGAAGTTGCGCCGCATGTGCACCCAGCAGAAGGCGAGCTCGACTCCGCCGCGTTCGGCAAGCTTTGGATAGGCGTTGTAGCCATCGACCTGCAGGACGCCCTTGAAGCCGGCGAGATGGCTGAACAGCCGCTCGGCTTTGCGGTCGGGTGCATAGACATAGGCAATGCCGGGCGGATCGAGGCCGCCCCAGGGCCTGTCGTCGGCTGCATAGGCCCAGAGCTGGCCGGTCTTGGTGCGCCCTCGACCCGGATCGAGCACCGGCACCGTCGTCTCGTCGGCGAACAGCTTGGATCTCGCGCGAAGCAGAGCGAGAAGGCGCTCATGCAGCGGGCGCAGATGGAAGGCGGCATGCCCAACCCAGTCCGCCAGCGTCGATCGATCGAGAGCGATGCCTTGGCGGGCATAGATCTGGGCCTGTCGGTAGAGCGGCAGATGATCGGCATATTTGGACACCAGAACCTGGGCGACGGTTGCCTCCGTCGGCAGGCCGCCCTCGATCAGCCGGGCCGGAGCCTCGGCCTGCGTGACGCCATCTTCGCAGGCTCGGCAGGCGTATTTAGGACGCCGGGTGACGACAACGCGGAACTGCGCCGGCACCATGTCCAGCCGCTCGCTCCTGTCTTCACCGATCCGATGCAGTTCGCCCTGGCAGCAGGGGCAGGTCTTGTCGTCGAGGTCGACGACGACCTCGATCCGCGGCAGGTGGGCCGGCAGTGCTCCGCGATTGACGCGGCGCTTGCGTGCGCGCTCCGCCCGGCCTTCCGGGGCTGTCTCGTCCCGACCAGCCTCGGCAAAGGCTGCGACCTGTTGGACGTCATCGAGGCCCAGCAGCATCTGCTCCTCGGGAAGCGACTCTGCCTTCCGGCCAAAGCGGTGGCGTTGCAGCTCCTTGATAATCTGACGCAGCCGCTCGCTCTCGTGAAGCGCTGCCAGCAGCATCGCCTTGAGCGTCTCGGGATCATCAGGAAGGTTATCGCTCACAGGTAAATCAGAGCATATTCGCGCCCGCTTGACGACGTGCTCGATGCCCCTGATTCACTTCGCCGCAGCACGGCTCACAATTATCCGACTTGCGTCGGCACGACCGTCTCCCGTGCCGCGTGGACACGCCGCCAATCGAGCCCTTCGAGCAGCGCCGACAATTCCGCCGCCGACAAACGCATCACGCCATCCTCGATCTTCGGCCAGCGGAAGACGCCGTCTTCGAGCCGCTTGGCGAACAGGCACAAACCCGTACCATCCCAGAAGATCAGCTTGATCCGGTCGGCGCGCTTGGCACGGAACACATAAACAGCACCCGAGAACGGGTCAGCCTGCATGTGCTCGCGTACCAATATGGCAAGCCCCTCCATTCCCTTGCGGAAGTCGACCGGCTTGGTTGCCACCATCACCCGGACAGTTCCGGACGGGCCGATCACCGGCTTGCCTTCAGCGCATGGACGATGGCCGCAATCATCGCCACATCCGCGCCTCGGCCGACCCGGATAGTGACGCCCTCGGCTTCGATCTCGATGCCCCCGATATCCGGCTTGGCCTTGCGTCGCGCTGTCTTGCGCTCATGGCCAACAGCCACGGCCGGTACCAAGGCGTCTACCACCGCCGGTACAAACGGTGGATCGTCAGCCATCGGCGTCGGCAACCGGCGTGCTTGCCGGCGCCAGGTGAACACTTGTTGTGGGGTCAGCCCGTGTCGCCGGGCAATCTCGGAAACGACGGCGCCCGAGACCAGCGTCTCCTCGACAATCCGGGCCTTGTCGTCCTTGGAGAACCAACGACGGCGTCCCGTCTCCGTGATCACTTCCAGCCGGCGCGCCGTCACGTCCGATCTAAGCGTATGGTCAAGCATAGACACAAGCCGATCCCTTCAAAGAGATCGTGAAACTCGCCTATCCCATGTGCCGCGAGAAGGTGGGAGCGGAACGACGCTTACGCTCGAGTTGATTCAACTCAAGCATCTTGGTTCGCGTTTTCGTGCGATGGCTTCGATGCTTGGCGATGAGTTTCCGAACCGAAGGTCGCGTGTTGAGCCATTCTTCGGTATGCGCCTGATCAATTGGATCAAGAGGACCGGCACACCCGTCCGACGTTGATGAATCCCTCTTGCCCCATCCGGAGCATGGATACCTCCCATCAAAACAATAGATTTTACCAATATTCTCCGAATCCACATAGCTAGCCGCCGGCTATAGCAAGGACGTTCAGGATCAGGCGCGTGACGACCTATTCGCGATTTTCAACGCAATGTGCGGATGACGAGCAAGCGCCAGCACATGATCACCCCTTGCGTCCAGATAGAGGCAAGTCTTGGTCTCGCTATCGTGGCACGCGCGAGCTTCTTGCATGCATTAATCTGGCTCCAACATCAGCCATGAGACAGCATAGGCAGCTTGCCTTCAGATCTCTGGCCAGTCTTAGCATCAGCGGCGCAGCGCAAGCCGATAGCAACGAGGGCGATCTAGCGCCGTTGGGTGCAGCGCTCTTGCAGCCTGATCCCGGATGGATGCGTTTGACGCGCACCGGTCCGGCGTCGCGTCGATCGTGAGTGCTTTGCGAGTCAACAAGCAACTGGAGCGTCTTTGATGCGGGCTCGTGGCCACGGCACATGCGTGCGCCGTATTGGATATGGACCAAGGAGGCCCTCGCCGCATCGGCGAAA
>NZ_JBEPRY010000057.1:0-14153 GCF_040548605.1 Bradyrhizobium sp. JR4.1
GCGGCCTGTCGAACGGCGCCATCGGCGCACCAGCATGGCTGGAGCTGCCGGCGGAAGCCCGGGCGGCCCTCACAAGCCTGATGACGCAGTTGATCGTCGACCATGCTGCGATGACAGCGACGCCGCGCGCGAAGGAGGTCGGTCATGATCTCTGACAAGGTCAGGCCTCATCATCTGGAGCGCAAGGCGATTCTTTACGTGCGTCAATCCTCGGCACATCAGGTGTTGCACAATCGCGAGAGCAGCGCGTTGCAATACGCCATGCGGGACCGGCTGACGGCGCTCGGTTGGTCTGAGATCGAAGTGATCGATGATGATCTCGGTCGTTCAGCCGCCGGCGGGGTACAACGCGCTGGTTTTGAGCGGATGGTAGCGGAGGTTTGCCTCGGTAAGGTTGGTGCGGTTTGCGCCCGCGAGGTCTCGCGCTTCGCTCGCAACAGCCGGGATTGGCAGCAACTCATCGAGATGTGCCGCGTGGTCGACACCGTTCTGGTCGATCAGGAGACTATCTATGCGCCAAGGCACGGCAACGACCGCCTGCTGCTCGGGCTCAAGGGTAGCCTCAACGAGTACGAGCTGGATCTGTTGCGCCAGCGCTCGCTCTCGGCCCGCTACGAGAAGGCGCGCCGGGGCGAGTTGATTGTGGCGGCGCCCGTTGGCTTCGTGAAGGCCGGCGACCGCTATGAGAAAGATCCGGATCGGCGCGTCCAGGAAGCGATCCAGTTGGTGTTCGACAAGGTCGAGGAACTGGGCAGTGCCCGACAGGCGCTCTGCTGGCTCCACGAGTACAATCTCGATCTGCCGGTGAAGCAGTCCAACGGCGACACAGCCTGGCGGCGACCGAGTTACTCCGCCATCCACCGGATCATTCAGAACCCGGTCTACGGCGGCGCCTATGCCTATGGTAAGACGGCTGTGGCGGCGGGATACACCGCCGAGGGCGTGAGCGTGAAGATCCGCCGCAAGACGCGGAACGAATGGTTGACGTTGAAGCCTAATACCCACGACGGGTATGTGAGCTGGGAGAGGTTCGAGGCGATCCGCGCGATGGTCAGCAGCAACGTTCCCACTGGTCGGCATCACGGCGCGCCCAAGCATGGAGACGCGCTGCTGGCCGGTCTGATCCGGTGCAAGCGCTGCGGCCGCAAGCTCACGCTCCGGTACTCCGGCATGAAGCACCATATCCCGCGCTACAGCTGCAGCCGCGCTTGGATGGACAATGGCGGCCCTCACTGCATCGCCTTCGGAGGATTGCGCGTCGATGATGCAATCGAGGAAGCACTGCTTAGCGTTGTCGGCCCAGGCGCTATCGCCGCTGCAACCGCTGCTGCCAAGGAAGCCGGAGAACGACGGGATCAGGTGCGCGATGCTCTCAGTCGCGACCTCGAAGCGGCGCGCTATGCCGCCGACCGGGCTTTCCGGCAATACGATGCCGCTGACCCCGCGAACCGGCTGGTGGCGAGTGAGCTTGAAGCGCGCTGGAACAGAGCGCTCGCTCACGCGGCGGAGGTCGAGGACAAGATCGCTATGCATGATGCGGCGACGCCCGCACCCATTGCTGATCCAGCTTCGCTCGGCGTACTGGCCTCGAACCTCAAAACGGCCTGGGATGCGCCGACGACGGATGCTCGCCTCAAGAAGCGCATTGTGCGCACCCTCGTCCATGAGGTCGTGGCCGATATCGACGACGCGGCGTCCGAGATCGTTCTCATCGTCCACTGGGTGGGTGGCGCCCACAGCAAGTTGCGCTTGCCCAAGCGCCGGCGCGGACAGCGCAACAGCACTTCTGCCGATATTATCCAAGCCGTGCGTCAACTGGTACTGATCGCCAGCGACGATCTGATTGCCGGCCTCCTCAACCGCAACGGCCTCAAGACGGGCAACGGCAATCGCTGGAGCCGCGAGCGCGTCACATCAATGCGCTCGAACTACCACCTCCCGGTGTTCAAGCCCGCCGATGACGGGATCGAACCCTGGCTCAACCTTGGCAACGCCGCAAAGCTCCTGAAGATCGCGCCCAAGACGCTCCGGCTGGCCGCTGAAGCCGGCGAAATCGAAGCCTTCCATCCGCTATCGGACGGCCCGTGGATCTTCGCCCGCGCCTCGCTGATAACAACTGCCGCTCAATCTATCGCCGAACGAGTGCGACAGAACCCAAGATACCCCACGGGATCGCATCCCAATCAACAAAGTCTCTTCTCTTCAACAACATAGACAGATGGGTGTTCTGATGCGCGATTGTAGTCTCTGCGCCAATCCTCCATTTTCTGCCGCGCGTCGTCAAGGCTCAGGAACCAGTGCGTGTTCAGGCACTCGCTTCTGAACTTGCCGTTGAAAGATTCGATAAAGCTGTTGTCCGTCGGTTTTCCCGGCCGCGAGAAATCCAGCACCACACCCTTCTGGTAAGCCCAGATATCGAGATCACGGGAGATAAACTCTGATCCCTGGTCGACGCGAATCGTCCTGGGATAGCCAAGGAGCTTGCAGATACGCTCCAAGGTCAGCACGACATCCTCGCCTCGATAACTGAAGCGCGGATCGACGGCTGGCGAGAAGCGACTGAAGGTGTCCACAATCGTGAGAACACGGATCTTGCGGCCCGTGGCGAGCTGGTCGTGAACGAAGTCCATTGCCCAGGTCTCATTGATCTGGCGTGCTTCCGTCCTATCCTCGCGCAGCTTGGCCTTCACGCGACGCTTCGGCGCTTTGTTGCGTAATTGCAGGCTTAACTCCCGATAAAGACGATAGACGCGTTTGACGTTGATGGCCCAGCCGTCACGTTGCAGCAGGACATGGACCCGGCGATAGCCGTATCTCACCCGCGTCTCGCAGATGTCCTTGATCCGACTTTTGAGAGCGGCCTGGTCGCCGCGTTTCGACTTGTAGACGTACAGTGCGCGATCGATCCGAAGAGCCGAGCAGGCCCGCCTGATCGAGACCTTCCAGTCACTTCGCACCTTGTCGACAAGCTCACGCTTGCGGCCAGGCTTTAGAGCTTTTTTGACAGCACATCCTGAAGCATGGCCTTGTCCAACGACAGGTCGGCGACAATCCGCTTCAGCTTCGCGTTCTCTTCCTCAAGCTGACGCAGCCGCTTCATCTCCGAGGGCAACAGGCCAGCATATTTCTTCCGCCAATTGTAGAACGTCGCCTCGCTGATCCCGGCCTTGCGGCAGACCTCTGCCACTGCCGAGCCATCTTCAGCTTGCTTCAAAACAAATGCGATCTGCGCCTCTGAAAACTTCGATGCCTTCATGGAACTCTCCTCGTCCCGTCAGGGGATCATAAATGGAAAATTCCAGTTCAAACTGGCCTAATTTGGCGGGGGCACGTCAGTAGAGCCAGTATGCCCAATCAGTAGCCGTCATCTCTTCAGAATCGGTGGCTGCATCTGCAACCGGATAATCCCAGTCACCCGATAATTCAGCTTTGTCCAGAGCTGCTTTTACTTGCAACTCGAACGTGTCGCCTGCGTTCTGAGTGATGTCGCGAGGAGCACCTTGCATAGCTTACGTCCCTTATTTTGGCTATGGTCGTTACTGTTTACGGATACCAATGGACAGACGCCCAGCGTCTCTCCTCCCCGCCTTTTTTTTGCAAAGGACAAGCGCCTCAGGCAGATCCCTGCCATCGTCTATATACTTGCGAACCAAACCTAATCGAACAGTCCACCTTCTGGCCTTTATTACGACACTCCTCACCGATGATGTCAAAGCACGACTCCTGACCGCATGAGTAGTTGACTTGCAAGCTTTGCCGACCAAACGGCTAACCTCTGTTAGGAGAATGACTGACGAACTTTAATCGCCAGATCTTGGTCGGCAGATCAAACTTCTGGATGTACTTTCTCTCCTGCTCCGAAAGCGGCAAAGAACACTACACGCAAAAGGGCACGCTCTATGTGTCATTCATCGTATCCGGATCTGCTCAACCATTTGCGCGATAGCTCGACCCAATAAGTCGAGCCGAGGCTCAGAATTTGGTCATTAAAGTCGTAACTCGCATTGTGCAGCAGGCACGGACCTTGGGCGTGACCCAATTCGCGGTGCTCTCCATTTCCGTTACCCAAACCGGCGTAAGCACCTGGGCGTTCAAGCAGCATAAACGCGAAATCCTCAGCGCCCAGGCTCAAGTCCTTGTCGACGCTTGCGTCCACGTTGGTCTTTCCAACGATTGATTTCATTACTTCAGCTGCAAAACGCGCTTCATTAGGGGTGTTGACCAGGGCCGGACAGTGGTGCACGAATGTGAACTCGACTTGACAGTCGTGGGCCGCGGCAATGCTCTCGCTAATTGTTCGCATTTGCGATTGAATTAAATCCTCTGTCGCAAGGTCCAAGACTCGCACGGTACCAGCGAGCATCGCGGATTCCGGGATTGCGTTTCCTGCCTCGCCGGCGTGAAATCGGGTAACCGAGATCACCGCTGTGTCTGCTGGCCTCTTGGCACGAGTAATGATCCCCTGCAGCGCATTGTAGATCTGCACAGCGGTGAACACTGGATCCTTGCCCTTGTGCGGCGTCGCAGCGTGCGCGCCGACTCCGATGATCCGGATGCGGAAGCCACTCGCTGACGAATAGACTGCGCCCGGCCGAATGGCAAAAGTTCCAACAGGGAAACCCGGTAGATTGTGCAGAGCAAAGACCGCATCGACGGGAAACTTCTTGAACAGCCCATCATCGATCATCGCTTTCGCGCCCTCGCCCAGCTCCTCAGCCGGCTGGAAAATGAAGACGATCGTGCCGTCGAAATCGCGCGTGCGCGCCAGATGTCGCGCAGCGCCCAACAATATCGCGACATGCCCGTCGTGCCCGCAAGCATGCATTTTGCCGCCGTTCTGCGAACGGTGAGCGAATGTGTTGGCCTCCTGCATTGGCAACGCATCCATGTCGGCGCGCAATCCGATCGATCGCGTCCCGTTGCCCACTCGCAGTACACCCACGACGCCGGTGCGCCCAACTCCTCGATGCACCTCGATTCCCCAGGAGGCCAAAGTCTCGGCGATCAGGTCAGCGGTCTGCGTCTCCTCAAAACCAAGCTCCGGATTGGAGTGTAAACGGCGTCGGAGCGCCTGAATTTCTTCCTGCCCCAGTGCAATCTCAGGTATGACATTCATTGTAGACCCTCGGACTGAATTGATCGAACGCCGCACCTTTGCGCCGGCGTTTGACTAGATCTCGTATGAAACGTGCGAGGGGCCTTCAGAAGAGGCCCGGATTTTTGGTCAGCGCTTTAGAAGATTTCGGCTCATCGCTCCCAATTCGCACCTCACCTGCAGAGGTTCGACGATGTTGCTGGCGTCGCCGACGTCAGAGACTGAGCAGCAGGCGATCGGGCCGCGCACAATGGCTGCCTGACGAAGCTACACAGACAGTGACAAGCAAGTTGCTGCAGCCCAAGCGCCCATGTTGGAAGTTCACTATAATCTTTACGACTGCATTTTTTCTGCAAAAAGATCTGCAAAACTGAACTTTGCAACCAAGAAATGTGGCTTTTGCGTCCTTATCGGCAAATAGGTTCGCTATTCTCGCGATGGGAAACGCGATCTCAGCAATGCAAGGAAGTGAAAGGGTGGCATGCCACTGGTTCGGTGAGGCGATCCGCGCCAGCCGGGCTGAAATTGCTTGCCACTCAGTCGGATTGTCGTTCGCCCGCTGATCGACAGATCGCTCCATTTGCAAATATCCACTCACAGGAATCCGCAATGCGTTACGCATCTCGAGTCCAACAGATCGCCGGTAAGGCATCAACTGCCTGGGACATGCATATGGTCGCCAATCAGAAACGCGCCCGCGGAGAGCCTGCCATTCTGATGACGGTTGGCGACACAGATTTCGCGAGCCCGACCCCAGCGATCGCCGCTGTGCATGAGAGTCTCGCGCGTGGGCGGACCTATTACACACCAAGTGCAGGCGGCCTTCCGATGCGGGAGGCAATTGCGCGGCGTCATGCCCACCAGACTGGACAGCGTACCGATGCCGATCAGGTCGTTGTCACTGTTGGCGCGCAGAATGCTCTGCTCACTGCTGCCCTTTGCCTTATCGAGCCGGGCGACCAGGTGTTGGTGCCCGAACCCATGTACCTCACTTATCCAGGTACAATAGCCGCCGCCGGGGGCGTAACCGTCAGCGTGCGCTCGCCGGCAAACAACCGCTTCCATCCGCTGATCAATGAATTGGAGGCGGCCATCGGTCCCCGCACCCGCGCAATCTTTTTGGCAACGCCCAATAATCCCACAGGCGCGGTCTATACGATGGAGGAACTCTCCGGGATCGCGGCCCTGTGTCAGAAGTATGATCTTTGGCTGGTTTCGGACGAAGTTTATGGCGACCTTGTCTATGATGGACGACATGTCTCACCCTGTACACTTCCCGGGATGTCGGCCCGCACGATCACAATCAACAGCCTTTCCAAGTCGCATGCGATGGCCGGTTGGCGGCTCGGCTGGATGATCGGTCCGCCGGAGTTGGCGCAGTGTGCTGGTCAACTAGCCTACTGCTCGACTTACGGCATTCCGACCTTTCTGCAGGATGCGGCAGTGGTTGCCTTGGATCACTTTCCGGACGGCCTACCAGAGCTGCAAGCGGCATATCGCCGTCGGCGCGACCGGTTCTGCGAGCGACTGGAAGCTGTTCACCTCTTATCCTGCCGCCGACCGGAGGGCGGAATGTTTGTCATGCTGGATACACGCGCCAGCGGTCTGTCGGCCTATGACTTTGCCATGGGGCTCGTCGTCGAAGAAGGCGTCGCGACCTTGCCTGCGGACGATTTTGGCGAAAGCGCGACCGGCTATTTGCGAATCAATCTGGGCGTCCCCGACACCGAGATCGACGAAGCGGCACTGCGCCTCGTCCGGTACGCCGAGCGGCTCGGCCGGCATCGAGCCGCCTCCTGAAAGAGCCGTTCGGCATGAAACCGTTGTGAGATGAAGCACGGCGTTACTAGTCCTGCGGACTACATTCTGAACACCGCGAATGATGAAGATGAGCCACCGGTATTCTGACCATCTTACCTCAGCGCAGTACATCGAGAATCAGCTGCGGTTCTGAATACTTTTCGCAGGCTGGTCGCGTGAGGCGAAACGGCGTCGCCATGTTGTCCCATCTGGTTCGGGCAAATCCAAGTTCCGCCCTGTCTTAATCTTGTGGAAGAGCTCGCTCGTTGCGACCTGCGCTTTGCCAGGAATCTCAAGCCCAACGATTCGTCGCCGACACTTCGAAGGAAAGGACGCACAATAAACGGCGCAGATTTGCTATGCGACACACTTCTGGTGAACGGCGTAAATATCTGTTTCGCAAATCCCGGGACATCGGACTTCGTCGCGGCTCTCGATCGTAAGACTGACATGCGCTGCGTCCTGGGACTTTCCGAAGCCGTCGTGACGGGAGCGGCCGATGGCTATGCGCGCATGGCCGACAAAGCCGCGGCAACGCTCCTGCACTGCGGTCCTGGATTAGCTAACGGCCTTTCCAATATCCACAATGAGAAGCGGGCTCGGACGCCGATGGTTAACATCGTTGGCGATCACGCCACCTACCATCTCGAACTTGATGCGCCTCTTACCAGTGATATCGAAGGCTTGGCACGGTGTCGCATTGGATCGGACGGGTCGGCCATATGCGCGATATTCGAAAATGCACCGAGGCAGACTATTCGGCGGCCTATGCAACGCGCGGGCCATCGACTTTCGAGTGACGCCGCAGGTGGCGAGTACCGTCGGAAAACATCTCGCCAATCAAGCGTCCAGAGCCGCCAACTGTCGACCTCGCTTCATTGGCAGCTTGTGTGCGCGCTCTGCGTGGCGGGCTGAACACTGCGATTTTCCTGTCGGGTCAGGCAATGAGAGAAAAGGCTCTCCATCCCCGCGGCACGGATATCTGCGGCAACAGGCGCGCAGCTCTTTTCAACGAGCTCCGGGCGGTATCAACGAGGTGCCGGTCGGATTGCGGTGAGGTCGGTGGCATGCAGTATCGACTTTGCTTTGCACGTTCTGAAGGAAATTAAGGTAGCGATTTGCGTTGGTTCCGGCCAGCCAGTCGGCTTCTTTGCATATCCTGGGAAGCCGGGGACTTTGCTCCCAAAAGGTTGCCAAATTATCCAGCTCGCGGGGCACGAACATGACCTGCCGCAAGTGATCGCGAGCCTTCCCGAGGCGCTTGGATTGAGTGACAAGGCGCCCTATGTGACGAACACCTTGCGTCAGGACGAAATAGCAGATCCTACCGCCAACGCGCTGACCGCGGATGCGTTGCTCGCCGACTTCCGGAACAGGCGATCATTGTCGATGAATCTATAACGTCTGGCGGGCAATACTACGCCTTGGCGGACATGCTTCCGCCTCATGATCTCCTTCCTCTCACAGGAGGAGCGATCGGCATCGGCATTCCGCTTGCGAGTGGCGCGGCGATTGCTGCGCCCGGTCGAAAAGTCGTGGCGCTTCAACCCGACGGAAGTAGTATGTACACAGTGCAAGGCCTGTGGACGCAGGCGCGCGAAAAACTCAACGTATTGACGATAGTGTATGCCAACAGAGCCTATCGGATTCTGCAGGGCGAAATGACAAATTTCGGCGTGAACGTTTATGGTGTCAATGCGAAACGTATGCTTGAGCCTGACGAACCTCGCCTCGACTGGTGCGCGCTTGCTAGGGGAATGGGAGTGGAAGCTGGACGGGCACAAACGGCGCTCGAATTCAGGCGCCTTCTCGAGGCTGGCTTGGCCGCTAATGGCCCAGGCCGTGTGAAAACGTTCTGTTTCCGGTGATTCGCGCGATAGGATTCCCTGCAGTTGCGGGGACGTCCAATGAAGCGCCTTGTTGAAGGGGTGGATCGCGGGCAGAGCATGCTGTTTCCAGCTTCGCTCGACGACTATGTGACCGTCGATAATGCAGTGCGAGCGGTCGACGTGTTCGTTGAGAGTCTCGATCTGGGCAAGCTCGGGTTCATCGGCATCCAGCCATTCGACACGGGCCGGCCCAGCTATCACCCGGGTACGATGCTCGAGCTTTACATTTAAGGCTATCTAAATCGGCTTTCGTCAAGCAGACGTTTGGAGCGGGAATGCCAGCGCAACATCGAGATGATCTGGTTGACGGGTCAGTTGGCGCCGGATTTCAAGTTGATCGCTGACTTCCGCAAGGACAATGGCAAGGCCATTCGTGAGGTCTGTCGCGAGTTCGTCGCGTTGTGCCGTAAGCTTGAGCTGTTCAGTGCTGCGAGCGTCGCCATCGACGGATCAAAATTCAAAGCCGTCAATGCGCGGGACAAGAACTTCACAGAGGCCAAGATGAAGAGGCGTCTGGAGCGCATCGATGAGAGCATCGCCCGCTATCTCTCTCAGCTTGAGACCGCCGATCGGCATGGCGACGCGGTGCCGGAGGCGAAGATTGAGCGGTTGAATGGCAAGATCGAGAAGCTCAAGGAGGAGGTTGTGCGGCTCAACACCGTCAATGCGGAGATGATCAAGAGCGAGGACAAGCAGATTTCGCTGACCGATCCCGATGCGCGCTCGATGGCGACGAGCGGTAAGGACACCGGGATCGTTGGCTATTAACGTGCAGATCGCAGTAGATACGCAGCATCATCTCATCGTGGCTCACGAAGTGACCAACATCGGCGCCGATCGCCACGAACTCGCTAACATGTCCAGGCAGGCTCGTGACGCGATGATAGTCGACACGCTCGAAGTGGTGGCAGACCGCGGCTATTACGATGGAGTGGAGATCGTGGCCTGCGAGGAAGCCGGCATAACGGTGACGCTGCCGAAGCCAATGACTTCCGGCGCGAAAGCCGCCGGCCGCTTCGGCAAACAGGATTTCGTCTACGTAGCGGCCGACGATGTTTATCGCTGTTCTGCCGGCGAGCGGCTGAACTATCACTTCACGAACGTAGAGGACGGAAAGGCCCTACGCCGCTATTGGACGAGCAGCTGCAAAACTTGCGCGCTAAAAGCTCAGTGCACGACAGGCCCCGAGCGCCGCATCTCACGCTGGGAGCACGAGGCCGTTCTGGAGAAAGTTCAGCATCGGCTCGACCACAACCCCAACGCAATGGGTGTCCGCCGTCAGACAGTGGAGCATCCGTTCGGCACGATAAAGGGGTGGATGGGAGCAACACACTTTCTCACGAGAGAGCTGCCAAAGGTGGCCACCGAGATGTCGCTCAATGTGCTGGCCTACAACATGAAGCGCGTGATGATGATCGTAGGCGTAGGCGGATTGCTGGAGGCGATGCAGGCGCGAGGTCGGCTTTTCACCACCAAATCAGCGCCAGATGAAGCTTCAGGTCGCTCCTAAGATGACAGGAGGTCGATCCCCTCGCATCAATCCCTCCGCGGCCGCGGAATGCGCCGGGTAGGCCTCAAGTTGCACCATTTTCACACGGCCTGGGCCCCTTCCTGATCGAGGCGGTCATTGAGTAGTTGCACCGAGAAGCCGCAAGTAGCAGCTGGGGACGAGCGACCGATCACAGCCGCCTTCTCAAGATCCGATCTCGCGTTCCGCGGGCGTTTGCCGGCGCATCAATATCGAATGACCATGATGTCCGAGTCCGATCGCAAAGAGCCCACAACAGGCGTTCGCCAGTTTATAGCCCGAACCGACTATGTCCGAGATCAGCCAGCCAGGAACGGCAGATTGCGGCGACGGCGGCGCCCGCACTCAACCCCGGCTGGCATGCGGATCGGCCGCCTGCTATGCTTGAGCTGCGTTCTCAGTAGCGCTCAGGACGATATGGAAATGGAGCGACGATACACCATTCATAAGCTCGGCGAGCAGACGACCAGTGGTTGGTCCAAGTGTAAAACCTTGATGGCCATGTCCAAAGTGCAGCCACAGGCCGTGGTGACGCGGCGCGTGTCCGATCACCGGCAGCATGTCAAGCATGCAGGGTCTCGTCCCGAACCAAGGCTCTTGCTCGACCGACCTGTTTAAGCGGATTGAGATCGGGACTGTAGGGCGTCATGAAGAACAGATGCGCACCCATGGCGCGCGAAAGACCATGACTTTCAGAGCAACTTTGCTGAACGACCAAATCGGCGCACCTTTGGTCATCGACGGCCCCATCAATTCACCCTCTATGTTGAGAAGTGTAGGGGCCAAAGACGCTTTCCGCTCGGGCCCCTCCGCGCAATCTGACGCCATGTTGGTCTTGATTCGGGTCTCGTCGACAAAGATCAGGCGTTAAGCGTCAATTTTGCCTTGATGGGCCTTCCAGCGCGTCGGATTGTGGAATCTTGTTCAGCCGGCACGATCGCGTTTTGAAACTCAGCCCGCGGCGTGGACAGACGTCCCCACCGCCCGCAGATCCGTCTTGATCCCGCGCGTCACCAACTCCTTTGTCAACTTCCGCAAGCTGATGGCCCCAAGCGAACACGCTGGCGCAGTCAGTTGGCATTGGCACCGGACAGAACCGACTTCTTGTGACCACCGACGGAACGCCTCTCGTCTCCCGCCTCAAATTCTTTCACTTCGTTACACAGGAGGGGCTGATCCGAAGTGCCTCTGCAATCGACGAAGTGTCTCCCCTGCGTCGGTCAGTGTTAGAGCGCGTTCACGAGCGTCTTACGAATAGGATCGCATCATCCATGCTGGCCCTCATTCTCCAGAATGGAGTTCGAAGTGGAATTCGGTGACATGCCCTAGCTTCCAAAGGGTCACAAATCACGGCAGCGCGCCCGCCTCACTCACCCGACGAAGGTGGTAGTCAGCATCGCCAAACGTGTGCTCGATCATGGTCAGCCGCTTAAAGTAGTGGCCGATCTTAGCCGTCATGGTCATTCCGATCCCGCCATGAAGCTGGATCGACTGCTGACCGATGAATTTTCCGCTCCTGCCGATCTGCACTTTAGCCGCGGCGACGGCTTTTGCGCGCTCGGCAGCATTATCGATATCCGCGGCCATGGTGGCGTACATCGACATCGAGCGCGCCTGTTCGAGCGCCACAAACATGTCCGCGGCGCGGTGCTGCAGACTCTGGAACGAGCCGATTGGCACTCCGAACTGCTTTCGCGCCTTCATATAATCGACTGTCACCTTCAGCGATTCGTCCATCAGGCCGACCGCTTCCGCGCAAAGCGCGGTGCGGGCGTCGTCAGCCACCCGCTCGACCAGCGGCAACGCGTTCTCGGGATCGCCGATCGCAGCTGCGCTGCCCACCTCGACACTTGTGAAGCTCACGTCGGCGGCATGCAGCCCATCTTGGGTCAGGTAGCACCTTTTGGAAATGCCTCGCGCGTCGGTAGGCACCAGAAGGACCGCAATACCGCTGCTATCGCGTTGAGCGCCTTTGGTGCGCACGGTGACAATCAACGTGTCGGCGTTCTCGCCATTGAGAACAACAAATTTTTCGCCGTCAATGACCCATCCATCGCCGCTCTTCTTCGCGGAGGTCGTCACGTCATTCAGATCATAGCGAGAGCTCTTTTCAAGTTGCGCGAATCCAAAGGTCTTGCTACCGTCAATAATCTCAGGCAGATGAGCTGCCTTCTGCACGTTCGAACCGCCATGCCGCAGGAAACCGCCGCCGATCACAACGGTGGCGAGATAAGGCTCGACCACAAGCGCTCGGCCGAACGCTTCCATCACGATCATAGTCTCCACGCCGCCGCCACCAAACCCGCTATCGGCTTCGGCAAAAGGGAGTCCGAGCAGACCCTGCTCAGCAAAGCGGCTCCAGGTTAGGATGGCGACGCCTTCTCCATGCATGCCAATTGGAAGAGGCCTCGAAGAGAGGTGGAGTCGAACGCGAAGTGTATCGAGAGGACTGGCGAGGGGCAAAGCACCCGCCTGTTATCAGCGCCCTTGGTGGCGATACCAACCATTTTCTCCTTTCTGGCCCCTGCGAACCCGTTAGACGATGGTGCCCCATGTCCGCGTTCGACTTCTCGTTTTTAGTTTGTCCCACAGTGTGATGACTAGAGGCGTGTTGCTTCCCGTCGAGCGAGCGCGAAAGATTGCTTAGCTATTCTGCATTCTATCTCCGCCAGGAATGGGCATCCTGAATTTCGGGAGCGAGAACATCGCCCATCCTGTACTCCTAAATGCATTCAGCCGCCCCTTCACAGTGTTGCCGCCACTCTGCACCAAGGTCTGTAGCAACGGTCGTGCCAGTTGAGTAGTCTATAATTCGCGAGCAATCACCGGCGTTATGAACCGAACAGACATCGTACGCTGTGCGAAATCGGAAAAGCATTAACAGTTCGACCGTCGTTTCCATAGCCGCGCGACGGGCTGGTCCAAATTTGCTAGCGTTCATTATCTCTCAGCTCGATGCGAATAGATGTGCGCTAACGTTCGCTTGCCGTTCGAGTGCTGTGGGCCTGCGAACGGTCGAATACAGAAGCCTGGGTTTGCGCTAGCAAGACGCGCAGTTGAGGCGTTTTCGAAACGACGGCTCACGAGCGAGGAGTTCCCAGAACGGCTTCCGACGCTCGCGCAGTCCTTGATGCTGCCATCGTCGACCTGCCAGCTCGTTCGATGAGCGGCGTACCGCAATAGCCTGTCCTAAGCAGACCACCGACGTCATTGTCTAGCTCGAGGGTTCTTCGATCAGCCTACGCTTGATCAGCGCTGATCCGCGGACCTGGGATGATCGTGAACGTGAGCGAGGACGGGAGAAGCATCGCTCGCCGTCTGCCCGGATCATCAGATGCGTGGCAGGGGTCGCGAGAGTAGAGTGACTAGCGCCCTGCCAATCAGCAATGCTGCGAACGCGCGCTGCGGCTGATCACCGCCTAGCAAATCGGGCCAGCGCCTTGCGATCGATCTCGATGCCCAATCCCGACCCGTTCGGCACGGGGACGATGCCGCGAGTGTGCTCGATGGTTTCGGTGACAATCGCCTGCCGGAGCGGGTTTTCGGTTCGGTCGAACTCCAGCAACGGCGCCACTGATATGGGCGAGGACCGCGTGTGCGGCGGCAGAACGGCGAGCAGATGCAGCGACGCGGCAATTGCAATCCCGGTACCCCAAACATGCGGAGTATAACGGACGCCGAACACCTCTGCCATATCGGCGATCTTCTTGCATTCGGACAATCCGCCGGCCGCGCAAATGTCGGGTTGCGCGATATCAAGCGCGCCCGAGACGAACAGGTTGCGGAACCCGAAGCGAGTGAACTCACATTCTCCGCCTGCGATCGGGATCGAGATTGCCGC
>NZ_JBEPRY010000058.1:0-12575 GCF_040548605.1 Bradyrhizobium sp. JR4.1
AAACCGCCGCTGCCTGAACGGGTCAGATGCCGCCCTCGATACGAAGGCCATCCGTCAAAAACGCGGGTGTCACGTGCGGAGAAAATCGCGCTTACTGATCTTCTGCTTGCCGACGCGGCCCCAGCGCGGATCCTCCGCCGGATCATCCGCGTCGCTGGCAACGCTGCTGATGATGTTGCGCGGTCCGAACCTTTCGCGGAATTTAGCGTCCTTCGGATATTGAGGGTCGTAGGGTTCCTCCAGCGCGTTGAGGTGGTAGAGGATGCCGTGGAATTCGTCGAAGCCGTGAACCGTCGGCAGATATGCGTTTCGATCCCCGAGATGGTTCTTGCCGATTTGCGCCGTCGCGTAGCCGAGCGGTTTGAGGAAATCCGCGATCGTCGGATCGGACTCCTGCAAGCCTTGTTTCGCCGCAGGTAGGCCGACTTTCAGCAGGCCCGTGCGGAACGGCGTCTGCCCGGTGATGAAGGCCGCGCGCCCCGCAGTGCAGGATTGTTGTCCGTAGTAATCGGTGAATAGCGCACCGTCGCGTGCGAGACGGTCGATGTTTGGCGTGCTGCCGCCTAGGCGGTCACCGCAGCGGCGGTAACTTGGCTTTTGTCCAGCTCTCGAAGGTAGTCCGCCGACCAGTGGTAGATCGTATATGCTTCAAGTTTGTCCATCATCGACCGCCAGCGCCCGATACGCTCCTCACCCGGCATGTTGACTGCCTGCCAAATTGCCTCCCTGATTTCTTCAGGACGGTTCGGATCCACCAGCAGCGCCTCCTTGTCGTTGAAGTCTTCAGCCGCACCCGCGAACTTCGAGAGCACCAGAACGCCAGGGTCCTTCGGATTCTGTGCAGCAACATATTCTTTCGCGACGAGATTCATGCCGTCACGCAACGGCGTCACGACGCCAACACGCGCAGCGCGGTAAAGACGCGCAAGTGCGGACTGGCTGAACGATTCGTTCTTGTACTGGATCGGGCTCCACTCGTCCGTGCCGTGCTCGGCATTGACCTCGTTGATCCGGCCCTCCACCTCGTTTTTATACTTCTGATACTCTTCGACGTCGGCGCGTGAGGGGGGCGCGATCTGCAACAGCGAGATGCTGCGCGGCTCGGCCTTCAAAAGCTGATTGAACCCTTCGACCTTTTTGTCGATGCCCTTCGTGTAGTCGAGCCGGTCGACGCCGATCGCAAGCGTGGTGCCCTCGACGCTTTTCAGCAAGGACGACACTTTCTCCTGCTCTGCGGGAGACAAGTCTGCAACCAGGTATTCTGCGAACTGCTTCGGATCGATACCGATTGGGAACTTTTGACATCGCGTTTGGCCGCGCTCTGAGATCACAACGCCATCCTTGCTCTCCAGCCCGAGATGGGAACGCAGACAGGCGAGGAAGTTATTCACGTCCCGGTTCGTCTGAAAGCCCAACAGATCATACTCCAGCATCGACTTCATCAGTTCGCGATGATTGGACACGAGCTTGATCATGTCAGGGGCGGGCCATGGCGTATGCAGGAAAAAGCCGGTCGGCCCTTCGATGCCGAGCTTACGAAGGTCGGCCGCGAGAGGAAATAAATGATAGTCGTGCACCCAGAATGCGTCCCGATCCTGCAAGCCAAATGCCGCGCGCGCGATGAAGTCGTTCATCTCTCGATAGCTGCGGTACCCCGCTTGCGTGCGCGACATCCGGTCGGACAGAGAGTGCAATGCCGGCCACAACGTCGAGTTCGAATAATCTCGATAGTAGCCGGGATAGTGCGCAACCGGAAGATCGAGCTTGGCCACATGGGCTTTGCCAGCCTTCTCGAGCAGCAGAGGCTTCTCAGTCCCGTCGCCGAGGATATCCGAGGAGAACATCCAGACCGCCCCGGAACATTCCAAGACTGGCTCGAGGCCTGCGGCAAGTCCGCCGCTCTGGGGTTTATTGGGATCGAAGCGAGCGCCGCGGTTCGAAATGACGACCAGCTTCATGTTTGGCGGCTGGCCCACCAAATCAAGACGATCGTTAAGGTCGCTCGCGATAACAGGCTGGGAAGGACCTCCACTGGCTTGCTGCTCCAGCTGTAGTGGGATCTCGCTCAGGTATCGATCAAACGCCGCATGGCCTATCGTTTCAGGTTGCTGAGCGGCGTGTAACATAGCATCGGGGCTCAATGTTGCCGCTCTGAGAGTGTCATGGACTCGCTCCATTTCCTAACTCCGTTTGACGATGTTTCCGTCTGATGCGGTTCGCGATCAGCCCCCACTTATTTCTCAGCCCTCGTTATTTCCACCTCACAAGACTAGCAGGTCTAGCTCTCGGGAAGCTGACCAGGCGCCGAGCCAAATAGCGGTATCGGCGCTCCCATCCAGGACTGCAGCGCGATCGTGGCGGATGGGCCGTCGGCGCATCGGATTGAAAGAAGACTACCTTGGCCTTGATCGCGTTGATGAGCGCATGTAGGCCGCTGGATACAGCCGGACAAGGCGATCTCTAACACGCGACGGAAAAGATCGCTCTCTCGGAACCGGCCATGATACCGCGTGCGTGATCCTCTGTTGATCTTCGGCCGTTTGACCGGGCGCAGCACTTGTCGCGACCACGAACCACGTTTATCGCCCGCATCGTACAGACGCAAAAACTGGGGATACCGGCGAGCGGTCGCCGGAACCAGTCGCGGCCCCGCGAAGCTCTCGTCTACGATCCTGAGCTTCTCCGCACTCGTCCAGCGGCGCCGACGACCGCTCTCCACCACCTCTATGCGGCTCAGCACCGCACTGACCTTATGCACATCCATAAGACTACACTCCCAACCTTTTCACAAGACGGCCTTGCTCGGGTACGTACGTTTCGGCGGCAATGTGCGAGATAACTGAGTCTGCGCGCAAGAAGGAGGAAACCGATAATCCCATCCCGCTTGGAACGCGAAACCTGGCGTTTTGGGGCTCTTCTTTGATGCGAACCGGGACAGCAATCCCGTTTCATACTTAGGCTACTCAGGTCTGGCTGGGACAACGTAATGAACCCTACCAATTCCCGGAGGAGCATGCGGACGTGAAGTCCAATAGAGACTCCTTACCAGAGCGCGAACTCAGCGCCGAATCGGAGCGTCAGAAATGTTGGCAGTTGAAAGCGCCGCCGGAGAGATACGTACGTGACAGAGCACCCTCATTTACCGTCTGTCATGGCTGAGTGAGGGCTGGCGACAAGCACGAACTGACAGTCGATCGAACGTCCAGCAGCAGCGTCGACATCGTTCACCGCAAAGTGACACCGCCGCCAGAAATTGGGACGCCTAAAACTTGATTTTACCATGCCCCACATCCATCCAACTCGCTCTCTCTCTCACTACACTGCACCAGTTAATACCGAACCCGACGACACTTCGTATGATACTACAGTTTCGTCATCGGTTGACGGGTCTGGTGTCATCGGGCTGTCTGCTTGCAGACAAATCGCCGAAGGCATTAATGGAAATCCTTGAGCGGTTGATTGATGATGCGCGATACGAGGCAAGCCGTGCAAGCGCAAGAGACCGAACGGCTTGCTTTCCTTCTTAGGAGATCTGGGAGCCTTGCTGATTCTAAGAAGAGCGGCGGACCGTTTTCATTATCTGCAGAACAGAAGCAAGCATTCCTTGGCAGGTGTCAAATTTAATTGCTGAAGAAACACTCACCGGTATCTCCGATGAAGTACTAAAAAGAGTAGCAAAAGTCTCCGCGGGAACAGGAGTAGTGGGGCCGAAGACGAAAGAGGAAAGGAAAAAGATAGACACATCTTCGATACGAGAAGGGCTATACAACCTCGGCGACGAGATCGACGAAAAGCTTGGCGTGCCTGAACATGCGCGAATTCCTCCGATCACTTGGAAGCCGATGCATATCAAAGCAACACGGCTCTCGAACGTCCAGGAGTGAGCTGGTCCCGGTTGTCTGAACAGACTCTCCGCATCGATAAGTGGAGCGTCTGCCGGGGTTAGGCTGCCAGGCGGAGCGGCAGCGGGGTGAAGTAGGCTTGATCCGGCGTGCTGCCGTCAAGACTCGAGTGGGGGAAGTTTGCTGTTATAAAAGTCGAGATATCGGCCGATCGAGTTGCGCGCCTCGCTGACGCTATCATAGGCCCGCAGGTACACCTCCTCGTATTTGACGCTGCGCCACAACTGCTCGACGAACACGTTGTCCCGCCAGCCGATGATGTCCGATCCGCGTCCAGCAGACCCGGACAGACATGGCGCCGTTGCGGGGATGGGCCCCGCGCGGGCACAGGCTCCCCGCCAAAGTCCCAGACGGCCGTTGGAAAACCATGACTTTCCTGGCGGCCCTGCGCCATGACCGGATCGATGCGCCATGGTTCATCGAGGGACCAATCGATGGCGCGAGCTTTCGGATCTATGTCGAGAAGGTTCTTCTGCCGATCCTTCGTCCCGGCGATATCGTCGTCCTGGACAATCTCGGCAGCCACCGAAGCAAAGCCGTGCGTCAGCTCATCCGCTCGGCCGGAGCCAAGCTGTTCTTCCTGCCAAAATACTCACCCGACCTGAACCCGATCGAACAGGTCTTCGCCAAGCTCAAACATCTGCTCCGCAAGGCAGCCGCACGAACTGTCGACGCGGTCTGCGCCGCTATCGGTGAACTCCTCGACGCCTTCACGCCCGAAGAATGCGCCAACTACCTCAAAAACTCAGGCTATCGAAGCTAATGCCATCACGCTTTAAGCGCAGACATAGAAGCTCACATCGGCTCACAAAATCAGCAGCCGATAGCCGATTGCTCACCCCCAGCGCCAGACGGGGTCTCTTTGCCGCTTACTCATCATTTGGAGCGCAAGGCGATTCTTTGGGCGTCAATCCTCGGCCCATCAGGTGACGGGCTCAGCGGTGAGGTGCGCAGCGCACAGATCTTCCGTCGCCGTGCTCGGCGCCTCGAACTACACCTACGCCGAGGCCAGCCTCACCCAGAGCCTGCCGGACTGGATCGCCTCGCACGTTCGGGCCTTTGCCTTTTTCGGCGGTGTGGCCCGGCACACTGTGAGCGACAATTTGAAGGCCGGCATCACCCGGGCCTGCTTTCACGAGCCAATGGCCAAGGACCTATGCCGATCTCGCCCGCCATTACCGCACCGCCATCGTTCCAGCGCGGCCGTATCGGCCGCGCGACAAAGCCGAAGTCGAAGTCGAGGTCCAAATCGTCGGGCGATGGATTCTGGCGCGTCTGCGCAACCGCCGCTTCTTCTCGCTCATCGCCCTCAACGAGGCGATCTACGCGCTTCTTGTCGAGCTGAACAATCGACCGCTGCGCAGCTGGGGACGAAGTCGGCGCGACCTGTTCGAGGAGCTCGATCGTCCGGCGCTCACCCCCTTGCCGGATGAACCTACGAGTATGCCGAGTGGAAGCGCTGCCGGGTCAACCTCGATTATCACATCGAGATCGCCAAGCATTACTACAGCGTTCCTCACAAACTCGTGCATCAGGAGGTCGAGGGGCGGATTACCCAGAAGACCGTCGAGATCTTCCTGCATGCAAGCGCGTGGCCTCGCATCTGCGCAGCACGCTGCCGCATCGCTCGACGACGATCCCCGAGCACATGCCGAGCTCGCATCGCCGCTATCGTGACTGGACCCATGAGCGCATTCGCTCCGAGGCCGCCAAGGTCGGCCCCGACGCCGAGACGCTGATCGACGTCATCCTGCGGTCGTGGCCGCATCCGGAACAAGGCTTCCGCTCGGCCATCGGCATTCTCGGGCTGGGCCAGGAACGCGTCGACGCTGCCTGCGCCCGTGCCCTGCTGCTCAACGCTCGTTCCTACAAATCGGTCGTCGCCGTCCTCAAGAACTGCACCGACAGAACCGCTCCTCCCACTGAGGAGGCGCCAATCCTCTTCCACGCCAACATCCGTGGCCGCAACTACTACAATTGATCAGGAGATCAGCATGCTCATTCACCCCACCGTCGATCGCTTGCGCGTACTCGGCCTCACTGCCATGGCCGATACCCTCGTCGAACTGCAGAACAATCCCGAGGCGACCGGAATGCCGCACGCCGATTGGCTCGGCCTCCTCGTCGATCGCGAGGTCACCGCCCGCGACAACCGCCGCCTCACGCGCCGCTTGACCAGTGCCAAGCTCCGTCAAGCCGCCACCATCGAGAACGTCGACTACCGCACCGCCCGTGGCCTCGATCGTTCGCTCTGCCAGAACCTCGCTACCTGTCAATGGATCCGCGATTCCAACCACCTGGTCATTGTCGGCCCAACCGGCACCGGCAAGTCCTGGCTTGCCTGCGCGCTCGCGCAACAAGGCTTGCCGCGACGGCTTCTCCGTTCTCTACAAGCGAGCATCCCGCCTGTTCGCCGATCTCGCTCAGGCGCGCGGCGAAGGCCGTTTGGCGCGCCTGATCGCCGCGCTTGAGAGCGTCGATCTCCTCATCCTGGACGAATGGGGACCCGAACCGCTCACCGCCGACCAGCGCCGCGATCTGCTCGAGATCGTCGATGATTGCTAGGACAAGGGATCCTTGTTGATCACAAGCCAGATCCCCGTGTCGCAATGGCGACGTCATTGCCGATTCCACTCTCGGCGATGCGATATTGGACCGCATCATTCACAATGCCCACCGTCGAGCTCAAAGGCGACAGTGTGCGCCGGCAGGCCGGCGAAAGGAAAACCACGTGAGCACCTCGCGCTCGATCGTCCCGCCGGCCCACAGGCCCCTCCCGCGCGTGTCGCTGCCGTCGCTCGTGGGGGCACTCCGCGCCGCACACGGGGCCCTCCGATGGACCGCCAGGACGATCTCCAAACCAATCGGCCAGCCTTGACCAGGAGACCATTTCCAGCCCACATAAACCCGTCAGTCGTGTTCGCCTCCGCACCTGATCATGATCGCTGGAATCCGTGATCACCATCGCCTGGAACACCTGATCACCATCCCTGGAATGCGCAGCCACCTCCGACCTGCCGCGAAAAGGCCACTCAATCAACGCGGCATGTTCTGTGTCGCTGGCCTACAAGGGCATGGCAAAAATAACCTGGTCTATAAGCTCGAAGACAGCCCTGCCACTGTGATGACGCAGCAGCAGCGTAGTGTCGGCACTGAGGTTAAGCATCTGGCGACGCACCCAGCCGGCTACAGGGCTGGCGAAACGATGCTTGAGTTGGCCATAAGCCGGTTTCTTGCTGCAGGTCGTCGCGCCAAAGTAAGCTTAGTTGCTACGCCCGAAGCGCAGGATTTCATGAGAAGAATGGCTTCAATAGATGACGCTTTTTTGGTGCGCCTGTTTTTGATTTTAAACGTCCGTTTGACGGCGCGCGCTCGGCGTTTCTGCGGGGCTTGGCCGAGACGAAGCCGCGATAATGGCCGCCCTAGCGATGTTGCAGGAGATCGTGGCAGGTCGACACCGGCTGGTTCAACGAAGAAGGAAGCGATCAGCGTACGAGTCAAAACGCGGATCGCGCGCCTACGAGACCTCCCATGTCGCCGGCAAGCCACACTCATGGTTGCCTCGCGCGCTTCCGTTGGCGAGGATCAAGCCGGCTGTTGGGGGTAGCTGCGGCGCCATCGCGTAGAGCTGCACTTCGGCCCTCCGGAGCAGTTCGACGGACTGAACCATCCCTTTTTCGCGCGCCTGCGGAGCCCGGACGAGAGCGCAGTTGGATCGTCGTACGAGCTCCCGAAAGGGCCGTCATTTTGACGCGTCCGGCGCGCCATTGCCACAGAGGTAGGTCCGTAGTGCCTGCACGCATACATCTGCATTCTTGTTGTCTCTCTTCTCCCGCGGAACGAAGGTGAGATCGGCGTGCCGATAATGTGGCGTCCGCTTCTCGACCATTTCATTGAAGGCTTTATTCCGATCGCTGGTCTGCAACAACGGGCGGCTCTTGTCCTTTGAAAGGCGCTTTCGAATCTTGTTCTGGTCGGTGTCGAGCCAGATCGAGACCGCTTTCTCGCTGATAAGGTGTCGGGTCTCCTCACACATAAACGAACCGCCACCGGTCGCGAGCACCGCGGGCCCTTTCTCGAGAGATTGCGCGATAACCTTTGCCTCACAATCCCTGAACCACGGCTCGCCTTTCGTTGCGAAAGTATCCGATATCGACATGTCGGTTACCTTCTCAATCTGTTTGTCGGAATCGATGAATGGCAGCCTCAGGCGTGTTGCGAGATACGCGCCGATCGTGGATTTGCCGGACGCGGGAAGGCCGACGAGCACGATCGGCCGCGTGCCGAGAGCAGTGACAATCTCTTGTGCGATCGGTGATCTCTCAAGCGTTCTTGGCCGTTCGACAGCTCGCAATCCAAAGGCTGCGCTGGCGCCCCATCTACGACTCTCTTCGACCTGCCAGTGGGAGATGCTTTGGGCACCATCTGGGATTGCGACCTCCTTGCAGACCTCTCGCGCGCGCTGCGCGAGCTCTTCGGCTTCACGTTGCTCCTGAGCGTCTCCGCTCGCTTGCTGGCGAAGTTTCTCCAGCTCCTTGTAAGTATCGTGGTTGACGACCTTGGCCTGGTAGCTAGCTGGTGTATGAAACTCCACCTCGAAGCGGTAGCTGCCGGGAGTGGCAAGCACGGACTTGATGCCAACGAAGGCCGGATCGTGCATCCTGAACCAATTAGCGGTGCTAATTTCGGCGTAGCCTTGCTCCTCAAACGCGAGCATGGCCTTCATGAAGGCAAGTCTGAAATCCTTGTCAGGGATTTCGAAGACGTGACGGACAGCGTTGCTGATCAATTGTGCGGCGTCGGAGACTACGCTCTTACCGGTGAGCTGCTTTCTAATCGAGCTTTCAGATTTTAACCGATGATCGAGATGGGGCATATTCACCTGGAGGTTTGCCTTCCTGAGGGCTCGGGCAACCAAGAAGGCCGTGGTGGTGATTGCCTCCTCTTCCGCCTTAGCGCGGGCAGCCTCCATTTGGGCGCGCTTTGAGGCCTCCTCGCGGGTCAGCTTGACCGTCACGGTGGAATTCTCGGCGACAGGCTGCCGGCCAGAGGATTTGGGCAGAATGTGCTTCTCCACGGCGAGCCCGATCGAGGCTTCCATGATTGAAGCCGCCAGCGTGGGATTGTCCTTTAGATCCTCCAAAGTCGCATCGACGTCGAACCTTCCCTGGCTGAGGGTTGCCGCCAAGCTCTTGCCGAAGGGTGCGGAGTTCAGGCCCGGCGTCTGTTGCAGGAGCCGCTGCAGCTCTCGGCTTTTTTTCATGAAGAGCGGGGCGCCTGTATCGGACTTATAGGCGTCGGTCCCAACCTTGATGCCGAGGCTCAGGAGGTTATTTGCGCTTTGGACGCAATCGTCCGGAATGTAACCATCCGGTCGGGGATCGATGCGCGCAGGATAGTGATCGAGCAATGACTGGACGCGGTCGCGTGGGTGAGGAGCAACCTGATAGGCTTCCGCCAAGTCCGGGAAAAGCTCCGAAAGCGTCTCACTCACCGTCGAGTTTGGATCCGAGCCGCTTTCGACTGCCTTGGGCAGAACCTGCTCATCTTCTCTTGCTGCCCACGCCTTGAGGTCGGCGACGAGCCGCACCGCCGCTTCGCGAGCGACCGGATGGTCTGCAGCCGCGATCTCGTCCCTTGCCCTCTCGAGCTTAGCTTGAATATCCTGGCTGCTGACCTGTTCCTGATTCAACAGGTCGCGGATGTCTCTTCGCAGTTCGTGATGAACGCCCTCGTAGATGCCGAAGATGGCCCGTTCGGCAAACCACCGCTGCGCTTGATGGGATTGCGCAAGAAAGTGTCGCTGCAGGGTACTATAAGTTTCCAAGACATCCTGCGTGGCAGCGAGGATCTGGCGGCCACGACTGAATTGGTAGCTACCGCCCTCCATTGCCGGCGTATGCGATTTTGGCGGCTTGAGCGAGCGAACTCTGCGAGCTTGCTCCTTCTGATCAAACGCGCGAACATGGGCATAAAGCTGCGGCCTGTCACCGATGATAATGACGGTATCACCGTCAAAGTCACCATCGAGTTTTTTTTGTTCACCGATCGGTACGGCCACCAAGGACCCCGGAGCAAACAATTCGGTCGCCTGGAGAATGCCGACGCAGTCGACCCGTGTGTCTACCGTTACGCGGTCCTTGCGCTGGGTCCAGTTCGAATGCGACTTGACATCTTCGGCAGACATCACCAGCCCACGGTCGGCGTAGTTGGATGGCCACATCTCCTCCGGCACCACGATCAGGATGCCTTTCGAAAAAAACGTCGGATCCTCGGGCGTCAGTTGCTTTCGTGACTTCTGCGCGACATTGAAGCTGTATTGCATAGCCACGCATTTATCGAGAAATGCCGCAGTCGGGTCTCCGTCGAATGATAACTTAACGTGCTCGGCGGCGAATGGCCGCAGGTTGGCCTTGTCATAGGGGGACCGGCCGACCAGAACGCCATTTGTTCCTGTCAACGTATCGCTCTTGAGCGTCGGTACATGGAGATCGCCGTCACCGGAGGGTACGGCGACGGCGCCGGGACCATCGATGTGTCCGGCCGTCACGGTACGAAACAGCTGATCGGCCGTCAGGGTTTCTCCTTCTCTGCTCTCAAGCCAGCTCTTGGCCTTCTCGCGCGCTTCTTGTGCCACCTGCTCGCTGCGCGGATAGTGTTGCAACGCCGAGGCGGGCAGCGATGATCTCCTTCCCTCAGCGAAAGCATGGACCCGATCAGCGCCTTGGGCAACCAGGCGAATAACGCCCATACGCTCGGCCAGCGATGCCTTTATGAAGCCGCAGCCGTCATGCGGCCGCAAAGCGATCGGGCCATCTGGTCCAGTCAGCCTGAATGGATGCTGCTCGTTGGCAGGCCGGTCCGGCAGTAGCAACAGCCTGAACGCTCCCTCCAGCGCGTAGTCGTGAGGGCTGAGATCACTGACTGCAGGTGGCGCCGCAAACCCTCTGCGCTGAGTGTAATAATATGCCTCTTTGAACGGGGCCCAGGCGCGGGATAGCTGCTCGAACGCTGTGCCGGGAGCGGTTTCGGAATAAGGTATCGCCAGGAGCTTTCCCCCGGGAGTTATAGGGTCAGGCTCGCCAGGAACGGTCGCTGCGATTTGCGACAGAGTTGGCCTTGGCGCTTTTAACTTGCTTCCGCCGAACAGATCCATGCGATATGGCACACCTTCGACGGCGAGCGTACGCGCCAACATGAACGCGCTCGGCTTTGCCGGGAGTTGCACCGCGACTACGGGCAAGACCCCCGAGGTCAGTCGATGAAAAATCGAATATCGCGTCTCCGGCTCCGTGGCCACTCGCCGCCCCTGCATGTCAACGACTGGTAACTGCAGCAGCCCTACCTCACCCTGCGGCGGCCTGGGCTCGTGATCCATGGCTTGCAGAACCTGATGCACGTCGAAGACGGATGCAGGATGTTGAGCCCGGATCCTCGCCGCATCATGCGTCATGAATGTGTCCAGCGCATCAATGGTCTCGTCTTCCTCAATCTGTGCGATGAGATTCCAGCTTTTGTCCGAAAGATCGCCTTGAATGAGGTCGCGCGCGTTCGCCAGCATCTTCTTGGACCCGCTTTCCAGCTCTTGCCGCCTGATCGCCAAATCGGGCTTGCTGCCCTCGACATGCGGTCGCCGGTAAAAACTCGCCAGGACCTCACGCGCCTTGAGCACCTGATAGATTGAGAGGGCGGGACGGCGGGTCGACAATGATCCGCGGGTTCTCTCGGTATCGCTTGCTGTGAGATGAGCCGCGACCTTCTGCTCCAAGACTGGTTGGAGATCGTTCAGCAGGTATAGAGCTTGCCTACGGTGTCGGCGCGTCGATTTTTGCGAATTGCAGGCCAGCGGCAGCAGAGCGACGCAAAGGTTGCCCATCGACTCGAGGTTGTTCTCGGCCATAAAGCCGGAGCCATGAAGCAATTCCTCGAGCCGAGCTAACCCGATCGGTGCGAGTAAGCCAAGATCGTCGAACAACCGGGCCTTACTCAGGGCCTTGAAAATGGTGGCGATGATTAGAACATCGGCTTGTTCCAAGCGATCAGCCGCATACTCAAGATGATGGGCCAACCGATGTAGCCGATCGATCAGTAGCGCCGTCTCTGTAATTTCTCCGGTGTCCTCCCCCCTCATGCAACTTCGCCCGAGAGCATGGGCAATCATGCTGAGCTGAGGTGTAGTAAAATCACCGAAGCGCCGGCCTCTCGTACCGAGGTCGCGTGCGAGGCGTATGATCGCCTGGTGGCACGCCGCCTCGTTCGGCCACTTGCTGAAACCATTCGCCAGGACAGCCATGGCCTGTGGATCGAAATGGGAGAGCTGGCCGGGACTCACCTCGCCGGCGATCGCGACCGCAGCGTCGCGGCAATCCGGCTCGTCCGACCACTTGCTGAAACCGTTTACCAGGTTCACCAGGTGGTGCGGTTCGAAATCGGAGAGCTTGCGGGAAAGCACCTCACCGGCGATTGCACCTGTGCCATTGCTACAATCCGGCTCCGCCGGCAACTTGCCGAAACCATTCACCAGGTTGGCCAAGGCCTGTGGATCAAAATGGGAGAGCTGGCCGCGACGCATTATACCCGCGATTGCGACTGTGGCCGTGCGACATTCCGGCTCGTCCGGCCACTTGCTGAAACCATTCACCAGGTTGGCCAAAGCCTGCGGTCCAAAATCGG
>NZ_JBEPRY010000059.1:0-12418 GCF_040548605.1 Bradyrhizobium sp. JR4.1
CAGACCCGAAGACACTCGGCCATCGGCTATATCAGCCCGGTCGAGATGGAGCTAAAATCGGCTTGATCCATGTCCACTTTTTTGGGGGAAGATCAATTCTGGATTGCTTCGCTGCGCTCGCAATGACGGTGCTGAAGCAGTTGCCTGCCGACACCGCGATCTCGTGCCCCGGACGCCGCGCAGAGCGGGGCCCCTCCCCTTCTTTGCATGCCGCTCCGCTCTTGTAACAAAACCGTCATGCAGCGAAACTAAACGAAGCCGGGGGCCGCGGTTCGCGGCCTAGCCGCCTCGCAGGGAGAAATTTTGATGTGCCGTTCACTGGTGTTGCTGTCAGCCGGGCTGACGGTGTTGTCCGCCGGACTGTCGACCGGACCTGCCTCCGCCCAGAACAACACGCCCCGCAACCTGATCCTGTTCATTCCCGACGGTCTGCGGGCGTTGAAGGTCACACCCGAGACCGCTCCCGCAATGGCCGAAATCCGCGACAAGGGCGTCAATTTCAAGAATTCGCACTCGCTGTTCCCGACCTTCACCATGGCCAACGGCTCGGCGATGTCGACCGGCCATTATCTCGGCGATACCGGCGTGTTCTCCAACACGATCTGGACCAACTACACCTCGGTGCCCGCCGGCGACACCGTCGTCCCCTTCATCGAGAATGACGCCGTGCTCGGCGACATCGACGAGCATTTCAAGGGCGACTATCTCAATGAAGACACGATCCTGAAGCTGGCCCGCGACAAGGGCTACAGCACCGCCGCGCTCGGCAAGCATGGTCCGACCTATCAGTTCGACCACACCGACAAGCCCGAAAAGGCCGGCCTGCATTCGGTCGTGTTCGACGATGCCACCGGCGGCAAAAATGGCGTGGCGCTGTCGGACGAGGTCAAGGACGCGCTGACCAAGGCCGGCCTGCCCCTCGCCACGCCGCCGCGCGGCGACAACTCCAAGGCGGGCGATGCCAAGACGCCCGGCACTACCGTCGCCAACGTCGCGCAGCAGGCCTACTTCGCGGACGTCGCGGCCAAGGTCGTGCTGCCGGTGTTCAAGGCGCGCAACAAGCCGTTCGTGCTGGTGTTCTGGTCGCGCGACCCCGATGGCAGTCAGCACAACACCGGCGACAGCCTCAACCAGATCATGCCCGGCATCAACGGGCCGACCTCGATGGCCGGCATCAAGAATGCCGACAACAACCTCGCCCAGCTCCGCAAGGCGCTGGACGAGCTCGGCCTTGCAGCAAACACCAACATCATGGTCCAGGCCGACCATGGCTTCTCGACCATCTCCAAGGAAAGCAAGACCAGCCCCTCGGCCAAGCTCAGCTATGACGACACGCCGAAGGACTTTTTGCCGATGGGCTTTCTGGCGCTCGACCTCGCCAAGGCGCTCGAACTGCCGCTGTTCGATCCCAACGACAAGAACGCCAAAGTCGAGGGCAACAAGCATCCCAAGGCCGGCAACGGCGTGCTCGGCAAGGATCCGGAAAAGCCCGATCTCGTCGTCGCCACCAATGGCGGCTCCGACCTGATCTATTTGCCGAACAAGGACAAGAAGCTGGCGGCCAGGACCATCAAGACGCTGCTTGAGCAGGATTACGTCTCCGGCCTGTTTGTCGACGACTCGCTCGGCCGCTTCCCCGGCACCCTGCCGCTGTCGAGCATCAACCTGCGCGGCAAGGCGGCGACGCCGACGCCGGCGATCGTCGTCAACTTCCGCTCCTATGCCAGCGATTGCGGCGAGGCGCCGACCAACTGCTCGGTGCAGGTCGCCGACACCGTGCTGCGCCAGGGCCAGGGCATGCATGGCAGCTTCAGCCGCGGCGACACCATGAACTTCATGGCCGCCATCGGCCCGGACTTCAAAGCCGGCTATGTCAGCGAGATCCCGGTGAGCAATGCCGACGTCGGCATGACGGCCGCCCAGCTCCTCGGCCTGCGCAGTTCGCAGAACGGCGGCCTCGTCGGCCGCGTGATGTCGGAGGCCCTGCCCAACGGCATCGTGCCGAAGGCGTACAAGGGGGTCGAGAAGTCGAAGAAGTCCGAGAACGGCCTGCAGACCATGCTGAACTTCCAGCGCGTCGGCAGCCAGCGCTATTTCGACGCCGCCGGCTTCCCGGGTCGCACGCTCGGGCTGGAGCCGGACGCCGGCAAACAAAAAACGGCGGGGAAATAACCCCGCCGTTCAAATGCATCCTCGTGAGAGGCGCAGAATCTTACATGCCGATGTCGAACACGTTCGGCAGCTGGCCCGCCAGAGGCAGCGCGGTGGCGCCCAGGAAGGTCGCCACCATCGCCATCAGGCGACGGTTGTTGTGGCGCTTGCCGCGCATCTGGCCGGCGATCCACTCCAGCATTTCGCTGTTGACCTTAGAGGCATAGGACGGCGCCCAGCCCTCGATATCGGACTCGGCCGACAGCGCGACGCTGCGCGGCGGAACCTTCAGGCCGGAGGCGCTGGCGGCATAGTGGGCCACCGCCTTGGCGAGCAGGTCGTCGAACCGGCCGCCATCGGTGCGCTCGGTCGCGGCTTCGTTGATCTCGAACAGCACTTCGGCCTCAGTGCGGCTGATCGGCTGGTCGTTGACGGCCGTGGCGGTCAGGATGCGGGCGCACCAGGCGGTGTCATCGGCATCGAGCGAGCGGGAGAAATGGACCCTTCCCTTGGTGGTCGGGCCTTCGCCCGTGATCACGCCGTCGCGCACGATGGTCAGTGCATGGGCCGAGGTATCGCGGCAGGACGGTTCGAGGCAGGACGGTTCGAGGGACGGCGACTCAACAGACTTATGCGCAGCGGCAGACATAGTTCACTTCCAGATTTCTTCTGATCGGCCAGCATTTTCATGCCGGCGTAAAGGGGTGGTTAATGATTCGGTACGGGGGTCGCGACTTTTTGAGATGGTTGCCAATTGGTCGCTGTCAGGACCATTTCGGTTCTGGGAAGCGACGGGCGAGCGTGATGGAAGTCATAAAAGGCTTTCTCGGGGCAATCGCGCCCGTATAGCCCCGGTGGAGATGTTTCGCCGCAGGCGCGGCTGTAACAAAAAGGTGCTAGGAAATCAGGCCTTCAAGGAAGGAATTCACATTTTACTTGAAGCAGTTCAGTTAGCGTTCACTTGGGATCGTGGAGCCCCTATAATGGTCACCACGGTCCAAGATGAATTCGCAAGTAAATTCAATAACATGAGGTAGAACCATGACACTTCCGATCGGCGCCACCGCCCCCGACTTCGAAGCCGAGACCACCGAAGGGAAGATCAAGTTCCACGACTGGATCGGCAATAGCTGGGCGCTGCTGTTCTCGCACCCCAAGGACTTCACGCCGGTTTGCACGACCGAGCTCGGCGCGCTCGCCAAGCTGAAGCCGGAATTCGACAAGCGCGGCGTCAAGCTGATGGGCCTCTCTGTTGATCCGGTCGACCGCCACGCCAAATGGTCGGAGGACATCAAGGAGACGCAAGGCGCGGCCCCGAACTATCCGATGATCGGCGACACCGATTACAACGTCTCCAAGCTGTACGGCATGCTCCCGGCCGCGATCTCGGGCGATCCCCTCACCCGCACCGCCGCAGACAACCAGACCGTCCGCAACGTCTTCATCATCGGGCCGGACAAGAAGATCAAGCTGGTGCTGGTCTATCCGATGACGACGGGCCGGAACTTCCAGGAGATCCTCCGCGTCATCGACTCGCTCCAGCTCACCGCCAAGCACCGCGTCGCGACCCCGGCCGACTGGTCGCAGGGTGACGACGTCATCATCGCGGGCTCGGTCTCCAATGACGAGGCCAAGACGATCTACCCGCAGGGCTGGAAGGAGCCGAAGCCCTACATCCGGATCGTGCCGCAGCCGAAATAACGGAACTGTCATTCCGGGCGATGCGTCAGCGCCGCCCGGGATGACGATGTTAGCTCTTACGCCGCGCGTACGCGTTCGAGGAAGCCCTCGACCTCGGCCTTCAGATGCAGGCTCTCGCCCGACAACGCCTGGGCGGAGGCAAACATCCGGCTGGACGTCTCACCCGTCTCGTTCGCACCCTCGGCGGCCTGACGGACGTTGACGGCGACATCGGCCGTGCCCGATACCGCCGCGCGAACGCTGGCGACGATGTTTTGGGTCGCGCTCTTCTGCTGCTCGACCGCCGCTGAGATCGAGCCCGCGATGCCGCTGATGCGCTCGATGGTCTGGCTGATCGCCTTGATGGCGACAACCGATTCCTCGGTCGCAAGCTGCATGCTGGCGATCTGGTTCGAGATCTCGTCGGTCGCCTTGGCGGTCTGGCCGGCGAGCGTCTTGACCTCCTGGGCCACCACCGCAAACCCGCGGCCGGCATCGCCCGCGCGCGCGGCCTCGATGGTCGCGTTCAGCGCCAGCAGGTTGGTCTGCTCGGCAATCGAGGTGATCAGCTTGACGACATCGCCGATGCGCGCGCCAGCCTCGGAGAGCTGCGCGATTCGCTGATCGGTCGCCTCTGCCTGCCGCACGGCCTCGGCGGAAATGACGTTCGATTCCTGCACCCGCCGGGTGATTTCGGAAATCGATTGAGACAGCTCGTCCGAGGCCGACGCCGCCGAACGCACGTGCTCGGAGGCGTTTTCGGAAGCTCCGGCCGACCGCGCGGACAGATCGGCGGTGGAGCGCGCGGTGTCGGTGAGCTGCCGCGCCGCGCGCTCGAATTCGCCTGACGATGTCAGCACCTTGTCGAGAATGCCGCCGACACCGCCACGGAACTCCTCGACGAAATTGCGCAGGTCGGATTTGCGCTGATCGGCGGCTGCAGCCGAAGCCGCCGCCTGCTCGCTGCGCATCCGCGCCCGCTCCTGCGAATTGCTCCTGAACACCGCGACCGTGCGGGCGATCTCGCCGATCTCGTCGGCGCGATCCTCGCAATCGATCTCGACGTCGCTTTTCCCTTCGGCGAGCGCGGTCAGCGAGCGCGTCACCGAGGTGAGCGGCTTGGTGACACGGCGGACGACCAGCAAGGTCAGGACCAGCACCAGCAGCGCGGCGAGCCCGGCGGCGGCCGCCATGCTTTCGATCGTCTGGGCCAGCATGCTCTCGAATTGGGCCATCGGGATGCCGACATAGAGGATGCCGGCGACCTTGCCGCTGGCGTCGGCGATCGGCAAATAGGCGGTCATGAAGGTCTTGCCGAACAGGGTGGCCGGGCCCTTGTAGGCCTCGCCACGACGCAGCAGCGCCTGCGCCGGGTGATCGGCGGCAAGCTGGGTCCCGACGGCGCGGTCGCCATTTTCCTTCTTCACGTTGGTCGAGCGCCGCACGAACTGCCCGCTCGCCTCGTCGAACACGAACAGTGTCGCGTTGCCGCCGACATAGGACACCGCGCGATCGACGATGGCGTGATCCCTAAAGTCCGGCATCTTGGGAATCTCGGCGCGCGCGACCGCGCCATCCTTCATCGTGATCTTGGCGTCGGGAACGATTTCGGCAAAGGCCAGCGCCAGCGTGCGCAAACTCACCTCGATATCGCGCAGCGCACGATCATTGAAAGCGGAGCTGAGCGACCAATAGCCGGCGCCGACCACGAGCGCCGTATTCATGGCGATCAGCAGCACCGCGCACAGGAGCGCCTTGGTGCCAAGTTTGAATTGCGGCAGAAACTTCGCCGTTGCTCGTCCGTACATGAATGGAATGACTCCTGTAATTCCTGCATATTCGTGCAATCGGCTTACGGTCGCATTAACGCGGTTCCCACCGCGACATGCTTTCCAAATCGTTAACGAAGATACCCCTGACCACGCCCAGAACTACGCTAAGGACTACGCCAAGCGCTCTGCCCATCATCCTCTGGTTTCGCGATGACCTCCGCCTGTCCGATCACCCCGCCCTCCACGCTGCCGCCAAGGCCGCTGCGACGACCGGCGCGCCGGTGATCTGCCTCTATGTGCTCGATGAGGCGGCCGGGCGAGCGCCGGGCGCCGCGGCGCGCTGGTGGCTGGCGCAGTCGCTGCGCGCGCTCGGACCGGGAGGGGACCTCACATCTGTTACCGCATTTGAGGTTCGGCGAGCTCAGCCCGCGCCAAGTGTGGCACGCCGCGCGGTTCGCCACGGCGGAAAACTCCGCGATCGGTCCCGGCGTCGACAAGTTCCTGAGCGAGCTTGGCTGGCGTGAGTTCTGCCGGCACCTGCTGCACGACCATCCCAACCTTGCCACCGAAAACCTGCAAGCAAACTTCGATGGCTTCCCATGGAAGCCCGACGCCAAGGCGCTCGCAGCCTGGCAGCGTGGCCGCACCGGCTATCCCATCGTCGACGTCGGCCTGCGCGAACTCTGGCACACTGGCGTGATGCACAACCGGGTGCGAGGTGGTCGCCTCGTTCCTGGTCAAGCACCTCCTGATCGACGTCCCGACCAAGCTGATCCACCAGCCCTGGCAGGCGACGCCGATCGAGCTTGCGAGCGTCGGCGTCACGCTCGGCAAGAGCTATCCGCAGCCGATCGTCGATCATGCCAAGGGACGTGAGCGCGCGCTCGCCGTCTACGCAAAGATCCGCAAAGGTTGAGCGTTGCTTTGACACAATTATGAAACGCGCTATCGTCATCGCTCCATGCAAACCGTGGGGGACGATATGGACGACGACAAGCCAATGACTGAACAGGCGATGGATACGATCACCACCGCCGTGGAAGCGACCAAGGACGCCGCTGTCACTGCGGTGAAGAAGGTCAGGAAAGCCGCCAAGAAGGCTGCAAAGAAAGTAGCGCCGAAGAAGGCTTCCAAGAAGAAAGCCAAGAAGGCTGCGAAGAAAACTTCGAAGAAGGCCGCCAAGAAGACTTCGAAGAAAGCTGCAAAGAAGTCGTCGAAGAAGGCGGCCAAGAAAGCAGCAAAGAAAACGGCAAAGAAGGCCACCAAGAAAGCTGCCAAGTCGAAAAAGAAGGCCAAGAAGGCCAAGCGCTGATCGCAAAGGCCGAGGTCTCCGGGTGTGGACGCGCCCGGAGACGGCTCCAGCGATACCCTACCCTCGCCGCTTGGCTGCACGCCGGCCCGGGTGATGGACGCCTTGCGGATCTCGGAATTCGCTGCGATGACCTCGCCGGTCCTCGGCGTTGAAGCGCCGCCGCTTCTCGGGCGAGCCGAACGCCTTGATCACCTTCCTGCCGTTGACCTTCTTGATGACGTAGCCGCCCTTGGTCATCGAGAACGGCTCTTTCAACGTTCCCTTGTGGTCGAACTTGGTGCCCGGGCGGTGCTTGAACGGTTCGAACCAGGAGGGATAGACGAAGTTCGACATCTCAAAGCCGGCCACGAAGAAGGTGTCCTCTTCCACGGCGTCACAGACCTCATAGGCATATTGGGTGTTCGGGTTTTTGTCGGCCCACAGATTGGCCATGGGATCGAGCACCATCTCGAACAGCTCGTGCGAGGCTGCCACGCTGACCGGCTCGTCGCCCAGCGCCTTGACGAAGATCTTTGAGATCGGCTGGCGGCGATGCGTCAGCTCATGGCGGCCGAGCATGTTCTTGTGGGACGCCTTGTCAAAATAGACCAGCTGCCAGTCGCCCGGCTTCGGCTTTTCGGTGACATAGAGGTCGACCGGATAGCCCCACACCGGCAGGAAGTGCTTGTCGTAGCATTTCTGGAGCGCCGCTGTGAGCCTGGCCATCTTGCGGCCGCTGATCATCGGCTCCGCGTAGTTGAGGCAGGCAATCCGGACTGGCTTCAGGGATCTGCCGAGCAGTGCACGACGCGCTTTCTTCATGGAAATCACCGTGTGAAAGGGAGGCTGAAATGCCCCAAGCCTAGCACGACGCACGCCGCACGTCAGGGATGTATTCCGGCGGCCCGGCCCGCCGGTCCTAGAAGCGTCGATTGACCACGAACACCGCGGCCGCGCACATCACCATGCCCGCGATCGCCAGCGCATCGAGCTTTTCTCCGAACAGCAGATAAGCCATCAGTGCCGTCGCGGCGGGCACCAAATAGAACAGGCTTGCAACAGACGTGGCGGCGGCGTGGCGGATCAGCCAGTACAGCAGCCCGATCGATCCGATCGAAAGCGCCACGGCGAGCCAGGCCAGGGCGAGCATGAACTCGCGCGTCCAGTGCACCACGCGGTCCTCGAACAGGAAGGCGCCGATCGCGAAGAAGATCGAGACGGACACGTACTGCACGAGATTGCCGGCGCGCCAATCGATGTGGTTGCAGTAGCGGCGCTGATAGAGCGTGCCGAGGGTGATGCTGATCAGCGAGACCACGGAGGCGAGCCAGCCGAGCCCGGCTTCGCCGGTCATGGGACGGCCGTGCAGGATCAGCACCACGCCGCCGAGGCCAAGCACGAGCCCCGCCCATTGCACCGGCGTCACCTTCTCCCCGAGCCAGCGGTTGGCGATGGTCGAGGTCAGGATCGGCTGAAGGCCCGGAATGAGCGCGGAGAGCCCGGCCGGAATCGAGTGCGCGATCGCGATTGCGGTGCCGCCGAGATAGAAGCCATGGACGAGAATGCCCGCGACCGCGCTGTGCGCGATGCCGATACGGTCCGGCCATTTCGGTCGCGCAACGGCGACGATGATTGCCATCAGACCGACCACGAACGCCATGCGGATGGCGAGGTAGGTCAAGGGATCGGCATTGTTGACGACGTATTTGGTGCCGATGAAGCCCGTGCTCCAAAGCAGGACGAACAGGATCGGCGCGGCACGGGCGGTCAGGGCTTCTTGATTTTGGTTCATTGCCGCCCTCATTGCCCCACGGGGGGCCAATGCGGCAATGCGAATTTCGGCCAATTCCGTTCAGACGATGCTGCGCTGCGACGGAAGCGGCTGCTCAGCCGCTCACCATTCGTCCGGACAGGGATCGATGATCTTCCAGAGCTCGACGCCGTTCTTGATCTTTTTCATGTCGGTGGTGAGCCCGCCATTGCGGCGGATCCAGTCCTTCACCGTGTCGGGGTAGTAGGCCATCAGGTCGGACGTCCCCTCCGCGCTGGTGACCTTGATGCCGAAGGTGAAGGCCTTGTCGTAGTAGGCTTGGTGGAAGCCGAGGCTGGCGCGCGGCGTCACGCAGATTTTGTTCATCGGCACGATGCCGAGCACCAGGGTGCAGGCCGAGTTGCAGATGCCGTCGATGATGACGCGCTCGCCCTTCTCGCGGACGCGCTTGTACTTGGCCTTGTACTCCTCGACATAGCCGCCGTGGTCGCGGGTGATGTGCAGTTCGGCGCGCGCCGGCGTGGCGGCGACGACCGAGAGCAACAGCAGGCTCAGAAGCGTGATGCGCATGGCGAGGTGACGGCGAAAGCCTTCAGGAATGGACCGGCCTATGGACCCCAAAAAGCCGGCAACAGGAGTCTTGAGCTAATTCTCTTTGGTCACACTTGTGTGGGGAATTCGTTAAGCATCTCGAAAAGGCCAAAAATGGGCAGGTCTGGACCATAGAACCGGCAATTCTGTCACACCCACCCGGGAATCTGCGGGATTGGCCCCGGTTTTCGGGCGGCAGACGGGTGCTCCGGCCGCCCGAACTGGCTATAAACGGCTGACCTATTCGTGCGGGTTCCGGAGATTCGAGATGAGCAAGTTGAAGCTTGTAGCCGCGATTGCAGCCCTGTCGGCCGCAATCCTTGCCCCCGGCCTCGCAGAGGCGCGGGGACATCACCGGTACCACCGCCACTACGCGAACCCATTGCCCTACCCGATCAGCTATCTGCACAATTACGGGCCCGGCATCACGCCAGGGACGTTCGCCTTGTACGACGGCCCGTCGACCAACCATTGCTACCAGAGCGCAGCCGCCTATGTCGGCCAGGACCGCCGCCGGCACCCCTGCTTCTGAGGAGCGCAGGCGCGTCCTCTGCGGGGGCCGCTATTTGGCGGCGCCCGACAGCAGCAATTGCTTCTCGATCTCGTAGACCGGCAGTTTGACGAGGTCCTTGCCGACCTCGCCCTGGAGAGCCTTGCGCACCACGTCCGAATAATCGGCGCGGATCATCCCAAGCGCACGCGGCGAGGCCACCAGGGTCAAGGCCGAGGTCTCGCCTGAGCTAACGGCGGCATCGAGCCGTCCGGCCAGGCCGCGCAGGAAGGCGCGCTCGGCCTCGTCGTGCCAATCAGTCTGCTCTACCGAGCTGCGCGTGCTGCCGGCCGCGCCATGGAGCCTGCCCGGCGCGTCGGTCCCTTGCGCACCGGTCGAGGGATTGGGCTGTTCGTGCACCTCCCTGGTGTGGAGGTTCGGAAACATCTCGTCGCCGAGGTTTTCCAGAATGAGCGCCTTGCGCCCGTCGCACACGACCAGCCAGTCACCCTTGTCGATTCTCATTTTGTCCATTGCACAGCTCCAAAGCGACCTCGCGAGCCGGCTCTTCGAAATGCTCGAAAGGCTGGCCACGACGCCAAGCTTAGGGGCGAAGCTGCACAGTTGGATTGCGCGGGATCAAGGATGGCGGCGATTTCCCGCGGAGCGCAACGCAAGCGCAGCATTGGTCAAGAGCACGAACCTGGGATAGTCTGGCGGAGCTAAAGGTCAGGCCTGCGGCGGGCTGGCTGAAGACCTGTTCATCAGCATTACATTTCGCTCCCGCCACAATTTGATCAGAACAAACTTCGATATCCCTGTATTGCGTAAGCGGAGAAAGACATCATGAAGCTTAGAATTGGCCTCGTCGCCGCGTCCCTGTTGGGTGCGTTGGCCGCATCGCCGGCGGCGTCTGCCATGCCCATCGCGCCAGCTCCTGCGACGCCGCAGGTCTCGGACGTCGAGCAGGTCCGCATGGTCTGTGACGCCTGGGGACGTTGTTTCTGGCGCCCGAACTACTATGGATACTACGGCGCCCCGGCCCCCTATTACGGTCCCCGATATGCGCCGCGCTATTATGGTGGCCCGCGCTACTACGGACCACGTTATCGCCGCTGGTGATTCTAAAGGGGCCCTCCGGGGCCCCTTCGCTTTTGCGAGATCAAGGATGTTGGTCTGGAGTCATTCCAAAACTGATCTAGATCAAAGACGAAATCCGCCACGCCGTCATTCTCCGACGATGGTCGATTTGATCGTTTTTCGATGTCCCCAGACGGGCATGAATGTGCAGACACATCTTGAGAAGCAACAGAGACAGGAGGCACAGAGCTTCGCCTCCTTTGCCTGTCCCGCCTGCACGCGGCTGCATTTCATCGACCTCGCCTCCGGCCAGCCGATGACGCGAGACCGTTGACGACGACATCGATCCGCCGGGCTGCATGCCATGATGTCCGCAATACTACGGCCCGGAATCCGGTTTACTGAAACGCGATGTTTCGCCATTGATGGCGATGTTCTGACGTTCATTTGATTGTCATATGCGGCAGCCGGCCACACGCATGTTGTTCGACGCCCTCGCCCCATCATCCGCGCTTCGATTGATCGGCTTTGCCGACGTCGATGCGTTTCGGCCGATCGAGTCGATGGAGGATGCGAGAAGCATTCCGCTCGACGTCCGGAATTTCGCGGCGGCTCGCGCTGTCGTCTCCCTGCCCGGCTGCCGCATCGTCATGATGCGCTCGTTCGCACGCATCCTCGACGCCACCTATCGGATGCCCGGCGGGATGGTGATCCTGCCCATGACGGACGACCTTCAGGTCAATTCCAAGGGCATGGATCTCGACGCGCGTTTCTTCATCGCGCTCCGCGGCAGCGATGAATGCCATTTCGTCGAGCGTCGGACCAATCATCATGCGATGATCATCTTCTCACCCGGCCTGAGTGACCGGGGCTGGTTCGATCAGGCGGACGATTTGCGGGCCCACGGCGCGAACCGCCCCGCTTTGCTCCACGCACGGCAGCTCCTTCTCGACATTCTGCGAACCGCGTCGGTGCAGCCGGCCTTGTTCGAAACGACCGAGGTCGCCGCCCATCTCCAGGAAGGCTTGCTGCTCGCGCTCGACGATCTGTTTCGCATCGATCCACTCTCAGACCGGAGTGCCTCCGTCCAGGGCGAGCGGTCGATCAAACTCGTGCAGCGGATCGACGATTACGTCGCTGCACATCAGACTGCTCCGATCTATACCGCCGATCTCGCCGGCGAGTTTGGCGTCTCGATCCGGACGCTCGGCGGCGCCGTCAGCAAGGTGTGTGGCATGAGCCTGCACCAGTACATTCGCCTGAAAAAATTGTGGGCGACGCGGTCTCGCCTTCTCAAGGGCGGCGGCGCCACCGTCGCCACATGCGCGCGCGCCCAGGGCTTTCACCATTTGGGCGAGTTTTCCGCAGCTTACCGCGCGATCTTCCACGAAGCGCCGTCCGACACGCTGGCACGAGGCCGGCAAGCGGGTCCGACGGCAGGCTGACGGGCCAGGCCGCTGCGACGGTCGTTGTTGTCAACGCCTCTTCGGAACATATCTGAGCGACCCGAGACATAGGTGACAGTTCGTACCGGACACATGGGTTACACTTTCCGCTTTTGTTCTGCGGGAGGTGTAGATGCCGTGGAAAGC
>NZ_JBEPRY010000060.1:0-12144 GCF_040548605.1 Bradyrhizobium sp. JR4.1
CCCGCATCTACCGACCTTAAGGCTAGCCTTAAAGCTAGATCCTCGTCGGATACCTGCAACTCAACAAGGCGGCCCACCCCGGAGGAATACTTTACGACGTATGTCGCAATCGCTTCGATAGCCGATGGTGCTGCAGTTGGATCGGCGGCTTCCTAGGCTCATCGGCGCTCCTCGAGGCTTGTCTTGGCAGGAGAGTTTGCGGTCGCCATCGCGTGGTACGGCATTTGCTAATCTCGTTCCAGTCGTCTCGGCTCCCGGAGAAACACATGGTCGATGTGCCAGACGTTGTGCTGTCCGCACGAGAAAAACAGTGCTTGCGGTGGGTAGAGGAGGGCAAGTCATCCTGGGAAATAGGGGTTATATTGAGAGTCAGCGAGAACACCGTCAATATTCATCTCAAGAACGCGATGCGAAAGCTAGAAGTGACCACCCGATCCCATGCCTAGGCTAAATCCCGGATCTCAAGTGTGCCGTTGTTGCAACCACCGCTGTCGCGTTTACGACGTATGTTGCAATCGCTTCGATAGCCGATGGTGCTGCAGTTGAATCGACAGCTTCCCAGGCTGATCGGTGCTCCTCAAGGCTTGTCTTGGCAGGAGAGTTTGCGGTCGCCATCGCGTGGTACGGCATTTGCTAAACTCGTTCCAGTCGTCTCGCCCCCAGGAGAAACACATGGTCGACGTGCCAGACGTTGTGCTGTCCGCACGAGAAAAACAGTGCTTGCTGTGGGTAGAGGAGGGCAAATCATCCTGGGAAATAGGGATGATATTGAGAGTCAGCGAGAACACCGTCAATTTTCATCTCAAGAACGCGATGCGAAAGCTAGAAGTGACCACCCGAATCCAGTGTGCTATCAAGGCGCGGCGCCTCAAGCTTATTTGAAGTACTGGAGTGCTGCTGCCGTCACTTGTGTCGATGGCGAGGTATAACATACGGCGCTACGGCTACTCCATGAGATGGGATCGCATCTGCAGAGAGTAGTGGTTCGTTGTGAACGCAGAGGTATAATTACACTCCGGGGGCTATTACGAGAACGACGTTTATCTATTTCGCAGAAGGTCGTGGGGGCGCACCACTATAGGCCGGTTCTGATCGAAGGTAGTAAGTCTCAGGCTGAAGCGGGCAACCTTCACGCCAACCGGCGCCGCAGCGCGCAGCCAGATCTGATTGGCGTGCGGCCCTCTAGGACGTCGATATTGACGCAAGGGTCGAGCGGCAGCTCCGCTCCGCCGCGACTGGAGATTCTACGGCAGGCGATTGCCTTCGCCATGCGCTCCGGATTGATCCGCCGCACAGGAAAAAGAAGCGGATAGAACAGTGAACTGTGGTACCCATCACTCTAGTAGGTATGCAATTTCTCGCAGATCTCGCGAATTATAACGTATGAAAGAACTCGTCTTCCCCATTGCGGTGCGCAGCTTCAGTGTGTCCTCGCGGCATCGGGGGACGTCATCCGCATCGCGGATGTTGAGAAAGTGCTTGCTGTTTCACGCGTCAAGGCGGCCCAGCCGCGCAGTTATCGTCTCGACAGATTCTCGGGGTCTCGCGGACGCAGACGTCTTTCTCGCCGCGTTATCCGATCGAGCTGACACCGACGGGCCCCAGTCAATTGCTCCAACATCGCCCGATGATCGCTTGCCCGTGCTGGTGGCAGGCATCGAAACGGCCGGGTACTCCTGGTGCGGCTGCGCCGCGACAAGCTTTGGATGTTTCCTGGCGGGCACCGGAGCGGCCGCGAAACAGCGGAGCATTGCCTCTGGCGCGAGATCAAGCCTCCAGTATGTGGCGTTGCAGGATTTAGGCAAGCGCGAGGCGGCGAGTTGTCGTGCGTTTTTGTGCGCAACGTTGTGTTTGCAACGTCTTGGCGCATAGCAAGCAAGTGCGGGTTGGCTTTCATAAGGGAAAGCACGCACCACGCTTCGTTTCGCGTCCCGCTGTCCGCGCAGCGATCCGCGCACGGAAGCATCAGGCGATTGGCCCGGCTTTTGCTCTCCTGCTTGCTACGCCGTGCGGCTCCCCTGCTTGTCGGGATCGACCGCTGCAGAATGTGGATCTCTAATGCTTGCACAGATCACAATCGCCTCGGAGCCACCTGCGAGCTTCACGCTGCACAACGGCCTGCAGGTGGTGGTGATCCCCGATCATCGCACGCCGGTTGTGAACCAGATGATGTGGTACAGGGTCGGCTCCGCCGACGAGACCCCCGGCAAATCGGGATTGGCGCATTTCCTCGAGCACCTGATGTTCAAGGGGACGGCCAAGCATCCGCCAGGCGAGTTCTCCCAGACCGTTCTGCGCGTCGGCGGCGAGGAGAATGCCTTCACCTCCCCCGACTACACGGGCTATTTCCAGCGCGTGCCGCGCGAGCAGCTTGGTAAGATGATGGAATTGGAGGCCGACCGGATGACCGGCCTCATTCTCAAAGATGAGAACGTGCTGTCCGAGCGCGACGTGGTGCTGGAGGAATTCAACATGCGCGTAGCGAACAATCCCGATAGGCGGCTCACCGAGCAGATCAGGGCGGCGCTTTATCTCAACCACCCCTACGGCCGCCCCAATCTCGGCTTTCGCCAGGAGATCGAGAAGCTCGACCGTGAGGACGCGCTCGCGTTCTACAAGCGCTTCTACGCTCCGAATAACGCGATCCTGATCATCGCCGGCGACGTCAATCCCAAGGAAATCCGCCCGGTGGTGGAAAAGAATTTTGGCGACATTCCTGCACAGCCCGCGATCCCCGCGAAGCGCGTGCGGCCACAGGAGCCGACGCCCGCGGCCCCCCGCACCGTGACGCTCTCCGATCCCAGCGTCGAGCAGCCCACCTGGCGCCGCTCCTATCTCGTGCCGTCGGCTAGCACTGCGGCCGCAGGCGAGAGCCCTGCGCTCGACGTGCTCGCGCAGTTGATGGGCGGCGGGATCAACTCCTATCTCTACCGTGTGTTGGTGATCGACAAGCAGCTCGCCATCAGCACGAGCGCAAACTACCAGCGCACCTCGCTTGATGCCTCGCAATTCATGATTTCGGCCACGCCGAAACCTGGTGTCGGATTCGCCCAGATCGAGGACGCGATCGACAAGGTGATCGCCGAGCTGGCGCAAAATCCCCGGCGCGCCGAGGATCTCGAGCGCGTCAAGACCCAGTTGATGGCGCAAGCGATCTACGCCCAGGATGACCAAGCGACGCTTGCGCGCTGCTATGGCACCGCGCTCACCACGGGGCTCAGCATCGACGATATCCGAAGCTGGCCGGACCGCATCCGCGCCGTCACCGCCGAGCAGGTGCGCGAGGCCGCGCAGAACTGGCTCGACAACAAGCGCTCGGTGACCGGCTATTTGATCAAGGATTCTGCGCCCAAACCCAAGGAGAAGCGCTCGTGACCTATTCTCTCACTAGGCGTGCCGTTCTCGGTGGGGCCTCGCTCGCGATCGCGACGCTCGGCTCTGCACCATGATTTGCGCTACCAAGATCCAGCGCCTGATCTCGCCCGGCGGCATCGAAGCCTGGTTCGTGCAGGAGGCCACCGGCCCGCTGATCGCGATGAAATATGCCTTCGGCGGCGGCGCCAGCCAGGATCCGGCTGAGAAGCCCGGCGTCGGTCACCTGGTCGCCGGCCTGCTCGGCGAAGGCTCCGGCGATCTCGATTCCAAGAGCTTTCACGAGCGGCTCGACCGCCGCGCCATTGAGCTGAGCTTTACCTCGTCCCGTGACCAGTTTCGCGGCTCCTTGCGCATGCTCAAGGACAACAAGGATGAGGCTTTCGACCTGCTGCGGATAGCGCTGACCTCGCCGCGTTTCGATGCGCCCGATGTCGAACGGATCCGTGCGGCGGTGCTCGCGAACATTCGGCATGACTCTGCCAATCCTTCAACGCTCGCTCATCGCAAGTTCTTCGAAGTCGCCTTCAACGATCATCCTTATGGCCGGCAGGCCGGAGGAACGTTCGAGAGCGTGCCGAAGATCGACGTCCCCGATCTGAAGGACTATGTCCGCCGCGTGATTGCCAGGGACACGCTCAAGATCGCCGTGGTCGGTGACGTCGATCCAGAGACGCTTGGCAAACTGCTCGACAAGTCTTTTGGCAGCCTGGCGGCAAAGGCGCAGTTGACAGAGGTCGCCGATGTGATTGCGGCAAAGCCGCCGCAGCGCGTCTACGTTCCGCTCGACGTGCCGCAGACGGCCGTGAGCTTCGGCGGTCCGGGCGTCCGCCGCAGCGAGCCGGATTTCATGGCGGCCGATGTCGTCAACCAGATCCTCGGCGGCGCCGGTCTGTCCTCGCGGCTGTTCCGCGAAGTTCGTGAGAAGCGTGGGCTCGCCTATTTCATCCGTGAGACGCTGATCTGGATGGATCATTCCGCACTGTTCGTCGGCAATACCGGCACCCGCGCCGATCGCGCCGGCGAGACGGTGGAGGAGATCGACAAGCAGGTCCGCCGCATGGCCGAGGAAGGCCCGACTCAGCAGGAGTTCGACGAGGCCAAGTCATACCTGAAGGGCTCGCAGATCCTAGCGCTGGATACATCGTCAAAACTTGCGCACGCGCTGCTGCAATACCAGATCGACAAGCTGCCGATCGACTATATCGAGAAGCGTAGCGCGCTCATCGACGCGGTGACGCTGGACGACGCCAAGAGGGTTGCACAGCGGCTGTGGGGCCAAGGCCTGCTCACTGTCATTGTCGGCTGTTCCCCGCTGGCGCAGCCCAGTCGACCACCGCGCCATCGGCCGCAACGCCGCCGTCCACAGCTGAGTCGGCTACCGAGCCATCAGCCGCACCCAATTGACCTTTGTGTTCGTGAGGTGACATTCGGGGAGCGTCTTGAGGTCGCTGGTTCAATCCGGCTCCCCAATCAACTTGAAAAGCGCTCAGATAAAGACGGCGGATTTTGATTTCACCAGGGGAGGTTCGATCGCTCCCGCCCCAGCCACGCAGTCCTGAATTTGGTCAGGCTTGCCCTGCAACGCGACAATGGGCCGGAAATCCCGGCGTTTCGCGCTTTCAGCTTTGTCTCCAGACGCCTGGTCCGCAGAACTAGACGCGGAAATTGCGGAAAGTCTCCGGCCTGCCCGCGAAATATTCCCGTTTTGCGGAGACTAACGGCGGAGACCGGTTTGACCACAACTGTCGGCCGGGCGCCGCAGTCGAATTCGCCGTCGTCTTTAGCTCGAGGAGGAGCGAATGGATTCTGGTCACTCGAGTGCTGCCGCGCGGGAGAACGGCACTGTCGATATTGAGAACTGATAAGGCCATTAGACAGCGAGCGGCTTAAGCTCTAATTCGTCCTGCACTCGGGCATGTGCAGCCTCAGCGGCCTTCGAAAAAGGTCTCGGCTTCAGGATCAATGTATTATTTGAATAGCGGAGCCCGGATGAGTCCGGAGCTTCAATACCAGCAAATTTGTAGTTCACAGTCGTCTTCTTTCGTTCGCACATGCAGCATGAGTCATGCAACGAAAGTCGTCAAACAAAAAGGTAACTATTGGGGCATAAGGCTGCTTAAGGTGCAGCACAGATTAAGATGTGACAATTGGATTTCGGCAAATCAGGCCTATGTTTAAGGCGGGAGGATTGCCCATGCCTGAGTATCTCGAAGATTTGCAGATGCTTCGTTTGATTAAGTCATTTCGGAAAATCAAAGACCCGGAAGTTCGCCGCCTAATCCTGCGCTTTGTCGAGGAGAAGCTGACGGAGACCATGAAAGTGAAGGAGCAAAGCTGAGGGGCCGGACTGTTTTGCGAACGAACGGCCCCATGCCAACCATGGCTGGAGAGCGCATTGTCATCTCGCGCACAGCTCTTGAACCTGGTCAAGCGGTGAGCTTATTTCAAAGCCATGGACGATTATCCAGAACACCTTGCCCCTCCAAAAGACAAGAGGGGCGCCGTAGATCCCAGCAAATTTGATGAGTGGTGGATCACATCACAAGAAGAGTTCCCGACCGTGCCCCCCGAGGTCGCGAGGTATTGGCTTCATGAGCACTGGGGCTATTCATCCTTTTTCTGGCTCCCCTCAAGGCTGTACCGCTTTGACAAGGTGTCTTGGGCTGCAGAGACCTTGGGAAAAATTCTTTCCGACGATGATGATTTCGGGGATGAACACGTCAAGACGTTAAAGCGGGGCAAATGGCTCGTTGAAGGCAAGGAGATGGGGCCATATAGGACTGCCCGCTACATGCTGGAACATCGGACATTCCCTGTCCCAATAGTGGTCCTTGATAATAGAAATGGCGGCGTAAACGGCCTGCATGCGCGATCGCGTGAGTTTCCGAAAGCTTATATGCTGGTGGAGGGGCACCGCCGCTTCAGTATGGCATTGTTCTTGGCTCGGACAGGAAGGATTAGTCCCACGGTGCCGGTTTGGCTGATGACAAAAATCCCGGCTGGTGAGGCTGGGATATTCTCAACGATAGGTACCAAGATCTGGCGGGAGTGGGGTAGGAGGGCTGGGCAGAATGATGCAGTCGAAGATCCATCTCGCTGTAGAGGCGCTGCCACAAGCTCGCGCATACTTCGATTTAGTCTTTGTAGGCTCTCGCCCTTCGACCTGAACCACAACCGGCCTGTCAGGCGACGGTTGAGCTTGGCTTGGCCGTCGTCGAAAACGATCAAACCCGCTGACCAGGGATTGGCGCACATTTCGAGCGTAATCAAGTAGCTCGTGGCTTCTTCTCCGGCTTTCTGCGGTACGTGACCGAGATGTAATTTCCGGCCGGGACGTAGGCGATTGCCTCGTAACCCTCGCACTTCGAACAGCAGGGCAGGACGTCTTCATACGGTTGGCCGCACTTCGAGCACTGCTTCATGGCTTGCGCCCTCCCGTTGTGGGTGGAAGCGCACGGGGCTTAAGGGTGCATTCAGCGGAAGAGGTCGAGCTGGGGTGCATCGACGATGCCATTGTCCGGCTTGAACTTGGCGGTCATCAGGTCCTCCGATGCCCAGGGGAATTGCAGAAGCTCGCACGTAGGACAGGGCGAGTTCTCAGGCTCTGGTGCTTCCCGGGTCCACTGCTGGTGCTCCCAGTCGTGCCTATACCAATGTCGGAACATTCACTGCTCCTCGATTGGCTCATCCGCTTCGTACTGGCTATCGGTCAGGACTTCGGGCCGATACCTGGCCAGTTTCGCTTCCTCTCACTTCGGGCAAACCCTCGCGAGAGGAATACCGCGAGCGTCATTGCGCCAGCGGGACATGAGACCCGAACCACGGGGCAGGGGCGTGAGTCATCAGGCATTGAAGCCTCCTGGAAAATTATCGCCGAGCACATTGCAAGGTCATCAGCTCTCCACGCGGCTTCACCACTTGCGTGGTTTCCATGAACGCGCCAGCGTACCTACCGGAAGGTTTTACCGAGCTTGGGTGTAAAGTGTGCGTACGGAAAAGCGGTCACCCATCGCGGCCATTGTAGTTACCGAATTGCATTCGGCACACCTTACGGAAACAAGCGAAAAGACTTCTTAATTTGCATCCTGCATTTAGGGCTGGAGAGATGGCGCAAGAGTTTGGGCACCGATCATGAAATACCATCAAAGCGAATAGTTAGAAGCGCGGAAAAACGCGACGAATGTACTTTCGAAACTGGATGAGAGCATCAGCGACCCGATCGTAGCGATGTACTTTCTGCGAGGTAAGCGCCCGAAGCTGAAATGGTGGTAGGGTGAGCAAGCCAAGCGCCGCTGAGGAACCGCTGCTTCAACGCGAGCTGTGGCCTTGTGCTCCGACGAGCGAGTACGAGCTGGCGGTATTCAAGAAGCACGAAAACGATGAGCAAGACCTCAACAGCAGAAAACCGATACTTCGACCAGCTTGGTACCTGGCTGCAAAGCGATTGGCGCCCGTGCCCGATCTATCCGAATGAGCGGGCGGTCGAAAGATCCCAACCGCGTGGTGTGGCTGAGTGGGGACAGGCGGAGCACTCAAAGCCCACCACTTCTTTGCTGTCGGTCTCTCGAAGCGAGCCCACCTCGAATACGACGCAGACCACGAGGGTTTTGAGGAGCGCCACGGGCGACCCATGCCGAACTAGTCCGCAGGCAATGGGAGGCCCTTGGCGTCAGTCCTGGACCGTGGATGTTAGAGGGAATGGCGCCGAAGCGCGCGGAGTGGCTGAGGCGGGTTTTGGACCGTCTGTAAAAATAAATATCGGGACAGGCGGTGTGGGCCTAACAGTGAGGGGCCATTGATTTTGTTGGGTTTAGTCAGTCATTCGGTACGAATCTCGTGTTCCTAGCGAGGGAATGCGGTGAGGGGACGAAACCGAAAAACCGATGTCTCGCAAATGACTTATCGACATAGTAGCGGCAACGTTCGAGTCCGTGTGCCAGTCCCGATTCCTAAGTGATTGTTTGAACCGAGTATTTTGAGCCGCCTGTGTCAGTCATTTGACAGGATTTGGCAAATACCCCCTCCTGACAAAACCCCCGACAGAAAGATTCGGTCTTCATGTTTTTCAAATGGAGAGCTGCGTCATGTCGGACAAACTTCTGAAACATCCGCTGCTCCATCTTCCGCCATTTTGAGTTCTTGTCCCAGCCCTCGGCCTTCACCATGCGCGAAGTGATTTTGAGGCCTTCGAGGTTGGTGCCGTCCTTTGCGTTCGTCCAGGCAGTGCATCCGTAGTCGTCTCCCTCACCCTCAAACTTGAATTGAACGGCTTGGGCAAACAGACCGCTGCCATTGATAAGCGCGATGACAAACTGGCCGTACCAAGCCGGGCGGCCGTGAACTACTACGAGCTGTTGGGAATCGTGAACGGGCTGATGCCCATGTGCTTGAAGCGGGCAGCTAAATCTAAAAGGACAAGGCAGTTAGCCACGTTGCCCCGAAAGTTCTGCGGCAACAGCGTACTTTTAGACAGGGCTCCGGCCAAGCGCTGAGCCAGCCCTGAAGCCAGCTTGGGTGGCGAACATGTCGGCGGTGTCGACTGCGGCCCGACCTCAATTCCAGTTTTTGCGGCCTCGCGTACCGCAACCTCGGCCTGCGTGCTGGGCGCGTCTTGGCGCCCCAGCATCGTTTCTAAATCATTCACATCTCCGTCTTTCTATTGGTTCATCGTCGATATCATTAAAGAATCTTTGGTGATGGATTCGATGGTAATTGTGACCCGACACATCGATGAAATCGACGACTTGTGTCATCAGCACGGGTGATACCAACAACGGTGTTCTCGATATCGATTTTGCTGCTGGCACAGAGCTCACCGGGCTGCCGCTCAACGCACCCACTTCAAATCAAAAAAACAACTGTAATGCTAGGCTCGACTGACAAGCTGACGAGGCGACATAGAGGCCCCCTGAGGCCGCGCAATTAAGGAATGTGTTACTCATGCTCACCATATTGCTATTGCATATGGGTCGCGATTTGCGGCCATGGAATTCCTGAAGTGGTTTGAACCTGGGCATGCCGGGTTAGTCGGTCTCTTTCAAGAGGAGAGGCCCGATGTTTAAGGGCTTCACGGTCGTCGTTGTGGCGCTGATTAGTACAGCGCAGGTGGATCAATATCTAACCCACGGTCGGTACACCGACGCGGCCATGGCTATGCTGCGACAAATCGGTCGCGCCGTTGGATTTTAGATAGTTCCTTGCGACGGAGGCGCGTTATGGAAGGCATCTCATGGGCCGATCTCAACGGGGATGAACAACGCGCCATTGCGATATTGGGAGCCGGTCTTTCCATTGAACTGTGCTGCCCCCTTGCTCTCCTGATGTTAGGTCGGCTCGGTCTGACCATAGGGTCTCATTTGACGGCTGCTGGAGACAATTTGCGAAGAGATGCCGTTTCGAGGGGTGTCGCTGGGTAAGCGGTTCGGTGTCAGTCGATGACGACGGGGGTGGGAATGCCAAACGCAATCGAACTGATTGTGAACGGTTACGTTCGCTTGAACAATCGGAGGGCTCTGGATGATCTCAGTATACGGCGCCCGAAGCTAGGCGGTGGACCTAAAGGGTCGTGCAAGTTTTGATTTCTGGACAACCGTCCAGCAGATCGAGGAAGATATCGTCGTGATCGAGGCTGGGCTGGCGCGGTTGGATGGCGCGGGGACGAGCTAACCTCCCCGAAGCCGTTCGTGTTCAAGCTGCGATTGACGACGCGCAAGGGCGCGAGGATCGCGGCTTGGTTGCTGGTGATGCTGTAGCGGTTGCGCGTCTGAGGTTACGGACGACGGCGTAAACCTGAATTCCTCCCGAAGCCGATGAGGTGCACCCAAAAAGAAAGGCCGCCTGCGTCGCCACAAGCGGCCCAAAGTCTAGGGAGGAAACGCCCAAGGAGGTCAGCGATAGCGGGAGTGCTACCGCACGCCCTATAGATAAGGCGATCGCAGAGACGGCTCAATTGAACGTAAGGGGGCACGGACCGATACCAAGGTTTATAGCGCTTGCCCTTAAAGCCACACCACGATTGCCGGAGCGCAAGCCGATGCTGCAGACGTGGACATAACCGTAGAAGATCAGCCAGCTTTCCTCTCGGGCGTTGTGATCATGGCTCCGCGGGTGAGATGGGGCATTAAAGCGCCGCATGATGCCGCAGATAAATTGTCAATCTACTGGGGATCGGGGCGCCGCTTGACTACTTGGCGTCGTTGGTGTGGATAGGTCCGGTGTCAAGGTTAGACTGGACCCGGCAGCGCGCGAGCTTGGACCGCTGCTTTTGACACACAACGGACCTGCTTGCGGCCGCCAGCCGCCCCACTCGCGACAGGTTCATTTGGGCGGAGGCGGCAACGCTCCGATCTGGTCAGAAGTGCAAACCTATCGGGCACGCCCCAATGCTCCACGAGTTTCCCGCCAGCGAAACGACAGATGTCCATGACGTCTATGGTCACCGGCTTTCCAGAGCGCGGATCGAAGTCCGTTGCCTTGCAGCGCGCCCACACCGTGTCCTCAGTTTCGACTGAAGCATTCAGCGTGAGCTTCAAGTTGTTAATGCTTCTGCGAGCATTCTCGATCTGAGATTTCAGAATGTCTGGACCGGGAAGGTCGGTATTCGTCAGAGACTGATGCTCAAGCAGCCGCTCGGCGCAACTTCGTCTGCGACCGACAGATCACCGTGCGAGAAACCACGATCAATTATGGATTTGAAAATTTCAAGGTTCGAATGTGCCAAGAGTGCCCTCCAGTGCCTGAATTATCGGCGGTATCGTAACACAAGTCTGCCATGCTTAGAGGCAGCTCCTGGCCCGACTCGGACCTCCGGCCATATGGCATTTTGCGCCGCTACTAAGGGCATAGCAGACGTCAAGCGCGCCTTGACTAGCAGCACTCGACCTATGAGTAGACGGCCTACCCGAGCTCTGAGTGATACTCCGAGCACGCATCCCCGATCGAGGCCAGCACGTCGCAGACCTCGGCAACTGCCTCAGCGGCACAACGAACGCCGCACAATGATCCGCACGGACGCGAGCCTGGGAACGGACGGTGTGAGCGGCTGGTCCTAACCAATCAGAGCTTGCCAAGAGCATACTAGTAAACTCGACGCTGAGGCCGGTAGCACCAACCCTAGGCAATGACCCAGCATCTGCCTCGCACGATGCGACCCGGCCGCGCAGCAAAATGGGTGATTTTGGGGCGGGCGTCTCGAAGGATGCGCCGCAAGGACGACGGCGCCCGCCAGGTTCACGCTGCCGTGCTGCGCGGGCTCTCCGCTGTTTCCTTGTCCGTCTCCTTGTCGCGAGACAGCCATGCTGGAAAGCGAAGCAGGCGTTCGTTGCCGTCTTTCGGCAGCACGATGGCAGCTTCATTGGACGAACTCGGGAGGTCCAGCGCTACGTGGCCGACTCGCACCGCATCCGCGCGCTGATCCAGTTCGCGCAGCAGGGGATCGAGCACACTGTCGATTTCGGTCGCCACCGACACCAGGAAACTATTGAGCTCGCGAGCCTCGGGCACAACTGCAGCAGCCGACTCGATCGCCTTGGAGAGACCATCCACGACGGGTGCAAACGCGCCAGCGGCTTGCCTGATTCGGGATTTTATCGCTTCGATTTCGCCCAGAACGCGATCACGCTCCCGCCTGGTCTTCTCCTCCGAAAGGCGGGCTTCAATTTCGGCGATCTGGGCTGTCAGGGTCGTGGCTTCGGATGCGAGTGCATCGCGTCTTCCGCGCGCGCGATCAAGATCGCGGCTGAGATTGTCCACTAAATCGTCCTTTCCGAA
>NZ_JBEPRY010000061.1:0-11455 GCF_040548605.1 Bradyrhizobium sp. JR4.1
AAACTCCTTCAGCAGGCGCTTGTAATCGATGTCGAAGCCCAGAGTTTTCGCCGTCGCGTAGAGATTGGCTCCATCGATGAAGAGCGCGATCTTGTTTGTAGTGGAGGCCATTTTTGCTTTCGGAGGTACTTTCTGAGGAATGAGAGTGGGGAAGAAATGCGTCGCTGAAGACTAAATATGAAAGGTGGTTGTAGCATAGTTGCCATGGACGAGGTGCGCTAGGCGGTTGAAAAGGGGATTCACGCATACGCGAATGCTGCTCGTCAAAAATGCCTGGCAGCAAGAAGCCCGAGCAGAACTGTGCCCGAGACGGCGGATACTGCGACTTATTAATCAGGTTTTGCGTGGCCACCGATAGCATCGATGCCGCGGAGGACGGCAACGAGGTCACTTTTGACTTCTTGCGTTTTGGCCTTTGTGGCGTTGTTTTTGTAGGCATTGCCTTCCCGAGATAGCGGGATGCGGCCTGACCCTGACGCTCCCTGTCGGGATTTGTCCCCGATCTGCAGCCACCATTGCATGCTCGCGGACGAGAAAGCTTAGGGGATCTGGTAAACCAACGCGGACCGGAGCTGATGGTTTATGAATTGGCGATGTCTGTTGCCGGGGAATGGAGAGCCCCGACTTTTGCAACTCGGTGACTATATCAACCGAGGCATGCTCAAGGTAAATGCAACGTGTGCGCCGGTAACCGCACCTCCATGGAAGGTCGAGCCGATTTCGGAGGAAGTTGTTCCATGGACGAAGTGATCTTGCGCAAACTGGAGGAGCGTCTCGGACCGCTCCATGCGAGACAGCGATTGGGTATCGAGACGGACCACGAGGCACAAATCTTCGGCCGGGGGCTCCTCTCTTTTCACATAAGGAACTGGTATCCAGTCCATTCTGTCATTCGAAATGCACTTAAACTGACCGGTCTCTACTGGCGCGGACGCCGAAATACAGGAAGCATATTCGTCAAGCGCAATGATGTTACGTTCAAGGCGTTGCCACCGCTTTTCGACGGCTTCACCATACTCCACCTTAGCGACATGCATGTGGACATGAATGAAGCTGCCATGCAGCGCTTGATCGAACTCGTCGGCGACATGCGCTACGATCTATGTGTTCTAACCGGCGACTATCGGGGGAAGAACTTTGGACCGTTCGAGGCAACCTTGAACGGCGTCGCACGAGTGCGAGCTCATCTAAAGGAGCCCGTTTATGGGGTTCTGGGCGACCACGATACCATCCAAATGGTTCCGGGGTTGGAAGCCATGGGAATACGTATGCTGTTCAACGAGAGCGAGGCGATTGTGCGCGGCGATCAGCAAATCTATCTAGCCGGGATCGATGACGCCCACTACTTCAAGGCCGACGATATCGAAAAAGCTGCGTTGCAGATCCCGTATGGCGAGTTCTCTATTTTATTGTCACACACACCGGAGATTTATCGTCAGGCGGCTCATGCCGATTTTAATTTGTTGCTGAGCGGGCATACGCACGGTGGGCAGATCTGTCTGCCAGGATCTATTCCGATCATACTTGATGCAGACTTGCCTCGACGGATGGGGGCAGGAGCTTGGCAGTATCACGACATGGCTGGCTACACCTCTGTGGGTGCTGGATCGAGCGTCGTTCCTGTTCGTCTCAACTGTCCGCCAGAAATCACCCTGCACCGGCTTCGTTCGGGCTAACGGCGGGCTAATATGGTTCGTCGCGCAGGTTGGCTCGGAATAGAAAACGAGACAGAATTAGCGCGCCAATAAAAAAGACCCCGACGCCAAGCGCTATGTCTGCGATCGTCAATGAAAGAGCGTCGCGGCATGCCAGCATCGGAAATAGGGATTCGGGAATCTGATCGAGCCCGAGTGACTGGCTGCTCGGCGGATACTTTAGGCGGCGCTTCAGGAAGCTGGAGAACAAATCGCCCGCCATAGCCGCGCCCGCTACGATTGCACCGATCGTCGGATCCAGACCGATAAGCGGAGCGCTTGCTGTCGTGATGATGACTGAAATCAAAATACCGCGGATAGTTTTCGATGGCCCAAACAACGGCCTCCCATCAAACAATACGATGCCGGCATCCACCGGAAAGGAAAAACGTGGGCCAAAAATCTTCTTTGCAACGATCGGTGTGCCGTTCGCCAACGTCATTAAAACCAATAATTGCAGAATATGCAGAAATTGCATTTCTTCAGGTTAGCTTATAGTTGCATCCGACGGTAGTTCGATCTTCATTGACCATTGTGGGCGCCCTTCAGCGGGACGTCTTGCGCCGGTCATTCAAGGCCCCCGGTCGTGCCTCATCCATAACCTGAAGTCGCTGTCGCTGCTCGGCCGCGCCGACGTGATCGAATAGCGATGCAGTTTGCTGCAGTGCACGAGCCAAATGACCCAACGCGATATTTAGTGGATGCGTGGGAATTAACCACTGTCGGGTTGACCTTGGCCTCATGAGAATACGCTATATCTACCCGAAGGCCGTTCAAAAGGACTAGCTGGTGGACGAAGACATTCTGCGCAAGCTCGAGATCCGTCTCGGGCCGCTCCATGCCCGGCAGCGATTGGGGATTGAGAGAGATCACGAAGCTCAGGTATTTGGCCAGGGCCTCACATTTTTTCACCTTGAAAACTCATCTTGGGCCGAGTGGATCATTCGAAATGTTCTGAAGGCAACGGGGCTTTACTGGCGTGCACGACAGAATGCAGAACGCATTCTCGTCAAACGAAACGAAATGAGGTTCAAGACATTACCGCCGCTCTTTGAGGGCTTCACCATTCTCCACGTTAGCGACCTTCACGTGGATATGAATGAAGTTGCCATGAACAGACTCATCGAGCTGGTTGGCAGCATGCAGTACGATGTGTGTGTCCTAACTGGCGATTATCGGGGGCGGACTGTTGGGCCGTTCCAGCCCGCACTGGATGGTGTCGCGCGAGTGGCAACTCATCTGAAACAGCCAATCTATGCGGTGCTCGGCAACCACGATACGATTCGAATGGTCCCCGGGCTCGAAGCTATGGGCATTCGCGTGCTGCTCAATGAATGCGAAACAATCGTTCGCAAGGACCAGCGGATCTATCTGGCGGGAATCGACGATGCACATTTCTTCAGAGTGGACAACATCGAAAAGGCCGCTCTCTCGATACCCCGCGGTGAGTTCTCGATCTTGTTGTCTCACACACCGGAGGTCTATCGTCAGGCTGCGCATGCCAACTTTGATCTGATGCTGAGCGGACACACCCACGGCGGTCAGATTTGTCTCCCCGGATCCATTCCCATCAAGCTTGAGGCGGTGCTGCCAAGGCGGATGGGGGCTGGGCCTTGGCAGTACAGAGATATGACCGGCTATACTTCCGTTGGTGCGGGCTCGAGCGTCGTTCCCGTGCGCCTCAATTGCCCGCCGGAAATTACCTTGCACAATTTACGCCGCGGCTGACGCTGACCTAATGCGGTTCATCACGTACACGAGCCTGAAACAAAAGTCGGGCGGGAGTAGCTCGCCGACGAAAAATACCCCAACACCCGAGGCGCTCTCGGCAATCGAGACTTCCTTCTAAACCGGCCCTATGGCGCCAGTGACGGGGAGAATGGCAACGTGCTACCTGACATTTCGTTTCGAAGTCTTTCTTGCTTTCCCACGCTGACGCCGTTTTCGAATCGGAGTGATCTAGCAAGTCATAGGCCGATGTGAGGTTTGGATCCGTGAACAGCTCCTCCACGGCACGGGAGTGCGATGAACGTGGGCGCTGTCATTCAACTCGCAATCTGCCCACGTACGCTAAGCGCTCAGCTAAGGACCACCCATTGCAGACCTCCGGGTTGAAGACCGGTAGCATCCCGATGTTCTCGAAGGTGAAGGCGCTCGACATCGATATCCCTGCGACGCTGCGCGGCCGCGCCAACAGCACACTGGCGGAGATTGGTGAGTTTTTGGGATTTGGCGGGCAGTCCGCGACGCGCATGGCCGCGAAGGAGGTTCGGGCGGCGGTCGCTGCGCTGAACGCCGCTCTGGGGGACGGACAGAGGGCTGCGGCTTAGAGCGCGTACTATAAATGCGCGTCCGGTTTGCCCCTGCCACTGGGTCAAGGCCGACAAGGATGCACGTCGGCCCTGGGCCCAGAAGCAGACCTCGGCGGCGGCCGACGTCCAACTGCTTTGAGCCGACGCACAGAACCAGACTTCTCGGAGTGCCCGACCTTCATCATCTATTGCCGGTGGCGGGGGAGAATTTCTGAATAGTATTGAAGATCACGCCGTCGGTCGCGGATGCCGTGGCTTGAATCGGCAAAGTGAATTGCACGGTGATGCCTGGTCCGGCGTTTGGGGTGGCCCATATGCGTCCCCCGTGAGCTTCGACAATCGAACGGCAGATCGATAGCCCCATGCCCATGCCGCCGGGCTTGGTGGTGTAGAATGAGTCGAACAGGTGTTCAAAACTCTCCGGTTTCAGTCCCGGGCCAGAATCCTGCACGGCGACGAGCACTCCGCCCGATGCATCTTTCCCAGTGCCGATCAGCAACCCGCGCGACCCTTCGCTGACACCGCTCATCGCTTGGACGGCGTTGATGATCAAGTTAAGAAGCACTTGCTGCAGTTGGACTCGATCTCCTTGGATGGGCGGCAAGCCCTCCGCGAGTTGCGTCTGCACCGAGACATTGTTTTTCATCGCTTCGCCACGGGTCAGGGCAATGACCTCAACGACCGCGTCGTTGACCTCCAAGGCATCTTTGCGCGGAGGCTCCTTCTTGATGAGGGCACGGATGCGGCCGATGATGTCGGCCGCACGCTTTTCGTTTTCGACGGTACGACCAAGCGCCTCCCGGGCCTTGTCCAGATTTGGCGGCTGGCCATCCAGCCAGCGCAAGGCCGCCCCGGCATTGTTCATTCCCGCCCCGAGCGGCTGCATGACTTCATGTGTAATCGAGGCCGCCAGCTCTCCCATGGCGGTGACCCGTTGGACGTGGGCAAGATCCGCCTGCGTCTGACGCAGGGCCTCCGCGGCGCGCTTGCGCTTGGCCACGGAGGCGAACAGGGCCGCCAGATCGACGAGCACGAAGCCGGCGATCCCCACCGCCAAGGGGGTCCGATCGAGGGTCGCATCCACGTGGGTGTCCCCGATCGTGGCGGGAGCGCTACAAATGGCCGCCCGCATCCCGGTGTAGTGCATGCCGGATATGGCGACGCCCATGATGATGGCGGCGGCGAGCTTCTGCCCAGCGCCCCCGGTTCCGAACGCCAGCCACAGCGCCGCCGTCGCCGCGCCGATCGCGACGATGACGGAAAGCGCGAACCACAGGGGGTCGTAGCTCAATTGGACGGGCCCACGCATGGCGGCCATGCCCGTGTAGTGCATGGCGAGGATGCCGAGCCCCATGAAGACGCCGCTGAGCACGACGCGGGGGCGCCATGCGCCCGGGCTACTGATGACGTAGAAGCTGCCGCTCGTGCCCAGGATCGCCAGCACGAGCGAAAAGACAGTCAAGCCGACATCGTAAGACACCGGCATCGGCAGCTCGAAGGCGAGCATGGCGACGAAGTGCATCGACCATATGCCGCCTCCCATGGTGAGTGCGGCCGCCGCCAGCCAGATCGGGTGCGTGGGTACGCGCTGCGTGGGTATGTGGTGCGTGGGTCCTTGGGGCAGCGCCACGCGTTCGCCGAGATCCAGGGCGGTGTAAGACGCGAAGCCAGCGACCAGGATAGACAGGGCAACGAGAGAGGGATCGTATGTTGCGGTAACAATCATCGGGATCTTCCCCATTTTGGAGCAGAGACGAGGGAGGCACCACCCGATGCATCACAACCGGCATTCCCCGGATGCCCGCTCCTACGATTGCGCGACGCAAGGGCAGTTGGCGGCATGATGCAGCGAGGTCTCGGTTCTCTCAAGGGCAACGATAGTTCGGCAGCGAAGCTGTCTCAAGCGAGGCGCGCTGTCTGCCCGGTCGGCGGCGGCACTGGTTCGATGGGCCACCACCAGCCGCCAGAACCCTCTGTCGGATATCCGAGTCGGGTCACAAGCCTTCGATGACCGTAAGAGCGGCAACTTCCGACTTAGCCTCGGAAGCTGACGTCGTACACGCCTAGGCATGTACGCTCGCACGTCCCCCGATCTCTTACGTTAGTACAGGCTCAACGATGCGGCCGATCTGACGCGCAAGAGAGGCCGGTTCGATCCCGGCGAGCTTTTTCCGGCGTAGTGCCGTGAAGCCGCTGCATGCGGCCTATTCTTCCCTGTTCAAATAGAGAAAATCGACAAAGGAGGTTGCTCATGTGGCAACGCTAAACGAGTGCTTGGCCTCGGCCGAGTTGCATCTTGGCTTTCACAAACCGCCCGCGCGATCCAACGCGGCATCGCCGCAAGGCGTGAAGCGATGCGTGTGAGGGCATGCTGTAGGCCGGTACGGGGAGGGGCGTGGCAGTTTTGGGACGCAATCCGCCATCGCAGACCGCGGCTTTCCCGTTTCACACGCATCTGCAATTCAGAATATGGGTCTAAATTGCGGCTAGGCAATCGCGAGCATGGTCCGCACGAGTTGCGCGATCTTAAAATCGCATTGTCTCGGATTGATCTGTCGCAAATGCTGACACTCGACCATAGACTATATTGAGATCCGTTTATGGAGCTCTGCCATGATCATAGAGCGCTTATCCCAAGAGCATCTCAACATTGAGAAGCTGCTGGCCATCCTCGAGCGGGAGCTCGAGGTATTCGACCGCGGCGACCGTGCTGACTACGAGGTCATTCAAGCGGTTATCAGTTACTTCGAAGTCTATCCAGAAGTTTATCATCATCCCCAGGAAGACTTGGTATTTGCCAAGCTGAGGGCACGAGATCCAGCCGCTGCTGCGAAGGTCGGCGATCTAGCTCGCGAACACCAGAAAGGGGCCCAACTTTTACGCCGCGTCGCTCAGGCGGTCGACAGCGTTCTCGCGAAACGTGGCATTCTGCGCGAAGATGTGGATCTTATCATTCGGGATTTTATCGCGCACGAGCGCCGTCACATGAGGATGGAAGATCGCGATTTTTTTCCAGTGGCAGTTAAGGTTCTCGAGCCTCACGATTGGACTGAGATCGCTTCAGCCGCGACGAGTCACAACGACCCGCTATTCAGCGACGTTGCCGAGGAGCGGTTTGACACGCTGCGCGCACATATTTTGCGGCTTGAGCAAGAGGCTGACGCGGAGCGTAAGTAATCGCTACGGCGTCGCGCAATGCATTGTGCCGCGCGACGCTGGGGACTGTAAGTGGCTCAACCCGACGAAGGAATAACATGAATTAAGAACCACCGATAACACATGACAATCGAGTAATCGCTACCACTCCGTGCGCTTAGCGAGCGAGAGCTGTAGCCGCCAGATGCTCCCAGTACTCTGCCTCTGCGAACAGCTTCCAGCTTCTCTCAGCATCACGCGCGGCAGCCTGTCGGCATAGCAACGCCATCGCGCGAAAGCGGCGCATAGCTTCCATCGCAAACTGCCTGCTTCTGTTTTCCCCAATTTATTGTTTATTATCGCGACAGAGTCATCATCATTATGAGATAGAATTAATTTTGGCGATCGGCCGCCGACTGGCGCTCCGATAAGTCCGTCTGAGCGGGAACTATTTTCGCTTTGGGCTTCACATCGCTTTCGAATGCTACTTGGGTCTGCAGACGGATCGCTCCGCTTCGGATCGAGCAGGTCCGGGGCATCAAGGCCGATGCCTGCGGGGTTAGGCTTAGCTTAGGAGCGTGACCGGTCAGCAACACGCCCGTGCAAAGTCGCGCGAGCCGGCGTCCAACGTTACAATCCGAACCGACTGACAGCGGAGACTCTTCTCCAATCACTCCATTGCGAGCACGCAAAGCTTACTTGCGATCAGCCCGGCGCAAATGCCGGGCTTATTCGCTAAGGATCCTCATTCTCGCTCGGGATCAATTCTCGAGAACGCTACCATTTCCCTTCGGCCCCGCGACCGTCTCACGTTCTCGGAGCTACTGCGCGCGATAGCGCGGCTCGCGCTCGCGAGGGGGCGGGCGTTCGGAGGGATCGCGGCCGATCTTGGCTTGGAGCTCGATGAGATCGGTGAACACGTCGGCCTGGCGGCGCAGCTCGTCGGCGATCATCGGCGGCTGGCTCGCGATCGTGGAGATGACGGTGACTTGAACGCCGCGGCGCTGTACCGCCTCCACGAGCGACCGGAAGTCGCCGTCACCGGAGAACAGCACCATTTGGTCGATGTGCTCGGCGAGCTCCATGGCATTGACCGCGAGCCCAATATCCATGTTGCCCTTGACCTTGCGCCGGCCGCCGGTGTCAACGTACTCCTTGGTCGGCTTGGTGACGACGGTGAAGCCGTTATAGTCAAGCCAGTCGATCAGCGGACGGATCGAGGAGAACTCTTGGTCCTGGATAGTGAGTGTAGTAGAACGCGCGCAGAAGCGTACCGCGGCTCTGAAATTCGCTCCGCAGGCATTTGTAATCTATATCGAAGCCGAGCGTCTTGGTGGTCGCATAGAGATTGGCTCCGTCGATGAAGAGCGCAATCCTGTTGGGAGAGGAAGGTGACGTTCAGTTCACGCTTTCCGTGAAACACCGCAGATTGAACTGGAAAGATTGGCGGACGGCGACACGGATATGTCGGTCGCATTCTAGATAGGTCGCTAGAGAAGATCTTAGAGTACAGATGGATGCTTTAAGCTTCAACTATTTTCAAATGGTACCACGGCTCGAAACTCCGACATGAGCCGGCAGTTGGTCTGTCGGATCTGTAACGTCTCCTGTCCAAAAGGACATCGCCGAGTACAAGAAGGCATTAAACAAAGGATGCTGCCGTTGGATATGCTTCCAGCCAGATAAATACGTTGCAAAAGCGTCTGGAAGCCGCAAACTCGCTGCAGGCCGGTAATTAATCCGACGCCGGAATTGCGCTTTCAGATCACGGCAACACAACTTGGATGGCGGGCCCATCCGGCGATAGGACCGAATCCGGACGCAAGAGTTGCGTTGAATGCTCAGCTCAACGCCGAAGTTAAGCCTTTCGGCTGGTTGTTTTTGACTGTGCGCTATTGAGGGCGTTCACTCCATGGCATGGATGGAGACGACGTGATCACTTGGCTGCTAGTCATCATCATCGCGGTCAGGGTCGCAATCCTGATCGCCCACGCGATTGACGCCATACGGTCCTGAGCGCAACGGAGTGGCGCAGGATGGTGCGGCGTTCCCAAGCCAGCAGATGAACCGCGGCTTGAGATCGGAGAGCCTGCGTGTGGCAGCAGAGGCCGCAGCAGCGCCGCCGGCTGGGGTGGTAGATAGCGCGACCGGGGCTCAGGGGCCGGGTGAGCCCTCTGTGTCCAGCCCAAGCCGGGCAGGGCAAGGACGCCTTGCCGCCCGGATTCCGCTCGACGTTCAAGGACTGGTGCACGGACCATGTGAACGACATCGGTTTCCGTCTTCAACTTGAATATCTCGACGATGAGTTGATGCGCGGTGCCGGCTCCGGCGGTGCCGTAGTTCAAGCTGCGAGGCTTCTGTTTTGCTAGATCAATGACTCGATCGAAGGTCCTAGCTGGCACCTTGGAGTTGACACGACCACATTGGCAGCACGGCGATGACGGTTATAGGCGAGACGTCGCGTCCGAAGTCATAAGGCGGCCCGGTATAAGAAACTCTGAGCGATGCCGTGATGTGTCTCGCCCATCAACAAGGTGTAGCCGTCGGGAGTGATTTTGCGACCATGTCAGCGCCGAGCGTTGCACCAGCCCCGCCGCGGTTCTGTGTGATAACTGGCTACCCCCACTCAGCGGTCAGTCCCTGTCTGACTATTCAGGCCAGGACGTCTGTCGTCCTTCCGGCGGCGAACGGAACGATGATCTTGATCGTGCGATCGGTATAGCTCGCGCTCTCATCCTGAGCGGCGGCGACCGCCGCGGCTACGACTACCCAAGGGCTGCTGTGAGCATTGTCTTTAGGATGCGCATCGTTTCCTTCCTTCTTGTCTGCCTAGCCCAAGCGTCGGGCTGTACCAATGTACCAAGACCCACAATTCTGAGTGTACCAGCGCGCGATGATGATCGGCAGTCTCGGCGCCAAACGGAAATCTGAGCCGGCCTATCACATTCAAAAATCTTCCCGAAACGGGAGGCTTTTCGATTCATGGCGTTGCACTATCGCAGTCCGGTCGACGGCAATGGTCCTCTGAATCTGGCGGCTGGGAGGGAAACCCGCATCAAGCTTCTTGCGTCGTCGCTCAGAGCGGCCACAAACGACGCGTCCCGACACTATCGAGCGCTGGCCGGCATCCAATTGAGGCTTTGCTGAAAGGTCGAGGCGGCAATGAGCCGCTTCTGCACTCCTACTAGCAGATGGCGATCCAGTACGTCGACGGCATTATCGTTCAGAAAATATGATCGTGCTGCCCGGATTGCCTCCCGTGACTTCCGTCCTGCGGCCGTAACTTGTTCGGGACGATTTGCATCAAGCTCGGCTCCCAAAGCCGATTCAAGCGCGCGGATTGTACGGGTCGAACCCATGCAATTCTTTCTTCGTGTTCGAGACGGGGCGAAGCTATGTTTGAGACCAAATGAGAGATGTGCGAACAAACTGGCACGCAGCTAAACGCTCCCCTGCCGCAAACGCAAATCAGCCTTGCTCTGACGCTTTGCGCAATATTTGTAACTAAGGGCAAGTTGTCGGAGTCGCGCGTCGCAGTTGAAGCATGTGCGAAGCAATTCGTAGCATTTCCAGCAATTTTGGGTGTTCCCGAATTACCAGTCGATATGCCAAATACTCCACCGCGTTTGAACGTCTGAAATAGCTTGCGACTGAAGTTGAGGTCGCGATCTTCCCCAAGAGCGTATGTTCTTTTGGACGATTGACGATCCCTCGCAAATTGAAAACGGCCAAACACTCCAATTGGACCGCTAACGCTTTGGAGCAAAAGTTTGAAGCCGTTCGGCGAAATTGAATGGGAGAAGCGGCGCCCTGACGCGCGTGATCCTTACATCGTTAAACGCGTCACTTGGTCCTGGTTGACTGCCGAGCTTGTCCAGATCCGGCCAACAGAGCTGGAGTACAGAGTAAAGGCCGACGCTGCTTATCTGGCGTTGCACGACTTTCTCCGAGCCGATGGTGAGACGATCATTGACGGAAGAATCCGTTCGACCCTACTTGATATTCAAGACACATTAACGTTCGTGCCGGCCGGATCTTTCGTAGAGGGCTGGAATCGGTTCAAAAGCCGGACGTCATCCGTTGTTGCGGTTCATCTCTCCCATCTCGCATTAGCCTCGAAGGCAACTGACGTTTCAGAGATTCCTCCATCTCTGTACTTTGAAAACGAGAGTCTCAGGGCAACGCTCCTCAAGCTCCGAAGCGTTTTGGATGGCTCAAGTATCGTAAGCGCGAATTTCCCTGCACCTTTTGCTTTTGAGTGCTCTGATGCATGAGGTGTCCACCAAAATAGGTGGACACCTTGTGATGGCAGAC
>NZ_JBEPRY010000062.1:0-7461 GCF_040548605.1 Bradyrhizobium sp. JR4.1
GACCGCGCCGATCTGCGCCTTACAACGTTCATCGCAACCTCCAAACTCCTGGTGTTGCGACGACCGTTTGAATCCGCCCAATACGTCTCTATCAAATACACCGAACGCCTGGCTGAAGCTGGCGTCGAGCCTTCTGTCGGCAGCGTCGGAGATTCCTATGACAACGCTCTCGCCGAAACCATCAACGGTCTCTACAAGGCCGAGGTGATCCATCGGCGCAGACCATGGCGCAGCTTCGAGCCCGTCGAGTTCGCGACGCTGGAATGGGTGGACTGGTTCAACAAGCGGCGGCTCCTGGCCCATTGGCAACATACCGCCGGCCGAAGCCGAGCAACGCTGCTACGCCATTCTGGAACAGCCGGCCATGGCGGCATAACTTAAACCAAATAGCCTCCGGCAAACCCGGGGCGGTTCAGACCGAGGTTGAAGAGCTTTCCATCGCGAACCTCAGCAGCCGCGTTCTTGAGCGTTTCTGGCCCGATGTGATTAAGCGTTCCGCGTTGGTCCGCTTCACTCCAAAGCCCCCAGTTGCGCAGCTTCTCGGCAAGGTAGTCAAACTTGGCAGGCCGCATAACATGTTCCTTGTTCGCTAAACGGTTGGGCAGCTCGGGGGCTCTCCTGAAAAGCTCCGTTCGCGGGCAGCATCGTTGATGGCAAGTCGGCGCGACCCTTTTCGCTGCATCAAGGACCGCAACAGTTCGGGGATTGTTACTGATTCAGAAAAGTTCTGCCCGCGCTAAATCAGCGACCGCATACTGAAATTGTGCGTCCAATTGCAGCCGCGCGCAGCTTTCCACACCAGCGACCAAGATGCGGTGCCTTAAGCTTGGTGTTTGAGCGGCACAAAGAATTATGAAAGGAGCCGGCGGGGGCAGCAGTCCATCGAGCTCTAGTGTGCGTCCTATTTCTGTAGACCTACCGCTAATCTGGCCCGCTTGGACCAATCGAGAGTTCGGCAGCAGGAGACGGCGAGATGATTTCGGGTCAGCCCCCGGCGTTGGCGCGGAAGAGGTCGGAGCGAGCGTCGACGACGCCTTGCGTCGGTTTTAGGACGCCCATCGCTTCGAGGGACTTAGTTGTTTTGCTCTCGCGCTGGAGGCAATCTCCTCGCTTAAACTGCGCGAGTTCGAGCGATACTCACTAATAGTGGGGCGGTGTAATCACCCAGACTACTTTTGCTGGCACCGTTCCTGGATTAGCGCAGCGATGTTGCGAGGCGCTGTTGAATGAAAAGCTATCGCCCTCTTCAAGCTCGAAACGTTTTCCATCCACCCACAGGTCCAATCGACCAGCGATCAAAATACCCGCTTCATTACCGTCGTGGCTGTACTCGCCGCTATCGGCGCCCGGTTCGATCGTACTCAGAAGCAATTCGAGCGGACCGGCAAGGTTCGGAGACAGAAGCTCTTCGGCAATGCCCAGCCCGGTGAATGTAAAGCGCCGCCGGTGCGCTTTACGGACAATGATCTCTCTTTCATCGGCGGCAGCCTGCAAATTGCCGTGGAAGAACCAATTCATATGCACGCCAAGTACGTCGCTAAGCTTCTTCAAGACTCCAATCGGCAGCTTGGATTGATTTCTCTCGATTTGGCTCAAATAGCCGACCGATATCCCGGCCGCCTGAGCAAGCTGGTTCAAGGTCAGCTTTTTGATTTTGCGCAATTCACGGATCTGGCCGCCTACGGCGGCGTCAGAGTCCATGCCGGCCGTGGAGTTAGGGGCTGTCCATTCGTCAGCCGCGCGAATCGACCTAATAGCCATCGAGTCCTTCAACTTTCAAATCATGGCGGCACAACGAAGCCTGCCCCCGAAATGCGAAGGACAAAGTACAAGCTCGCAGCAGAGCCACGTCGCAACCAAGTCACGCCTGTTAGGCGCCTTGCCTTTATAGATGTGAAATCCTGGAAAGAAACGCCTTGGGCGTAAAAAACCCTTCACATCTATGAAAAAATCTGCCAAAATTTCATGGTAGTTGGAGATCAGTCGTGCCGGAACTTCCAAAGTCGGGTCAAGTCGTCATCATTGGCGGCGGAATCATGGGCTGCAGTCTGGCCTACCATCTTACCCTTCGTGGTTGGACAGACGTTGTTCTGCTCGAGAGAAAGCAACTTACGTCCGGAACCACTTGGCACGCAGCGGGCCTTGTTGGGCAACTGGGTGCAACTCACAATCTCACACGATTAGCTCAATACACGACGGAGCTATACTGCGAGCTCGAGCGCGAAACGGGGCAAAATACCGGATACCGACAGATAGGATCGCTCGCAATCGCCAACAACAGTGAGCGCTTTGAGGAGCTCCGGCGTGGCGCCTCCATGGCCCGATGCTTTGGTCTGGAAGTCAACGTGATTTCGGCGAAAGAAGCGGGTGATCTTTGGCCTTTGATGGCGACGGAGGATCTGGTCGGCGCGGTGCACCTTCCGAAAGACGGGCAGACCAATCCAGTCGATACGACTCAGGCTCTGGCGAGGGGAGCGAGGTCCCGTGGGGCGAAGATCATTGAAAATACTGCTGTTACAGACATCCTCGTCAAGAATGGCCGCGCCCGGGGCGTGCGAACTAAAAACGGTGAAATAGAAGCTGAATTCGTCGTCAATTGTGCGGGGATGTGGGCCAGGGAGCTTGGCGCAAAAGCCGGAACGACGGTCCCTCTTCATGCAGCCGAGCATTTCTACATCGTGACCGAGCCGGTTCCTGAGATCAAAAAGCACCTTCCCGTACTGCGCGATGCCGATGCCTGTACCTACTTCAAGGAAGACGCAGGCAAGCTGCTGGTCGGTTGGTTCGAGCCGATCGCAAAACCCTGGGGTATGCAGGGAATCCCCGAGAGTTTTGAGTTCGATACCCTGCCGGACGATCTCGAGCACATTGAACCGTTGCTTGAGGGGGCGATTCGTCGTGTGCCGCTACTGGCAAAAACCGGAATTCAGTTGTTCTTCAACGGTCCAGAAAGCTTCACGCCCGACGACCGCTATATGCTTGGCGAAACGCCGGAAGTGCGGAATCTGTTCGTTGCGGCCGGCTTCAACTCGATCGGTATTCGCTCCGCCGGCGGGGCAGGTAAAGTCCTGGCCGACTGGATTGTCGACGGTCATCCGCCGATGGATCTTTGGGACGTTGATGTCAGACGGCTGATGCCGTTCCAGTCAAATCGCCGATATCTGAAGGACCGCACTGTCGAGACCCTCGGCCTGCTATACGCCATGCATTGGCCCTTTCGGCAGCCCGACACTGCAAGAGGAGTTCGCCGTTCGGCTCTGCACGATCGCCTGCTTGCGCGAGGCGCCTGCTTTGGAGAGGTCGCGGGTTGGGAGCGGCCGAACTGGTTCGCGCCGCAGGGACAACAGGCAAAGTACCAATATAGTTATGGGCGTCAGAATTGGTTCGAATACTCAGCCGCAGAACACAGGGCTGTACGCGAGGGCGTTGGAGTATTTGATCAATCGTCGTTTGCGAAGTTCGTCCTTGAAGGAGACGATGCTGAATCCATCCTGAACAGGATTTGCTCGAACAACATATCGGTCCCGATCGGTCGCATCGTCTATACGCAATGGCTTAACGATAGAGCCGGCATTGAAGCCGATCTCACCGTCACGCGGGAAGGCTCGAAGCGTTTCCTCATCGTGACGGCCGCGGCAACGCAAGTCAGGGACTTTGGCTGGCTGAGACGTCACATTCCCGAGGGCGCCCGCGCTATCGCGACGGATGTTAGCTCCGCCTATGCCGTGCTGGGTGTGATGGGTCCACAATCCAGGCAGCTCCTCAGCAAGCTTACCGATGCTGATCTTTCCAACAAAGGATTTCCGTTCGCGACTTCCCAACTCATTGATCTCGGCTATGCGAAAGTCAGGGCGAGTCGCATTACTTACGTCGGCGAACTCGGATGGGAATTGTATATCCCAACCGAGTTCGTCCAGGCCGTCTACGATTGTCTCGTCGAAGAAGGCGCTGGATTCGACATGCGCCTCGCCGGCTATCACGCCATGAATTCTCTTCGCATGGAGAAGGGATACCGTCATTGGGGACACGACGTCACGGACGAAGACACCCCGCTGGAATCCGGTCTCGGCTTCGCCGTGGCGTGGTCCAAGCCACACGGATTTATCGGACGAGATGCACTGCTCCGACAGAGGGAGACAGGCCCGCGCCGAAAAATGATCCACATCGCGCTGAACGATCCGGGGGTACTGATCTATCACAACGAGCCTATCTGGCATGACGGGCGGCTGGTTGGCCGGATCACGTCAGGAATGTTTGGACATACGGTCGGGACCTGCCTGGGATTGGGCTTTGTCTACAACCCAGACGGCATTGTCGATGCCTCGTTCGTGAAGGGCGGGCGCTTTGAGGTCGAGGTCGCCGGGCAGCGCATTCCCGCCCAGGCATCGCTGCGCCCGTTTTATGATCCCAACAACAATCGCGTAAAGGATGTAGAGGAAGGTGCTCTCGTCTCGGCCGCGGCCTCGTAGAAGAGCTAGACTGTCATGACGACGACAACCGCTGTAACCGAGCCTCGCAACGTTCATGCCGAAATGCAGAGGTCCTTAATCGACGCACCTTCCAATGATCGCTCCGATTGTCCCGATTTCGTTCTGACATTCTCCTGCACAGACCGCATCGGGATCGTCCACGCCATATCGGGCTTTCTCAGCTCGCATGGCTGTAATATCCGCGACAGCGCCCAATTCTCGGACAGCCGCGTCGGAAGGCTTTTTATGCGAGTGTCCTTTCATGCGCCGGGCCTCTCACTTGAAGATATACAGTCGGCATTTTCCCCAGTCGGCACATCGTTTGGCATGAGCTGGGAATTCCATGACTGCAATTCGAAACCTCGACTTTTGATCATGGTATCAAAGACGGGGCACTGTCTCAACGACCTGCTGTTCCGCTACGCAACCGGCACGCTTGAGGTCGCAATCCCCTTGATCGTCTCCAATCATCGGGATTTTCACCGGCTCGCTGCATCCTATGACATTCCATTTCATCATATGCCCGTCAGCGCAGATACAAAGACCGCAGAGGAAGCAAAGCTCCTGGAGCTCGTCGAGCAGGAGCGGATCGACCTCATCGTCCTGGCGCGGTACATGCAGGTCTTGTCGGACAATCTCTGCCAGAAGATGTTCGGCAAGATCATAAATATCCACCACTCTTTTCTGCCGAGCTTCAAAGGTGCAAAACCGTATCATCAAGCCCACTCAAGAGGGGTCAAGTTGATTGGGGCGACGGCTCACTACGTCACGGCAGCCTTGGATGAAGGTCCGATCATTGAGCAAGATGTGCTTCGCGTGGATCATTCGCTTACCCCAGACGATCTTTCAGCCGTCGGAAGAGACGTAGAAGCCGCTGTTTTGGCGCGGGCGGTCAAGTTACATACAGAAAATCGCATCCTCATGAACGGCGATCGTACGGTGATCTTCCGATGAGCATTCCGGATATCGAGCGCAATTCTGTATGTGAGCGGGCTCTCATCGACGGCGTCGCGGTTGCGGCTCGGATCCATTCTGAGCTGCGAAGCGCAGTCGAGAACTTAAGCGAGAGGGGACTTACACCCGGATTGGCTGTTGTTCTTGTTGGTAGCGATTCGGCCAGTTCGGTCTATGTCCGTACGAAGATTCGTCGATCGATCGAAGCTGGTCTGCGCTTGTTTCATCATGAGCTGCCAAGCACTACGAGCGAAGCAGATTTGCTATCATTGATCGACAGGCTGAATACAGCTCCCGATGTCCACGGCATCCTCGTCCAGCTGCCGTTACCTTCCCACATTGATGCTCAGAGGATTGCGTTTGCCATCGATCCGACGAAGGACGTTGACGGCCTTCATCCGATGAATGTAGGCAAGCTATCGATCGGCGCGGATGCGCTGGTCCCCTGTACTCCGCTGGGCTGCATGCTACTGATCAAGGGAGTTCGCAGCCAACTCGCTGGGCTCCACGCGGTCATTGTTGGACGCTCCAACATTGTCGGCAAGCCGCTCGCCCAGCTTCTACTTCGAGAGAATTGTACCGTCACGGTCGCGCACTCTAAGACCGACGACCTTGCTTCGGTGTGTCGCCGCTCGGATATTCTCGTGGCGGCTGTTGGGCAACCCGCACTCATTCGTGGTGAATGGATCAAGCCTGGTGCGATCGTCATCGACGTCGGGATCAATCGCATCGAACATGAAGGGCGCCGCCGACTGGTCGGTGACGTGGATTTTGAGAGCGTGCGCCTCATGGCCGGCGCACTCACTCCGGTCCCCGGCGGTGTCGGCCCCATGACAATTGCTTGTCTTCTTAGAAATACGATCGAAGCAGCATGCCGTCGACACGGCGTCGCATGGCCAATCGCTACCACGTGACCCGTTTTCCAGAAGGTACCTTGTGAAGAATGCCGATGTCGGCGCCTTCTGACCTCTTAGGTGGCTTGGACTCTCCTTTTCTGTTCGGTAGCGGATGTCCGCCTCGATGAACGCTTTCCACTCACAATCCGAGTGCCTCCACCGTCCGAGAGTGCGACATCGGCCGTGCCAATCCCTCGATGCCACACGAGCGGGGCATCATGTTGGACGTGGTAAGTGACGCGATCAACCACGGTTGAGTATTTGTCCTTCGCGCGCTCCTTGCGTGTAAATCTTCGACGGGCCCTTAGCTGGTACCTGGCCGCGATGCAGGAGCGTGGCTGCCGCTCTTTCGGTCATACGGGCGTGGCCTGCCGGAGGGCCGATCGTTAGGCCCCCGCCCGGCCAAGAACCACCCTGCACACGCACAATGACTTTTGGAGCGCCGCGTTCCGTTGACCGACGGGCGTTCGGACGGCTCATTCAAGAGACTGCCCCATGAAGTCCGAGCCTCTGGGTGTAGCGGGCGATCCGCAAAGCCGCTTCGTCTATCTCCGTATCCGTGACGCCCAGATTGATGCGCAAATAGCCGGTCGCGCTCTCGCCAAAACCGTCCGCGGGCAGGATTGCCACGCCTTCTTCAAGGACGAGGCCTTTGGCGAAGTCATAGGCCGACAGACCGATGGCACGCGCATCAAGCATGACGAACATGCCGCCGTCGGGCCGGTGGCACGACAGGAGGGGGACGGCTTCCAACCGGTCACAAAGCCGGTCGCGGCGGCGGCGATAGGCGGCTTGCAGCTCGGGGAGGCCGTCCGGAAACTCCTCGAGCGCGGCGATGGCCGCGTCCTGCAAAAAGGTAGGAATGCCGTAGGTTGAGCAGAGTGCTAGTTGACCGGCACGACGCGCCAATTCCAGCGGACTGATCATCCAGCCGAGTCGCCAACCGGCCATCGCATGGGATTTGGAAAGGCTACCGATGGTGATCGTACGTTCCGCCATCCCGGGAAGGACAGAAGGTGAGAGATGCCGGCCCTCGTACACCAGGTCGAGGCATTCGCCCTCCCGCTTGGCCGGGCCGTGCAAATCCGCTCGCAGCAGCAGCGCCAGCGCGGCTGGAAGCTTTATTCCTTCCATGCCCCGGA
>NZ_JBEPRY010000063.1:0-7086 GCF_040548605.1 Bradyrhizobium sp. JR4.1
TGCGGGTCAGCACCAGCTCGGAGACCATGGTCATCAGATGCTCCAGCGTATCCACGTTGACGCGGATCGACTGGTTGGCGATGCTGGCGCCCTCGGCGGCGCCCTCGTCGGCGATCGACTTCTTCGGCGCGGCCTTCTCCTTGGGCGCCTTGGTCTCTTTGGCGACAGGCGCCGGAGCTTCAGCGGCGGGTGCGGGCTCAGCCTTGACCTCAACCTTGGCAACCGGGGCCGGGACTTCGATCGGGGTTTCGCGGAAGGCGCGCTCGAGCTCGTCGAGCGACACTTCGCCCGGACGCAGCGGGCGCTCCAGGGTCTGGTCGGCCAGCACGCCGGAGGTCGGCGCGGCTTCAACGGCGACAGGCGCTTCCGGCACCAGCGGCGGCGCTTCAGCCTCGGGAGCAGCAGCACCCGCCGCCATGGCCGCCATGCCCTGCTCAACCATCGCTTCCAGCTTGTCGATGAGATCGCGGTCGGTGCCCTCGGGCTCGGCTTCGGTCGCCTCGAGGCCTGACAGGATTTCCTTGATGCGGTCGATCGAGGCCAGGATCACCGTCACCGCGCCGGCCGTCACCGGCATGCCGTCACGGAATTTGCTCATCAGCGTCTCGCCGGCATGCGCCAGCGCTTCCAGCCGCGGCAATCCGAGGAAGCCGCACGTGCCCTTGATGGTGTGGACCAGCCGGAAGATGTTATCCAGGATCTTGGCGTTGTTCGGCTCCTGCTCGAACTTCACCAGCTGATTGTCCACGGTGTCCAGGCTCTCACTGGTTTCCGTCAAAAACTCCCGCAACAGATCATCCATGAAAACAGGCCTTCATACAGGGAGGGCGCGCACACAAGACGTGATGCGCCAATTCGGAATGGGGCCAGCTTCACCGCAAAGCGTTTAATATTGGTTGAGTATGTGGAAAAGAACGGAATCAACAAAGAGATAAGGCGCTCCGGACAAGCCGAAGCGCCTTGTAAAGATTCGATTAACGTTTGAGAGCGGCTTCGTGTCTACGACGCGATGATGGTGATGGCCTCGCCTTCGTGCGCGAGCCTCACGGTCAGCCCGCAAGCCTCTGCCAACAGCCGCGTATAATAAGGCTGGATCGCGTGCGCATCCGCGGCCGGGCCGCGCTCGCCGCTCAGGAGTTCGGAGATGTTCTGCGGCAGGCGCGCATTGTGTCCGGTCGCGGTGATGCGGAAGCTCATCGTCTCGCCCTCGCCGATCGGATCGATCGTCAGCGTGCCGCCGCGCGGGATCGTGTGCTGCGAAACGACCAGCATGTTGAGCAGCAGCTTGACGCGATTCTTCGGCAGCAAGATCCTCGGCAGATTCCAGGTGATCGAGCACTTGCCGTCCTCGATGTGGCCGCGCGCCATGGTCTGGGCATCGCCGAGATCGATCTGCGCGCCGGACGAGCCGGCCGCACCAAAGGCGAGGCGGCAGAACTGGAGGCGGGCGGAGGCGGTTTTCGCGCTCTTGCGTATCAAGTCGAGTGCGAACTCGCGGTCGTCGGGCTTGGGATCGTCGTCGAGCACTTCGAGCCCATTGACGATGGCGCCGACAGGGCTGATGAGATCGTGGCAGACCCGCGAGCACAGCAGCGCAGCGAGTTCGAGCGCATCTGGAGCGGTGACGGTAGCGGGTGACGAAGCGTCAGACATAAAGGGTTCCTGGAATTGCACGGCGCGGACGCGGCGAATCAAGCATGCTTGACGAATGCCGCAGGTTCTAACATTCGCAAGCCCGTGGCAGCTAGCTTGCGATCGGTTCGAAGCGGCCCTAATGCCGCGGCGAATCACTCGCGTAGGGATGGAATTACCGATGAATGAGGCATGCAGGTGAAGCGGATCATCGACGGCGCGGCCGCCTCCCACCTGATGGAGCCGCTCACCGCGCTGGTGGTGAAGGCGGGCGAAGCCATCCTCGCGGTCAACCGCATGGCGATGCGGGTCGACGGCAAGCAGGACGGCTCGCCGGTGACCGAGGCCGACCTTGCCGCCGACCGCATCATCGCGGACGGGCTGGCGCAGCTTGCGGGCGACATTCCGACGCTCTCGGAAGAGCGGACCCAGCTCGCCTCGCCGCCGTTCCGCGACAGCTTCTTCCTGATCGACCCGCTCGACGGCACCAAGGAGTTCGTGGCCGGGCGCGACGAGTTCACCGTCAACCTTGCCCTCGTGACATCGGGCGTGCCGCTGCTGGGCATCGTCAGCGCGCCCGCACTCGGGCTGCTCTGGCGCGGCATCGTCGGCCGCGGCGCCGAGCGGGTCGGGTTTGACGGCGCGACCATCGGCGCTGCCGAGCCGATCCATACCCGCAAGCTGCCGCCTCGGGGCGAGCCCTGGATCGCCGCGGTGAGCCGCTCGCATGGCGATCCCAGAACCGAGGCGTTCATCGATCACCGCCCCAGCGCCGTCAGAAAGACGGTCGGCTCGGCCGTGAAATTCGGACGGATCGCGGAAGGCAGTGCCGACATCTATCCCCGCTTTGGGCCCACTTGTGAATGGGACGTCGGGGCCGGCTACGCTGTCGTGACCGCGGCCGGCGGCAGCGTGACCGACGGCAAGGGCGGCGCGCTCCGCTTCGGCGAGCGGCACGATGCCGGCTTCATCATCCCGGAGTTCATCGCCTGGGGTGACCCGCAGGCGGCAAGACTCTGACGTCGTGAAGGGGCCTACTGGCTGAGCTTGTCCTCGAGGGCCGGCCAGCGCTTGCCCACCTCGTAGAGGAAGCGCTCGGGATTGGCGGCGAAGGCGTCGCGATTGGCTTCCCGGCTGAACAGATAGAGCCGCTGCGCCGCGATCCCGAAGAAACGGGGGTTACCGGCGATGGTGACGCCCCGGGCGATATCGACCGGATCGTAGCCGCCGAACTGCGGCCCGTAGACCTCGGGATGGGCGAGGAAAGAGGCCCGGTTGCCCTCGTTCCGAAAGCGCCAGACCGCGCCCCACAGGTTCGCCTCGAACTCGGCCGTCCCCTGCACGGCCGCGCCATCGACGAAATAGGCCACGGGGTCGAAGCCCTCGATCGCCACGCCGCTGAAGCGGTTGACGACGATCCGCTCGGTGGTGGCCGCCTGTGCCGGCAACCCCATGCAGAGGATCCAAATGCCCGACAGCATGCAGACCAGAAGGCCGATCAAGGCAATTCCGGGGCGCAAAGGGCTGGCTTCCTGCCGTTGTGCCGTCATAGTTGCTGCGGATAACATCCGAGTCGAGGGGACATCCGGCGCAACCTAGAGCCGTGCCTGTTGGCGTCAGGTTAAGGAAGCGACCGGATTCGATACCAGGGGTTCTTTTATGACTTTCGCATCACGCCTTGCCGCAGTCGCGCTTGCCGCGATGGTCGGGTGGATCATTCCGGCTTCCGCCCAGCAGCCGCCGCCGCCCGATTTGCCGCCGCCGCAGCGGACCCAGACGCCCAGCACCTATGGGCCGGACGAACTTGTGAACGCCGGCCACCGCTTCTTCGGCAACGTCTCGCGCGGCCTCGCCTCGATCATCGAGAAGGCGGTCAGCCAATGGGGCCTGCCCAACGGCTATATCCTCGGTGAGGAAGGATCCGGCGCTTTCGTCGCCGGCCTGCGCTACGGCGAAGGCACGCTCTACACCAAGAACGCCGGCGACCTCAGGGTCTACTGGCAGGGTCCCTCGCTCGGCTTCGACTGGGGTGGCGACGGCGCGCGCACCATGACGCTGGTCTATAATTTGCCCGCCACCAACGCGATCTACCAGCGCTTCGCCGGCCTCGACGGCTCGGCCTATATCATCGGCGGCTTCGGCATGACGGCGCTCACCGCCAACAACATCGTGCTGGTGCCGATCCGCTCGGGCCTCGGCCTGCGGCTGGGAGCCAATATCGGCTATTTGAAATTCACCCCGCGCGCGACCTGGAACCCGTTCTAGCGTTCCGCTTTCCCCTCCGGCGACGGATCAAGGTTAACGACATGTCGGGGCTGGCTTTTTGCCGGCCCCGCATGCAATGTCCTTGGTAAATTTTTCCTTAGCTTTGGGAGTTCTGGCCCATGGTCGAACCGATCATGTACCTGGCGATCGGTTTCCTGCTCTCGATGCTGTGCGGGCTTGCGATCGTGCCGCTGGTGCATAACCGCGCCGTGCGCCTGACCACCCGCCGGCTCGAGGCCGCCACGCCGTTGTCGATGGCCGAGATCCAGGCCGACAAGGACCAGCTCCGCGCCGAGTTCGCCATGTCGGCGCGACGGCTGGAGATGAGCGTCGACCAGCTCAAGAACAAGACCACGAGCCAGCTCGCCGAGCTCGGCAAGAAGAGCGACGCCATCAACCGCATGAAGATCGAGCTCGGCGAGAAGAACGCCACGATCTTCGCGCTGGAGGCGCGCGAGAAGGCGGTGAAGGAGCAGCTCCGCGCCACCGAAGAGGAATTCAACACCAAGACCGCAGCCCTGCGTGCCGCCGAGCTCGCGCTGACCGACAAGCAGGGCGAGCTCGCAAAGATCAATTCCGAACTGTCCGACCGCTCGATGATGGCGGAGAGCCGTCAGGTCGAGCTGGTTGTGGTCCGTGCGCAGATCGAGGAGCTGAAGAACCGCGTCGGCGACGCCGAAAAGGAATTTGCCGCGACGCAGGCGCGGCTGGCGCAGGAGCGCACCGAATCCGAGACCGCCTCGCGCGAGCTCGGCGACGCCCGCGGCCGCGTCGAGAATCTGAGCCAGCGCGTCACCGACCTCGATCGTCAGCTCATCCTGCAGGTGAAAGAGGCCGAGATGCTGTCGGGCCGCGTCGGCGATCTCGAGGGACGCCTTGCCACGCAGGGCAAGCTGCTCGCCGAGCGCGACTATGAGAACAACCAGCTCCGCCAGGCCAACGAGGGCAACGAGCGCACCATCAAGGAGCTGCGCGTCGAGATCGCGGCCTTGAGCGGCGGTAAATCGTCGGCCGCGATGGAATCGATCCGCGCGGAAAAGACCGCGCTGGAGGAGCAGCTCCGCACCGCCCGCGACGAGCGCGCCAAGCTCCAGCGCGACATCAACGCGATCCAGCAACAGGCCGAGAGCTCCTGGGCGACCGAGCGGATGGAGAACGCGCTGCTGCGCGAACGCATCAACGACATCGCCGCCGAGGTGGCCAAGCTCGCGATGCAGCTCGAAGGACCGAACTCGCCAATCGAGGCCCTGCTCGCGGCGGAGGCCGGCCAGCCGCCGAGGCCGGCGCCGCGCCCGGCCAATGACGCCCCGACCAACGGCACGGCCGCCGGCACCCTGCCCGAAGGCGGCGGAACACTGGCCGAACGTATCCGCGCGCTCCAGGCCCACGCCTCCCGCGCCCGCCAGCAGGGCGCGTAAGCCGCCCCAATACAGTCTGACCGCTGAATTGCGGGTCCGGGGAGAAGGTTTTCCGGTCCGGCAGCGCCTCGAAACTTGACACCTTCGGCCCGCACTTCTAAATCGCGGGCTCCAAAGCGTCGGCGGCCGAAACTCGGGTCGCCTGCATGATGGTTTCGGGTGCATAGCTCAGCGGGAGAGCGTTCCCTTCACACGGGAGAGGTCCAAGGTTCGATCCCTTGTGCGCCCACCATTACTCCAGAATTTACAATAACTTAGCGACTCGCTTCCCCCACATTGTGCCCCGGAAAGTCTGGGGCACAACCCGGGCACGTCGCAAAAAAGATCCGCCCTCACCTTCGCCCGCCGCTCCGATCCCGACGGCAAATCAAGAAAGCTCGTTGATCTTTCACCACGAGATCCGCATCGGCGCGCGACTTTTGGGCACGAGTTTCGTTGGGCGCTCGATAGGCGCGAGCACGTTGTGCTCGAGGCAACCTTCGCCGAGGTACCACTCGAGGAAGGTATCGTGCTCGCGCGGGTCCTTTGATGCTCCGCGCTTGCCGGTCTTGGCTGTGTTGTCCACTCCCGCCATGAGTTGCCGCCGCGTCAGCTCGGCAATGGCGAGCTCGAAATGGTTCTCGAGACCACATCGCCAGTGCAGACAGTGCTGGTTTCCAGTGGCGACCTGCCGTCCGGTGAGGGACCCCACATGGGGCCGCCTTCAATCAGCAGGTTGCCAGCTCATGCACTGCTTCTCCGCCAGCTGTTGCCGTTGAGCCTCGCGCCCGACTTAGTTCGGATCGCTCCTCTTGCCTACCTTGCTGGCGGCGATGGTGACGACTACGACGAGACCCCTGTGGCAACATTGTAAAGCGGTAAGGACCAAGGGAGGCGGGAGTTCGCTTTCGGCATCCCCCTACCTCGGGGGTCGGCTTATAGTCATCGCCCTTCCAAATCGTGATGCTCCTCGGGCGTATTGACCGGTTGCGGTGCCGTAGCGCTCGAAGGACCCAGTTCGCACCCTCCTGGATCACGACCGAGTTTCAAACCTGCATCGAGCATTGGCGGATCGGGTCTCACCAGCTTCGTGGTGCTCACGCCCGCATTCGGATCAACTGCCATTTCGGAGTCTCGTTCAAGCAGCTCTCGCAGGCGCTCGATGCGAGCGAACCGGAATGGATGGACCGGTTTGATCATCGGGCTAGGCCCCCGGGTCGAAGGCGAACAATCGGATGATGAAAACGACGAGCGCGGGACGGGTGACGCTCATGAGTCGAGCTGTCGGTTCTCCGCCGAATGCCAGTCCGCGCCGTGGAGGCGGATCATCTCCCGACGGGACCGCTCAATGAAGATGCGCTCAACGCAAAAGCCGGCTGCAACTGAAGCCGCCAGCGCAAGGCCACAGGCCATATAGTCATTCATGAAATTCCAAAACATGTTGCAGCCGGCAACTCCTAAAAAAGTAAGTGCCATGATCACATTGCGAAATGCCTTAACCATGGTGCCCCCAGTCAGTCAGCGAGGAACTTTTACCATTGCAACCACGGCGATTGGCAGCGTTTGACCCTTGTGATGAGCCGTCTTTCTGCTCGATCAGCTTGGGTCTGGCCGCGCTGCCGACCGCCGTGGGGCTCGCTCTTCTTACTTAAGAGGGCAGCCGGAAACGGGGCAGTGATAGCGACGCCGGCATACTTGGCGGATTCAAACGGTCGTCGCAACACCAGGAGTTTGGAGGTTGCGATGAACGTTGTAAGGCGCAGATCGGCGCGGTCAGGACGAGCCCCATTGC
>NZ_JBEPRY010000064.1:0-5334 GCF_040548605.1 Bradyrhizobium sp. JR4.1
GCTCTCGTGCATTCTTGGCATGGCAGGCCCTTTGCTTGCTCCGCTGTCGCGGTCAACCCCCGAAGCCCACAGGGGCGCGGCACGCGCGGGGTTGATGGCGACAGCGCGAGCCGTCTCGCCGGAACACAGCAGATCGCTGACCAGCGGCCTCAAACTGGATCGACTTTTGGAGTAAACGATTTTGAAACCCCTCGACAACCCGTTCGGCACGAGGTTGTCACCCATGTCTTAGGTACGACCTGTTACCTATGTCTCCGGTCTGGACATGTCGGGGGTTCGAGTCCCTAGAGGGACCCCAGGATTATGATTCCTGCGCACGCCTATCTGGTGCGCTCATCGCCTCCCCTTTGATTGTGCCCCTCTGCATCAAGGTCCTGCTTCGCGTTTCGGCGCCGGCTACTGGCCAGCTCCGAAAGCTCCTTCTTCAGCACCTCCCAGCGAGTTTCGACAGCCGGCATATCGTTTACAAATTGCCGTATCTCGCGGGCTAGCGCATGATCAGCTGCCACTCCAGAGCGCTGCAGCTCGGCGGCATAATCAAGATATCGCCGCCGGATCACATCCTGACGTGACTTGATCTGTTCGTCCCAAGGGTGTTTGGCGCTCCTTCCGCCCTTCACTTCCGAAAGCACCTCGTTGGGGGCACGCCGATCAACATCGGGCGTGATCTTTCTCTTGCGCATAGCGAGGACCGCCCCGCGCGCGGCCTTTCGAACTCGTCCGCGGGTTCGCCGCGGCGTTGCCTCCGCCGCGATCCCGCGAAGCCGAAGTTCGCCAGTAAAACGTTCTCGCCAGGCCTGAAGGTCCGCCTTACGGGGATTAAGGCGCTTTCCGTCATGGCCGAGGGATCGAACGGTCAAGTGCACGTGAGGATGCTTGTCATCGAGGTGCTGGACGAAGACGTAGTCATGATTATAGCCAAACGTTTCGATGGCAAATGCCCGGGCTGAATCCTTGACGGCGATGGCGTCGGTACCAGCCGGCATCGACCCAATAATATTCACCGAAAGCGATCCGTCGCGGCGACGCTTATGGTCTAGACGGGCATCATCCACCCACCGTTGCTGCAGGTCTTTCAATCCGGAACGACCTGCCATGGCCGCGCCCTGCTCTGTTTCGCCATCCAGCTCACCGTTGCGGGTGATGTAGGCAAGGTGCGACTTGAGATGCGCGGGCCCCCAATCGCCGCTGGGGCCGCTCTATTTGCACTCGCTGAGCGATGGCCGCAGGTTGTTGTGCCAAAGCTTCGAACCTGACGCCCTTCCGCATGCGCGCGGATTGACCAAGGGAAAGAGGGCCGTCTGAGGCGGCCTTCCGTTGACGAGGGCGAGCACCACCGCCCGATGAGTTAGCGAGGACTTGGGCGTAGCCTCGCGGTCGTAATCTCGGCAAATCAAACAGGTGGACCACCATAGGTCCCGACTCCTGCCTGACCAGTTCAGACCTGAATCGCAGAGTGCGCGCCCCGGAATTTACCGATCGATGCGACTTGGATGCTGGTTCATGCCCACTCTCCGAAGAAGAAGAAGAAGAAGAAGAAGAAGAAGAAGAAGAAGAAGAAGAAGAAGAAGAAAGAGAGTGGCTTCCCGTTATTGCGACCGACTATCAAAAGATAGAAAACTACGACACCCAAAAATTCGTAAGGGGTCAACGGTGACATCGGCTGACGCCAAGTTGCGTCGATCTCAAGTGAACGTGCAGCCGAGCCGTTGCGAGGTGCGCTGCGGGTCAAAACGCGAAGAGCAGAGCGCGAGCAGGTCTAGTCGGCCATTCTTACTGAACAGGCAGTCAGCGAAAGATGTAGCTACATCGCCAACGGGCCCGGTGCATCGCCGCCCACGACGACGTATCGGCGCTGCCGTGCACGAGCAACCAACGGGGCGAATCCGTGAAGACGGCGGCGGCCGCTTGCCGCTCGATTCCGCCCCCCAATCAACAACATCCGAAACACATCGTGACTGAAGTAATTGCATACGCAGCAATTTGACGGCGGCCGGGGCTTGCTTCAGTTCGTTCCGTATCCGGAACGAACTGAAGGAAAGTCGCTGGCGTTGCAGATTTACAACCCGCACAGCGGACCGAAATACTAAGCTCGGCCATTGAGACAACCGAAACATATTCCATTCTTAGTTCAATATGGTCAGCGGGGGCGAACGATGTTTGATGTCTATCGCAATGACAAGCGCGGCTTGCTCGTTCTAAGTACAGGCTCTGCCGTACCTACGCTTTGCTCTGCACATACCTGGCGAAAGAGCAGAAAACGAGTTCTCAAGGTTAGCAACGAAATCAAGTCAGCCGTTCAGGCACAAGGCTATTACATCCGCAGCCTGCGGGCCACTAAGGAACGAATGATCTAGGTCAAGTAGCTCGGCGGCCGGTGTTCCCCATTTGCAAATCTCTATGACACGGCAGAAGCCAGTCCGCCATTATCGCGCTTCGTCAACTGTCGACACCCGCGCATCGGTGATAGCGAACTTATTTTCGCCATCTGGACGAAATTAGCGCTAAAATCTCCGACACCGGGGCTGGCCCGATATTGTACTTGTCCATTTTGACCCGGCTTTTTGACCACGCGCGGGCCGCCGCGAGTTTTCCTCGCTGCGGCCTTCGTGCTTTTCCACTGCGTGGACCGGGGCCTCGCTTAGAAGTTTCAGATAACCTGCCGACGGTTCGCAGTGATCGCTCACGATTCCGTAGCTCACCCTCACGTCCTGCCAAGCTGCTGAAGTCCTCCACGGCGGAAATGTACGTCCGTCCGCCGTCCCCCTTGCTGGGTTGAACCAACTCACAGACGCACACCTCCCGCTGCAAAATGCAGTCGCGAACTTGCCAGGGAATAGTGAGGACGAGACGACCGTCGAGCTGGCGTTCGGTGACAGCCGCCAGCGCCACATCGAGTTGACTATCCCCTTCACTCGGCCAGTTCGCATGCCCCGCGTTAACCCTGTCTTTGATCTTCTCCCATAGCAGCGCTTCCCGGTTCACCTCTGCCACTAAGCGGCCTTATTGGACCTTTGCAATCGTTCTTGATTTCTGGAGCTCATTTCTAAGAGGATTTGAGTGAGGTTTCTCGTTCGGAGAGCGTGAAATCAGATGAGGGTGGCTCTCTTCCTAGTTGGCCTCGGTACACTCGCCGTGATGGAGCTCGAGGCGCCGCCGCGCATCACAGAGCCTGCGAACGAGCCGCCGGCTCTGGCAACCGTCGGATTACGTCCCTCACACGATACACTGACCAAGGCAGACCGGCTCGAAATTCCGCCATTCGAAGCGCCACCGCAGCCACTTTCCTCGCGCGAACTAAAGAATCCGTCGGACCACATTCCGATCGTTGCACGAGCACATTCGAAGATCATCGAGCAGGAGGGTAACGCAAGCGGAAAATCCGCGATCATGCTGCCCAGACCTCGGCCCCGGCACGGAATTTCCAAGGCAAGCGCGGGCGCCAGTCGCGCCAAACCGGTCGCGGAGGCGAAGCCGTGCCTGTCAGGTGCCTTCGATGGCGTCTTGAAAGCATTGAACCTGCAGACGCGATGCCAGACCTAGCGCACGGATACCTCTGCGTTGGAACGACAGCCGACCCGCGGCTCCCGCCGCATGTGTCAGGGCAAATACGCCGTGCCGAGGAAATCCGACCGCCTCGCCCCGACGAGCATGGATCCGTTGTCGCCGCGCGGAAGTGGTTGTCCGCGGAATCCATCACGCTCGTTTTTGGAGTGGCAATCGGCCTGGCTTTCGTCGCGAGTTTCGTCCTGGTTCGCGATGCTCAGTTGAAGGGGAGCTCGATCGACAGGGCGGCTGCCAAGGCGCTGGTCGAGCGAATTATCATAGCCGAGTCCAACGGTGACCCGAATGCAAGGAACAAGCGGTCGAGCGCCACTGGCGCCGCCCAGTTTCTCGATGATACGTGGCTCGAAGCCGTTCGAAGGCACCGACGCGATCTGATCAAGGGCCGCAGCGACAAGGAAGTCTTGGACTTGCGCGGAGATGCTGAGCTTACGCGCGAGGTTGCCGCACGGCTGGTCGAGCAACATGCCGCGATGCTGACCAAGCGCGGTCTGCCGGCCACGCCCGGTTCTCTCTACCTCGCCCATTTCGCGGGACCGGCGGGAGCCGTGGCGCTATTTTCCGGCGCAGAAACTGCAGATGCTGCTTCAGTATGGCCGCCGCTGACATGACGGGTCGAACCACACGCGAAAAGCTGGTCAACGCGAACGCGTTCCTCAAGGCGATGACCGTCGGCGATATTAAGAGCTGGGCCGATCGCAAAATGGCAGTAGTCACTCGGCCCGGCCGTTAGCGGCTCAGATAATTACGCGATTTTGGGGTCGCGAAGCTCTCGGCTGGAAGCCAGCTCGGTAGCCGATCCATAGCGTTCAGGACGGCGCTCCTCCTGGCGTCGAACCTTGCGCGCAACAGAGCGGGAGCGCCTCCGGCGCCGGCGCGGCTGCGGCTGCACCCTACCGGCACCGTGCCAACACGCCGGCATGTCGCATGCAGCTGGTCGACGCCAAACAGGGGAACCCATCGGGCAGCGCCCCCGCTGAGCTCCGTTGCTACGGCGACCGAAGAACCCTTGCCGCATCCCAGTGTAAACGAGTCCGAAAGTCATGTAAGGCGCCGACGCAACTTTGGATCTCCTTCGATCGAGATAAGGAGCGGTCAGCAGCAACTGGAAGATGGCCCGAGCAGCCATGTATTGCGCTGCGGGCCGGCTTCTCTCGCTCCCGACTAACAGAACGTTTCCGCATGGACCTGAAACAGACCACCGCCCGCCGCGGCCGCGCCGGTGGATCCAAAGATCAAACAGGGCAAAATCGCCGGCAGGCATGGCGTGAGCACCATGGAGATAAGCACCTGGAATTAGACAGCATACATTACAAATCCGACACACCAACTTTCGGCTATTGTCAGAGTTCGAGCCCGGGTCGAAAATAGTTGAAGCTTAAAACATAGTCTGTACTCTAAGATCTTCGCTACCGATCTCTGCTGTTTCACGGAAAGCGTGAACTGAATGTCACCAATCCCGACTGACAAGATCGCGCTCTTCATCGATGGAGCCAATCTCTACGCGACGGCGAAAACTCTGGGCTTCGACATCGATTACAAGCGTCTGCTGAAGGAGTTTCAGAGCCGCGGGACGCTACTTAGAGCGTTCTACTACACCGCGATCATCGAGGATCAGGAATACTCCTCGATCCGGCCGCTGATCGACTGGCTCGACTACAACGGCTACACCGTGGTCACCAAGGCGACCAAGGAGTTCATCGACGCCTCCGGCCGCCGCAAGGTCAAGGGCAACATGGACATCGAGCTCGCCGTGAACGCCATGGAGCT
>NZ_JBEPRY010000065.1:0-4942 GCF_040548605.1 Bradyrhizobium sp. JR4.1
GCCGCTGCCTGAACGGGTCAGATGCCGCCCTCGATACGAAGGCCATCCGTCAAAAACGCGGGTGTCACGTGCGGAGAAAATCGCGCTTACGATCGATATCTGTCCTGACACTCGTCACGGGGCGCGTCCCGCTTCAATGCGACGGACGTCCTGAAGGGCGCGACCGGCGCCCTCATCGAGTGGCCGGATTCACCTATGGAAATGCTGGAACTGGAGAGGACTGCGACGCTAGCGGCCGTTCCAATCGTCCAAGTATTGCGGGTCGGTCCATGATTTCAGCCGATCAGTCGAACGAGAACACCGATGTCTCTAGGCAGTTGCCGATCGCGGGCAATTGGCACCTTCCCGAGTGGATTTGGGGAGTGAGCTTTTTCCTCAGCATCATGCTGGCGATGGCGGGATGGCTCTACGTGGTGGGCACGCTTTCCATCAAAGTTGTCTGGGCTAGCTTCCTAGCAGCCACGCGCCACGCGCCCCCGTTTGCCGTAAAGAATACTATTAAAATTTGACTGAAATTTTAGAACCTTCCTTCAGCGTCTTCGGGTACGCTGTTTGAGCATTCATCAGTGGAGGCACTCATGAGATATCTGCCCGACCATGGCCTGCCCCTTGTTCAACTCAAAGAGCGACGCCGCGAAATGGTCGTGGCGCTGCAGAGCCGCATCGGCCCGATCAGGGACGACGAACTGCAGAAGATTGCAGCAATACAGCAGACCATCTCCGCGTTCGAGGATGTCATCGCAGATCTGGACGCGGAATGCCTTGAACGGGCGGCCTGAGGCGAGCCAATCAGGCTTGTGCAGGTCCCGGATCTGGATAAGGATCATGCTGCTACCGGCTCGCGTATTGGGTGGCCGCCCCACCTTTTATTAGGACCATTGGCAGGCCGCCGTCATCCCAGGATGACGGCGGTTTGATTCAGCGGTGACGACTGCTAGCCTCGTAGCGCGAGCAGCTTCAATGCGGCGCAGCCGATCATTCCCCAAATCCCAAGGCTAATCAGCACCGCACGCTCGGGTGTTGGCTGTAGCGCGACAGCAACACTCAGGAAGTGAACAGCTGATACCAAGTATGCTGCACACCTTTCGACGGTGTTTGTTCTCGGCGTGCACGCGCAATAACCCCGCCGTGACCGACGACTTCACCATGCGCCGCACCGTGATCGGCGGCCAAAACGCGCCCGACGATTCCGACGTGATCTGGGACGAGCTTTCGATCTGGCGGATCTTCCGTGGCGTCGGCGGCATCGACGGCTGGTCGTGGGCCGTGATCCTGCCGAACGTCCCCAGCGCAGCGAGCACCGCGGCGGCGCCGCCAGCCTCAACGAGGCCAAAGGCCGCTTCCGATCGGCACGAGGCGGTGCGGATCCAACGACAATTGCAAAGTTGCGGGCTCGCTATGACACGGAACAGCTATCGGCGCTCAGAAGCCAGGCGATTTCCACTCCAACGGCCTGAAAACGCAATTACTGTCGGCTCCCAAAATGTCTCGTTTGGGTCATTCGCGTCGGTTGGCCGGATCATGCGCGACTTCCGGTCTACCCCGGTGAACGGACATTCTCAGGATAGGCGGGCATGGCTCAAACGGGCCAAAAGTGGACATCGGGTGAGCGTCTCAGCCTAGAGCGCAATCGGCGCCCTAGAACTAATTCAGGTGATGGCTGCAAATAGGCGCATCGGCTCGGCAAGACCCTTAAGCTCGGCCGGTCCCTGATCAACGAACTTGAGGCCAGCACCTGCGACTAGGTCTCTTACCGTGCCCGAAGCGAGAACTTCGCTCGCTTTCGCATGCTGAGCTACCCGTGCTGCGATATGCACAGCGATGCCACCCACATCGTCGCCCATCATTTCAACCTCACCGGTATGGACGCCGGCCCGTACTTCGAGATCGAGCGGCCGCACCGCGCTGACGATCCTCTGGGCGCAGCGGACAGCGCGCGCCGGGCCGTCGAACAGGGCCAGAAATCCGTCGCCTGTCGTTTTAACTTCCCGTCCGCGATGCCGCTCTAGTTCCGAACGCACTGCCGCATGATGCGCTTCCAGAATTGAACGCCATTGCCTGTCGCCCACCAACGCTGCTCTCCTTGTCGAATCAACGATATCGGTGAACAGCACAGTCGAGAGTACGCGATCAAACTCGACGGCAGTAGCGGAAACCCCCATGAATTGTCTGATCTCCTCGACAATCCGATCCTGATCTCCTGACCAAGCGAGGTGATCGTCACCCGGGAGTTCGATGTAGCGCGCGTGAGGAATTCTTTCTCCAAGCTCGCGCCCGGCGAGTGCACGAATGCGCACATCGTCGCGCCGATGCATGACTAGGGTAGGAACCCGAATCGAGGGTAGGATGGCCGTTACGTCGATCTCGCGGTTCATACGCATCAGGTTGATAACATCAGACGGGCTGGCCGCCGAGCGCTCGAACTTGGCGAAGCGCTCCATGGCCCCGCGAACTGCGGCAGCTGACGGGGAGAAACTTGGCAGACTTTTGCCGGTACCCCAATTGGACCGGATATCGCGCTCCAATCCCACAAAATCGTCAAACGGAACGGAGGCGCCCACCGTGCGCGCATACGTGCCGAACAGGATGAGACCGGCGACCCGTTCAGGATAAGTCGCCGCAAACAAGATCGACATCGGCCCGCCTTCCGAGACACCGAACAAGTACGCCCTCTTAGAACCCGCGGCGTCGAGGACGGCGCGGATATCGTCGATCCTTTCATCGAGGTGCGGGACGCCGACGCCACGATCGCTGAGACCCGTGCCGCGTTTGTCGAATCGGATCAGTCGCGAGAACGAGCCGAGGTCGTTAAGAAAACGCGCGGCGTTGGGATTCTCCCACGACAGCTCCAGATGGGACACAAAACCCGGCGTCATGAGCAAATCCGGACCGTCCTGTCCGGATATTTGGTAAGCGACGAAGACCTCGCCGCTGGTCACATAGCGCGTCTCGACAACCATCGCTTCCCGCCGGTCTGGGTCACTTGGTAGCCTACGGCTAAAGGCCAAGCAGTGCAATTGAGCGCCGAGACGCTCGTGGTCGTGAGGCCATGGCCTCAGGCTGCCCTTGTTCGCTGAGGGTCGCGGCGCATCTTAGTCAAAACCTTTCGGAGGTCAGCTTTGGGTCTTGGTCGTGTAAAAACGCTGTTCCATGACGCGGACCGGCGCGGTCGAACTCAGGCTATCGCGGTCCGATCAATTTGGGCAAGTTTTACGGCCGCTCGACCAGAACTCATCCTGAGGCAATGTCGGGGCTCTTTTACGCGCCCCATGAACCGCAACGGCGCGCGGCAACGCCCGTATCACGCCCTCACCGCCGCCAGCAGCGGTTTCATCCCGACGATGTTCAGCACGCGTGTCAGATTGTAGCCGAGCACGCACAGCGCCATCTCGGTCGCAACTTTCGGCAGCGTCACGCACAAGAAGTGCGTCGCGCCCATGCGCATCTTCAGTGTGCCGAACGGATGCTCGACGGTCTCGCGGCGTGTGCGCATGGCGTTTGGATTCTTGTCAAGCCGCGCCTGAGCGCGTTCGAGAACGTCCTCGTGCACCCATACGGCGTTGTGGGCTCGGCGTGCACTTCGATTTGAGTGGACAGGTTTTGCAGGCGTTCGTCCGATGGTTGCGCAGCTTCTGGCCGTCTTCGTCGTTGGTATAATAATATTTGAGTTTCTCACCGGCAGGGCAGCGATAAACATCCTCATTTGGCAGATAAAGCAAAGTCCTGTTTGCCGAAGCGTCCCGAAGCCTTCGCACCCGATGTCATCGGCTTGGGCAAAGTCACCGTGATGCCAGATTGCTCGCACGCCACGATTTCTTCACCCTTGAAGTAGCCGCGATCGGCGACAACATCGAGCGTGTCGGCCTCAAGAACGGCTTTGGCTTGCCGGGCTATGTTTGCAAGTTGCGACCGGTCTGAGCCGCTTGTTGTCACCTCGTGCGCGACGATCAGATGGCTTTCTGTATCGACCGCCGTCTGCACGTTGTAGCCGACGACGCCAGAACCACGGCCGCTCGTGGCCATCGAACGGCTGTCGGGATCAGTGAACGATATCTGCTGATCGGGCGACGCCAGAACCTGTTTTTCAATCGCTGCGAGTTTCGCCATTTCAACGGTCAGATTTTTGAGCCGTTCTTTGATCCGCGTCTTTTTTAACTCCAGTGTTTCCGACGGCTCCTGCCGGTCGGCGGTATCGAGCTGAGCGAGATAGCGCGCAACACTCTCCTCCAATTGCGTGCGCCGCCGCTCGACTTTGCCGCGCGTGAAGTTCTTATCGCGATTATTGACTGCTTTGAATTTGCTGCCGTCGATCGCAACGCTGGCTGTCGCGAGCAAGCCCATCTTGCGGCACACCTCGACGAAGCGCGCGCAGACCTTTTTGATGCCGGGACCATTGTCCTTGCGGAAATCGGCAATCGTTTTGTGATCGGGCGCAAGCCTGGCGAGCAGCCACATCACTTCGACGTTGCGGCCAGCTTTACGCTCAAGCGGCGGCTCGAATGGACACGGTTGAGATAACCGTAAATGTAGAGCCCTAAGAGCGCGGCCGGATAATACGACGGCCTACCTGTGCCGGCAGGCTCAACGCCACCGAACCCAAGTTCAGCCAGATCGAGGGCTGCAACGAAGGCGTCGATCACGCGAACCGGATTGTCATCTGCAACCCAGTCGTCCAGGCATTCCGGCAACAAAGTAGATCGCCCGCGATCAGCTCCTTGAACGAAACGAGCCATGCCAGCCCCCGCCGATTCAGTGCGGGAATCATAGCAGGCACGGCGTTTTCACACAGCCAGGGTCGCGTCACAAGCTGCCCTGATGGCAGGGAAATGCCGCTTCCGGTCTGCACTGGATTGTGTTGCAAAACTCCGGTTGAGACGACTCGCGAACCGTGATTCCGTTGGTGTGAGGCGGCATTTGCGGGAGCAGCGGATGTTAGGTCGGC
>NZ_JBEPRY010000066.1:0-4252 GCF_040548605.1 Bradyrhizobium sp. JR4.1
CTTTGTCCTGCACCCCTTGGAACCGGGAGCTGGTGCCGTTTCTTAGGAATCGTTCTCCAGCGTCAGCTCCCCGATCTTGGCATGCAGCGACTTCACATCGATCGCAGGCGTCGCCGGCGCAGCGCCGCCAGGTGCAAAAACTCCGGAAGCGCCACCCTCCAGCTGCGCCTTCCACGCCGTAATCTGATTGGGGTGGACGTCGAACTGCTCGGCAAGCTGAGCTATCGTCCGGTCGCCCTTGACGGCGGCAAGCGCCACCTTCGCCTTGAAGGCCGGTGTGTGGTTTCGGCGTGCTCGTCTGCTCATCGTCGCTCCTGATTCGCAGGCACCAGCGTGCCCGCTGTCAGGCAGAAACTCCACTTACCGACCTGTTCAAATTTGCGGAGCCGGCTCTGATCACCGGCCAAGCGAGTTAGCAGCTGTCACATTAGGTAGTGGTTTGAGTTATCGTCGCTGCGCTACTGTTAGCTTGTATGGCGGCACATCGTGCCGCTCAGAACAATTAGGATGATAAAGTGCAGCAATGAAAAGCTTTGTTGATCCATTGCAAGTCTCACGCTTCCTTAGAGAATACGACGATGCCGCCGTCCAAAAAGGTATTAAGCTTTCGATAGGATTCGATTTTCAAGAATATTTATCGATCACACGGGCAACCCCGACAAAGGAGCCCACAACGCGATTTTTCCAGATAAATCGCTCGCCAATTTCACCAGGTTATGGATTTTGGACGCTCGGGATAGACAAAAATAAGGACGTCGCACTCTTGCAGGCCGTTCGAATTTATGAGCTTTCGCGCAGCAACCTTGCAGATCATATCACTAATATGTTTTCGGATATACCCGCGCCACTTGCTTATCCTCAGAACCGTTGGGCATGCACGGCACCAACCGCGAAGAAGATAAAGGGAAAGATAGCATACCATGGAGATCTGTGGATTCGCAAAGATTTTAGAGGCAAAGGCATACCCAACATCGCGGCAGGGCTAGCGTTCGGTGTGTCCTTTGCCATGTGGGCTCCTGACTTCATGTGCGGACTTGTAGCGCAGTGGGTCGTGGACAAAGGCGTTGTTGCGCAAGAAGGATATAAGCATTGCGAACCTGGCGGATTGAGCCTCGCGGAACAGGATTCTCTCAACAACTACTTGCTGGTGTGGCTGACCGGCGAGGAGTTGAAGAGCTGCGTTGAGGCAGGATAGAATGAAGCACCTAACAGTCGAGCGGCGACAAGAGCGGCTGATTGTCGATGGCCTTAATACTGGTAGCCGTTGGAATTCTAGCTCATCCTGCATCAAAAGAGCCGGGGGATCGCCAATATCAGGCGGTTCAACCAGTACGTCATTCCGTCACAGGCCTCGAAACGGATGTGAGCTCTCTCGTCTCGATGGCGTCTCTGCTTACCCGAGGATCAGTGATACACGAGGGCGATTAGCGGTGTTGGCTCAGCGCGCTTGGATTGTTTCGGCGGCCAGCGCAGTCCCGGACTTTCTTTACGGATGATCTCGATCGGGCTCGATCCAGAACTGGTGAACGTATGCTTGCCATCCTGTTCGGCGCCATTTGCCAGATGATGCTGTCCTAGATCTTCATTGAGATCCCAGTTCTAAAGTGCCTGACGATCTGACAGCTTCAAGGTCGGCGAAACGACCATCTGCCCGCCGACGACGCCAGCGATTTAGAGACGAGTTGACGATCAGACTTCGGCGGTGTGGCGCCGAGACGATCGGATGATTGACCGGGAGGAGACCCGATATCACTTCGCGCCCGCCCGGGAAGCGCATCATGTGCCTTCCTAGATAGCCGTATCCCTCCGGCGGCGGCCTCCTTATGTAGTTTGCGAGGCGGCCTGAGGATTTGAGCTTAAGTCTAGCTTAAAGGTCACGTCGAGATTGCAGGTCAATGTGTTGGGCGCCAAGCGTCGGCGGCGATAGAGTTACGACGAGAAGGTGCGCCTTGTTGAAGAGAGCTTGCAGCCGGCGAGACGGTCTGCGGGGGTGACACGCCGGCGCGGGGTGGCTCATAGCCTGCTGTTCACCTGGCGTCGACAAGCGCGACAGGGTCGATTGGGGGGAGATGCTGCGCCTACTCTTGTTCCCGTCGAAATCACACCTGTAGCGGCTCCGATCTCCAGTGGCGCGCCAGAACCGGTTTCACCGCCTGCGCAACGTGCAAGCTCCGGCATTATCGAGATCGAGCTTGGGGGCGGCTGTCGCGTGCGCGTTGACCGGGACGTGGACACGGAGGCGCTGCAGCGGGTTCTTGAGCTTCTGAGACGGCGATGATCCCGATCCCGAGCGGCGTCAGGGTCTGGATCGCCACCGGCCACACCGACCTGCGCCGCGGCATGCAAAGGCTGGCGCTTGCGGTCCAGAGAGCCTGAAGCGCGATCCGCATGCTGGCGATCTTTACATCTTCCAGGGTCGCCGCGGCGATCTGGTCAAGATCTTCTGGCATGCTGTGCTTCGGATCATGAAGGAGGTGAATAATCGAATTTGATGCGTACAGCTATGTGAGAGATGGAGGTTGGACCTCCTGCATCGGCGTTCCAGCCGCAGATGCAGAACCACGACATTACTGCGGCTTCGCTTAAAAGGCGCGATCATCAGCAAGTGTTTCAAAAGTCCCGGGTTTACGGGGCAGATGAGTATCCAGAAGGCGAGCGAAAGCGAATCTTCCGACGACCTGTCGAATTATCTCAAAATCAGCGGCGCGTGCCATCCCTGAGATCAATCCGTGAGACAAGAATGCCGCGGCGATCTCGCCGATTGCCCTCATCGTCGACGATAATTCGGACATCCGCATAGTACCAATGAACGACCTGAACAAAAGCGACGGGCAGCCAAGGGCAATAGCAAACATCCCCCCGCGCCCCGGACCCTGAGCCGGACCAGCCCGTCGACGACGCTGGAGGCTGTACTTGGACTGGCAAGACGGAATAGGAAGACACGGTTCACGGCGTTGATGCATTACGTGACGCGCGAATTGCTGACGGAAAGCTTCAGGCAACTGAAAGCGCTCCGCAGCGCCCGGCGTCGACGGGATGACATGGCGCGACTGAGGAAGGGCTCGACGAGCGAATAGCAGCGCTTTGGGACGCGGTCCAATCAGGCCACTACCAGGCACTCCCGTCTCGCCGAGTGTATATCCCAACTTGAATAGCAAACTGGAGACCGCTCGGAATCGCTGCGCTGGAGGATAAGATGGTTCAGCACGCGGTGACGACGATCCCTGAATGCAAAATACGAGCCGGACTTTCTCGGCTTTTCCTAGGGATTCCGGGAGGGGCGAAGGCGCCGGGATAGCAATAGTCCTTCTATCGATTGAAGTCCTCACCAGATTAGGTAGTGTCGACATTCCTTATCATCGGTGTACAGCGATACTCTCGCGACCTAAGCTAGTCGCAATACGTAACTGGACAAAGTGCACCCATGAATAGCCTATTTGATCCGCTGCACATCCCACATTTGCTGCAGGTATAAGGTTATGCCGCCTCCACAAAAGACACGAAAGGCGATCGTACTGACCACGTCAACAAAGATCCCCCGCGTCTTCAACTTACAATTATGATCGCGCCTCGACGATCACGGGACCAGCTTTAGAGGGGAGGCCTCGATAAAAATCGGCGACGTGGCCGTTTGTAAGCAGTTTCGAGAGTATGAGCTTTCGCGCGCTCCAACCTCTTCGAAGGCATACCCGAAATAGTGGCAGGAGTAGCATGCGATCGCTCTTTGCAATGTCTTCGAACTTGGCGTTGTAGCAGCGATGACAGTTGGACCGGTCGTTGGGCAATACGGATAGGCGTCTCAATGAAGCCAGAGATATGGCTGAGGCTCGCAACGCGTCCAGTACTCGCTACCTCGGCGATGATCGTGTCCACGAGCACCGCGCGCCTCAAAGCGGATCGCAAGCCAGGCGATCAGGACTTGTGCTGTCCGGGGATGCACAGCGAAGGCCGTGCTGCGCGGCTCCCATGGCCGCTGCCTGGACGACAACCATTGCCCCACCATGGTGACTACCGGCGCTCTTCGTGCACGAAGGGCCGGCATCTTCGTCCCGTTTCTGCTAGCTCTAAAATGATCTTCAATGCACCGATCATCGTTTCCTATCTGCGAATATTCCCTGAGCAAAAGCTTAATGCGTTTAGACCCCGCCTCGCGCCGCTACCTATTTAGAAGCTACTACCCGAGTGAGGGACGTAGCAGCACTGTAAAAGACAAAGCCGATGAAGATCACGAACGTTCGCACTCATGTCCTTC
>NZ_JBEPRY010000067.1:0-3358 GCF_040548605.1 Bradyrhizobium sp. JR4.1
AAACCGCCGCTGCCTGAACGGGTCAGATGCCGCCCTCGATACGAAGGCCATCCGTCAAAAACGCGGGTGTCACGTGCGGAGAAAATCGCGCTTACCAAGTATCAATGACCCAGCCTATGCCGAAACGCTGGGCCTATTGCTCCTGTGGGAACTACAGCATGCCGCTAATCCGCTGCGCTCTCAGAAGGAATCTGTCAAGGGGGGCTTAACTGCACGTCAGCTGAGGCGCATTACACAATTTATCGATTCTCAAATCTCAAGTGACATAACGATTTCGGATTTGGCGGCTTTAGTGGGGCTAAGCCAGTTTCACTTTATTCGTGCCTTTAAAGAATCCGCAGGGTTGTCCCCGTACCAGCACGTGCTGTCAAAGCGAGTTGGGCGAGCGAGAGAACTGTTGTCTGATCGCAATCTGTCGCTTTCCGATGTCGCGACCGCCGTAGGCTTTAGCGATGCATCTCAGCTGAACCGTGCATTTCAGAAATCCGTTGGCATTACACCAACTGCTTTTCGGCGCGAGAACGTCTGGGATTCTTTTTAACAGGGGGTGTGTCCCCACCGCCGTCTACCCTTGTATTCGGCCGTAAGCGGTCATGGAATGTCCCTGGCTTTCCTAGTACCACCAATTAAGTGCGGCTTGTTCAGCAAATACTCCCGATTCCCGGTCGCAGCTTCCGCGTACTGGTCGATCGAGACGATGATGCTTCGACGTGAGTGCGGCACCACCTGGACTTCGTCCAAAACTTTCAGGAACGGTGACAGCTTAGGTTCGTCGCTGAAGTATCGCGGCATCACCGTTTGCGGACCCCGACCCTGCTCTTGTTTTGGTGCGGCTCGGCCTTCTTCAACTCGTCCCGCTGCTCACAGAGGGTGTCGATCTTGGCCAGCATTCGGGACAGCAAGGCTTCGGCCGAGGCCGACCCGATACCGGCTCTCTGAAGGCGACCACCATGCCCACAGGAGCGAGGCCAATACAGCTGTCCGACCAGCAAGGATCGCGAATCTACCCAACCGAATCTGCACAATCCGCGCCATTGCCATCTTGGAGCGCGCTCCTATTGATGGGTGCCGTAGCGATTGCCGGTTTTGGAGTTCACGTAGGTGCCGCCACGATGAGATGAGCCGGAGATGCTCCCAACGAAGCTCCCCCCATGACTGCTTGTATGATGTCCGCCGCCGTAACTGACGCGGCCTCCGTGTGATCCGCCGCGTGCACTCGCATCTTGGGTCAGAGCTAGAACCACCAGTAATCCCATAGTGGCTATGATCGCGTTCTTCATTGTTGCTCCCGCAAGTTTTTGAAGTTCTGGTTCCGCAAAAAGTTTGAGTGCTACGGGCACTCGCGGAGCGCCAGCAGGTTGTCGTTATAGTAGCCATCGGCATGCGTTCGAACGTATTTGCCATTGGGACCATCGACGACGCCGATGTCAGCCCGCTTGCCATCGACCATCGTGAAAAAGGTGTTTGAGCCTGACTCGATGGATTGAATCACCTGCAATCTAGGCCATTTCCAGTTAGACCCGCCAAGGTGAGTGATGCCCTCATGGGGATTATCTCTAGGCTGCTTGTTGATACACGTGACCTGAGCATCGGCCATGTTAGTTGATCCTCCATTCTAGGAAAGGATGTTTCCAGCGATGCGGTCAAACCCCTGGCGGCCCTTGCGCCACGTCGACGACATGTCGTTCCGTACCTACTGTGATGACTATGGTGTAGCTCTTCTGTGCGCCGGCCTGATCGGTTGGCGGCGCCACATGAAGTTGACCTCCGTACCATTCACCTGGCATTAGCGTGTTGTCTTTGATGACCGACTGCTCGAGTACGGCCATGTTGCGCTGCCCAGTTTCCACCGTTGCAGCAATCATGGTCTCGTTCTGCACTGCTGCGTTGTTTTGCGCGATTACTGCAGCGGTCGGGCTGTAGAAGGTGCCGGTGCGCCCGCTCGGAGTGGTGTAGCTCCCATGTCCCGCGTGCGATGCGCTGTAGGCATTGGCGCCTGCTGCCAAGCCTGTGAGGAGGGCGGCTGCGACCTGCCGATTTCGCTCCTCTTGAACTAACATGTCGTAGGTTACGATTTTCATTTCGAAGTCAGAGCCAGCGGCGTGCTGGACAGCCTCGACTTGCGCAACGCGGAAGTCGACCGGCTGCTTGCTTAGATTGTTGATGCCGACGATGAACACAGGTCTCCCGTTCGCCTGGAGCTGGCGCGAAGCCGGTCGAACGAGAACGAGTGAGTTCTTTTGTCGAGACACCAGGGCAGGCTGCCCATCTCGCATAAGCGCCTGCTGCTGCGGATTTGACGCTCGAAAAGAAACGGTCTCGCCAGTAGATACGCAGCCGCCCAGCATGACGCAAAGCGCCACGACGCCAAATCTACGCATTTGAAAAGCCCCCCGGCCCAAAAACAACAGGGCGCACTGAACCTCAACCACGGCGCGAGATCAATAGGTTGCGCGCGTGAAAAGCTGCCACAAACGAGCAACCGGATTGGGCCATTCGATTACCCAGCAATTTCTTGGATAAACAGCAATTTATGTGAACGGACGCGCCGAAGCGCTGGCTGCCGGTCTGCCACCGGCAACGGCCTTGGAAAGCCGCAGCGAAAGCATCACCACATGACCACCGTTTCCACCGATTTCAGACCCACACGCTCTTACGTCGCCGCGGAAATTTCTAACTTACGCGACGGCTTTGAGGTCCTGTGAACCGCCCCGGGTTTGCCGGAGGCTATTTGGTTTAAGTTATGCCGCCATGGCCGGTTGTTCCAGCGTTGCTCGGCTTCGGCTGGCGGGATGTTGCCGATGGGCTCCAGGAGCCGTCGGTTGTTGAACCAGTCCACCATTCCAGGGTCGCGAACTCGACGGCCTCGAAGCTGAGCCATGGCCCGCGCCGATGGATCACCTCGGCCTTGTAGAGGCCGTTGATGGTTTCGGTGAGAGCGTTGTCATAGGAATCTCCGACACTACCAACGGGAGGCTCGACGCCAGCTTCAGCCAAGCGCTCGGTGTACTTGATAGAGATGTATTGGCTACCTCTATTGCTATGATGCACGAGCCCGCCGTGGTGGACCGGTCGGCGATCGTGCAGGGCCTGCTCCAGCGCATCGAGCACGAAGCTGGCGTGCGCCGTGCGCGAGGCCCGCCAGCCCACGATCCTGCGGGCATAGGCGTCGATGACGAAGGCGACGTAGACGAATCCGCTCCAGGTCGCGACATAGGTGAAGTCGGAGAGCCAAAGGACGTTCGGCCTTGGCGCGCTGAACGGGCGGTTGACGTGATCCAGCGGGCATGGCGCGGCCTTGTCGCTGATCGTGGTCTTAACCGGTTTGCCGCGGATAACCCCCTGCAAACCCATGTCC
>NZ_JBEPRY010000068.1:0-2757 GCF_040548605.1 Bradyrhizobium sp. JR4.1
CCTACGCGGTAGGCCGCAGCGCGCTGATCTTTCCAGTTAACCGTTAGAGCTCGTCGGACTCCTCGGTTTTCGGCTTCATCGTCGCAGCGAGCACTTGGCGGCGTTTTTCGATGATGCTAGGGTCCTCTTTGTGGATTGCGATCAGCTCTTTGAGGTTCTCGATCCCCTCATCGGTGAACGCCATCACCCCATCTTCACCGACGCCCACGACCCATAGCTGGCCATCCTCGGGGTCCATTTCTTCGGCGACCTCGAACAGCCATTCCTCGTCTTCTCCAAGCATCTCGGCGACATGGCCGAGGGTAAACACGTGGCTGACTTTGTTGACGGGCCCCATCAAGCCGCCTGCGCCGCGAGGCCTTGCTGTTGCGCAATCTTCCAGTTCCAGGGCAGCAGCTCATCGAGCCTGTGGGCGGGGTGGATGGCGATGCGAGCGAGTACATCGGCAAGCCAGACCTGAGGATCGACGTCGTTCATCTTCGCAGAGACGATGAGGCTATACATGGCGGCGGCACGACGCCCTCCGCGGTCGGACCCGCAGAATAACCAAGACTTTCTGCCCAATGCGATGCCGCGCAGCGCTCTTTCGGCGGCGTTGTTCGAGAGACAGACGCGGCCATCGTCGAGGAAGCGTGTGAAGGAGCCCCAGCGCTTGAACATGTAGTTCATGGCCTTGGCCAGATCGTGACCGCGGGAGAGCTTGGCGCACTGCTCACGCATATAGGCTTCCAGATCGGCAACCAACGGAGCGCTCTGCGCCTGGCGGACAGCCTCTCGGTGGTCGGCGCCTTGGCCATTGATCGTGCGCTCGATTGCGAAGAGGGCGTCGATGCGACGCACGATCTCGATCGCAATCGGCGAGAGGGCGATCTCCTTCTTGCCAGCAGCCTTACGTCGCGCGTTTTCCTCAAGATCCGCCATGGCGAAGAACGGGCGCCGGGCATGCACCCAACAGGCCGCCTCCCTGATAGGCCCAGGACTTCGCGGGGGCTCGTAGAGTTTGGTGTATCCGCCGAAGGCGTCGGCCTGCAGGATACCGCTATAGTTGGCCAGATGCGCCTGCGGATGCTCGCCCCTTCGATCGCGCGAGTAATAGAACATTGCCGCCGGCGGATCTGAGCCGCCGAAGGGGCGGTCGTCCTTTACATAGACCCAGCATCGAGCGACATCGCACTTGCCCAAGGCCAGCACGGGCACGGTGGTGTCGTCGCCGTGGAGGCGTTCGGATGCCATGACGTGGGCTTCCAACAGACGCAACAGCGGCTCCAATACCGTGCAGCACGCTCCGACGGCGTCGGCTGCGGTCGACAGACTGATCGGCACGCCTTCCAACGCGTAACGCTCGGTTTGCCGGTTCAGAGGCTGATGCTGGCCGAACTTCTCATAGAGCAGCATGGCCAGCAGGCTCGGCCCCGCCCACCCTCGCGGGATCACATGGAATGGCGCCGGTGCCTGGCTGATCTTCTCGCAGTCGCGGCAAGAGAACTTCTCGCGCACCGTCTCGATTACCTTCCACTGACGCGGCACCGATTCCAGCGTTCGGGTCACATCTTCGCCGAGCTTGCGCAAGCGATTGCCGCCGCAGCATTCGCACGCCGTCGGCGGATCGATCACCACCCGCTCGCGCGGAAGGTGGTCTGGGAACGTGTTGCGCTCAGCGCGCTTGCGCGTAAATCCGTCAACCGTAGTCGTTTTGGCGACTGCCTGCTCCGCCGCCAATTCGTCTTCCGTCGCGTTAGCTTCCAATTCTTCGAAGGTAAGCGCCAGCTGGTCGATCAACCGCGCCGAGCGCTCCGATTTCTGGCCGTAAACCTGGCGCTCGAGCTTCGCTATCCGCAAGGTCTGCTGCACAATCAGCGCGGCGTCCTCCGACGCCTTTGCCCGCGCTACCGCCAGCTCCGCTTTCAGCGCGGCGTTTTCTTCGGCAAGAGCGGCGCGATCAGCATCCATGAGACGAAGTGAATCATAGTTTTAGTGATTTGCGGCACCCCAAAATACGCGGGTTTCCACATTTTTCTTCGCTCATCCCGCCCTTGTCGGCCGCCACGTCAGTTGTGGATTGCGCCAATCGATCCCTTCGAGCATGTACGCCATCTGCGCCGCCGAGATCGACACCGCGTCACCTGACGCCGAAGGCCAGATGAACTTTCCGCGATCCAAGCGTTTCGCATAGAGCGACAGCCCGATCCCGTCATGCCAGAGGATCTTTGCCAAATCGCCACGCCGGCCTCGGAAGATATAGAGATCTCCGGCGTGGGGATCCCGCTTCAGGCTCTCCTGAACCTGCAAAGCCAGACCCTGCATGCCGCGACGCATGTCGGTGTGGCCGGTTGCGATCCAGACTCTGACGCCACCCGGTATCGGGATCATCGCCGGCTCAGAACATCAAGGACCCGCCCCAACGCGTCAGCATCGACGTTCTCGTCAACGCTGACACGCTTGCCGCCACCGAGTTCGATCTCGATCAGGCCCCGGCGCCTCCGGGGCGAAATCACCGCTGGGGCTTCAATCGATGGAACGCTTTCGGTCGCACCCGGGGTGAGCTGAACAGGGACAAGCTTCGGTCCCGCCGAAACGACACTCGCCAGGCGCGCCCGCCGCCGCCACGTGAACACCAAACTCGTCGAAATGCCGTGCCGCCGCGCGATCTCCGTCACAACCGCGCCGGGCGCCAGCGTCTCTTCGATGATCCGCATCTTATCGTCGCGAGACCAGCGACGACGACGCTCAACCCCGCCCAGGACCTCTACCCGCATC
>NZ_JBEPRY010000069.1:0-2509 GCF_040548605.1 Bradyrhizobium sp. JR4.1
GAGTGTTTTTGGTGTCGCGTGCGAGGATGGTCGCCCTGGACCACGCTTCCGCTCGAGCGCGGTGCGCCTGCGATAGCTTTCGACGTTCATCTCGATGATGGTGGCGTGGTGAACGAGGCGATCGATGGCGGCGAGCGTCATAGCAGGATCCGGGAAGACCCTGTTCCACTCTCCGAAGGGCTGATTGGCGGTGATCAGCATGGAACGCCGCTCGTAGCGAGCGCTGATGAGCTCGAACAGCACGCTGGTCTCGGCCTGGTCCTTGGTGACGTAGGCAAGATCATCGCAGATCAGGAGGTCGAAGCGATCGAGGCGGCTGATGGCGGCCTCGAGATTGAGCTCGCGCCGCGCCACCTGGAGCTTCTGGACGAGATCGGTGGTGCGGGTGAAGAGGACGCGCCATCCGTTCTCGATAAGGGCCAGGCCGATGGCTGCCGCCAAGTGACTCTTGCCGCCGCCGGGCGGGCCGAACAGCAGCAGATTGGCGCCCTTGCCGAGCCAACCATCGCCGGCGGCGAGCGCGGTCACCTGTGCCTTGGAGATCATCGGCACAGCCTCGAAGTCGAAGTTGTCGAAGGTCTTTCCAGCGGGCAGCCGCGCCTCGACGAGATGACGCTCGACGCGGCGGCGGCCGCGTTCGGCGATCTCGTGCTCGGCAATGGTGGCGAGGAAGCGGGCCGCCGGCCAGCCTTCCTTGTCGGACTGCTCGGCAAATTGTGGCCACAGCACCTTGATGGCTGGCAGCCGCAACTCGTTGAGCAATAGATTGAGGCGCGCGGTGTCAATGGTGTTGGCCGTGCTCATGCGGCACCTCCGATCTCGCCGGCACCGATGAGGCACTCATAGGTGGCGAGCGGTGCGAGCTGCACCACGACGTGCGGCACGCAGGCCGGATCGGGAGAGAAGTAAGCGCGCAGCCGGTTGAGGTCGGGCAGTCGGCCGGCATCAAGCTCGGTCGCGAGCTGATCGGCGAGTTCGGCCTCGCAGCCGCGCTCATGGGCCAGTGCGAGCAGATCGACCATGATCCGGCAGGCTTTCCTGTCCGGCAGCCGTTCGCGCAAGCAATCGAAGGTTCGGCGATAGGCATCGCGCGGGAACAGCCGATCACGGTAGACGAGATTGAGCAGCGCCATTGGCTTGCGCCGCAAGGAATGGATCACGTGCCGATAATCGACGACCTGGTCGTGCTTGCCGTTGGGATGTGGCCGCCCACGCGGCAGGGTGACGAGATGGGTGCCGCCGACGAACACGTCGAGACGATCGTCGTAAAGGCGCGCCCGCAGTTGGTGCCCGATCAAACGCGACGGCACGGTGTAGAACACCTTGCGCAAGGTGAAGCCGCCGCTTGACGTCACGCGGACAATCACCTCCTCGTAGTCCGAGGTGCGGCGATCTGGCAACGCCTGCAGGATGGCGCGCTCGTGGTCGATCCGCTTGGCGTTGCGGGCATTGCGGCGGCTGACGATCTCGTCGATGAAGCCGCGATAGGCGGCGAGATCATCGAAGTCGGCAGTGCCGCGCAACAGCAGCGCATCGGCGATCGTCCGCTTGAGATGGCCATGCGAGCTCTCGATCGCCCCGTTCTCGTGGGCGATGCCGCGATTGTTGCGGGAAGGCCGCATGCCGTAGTGAGCGCAGAGGTCCTCGTACCGCCTGGTCAGATCGTCCCTCGCATTGCGATCGAGATTGCAGAAGGCGGCCGACAGGCTGTCGGTCCGATGCTCCCGCGGTGCCCCACCGAGCGACCACAGGGCATTCTGCAGCCCTTCGGCCAATGCGACGAAGCTCTCGCCACCGAGCACGACATGGGCGTGTTCAAACCCGCAATAGGCCAACCGGAAGTGATACAGGCGATGATCGAGCGGCACGCCAGCGATGGCGACCCCAAGCTCGCCCATATCGGTGAAGTCGGACAGGCCGACCTGGCCCACTTCGTGGGTCTGGCGGAAGATGACCTCCTGCTCCTCGCCGTGGATCGCCCGCCAGGCGCGGATCCGGCGCTCGAGCGTGCGGCGGATTCCAGCCCCCAGCTCAGGATGGCGTCGGAGCATCTCCTCGAAGATGGCCACGGGCCGCACGCCGGGAGCCGCCTTCAGCATCGGCACGACCTCCAGGCCGAAGACGTTGGCCAAGGGATCCGGCCGGCGCCTTTGCCGCGGTGTCTTCTTTTGCGACGGAAGGCGCAGATCCTTCTCGAGCCGATAAGCGGTCGACGAACTGAACGACGCCTTCGCGGCCGCCTCTGGCGGCGAATTGGTTTGACGGAACTTCATGTAGAGCCTCATCTGGTGATCGGTGACATGGCAGCCTGGCAACGGGTGATTCCTCTTTGGCGAGAAGAACCATCCATCACCGGCCAGCCGCGATCACCAGACGGCGCGGTCCGCTCGGATCGCGCCGTCGCCGGGCTCGTAACTCCGGTCGGGCTACGCCCTCCCTGCGTCACGAGCCCGGCGAAGCTCTCTCATCCTGATTGACGCTGCACTTCCATCCTGATTGCCGCGCCGCA
>NZ_JBEPRY010000070.1:0-2455 GCF_040548605.1 Bradyrhizobium sp. JR4.1
CGTTCAAGCTGAGTACTGCGCTTATGGCTGTCCATAAGGACTGTTACGCACCAATTGGACTAACCCAACAAGGCGGCCCTCGCCGGAGGGAGACGCTTCGCCGAGGGAAAGTATGATCGGTTTCCGGAGCTGATAGCTAACCTCGTCCAAGGCCGTGTTCAGGTAATTGTCGCCGCCACTGGCACCAATGGAGTCTTGGCGACAACTTCCGCAACAAAGACAATCCCCATCGTGTTTGCAATTGCCATGGACCCTGTATCCCTTGGCGTCGTTTCCAGTTTGAACAGGCCCGGAGGCAACGCCACCGGTGTGAGCATGTACACTCCACAGCTTACGGCCAAGCGACTTGAGCTCTTGGCCGAGTTGACGCCGGGAGGCGGTTCGATCGCCGTGCTGATCAATCCGACAAACCCTAACGCAAATGTGGTCGCCTCAGACGCTGAGGCTGCCGCTAAGTCGCTCGCGCGGGCGATTCACATTCTGAAGGCCAGCACAGACGAGCAAATTGCTGCTGCCTTCAAGGAGATCAGAGACCAGCAGCATGTTGCACTTCTCGTTAGCCCAGACGCATTCTACATCGCGCGGCGAGAAAGACTTGCCGCGCTGTCCGAGCAAGGTCGGATTCCTGCGATCTACGAGTGGTCTCTTTTCGTAAAATATGGGGGACTTATGAGTTATTCACCGCGCATCACCGATGTTTCCTACCAGCTTGGCGTTTATGCAGGAAAAATTCTGAACGGCGCTGCACCCGCCGATCTACCCGTCGAGCAGCCTACTAGGTTCGAGTTGGCGATCAATCTGAGAACTGCAAAGATAATCGGCCTTACCATCCCGCCCCATCTTCTCGCGCGCGCCGACGAGGTGATTGAATAGCGGGCAAGCTACGTCCGCTCGTGGGCCCATCGGCGACCTCGGAGCCCATCCGCTCTTCGGCCGATGTTGGCGGTAAACCGCACATCAGGCAGCCAGCCTCTTAATGAGTACCTGGGGCCGTTTTGAACTTTCGCTCCATCGTTCAAGCCGGTCCACAACCATGTTTAGAGGCATTGCCATCGCGCTATTTGGAATGGGCATCTTTTCGCAGCTTGATCGAGCGTTCTTCTATGGCCGCAATACCGACGCCGTGCTCAAGCTTGCGCGGTAGATTGGCCGAGGCTTTGGGCTGTAGGTTAGCCGCGCTGCGCTCAAGATCGCTCGGGGACTACTTCTTCAACAGCAGTCCCAACGTTCGCGCCATGCGCCTCACCGATCCGGCGTGGCGACCGAGATCGGCGGCTATCCTCGACGTGCCAACTCCCTGCCGGGCCAGCCTGACCAACCGTCGGACCTCCTGCTCGGCCCATTGCTTTGGCTTCGGTGTTTTCATGATGCGGCGCTCGATCCGCACCAGTTAACCAGCGAGCGTTATTACCGACACTTGGGAAATTTACGGGTGGGCTTCCTGCCTGAGGCCGGCCCTCGCCGTTGAACGGCAATTTAGGCGCCTTGGGCCGTAGCGAGCTTGTCGTTCGTCCTAACCATGATGAACAAGTAGGCCAACGTGGCGTCGAGCAAGACACTTTCATCTGTCAAATGCGTCAACTTGCCTGTCTTTCCCGACCGCATTCGCCGCATTCTCGAAGGAATGCCGCCTCCGTCGTCGATGATCAAAGTTGGCGCGCGCCAAGCCGTGCAAAGTGGCATATACTCGCAAGCCGGTAGTATTACAGCCTAACGAAAGAATGCCCCTCGGAACAAATGCAACGCGACGTCCTACGTCAGGAGGACGTCGCGATGCAATTGTGCATCACAACCAGAGGGGAAGTTGTTATGAAGCGACGTTCATTGCTCTTGGCATTGTGTTCTTCCGCTTTCATCTCTGCACCGGCACTGGCCGATGAGGTCAAGCAGGAGGCCGAAAAATTAGCCGTCGCCTACACCGACTGCGTCGCCAAGAAAGACGCGGGCTGTGTCGCTGCGCTCTATACAAAGGACGGGGTCCAGATCAACCCGGGCGGTGTGTTTTCCGATCTTAAGAGCGTATACGAAAACAACTTCAAGAACGGCACCGATCATATAGAGATCAGAGTCGGCAACATGTCGGTCATCAACAACGATCTGGTCGTTGCCAACGGCGAGACCGACATCTTCGGTAAGGACCCTAAGAGCGGCGACGCCACCCAGGTCACAGTGTTCTGGGGCGGCATCGACATACGTGAAGGCGGCGCTTTAAAAATCCGCCAGTTGACCGTCGGCATGAAGCCGCCTCCAGCTAAGGAAGCCAGCGCCGAGAAGAAGTAGGACGTCATCCTGTCGTAAGTCACCACGCGCCCATCCTCTTTGAGGGTGGGCGTTTGATCTTGCTGCACGTCGCTCCGAAAGGTAACCCTACGCGGTAGGCCGCAGCGCGCTGATCTTTCCAGTTAACCGTTAGAGCTCGTCGGACTCCTCGGTTTTCGGCTTCATCGTCGCAGCG
>NZ_JBEPRY010000071.1:0-2254 GCF_040548605.1 Bradyrhizobium sp. JR4.1
AGCGCGCACTTTTCGAACGCTTGGCAGATGAGCTCGCCATAGAGGCTCTCGAACTCGAGCAGGTGGTGCAGCTGCAAAGCCGGCGCTCCGGTCACAGCGACATGGATAAAGTCGTGCCCCTCCGCGTGCGTCCAGATCGTCGCTGACCCGACCCCGCCTTCCTTTTTAGGCCACCGCCTTAACTCCGGGCGGCCGCGTCGCGGATCGCGAGCGGGACCGACGCCCCACGTAACGCATGTGGCTCGATTTAATTGACGCGCTGCCGCGTTTTGCAAAGAGTGTTGGATGGCCTGTTAACTCGGATGGCCAGGAGCACAATTAATCCATCGCCGCATGGGGGCGCATGTCGCCGCGAAGGCTCGTGCCGAGTAGGGGGCGCAACACATGGCTGCACGTTTCGTTATAACCGTAGTGAGCAACAAGGTGTGTTCACCAGGTCGTATCCCGCCGGAGGCAGGGCGCAATGTTTTAGGAACGACCACGCAGTTTGATCTGCTTCTTTAGTTTGGAATAGCGAGCTTCGACCGATGCCTGACTGCGGCCGAGGTATGCTGCAATGTCGCTGAATGACGCTCCGCTCGCGCGCATCCGAAAAAGCATCTCGTCGTCCTCTGCGGACCAAATCGCCGAACTTTTAGGAGCCTCGGATCGGACCATTTCCACCCTGCTGCCGATTTTTGCGATCCTGCAAAAGACGCCGCGTCAGGCAAATTATGGCAGCCGGCATCTCGCCAAACCACCGCTTACAGGTTGGGCAGTCGTACAGGCGCACGCCGGATGGCAGTGTTAGCGTCCAGCAGGAGGGCGTCACCTGGCGTTGCGGCTGCAGTCAAGGACGCGAAGATGGGGAGGGCGGGGGAGGACTCTCGGCTAACCGATCCATTGCGCAAAGGCGCGTCCGTTGGTGCGGCTTACTCGGCCTCGCTGCTTGCGGAAACGTTGTAACCGACCGTAGACGGCCTGGCGACTGCGACCCAAGCGCTCGCCGAGCTCGGTCGCAGTCATGCCCTCATCGTGTAGCGCAAGCAGTTGGGCTTCTTCTTCGGGCGACCACGGGCGGACCTCTTGTCGATTGTTGGACATCGATTCAAGCCAGCAAAAGCGCTGCGGAGCGTCATCGTACGTCAGGATCGTAAACGATAAGTTCAGGAGGAGCCGTGAACGTCGTCTGACTCGCGCCTGCAAGCTAGGGGCGCGTGTAATGTCGACCCAAGATACGGCGGTCCAGGGTGCCCGTGTAACGATCGGTAAGTATTGGGCATGCAAAATAGCGCCTTTCTGCGCGTGATCAGTCCGACCAAGAAGATCGCCGTGACATCAGATAATGATGACGAGCTGGCTGTTCTGGGCCGAACGCACGAAGCGATTGGCAGCCCGCGTACCCGACTTGGATATATTTTCTCAAGGTCTCATCGAGCGGATGAACGGCGGCTGGCGTGTCACAGATAAGGGGCGCTCGGTTCTCGAGATTATGGAGGCGCGGTCCGCACCCGCCCAAGCAACGGAGCTAACTCCCGTCCGCGCCGTCGAGGAGCCGACGCTGGCCACCTCTCTGTCACCCGTGCCTTCGATACCGCCAGTTCGGCGCAAGCGCGACCGAAAGCGGCGCCAGCGGGACACTGTACAGCGAAGACAGGCGAAGGCGTCGTAACGAAGGTCGGTCGCGGTTGGATTCGAGTGAAGCGGCGCAAATGACACGTAAGACATTGATTTTTCTAAGCTTTATTGATTCGCATAACCTTCATTATGGAACATCCGAAGATATTGGGTCGGTTTTCCAGCCGGGCAAGTCGCCGTGGACAGCGAACCAAGCAAATTACTGAATCGTCAAGTTGCGAGCGTCGCTGTCAAATCGACTAGAACGATCCGAGGTGTGCCCTTAGCAAGTCAACCTTTTCAATCAGTCCCGACGACCAGAGGCCTTGTCGGCTCGAGCGGTTGAAGCGGTTATACATCGTCGTCTAGGGGCCGTATTCCGGCGGACGGTCGCGCCACCGCGCTCCCGAACGCAGCATATGGATGACCCCGCTAATCACACGGCGGTCATCCCACCCGATGCGCGCCGCGCCGCCCACGTGGCAGTAGCGGCTCAAGCCGCTTCTACTAGGCGTCGCTGAGCCGCCATCAAGGACTCCCTCGATCAGGAAGTCTTGAACCGACCCGGGTTTGCCGGAGGCTCCAACTCCTGAGAGGATGGAGCCATGACAAGCAAGACCACGAACAAGTTTTCGCCTGAAGTCCGCGACCGTGCGGT
>NZ_JBEPRY010000072.1:0-2105 GCF_040548605.1 Bradyrhizobium sp. JR4.1
CGGAAGCGGCGAATGCATTGATCTGGCGTTTCGCCTCTGTCTGGTTTTTCGTCCCGCGCCTGCCTTTCAACCCGGTAAATCTGTTCGAAGAACCGCAGCGCCTGCTCGGGCGGACCGCCGCCCTTCTTCCTCGCCTTGAGGGCATCGACAAAGCGCCGTCGGGAGTGGGCCATGCATCCAATGTGGGTGGCCCCTTCCAGCGTGCGCCATGCGGTATAGCCGTCACTCATCACGATGCCACGGTAATCGCCGAGGAAGGCCTGCGGGTGGATCTGGCCGCGGCCCGGCTGATAATCCAGAAGAACGATGGGCTCGTGACTGCCCTGGCCGCTGCGATAAGCCCACATGTACGATGTGCTGGTGGCTTTTTTGTCCTTCTCCTTGAGGACCTGAACCGTCGTCTCGTCGCCATGGATGAGAGGTTGCAATCTGAGCCGCAGCTTCAGGGCGTCTGAGATGCGATGCAGATGCTTCTCGCTCGAGCCGATCACCCAGTGACCCAAAGCGCCGCGGCTGACAGGAACACCTGCGCGTTCGAAGGCCTGCGCCAGACGGTAGAGCGGCGTGCCATCGACATATTTGTGAACCAGCGCGAACGCCAGCGTTGAGGCCGTGGCAACGCTGCCCGGCAAGGGCTGCGTCGGCATCGGCGCGGTCACGACAGGGGCATTGATCCCGGTGCGATCGCAATGGCGGCACCCATATTTGAAGCGCACATTCTGTAAAACCTTCGCCTTCACCTCGATATGAAGTTGCTCGGTGACAGTCTCGCCCATGCGATGCATCTGGCCACGGCAGCAAGGACACGCCTTCTGATCGTCGGGCAGGTCATACTCGACCCGCTCACGCGGCAGGTTCGCCGGCAGCGGTCTGCGGCCGCGCTTCTTTCCCGTTGTGCTTTCGACGGGTGGCAAGCCCGTGTCCGGAAGTTCGGCGATATTGTCCGTTTCGCTGCCGGCATCATCCTCGTCGGCGGCCTGCTCGGCTTCATTGAACAGACGGTCCACGTGCTTTTCGCTGCGCGGCGCAAAACGATGCAGGCGTGCCAGCGCCAGTTCTTCCTCGAGCCTGACGACGCGCTCCGTGAGCTGACGATTCTCCACCTGCAGCGCAGCAATGCGCGCCAACAGCGCTTCGACACTCGGTTCGCCGGTTCGATTCATCGGATTCTTGAATCTGAACCGTACCGACGCGTCAACCGCTCAACTCGAGAGCTCAGCCGGCAACCTGATATTGCCGCACCGGATGGCGGACCATCGCATCGATATCGATGCCGTCAAGTATCCAGTGCAATTGCTCGGTCGTCAGCGTGACGACCGCCTCCTGGCGGCGCGGCCATCGGAACTTGTCCTCGGTCAGCCGCTTCAGGACCAGCACAAAGCCGGACCGGTCGAAGAACAGCAACTTCATCCGGTCGCTACGGCGATTGCAGAACGCAAAAACCGCCGGAGCGAACGGATCGAGCGCCATCGTCTCCTGGACCAGAACCGCAAGGCTGTTGATGCCAGCTCGGAAGTCGATCGGCTCACGGTGCAGATAGACCTGCAGGTCACCGCCCAGTCTGAACATGGCCCAGGGCTCCGATGATCGCAGTCAATGCATCCACATCGCCGCATTCCAGCGCGACCTTCACGCCGTTCGGCAGCGACGCGCTCACTTTGGCCGGAGAACAAAAAGCTGTAGTCCCCTTGGGTTCCGACCCCCGCACTTCATCGCAAGCCGCCGGCAAACCCACCATCGCCACGCTGCTCCCCCGCGACAGGGCGCGATCGGAAGCCCCCTCAAGTTGAACCGGGATGAACGCCGATGGGGAAGACCGCGGGAGAGACCTGGTCGCGGTGTGCTTCTTGATCCATTTGCGAAGCAGGTTCGCGTTGACCCCGTGTTCGAGCGCAAGTCTCGATACCGAAACGCCAGGCTCAAGACAACTCGCGACAAGACGCTCCTTCGATGCTGCCTCGTAGCGCCGGCGACCGTTCCGACCAACAAGCCTGACCCGCAGTTTCTGATCTTCGTCTGCCATCACAAGGTGTCCACCTATTTTGGTGGACACCTCATGCATCAGAGCACTCAAAAGCAAAAGGTGCAGGGAAATTCGCGCTTAC
>NZ_JBEPRY010000073.1:0-2018 GCF_040548605.1 Bradyrhizobium sp. JR4.1
CAGGGTTTGTCATTATTGGTGCAGGAAAGCCTTGGCCGTGATCCGTTCGCCGGAGATGTCTTCGTGTTCCGCGGACGCGGCGGTTCGCTGATCAAGGCCTTGTGGCACGATGGAGTTGGACTGTCGCTCTACGCCAAGCGGTTGGACCGTGGCCGTTTTGTTTGGCCGGCGACGGTGGGCGGTGTGGTGGGGCTGAGCGCGGCGCAGATGAGTTATCTGCTGGAGGCGATCGACTGGCGCAACCCGCAGCACACCTGGCGGCCACAGAGCGCGGGATAGGCTCAAAAAAATCCTGAGGCACGGAAGAAAAGACGCCTCAAATCGCCCCTTTTGTGATTCCATCAGGGCCATGGGTGACGGCCTTGAATCGCTGCCAGACGACATCGAAACACTGAAAGCGGCATTGATCGTTGCTCGCGCGGAGGCTGCGGCCGCCCGCGCTGAGCAGTCCGACAACCGGGCGCTGATCGCCCATCTCAAGCTGCAGATCGAGAAACTCAACCGCGATCGCCATGGGCCGCGTTCGGAGCGTACCGCACGGCTATTGGATCAGCTTGAACTGACGCTGGAGGAGCTGGAGAGTTCGGCGACAGAGGACGAACTCACCGCCGAAATGGCCGCGGCCAAAACCACGAAGGTGGCGTCGTTCACGCGCAAGCGGCCGTCACGCCAGCCGTTCCCGGAGCATCTGCCTCGCGAGCGGGTGATAGTGCCGGGGCCTGTGGCGTGCGCCTGCTGTGGCGGCGCACGGCTGTCCAAGCTCGGCGAGGACATCACCGAGACGCTGGAGGTGATCCCAAAATCCTGGAAAGTGATCCAGCACGTCCGCGAGAAGTTTACTTGCCGTGATTGCGAGAAGATCAGCCAGGCCCCGGCGCCGTTCCATGTGCTTGCCCGCGGCTGGGCGGGGCCAAGCCTGCTGGCGATGGTGCTGTTCGAGAAGTTTGGCCAACATCAGCCGCTGAACCGGCAAGCGGAGCGCTATGCCAAGGAGGGTGTGCCGATCAGTCTGTCGACCCTGGCCGACCAGGTCGGCGGCTGCACCGCGGCGCTGGCCCCCTTGTTCAAGCGCCTTGAGGCCTATGTGCTGAGCGCCGAGCGATTGCACGGGGACGACACTACGGTCCCGGTCCTGGCCAAAGGCAAGACCGACACCGGCCGGATCTGGGTCTATGTGCGCGACGACAAGCCTTTTGGAGGGCAGGCCCCGCCAGGGGCGGTGTTCTATTACTCGCGCGATCGGGCCGGCGAGCATCCCCAGGCTCACTTGGCCAACTACAGCGGAATCTTCCAGGCCGATGCCTATGGCGGCTATGGCAGGCTTTACGAACCGGGCCGCAACGCAGGGCCGATCCTGGAAGCCGCGTGTTGGGTCCATGCCCGGCGGCCGTTCTTCGTGATGGCTGATCTGGCCGAGAATGCGCGTCGCAAGGCTCAGGGCAAGAAGCCGGCAGTGATCTCGCCGCTGGCGCTGGAAACGGTCCGCCGGATAGACGCCCTGTTCGAGATCGAGCGAGGCATCAACGGCGAGACGCCCGAACGGCGCCGGGCCGTCCGCCAGGAACTGAGCGCGCCGCTGATCGCCGATTTAGAAGCCTGGATGCGCGAGCAACGCGCCAAGCTCTCGCGTCGCAACGACATCGCCAAAGCAATGGACTACATGCTCAAGCGCTGGACCGCGTTCACACGCTTCCTCGAGGACGGCCGCATCTGCCTGTCCAACAACGCGGCGGAGCGCGGCGTGCGCGGCATCGCTTTAGGTCGCAAGTCGTGGTTGTTCTGCGGCTCGGATCGCGGCGGCGAGCGGGCGGCGGTGATGTACAGCCTGATCGTCACCGCCAAGATGAACGACGTCGATCCGCAAGCCTGGCTCGCCGACGTTCTGGCGCGCATCGCAGAGCATCCCGTCCAAAGGCTAGACGAACTGCTGCCATGGAATTGGCGCTCTGCCATCCGGAACGTTGATCAAGCCGCCTGAGCCGAAAATGACCCGCGCGCGGTCTTCACCGGATGCTTAC
>NZ_JBEPRY010000074.1:0-1736 GCF_040548605.1 Bradyrhizobium sp. JR4.1
GCTGTCTCGCGGCGAAGTGGGGTGGCGCGCTCCTTGCGGCCCTTGCCCATGCAACGGATGTGAGCGCCGGTTCCAAGCGCGACATCGCCCCGGGTAAGGCCGACCAGTTCGGAAGCTCGCAGGCCTGTCTGGATTGCGAGCAACAGCAGAGCATGATCGCGCCGGCCCGCCCATGTGGTGCGATCCGGAGCCGCCAGCAATGCCGCCATCTCTTCGGCATCGAGGAACGTAACTGCACGCTTCACATAGCGCTTGTTGGGCATGGCCAGGATACGCTGGCAGTGTAGTAGCCAGGTCGGATCGGTCATCGCGACGAAGCGGAAGAACGATCGGATCGCCGCGAGCCGGGTGTTGCGGCTGCGGGCGCTATTGCCCCGCGTGGTCTCGGTATGGGCGAGGAAGTCCGCGACCAGATCGGCGTCGATATCTTCGACCGTCAGGTTGACTGGCGGCTTGTTGCGGCGAGTGCTCGCGTACCTGAGCAGTAGCCGGAACGTATCGCGATAGCCAGCGACCGTATGTCGGCTCGCCTCCAGTTGCGTGCAAAGCCGCTCGGTGAAGAAGCGCTGGATCAGCGCAGGTAAGGCGATGGTGCTCATTGTGCCATCTCCCCGCCGCTCGCGGTGGCGCGGCCCATCGCTAGATCGAGCAGCTCCGGGACCGCCTCCAGATACCAATATGTTCCAGAAGGGTTGCTATGACCCAGATAGGTCGTCAGCCGGATCATCTCGCGCGCCGGGTCCTTGCCAGTCCGGTACCAGTTGATCATCGTACGCACGGCGAAGGTGTGGCGCAGGTCGTGGATGCGCGGTCCCCGGCCGTGCCGCTGGTACTGCTGCTCGGATCGCAATCCGATCTGCTGGCATGCTTGCGCAAAGTTGTAGCGGGCCCCACAGTCGGTGAGCCGAGTCGCCTTGTCAGTTATGAACATCGGCTTCGCCGGATGACCGATCAACCGGTCGCGTTTGACGCGATAGTCTAGCAGTCGCTCGACGGCGCTGGGGTCGAGCGGCAGCAGTCGCTCCTTACCGTTCTTACCTTGTCGGACGCGTAACGCACCATTATCGGCATCGAGGTCGTCTCCATCGAGCGCGAGCGCCTCGCTGACGCGCAGGCCCGTGATCGCGATGAGTGCGAACAGCGTCGAGCAGGTCAGCCCGCGCAATCCGCAAATCGACGGAAGTGCCATTGCGGCCGCGATGATCGAAGCGACTTCCGCGTCGCTGTAGATATACGGTCGGGAGCGCATCACGGTATTCGGCAACAATCCCCGGGGCGGGGCTTCATGCGCCAGATCGAAGCTACTTAGCCACTGCGCGAAGAGGCGCACGACGGTAAGCCGCGCCGCTCGCGTCCTGCCGTTGGCCTCGTCGAGCGTAGCATGCCAGCGCAGGAACAGCGCCGTGTCGATATGCGTCGCACGCTCGCGGTCGGCAAACCGCGTGAAGCGGCGGAGGATGCGCTCGCTGGTGCTCAGGTCGTAGCCGAGGCTGCGCCGCACGGCCAGATAGCGATCGAGTTGGGAGGTGAGGCTCATTGCGCGCCTCCCACTACGGGCCAGGGCATTGCTATCGATCGCAGCCCATCTATGTCGAGACGGGCATATATCATGGTCGATGTGCGTGAGCGATGCCGCAGCACGTCGCCCACCTCGTCGAGCGATGCACCCGAGTTCACCAACTGGACCGCAAGGCTATGACGCAGCAGGTGCGATCCCACATAGGGCGTCACCGGTT
>NZ_JBEPRY010000075.1:0-1695 GCF_040548605.1 Bradyrhizobium sp. JR4.1
GTGGTGCCGCGCAGGTCGGAGGCCGTCGCACCCGCAATCGTGGTCGAGACGTTCGACTTGGTCGAATAGCCGACCGTGGTCTGCAGCGCCTGGTTAGCGATCGACTTGGCGGAGTCGAGCAACTTCGACAGCGAGGTGATGCCGGTGTTGGCGGCCTGGAGCACCTGCACGCCGTTGGCGATGCCATCGAGCAGATTGTTGATGTCGCTGGCGCGGTTGTCGAGCGACTGTGCGGTGAAGAAGTTGGTGGGGTTGTCGAGCGCCGAGTTCACCTTCTTGCCAGTCGAGAGGCGGGACTGGGTGGTGGCGAGGAGGTCGGCGGTGGACTGGAGCGAGAGCAGGTTCTGGCGAACCGACGCAGAGAGAACAATACCGGACATGACTCTTACCCTTCTGGTTTACGCGTCTTCGTTCGATCGCTTCGGATCGAGTGACGGGCACAACCTGAGGGGACATGGCTAACAAAGCGTGAAGCCTGTTCTCGCGCCGTAAGCGCCGTTCACCATAAGGCTCCAGCAGCACATCGGGATCAGCGACGATCGATCTGAAATTCCTCGCTTTTTCACGGCGTTTGCCTCCCGTTAACCATAACCAACGGTTACTTTTCGAAGCCGCCAGGTTGCTCCTCGACCGCGCAAAAAGAAAGCGGCGGGGCCGAAGCCCCGCCGCCATGACTTGATTGCGATGTCAGCCGCTATTAGCGCAGCAGCTGAAGCACGCTCTGCTGCGACTGGTTGGCCAGCGACAACGCCGAGACCGCGATCGACTGGCGGGTCGACAGCGCCTGGCTGTTGGCCGCTTCCTCGTTGGTGTCGGCCAGCGTCAGGTTGGACGAACCGGTCTGGAGCACGTTGATCAGGTTCTTGTTGAAGTCCTGACGCACCTGCACGATGGAGAGATTCGAACCGAGGGTCGAGGCTTCCGAGCGCAGTGTGCTCGAGGCCGAGTTCAGGCTGGTCAGCACCTTGTTAGTCGCGGCGTTGTCGATGAAGTCGGTTCCCTGCACCAGGCCGGCCAGACCGAGACCCTTCGAGTTGAAGGTCACGCCGGTGATGTTGAGGTTAGACTTGCCGGTTTCGTCGAACACCAGCTTGAGCTGGTCGCCGTTGAGCAGGTTGACGCCGTTGAACGAAGCATCCAGCGAGGTCGTGTCGATCTGCGTCAGGATGTTGTTGTACTGGGACACCAGGTTGGTACGGGTGGCCTGGGCAACAGCATCGGCAACCGGCGAGGTGGGGTTCGACCACGTCAGCGCCGTGGTGATCGTGCCACCGATGGTGCCACCAGCAGCAGCAGATCCGATCGTCGACGATGCAAAGTCGTTGGTCGCCGAGACCGTCAGCAGGCCATTGGCGTCGATCGTGGCGCTCAGGTTGTTGGCCTGAAGTGCCGTGTTGAGCTGATCGAGCGTCTTGACCGTACCGCCGGTGCCGTCGCCGAAGGTGACGTTGACCGCCGCGCCGCCATTGAAGGAGGCGAAGGTCAAGGTCTTGCCGGAGATGCCGCCGGAAGCCGCGCTGCGGCTCGCCGTGAAGGCGGTGCCGGTGCCGGTGGAGCCGGTGAGGCCGAGCGAGGACAGCGCATTATTGGTGCCGCTGATCGACAGATCCGCGTTCGCACCGGTCGAGAGGTTGAGCGCGCCGGCCACGATCGACGAGTTCTTGGCGCCTGCGGTCGTCTGCAGGGCACCGGAAG
>NZ_JBEPRY010000076.1:0-1638 GCF_040548605.1 Bradyrhizobium sp. JR4.1
GCTTTCCACGGCATCTACACCTCCCGCAGAACAAAAGCGGAAAGTGTAACCCATGTGTCCGGTACGAACTGTCACCTATGTCTCGGGTCGCTCACTCACATGGCGCAAATCTGCGATATTTCCTCCGATCTTCCGCTTAAACGGTAGGTCAAATCGGGGTAGGTCCTCGCCCACCAGGGAAGCCATCCTTCATGAAGACGGCGGAACGTCGGATAAACCCCAAATGCAGAGCTGCCTAGCCGACGTGCCGGAGGGATCATGCGTGGAACTAGGCGCCTTCAATATCCGCTTTGTCAAAAGTGCCAATTCTCATCCGCAAATTTCCGGTCTGTCCCTATCAGCCGACATTTGGCAGCGTGGGATCAAGGCAGCCACGGGCCAGGAGACATGGCTCTGGCACATTGGCCTGGCCAGATAACGGGCAACGCCTGAGACATTCGTTTCAACTCAGATGGCAGCACCGGCCAGCAAAAAAGCGCCGCCAAGCGCGACCATCACAAGTCCAGGCCAGTTCGATTTGATGCCGAAGCCGCTACCCGGTCTTTCAGGCTCCAGCGTATCACGCCCGGAGCGAAGCCGCCTTCCACCGCTGAGTCGGCCTCGCCAAATGGGCTGAAACGCCATTTGGAGCACGCCGCCGAAAATAAGGAGCACACCAAGCCATATGAGGGTCATGCTCGCCTCCTCTACCCGCGAACGCCGAGAGTGTGCGCCGAGAACCCGTGGTCCATTCAGCGCCTGTCCGCTGCTCTCTCGGAATTAGACCGACCTTGAAAGCCGCCGGACGCACGAGCGCGCCGGCACCAGGCTGGGGATCACGCTCTCCGAAGCTCAGGCTACTTATAAGGACCCTGCTTAGTCTTCATCCGGCTCGCGCACGACCGGCGGTTCGTCGCTTTTGTCTTCTTCTTCTTCTTCCTCTTCCTCTTCGTCGTCTTCCTCTTCGTCATCATCAGGATCTCGGGGCGGCATCGTGTTGCCCATGATCGCGAAGGCACGCCGGTCGATCGCAGGAATTAACTTGGGGAGTGGGGTCATGTTGTTACTCATCGGATGTGACCCTGGAGCACTTTACCCCTTTTTTGGCGGGGCAGACACGGAGTTGGCGGCCGGCGCGGACGAGGTCCGGTTATCCCTGTCAGCCAAGCCAGAGGTAAGTGTCGAGTTCTCGGATTCGGGCCAATAAGGGACCTCACGCCGATCGCTGCTTGAGATCGGTTTCATCTGGAGTCCGCTTCATTCTGTCACTCCGTCTTCGCCTTCGGACGTTCAAATAAGTTGGTAACTGGGAACGTGGGTGCTTTCCTGGCACGATTCCAGAGCAGCTCCGCAGATTGCGCAGACCGCGTCACCTGTATGCGGTACCAAGAACTTCTCTTCGGTGCGTCTGTACTCAGCACCGCAAGTGCATTGCACAATTGTCACCATCCCGATGATATGTGCTTCGGATCGCGGAATTTCCAGTCCAGGCAACTTTCGTTGTTCTCTCGCGAGTCGACCGTCACTTTGTTGCCGCCGGTCGAGTCGGTGAACGGAGGGAAGTCCGCTAGACTGTATGTCCCCCCACAAAATGAGGCGACTCACCCTCGATGTTGCGACGAGGGTTGCCCGGATGGACCGGGTAGAGCCTCAAACAAG
>NZ_JBEPRY010000077.1:0-1606 GCF_040548605.1 Bradyrhizobium sp. JR4.1
ATAGACTGCGTTCGGAAGGGAGCGGCCGATACGATTTTGGTGGCATTTAACCCCGTCAAAAAACCTGGTCCATGAGCTGTTCCGGACATGAGAGTGGTGACGCCGCAAAGGCGATCCCGTTTAGGAATCTGATCAATTGCGCAGCTCAGCCCTTCTCTGTCAGCAGGAGGATTGGAGATGTACCGCAAGGAGTCGAAGTCCAAGGTCGACCGTACCATGCCCATGGTGCACCCGAACGCGGCTGCCATCGATGTTGGTGCGACTATGCACATGGCTGCCGTAGGACCTGATCACGCACTTGAGCCAGTACGCAGTTTTGGCACCTTCACGGCCGATCTCGATCAACTGGTAAAGTGGTTTGTGGAATGCGGAGTCGAGACCGTCGTGATGGAATCAACCAGCGTCTACTGGATTCCGATCTTTGAGCTTCTCGATGCACGAGGATTTGCCGTGTTTCTTGTCAACGCGCGCGATGCCAAGCACGTGCCGGGGCGCAAGACTGACGTCAGCGATGCGCAATGGCTGCAGCGGCTCCATTCGTTCGGATTGCTGCGGGCCAGTTTTCGGCCCAAAGGGCAGATTGCGGAGCTGCGAGCCTACGTGCGTCAGCGCGAACGTCTGCTGGAGTACGCCGCCTCACACATCCAGCATATGCAAAAAGCATTGACCGAGATGAATCTTCAACTCCACCACGTTGTGGCCGACATCACGGGCGCGACTGGCCTGCGCATCATTCGCGCGATCCTTGCCGGTGAGCGCGATCCTGAGACGCTGGCGTGCCTGCGCCACTGCAGTTGCCAGTCCAGTGTCGAGACGATCGCGAAGGCGCTCACCGGAAGCTACCGCGCGGAGCATCTGTTTGCACTCGATCAGGCACTCGCCCTTTACGACGCGTATCACGAGAAGGCATCTGCCTGCGATGCCCGAATCGAAGCTGTGTTGAAGGAACTCACTATCCATAGGGATCATGATCATGGATCAGCGCCGCCGGTCTCGCGGCGTCGGAACAGAACCGATCAAGCGAACGCTCTGGCTTTCGACGTCCGCGCGTCGTTGTTTGCGCTGCTCGGAAAGGACGTCACCACCATCGACGGCCTCGGTCCTTACCTCTCGCTGAAGCTGATCGCAGAATGCGGCGACGACCTTACCTCGTGGCCAAGTGCAAAGCATTTTACCTCCTGGCTGGGGTTGGCACCGAGCAATAAGGTCTCCGGAGGCAAAATGCTCTCGTCCCGAACGCGCCGATCCGGCGGCCGGGCCGCAGCTCTTCTGCGCCTTGCTGCCGTAACCGTCGGACGCACTGATACCGCACTCGGCGCCTTTTATAGAAGACTGTCGTCCCGCATTGGCAAGGCCAAAGCAGTCACCGCGACGGCCCGCAAGATAGCAGTCCTGTTCTATAACGCTGTGCGTCACGGAATGGACTACGTCGATCCCGGGGCCTCGTCCTACGAGACACGCTATCGGACGCGAGTGATCAACAATTTGCACCGACGTGCCAAGGCATTCGGCTTTGTCCTGCACCCCTTGGAACCGGGAGCTGGTGCCGTTTCTTAGGAATCGTTCTCCAGCGTCAGCTCCCCGATCTTGGCATGCAGCGACTTCA
>NZ_JBEPRY010000078.1:0-1396 GCF_040548605.1 Bradyrhizobium sp. JR4.1
CGTCATGTATGGACGGCCCCCTCTCGGCAAGGGCTTTTTGATGCTTCGGCAAACGGATCGGGGAGCGGTCATGTATACGGCCTCGAGAAGCGGCCATTGACCGCGGGCCCTGATGGAGATCGCAGATCGAATTCCAATCATTGCGGCGCGCTGTAACGCGCGATGACGATGCGGAGTGTTTCGATCTCGGTTTCCTGACCATTTGCCATCACACTTTAGGTGCCCTTCCGATAGGCATGGAGCGCGAGCGCGGCGGCTGTTGCCCTCAACTAGGCCGCAGCCGGCGCGCTCGCGCGGTCTCGGTAAGCTTCTCCTTTAACCAGCATGGCCCAGATGATCCGGGCGGTTTTGGCGGCGAAGGCCACCATGGCGACCTTGTAGGGTCTTCGCGCCAGCAGATCGCGCAGCCACGGATCGGTGACGCCGCGCGCCTTCTGTTGTCGCAGATGAGCACTGGCTCCGCTGATCAGCAGCGCTCGCAGCATGCGATCCCCCTGTTTGGAGATACGTCCCGGGCGATGCTTGCCCCCGGTACCGTGGTCCTTGCCGGTGATTCCGATCCAGGCCGCAAAGTCACGGCCAGAGCGGAATACTCTTGCGTCGGGCACTTTGGCCAGGACCGTGCTGGCGATGATCGGGCCGACGCTTGGGACATCCATGAGCCGTTTAGCGTCGCGGTCGCAACGGGCAGCCTTGGCGATCTGACGTTCAAGCACCCGTTCATCGGCATTGAGCGCCTGCCAGTGCTTGGCCAGCATCAACAGGGCACCGCGCATAATCTCCGGAACCTCCTGGCTCGGCTCCTCGAGCCGGGCCATCAACTCGCACAGCCCCTCATATCCTTGCGCCGCCACGATCCCGAGCTCACTCAAGGCTGCTCGCAAGGCGTTCGCCACCATCGTCCGCTGCCGCACCAGCAAGGCACGCGCGCTATGAACCGCCAGCGTTGCCTGTTGCGCGATGCTCTTCACCGGGACAAACCGCATCGTCGGCCGGGTCACAGCTTCGCAAACCCCTTCGGCGTCGCGGCCGTCGTTCTTGTTGCGCTTGACATAGGGCTTCACATAACCCGGCGGCATCATCCGCACCTCATGGCCATATCGGCCAATCACGCGCGCCCAATGATGAGCGCTGCCGCAAGCCTCCATGCCGACCAGGCACGGCGGCAACTGCGCGAAAAACTTCTCGACCGCGGTTCGCTTAAGCTGGCGTCTCACCACCACAGCTCCCGACGCATCAACCCCATGAACCTGAAAAACGTTCTTCGCCAGATCCAAACCAATCGTGCTAATCTTCGACATGGACGGCTCCCTCTGTCTGGTTCGACTCAACATCACCAGTCTGGCACACCGATGCCGTTCGGGGGCCGTCCACCCCATCATTGCGAGCGCAGCGA
>NZ_JBEPRY010000079.1:0-1384 GCF_040548605.1 Bradyrhizobium sp. JR4.1
ACGAGCTCGCTCCATTCTACTCCCACACTGGCCGGCCTTCGATTGATCCGGTGCTCATGATCCGGATGCTGGTCTTGGGCTACGTATTTGCACTTCGTTCCGAGCGTCGGCTCTGCGCCGAGGTCCAGGTCAATCTGGCTTATAGATGGTTTTGCAAGCTCGGCATCGAGGGTCATATCCCTGATCACTCTGTGTTTTGCCGGGCGCGGCGCGAACGCTTCCGTGAGAGCGATGCCTTACGCCGGGTTTTTGAACGTGTAGTGGCGCTGTGTATTTCGGCGGGGCTGGTCGGAGGCGAAGCGTTCTCAGTCGATGCGAGCCTGATCAAGGCCGATGTGAACAAGACTAGGCGACTTCCCGGCGACCAGCCTATTACCTGGCCAAAGGCGGAGGAAGCATCCCATGCGGTGCTCGAGTACATCGCAGCGCTTGATGCCGCCAATAGCGATAAGGACGGCGATGAAGACGGCGGCGGTTCAAGTGAAGGCAGCCGTCGCCGCAAGCCTCCCAAGGAAGTCTCGCTCACCGATCCGCAAGCAACATGGGTTACGAGGCCGGGCGTGGATCCATTCTTTGCTTATGATGCGAACTATCTGATCGACAACAAGGCCGGGATCATCCTCGATGCGGTAGGCACGCGCGCGAACCGTGCAGTTGAGATTGCTGTCACCCAGATCATGGTGGACCGTGTTGAGCGTCGCTTCGATCTGCGCCCCAAGAGATTGGCAGGCGACACGGCTTACGGCGCGGTCAGATTGCTCAAATGGCTAGTGGATCGCAAGATCACGCCGCACGTTCCGGTGTGGGACAAGTCGGCACGCCCCGATGGCACCTTTAGCCGAGCGGACTTCGTCTTCGACAAAAAGCGCAATGTCTATGTTTGCCCGGGTGGCGCGGAACTGACCAGCACCGGCAATATCGATCAAGGTCACATCGTTTACTACAGGGCCAGCAAGAGCGATTGCTCTGGCTGCGCCTTGAAGCCCAAATGCACGACAGCGGTCGTGCGCAAAATTACCCGTGACGTCAACGAAGATGTGCGCGATCATGTCCGTGCGCTGGCCAATACGGAAGCCTTCGAGCAATCGCACCGCGAGCGCAAAAAGGTCGAGATGCGGTTTGCTCATATGAAACGCATTCTCAGGCTCGACCGGCTTCGGTTGCGGGGCCTGAATGGCGTCAGGGACGAAGTGCTGCTCACAGCCACCGCGCAGAACCTGAGGCGGCTGGCCAAGCTAATCTGCCGTCTCCCGCCACAACTGGCAGTCCTGTGCTGAAATCCACCAGCAAAATGGAAACCGCCGACACGCCGTACCAAAAAAACCGCCGAAACTCCAAAGCCAAGCTCGCCCCCAAGTCAGAAACGAGTTTTGCAACACAATCC
>NZ_JBEPRY010000080.1:0-1369 GCF_040548605.1 Bradyrhizobium sp. JR4.1
TAGTCGTCCGTTCTTTAATCGCGGGCACGGTGTCAACCCCGATAGACAAAAATGATCCGCTGCCGGGTTCATGGTTCTTTCCGCGGTCGTCTCTATGCAGGAGCGCCGCATGATGGCGTTCAAAAGGCGTGGCATCTCGATGTGAAGAGCGCGGTGCGTAAAGCCCGCAGGGACGACTTCGAGATTGCCCACACCTTCGTCCCGGCAGGGACGCTTGTTCCGCCGAAGGCGGATCCGGGTTGGTTTAAGACTGGTTCATGCGGTGCGCATCTCTGCCTGGAATTCGGTGCCGTCGGTCCAGATAGCATGGAGGATGACAGCCATTTTGCGAGCCACGGCAACCTTGGCCTTTTTGGCGCCGATGCGTTTGGCCAGCTTGCTGCCCCAGCGCTTGAGCGCAGATCCTCGCCTGACAACGGTCAGCAGGACGTTCGCGGCCTCGAACAGATAAGTTCGCATCTGGTGGTTGCCGCGCTTGGAGATGCGGCCAGTACGATCCATCTCGCCGGATTGATAACGTCTTGGTGTCAGGCCTAGATAGGCACCCACGTCGGCGGAATGTCTGAAGCGAGTGGGGTTGTCGATGGTTACGACGAAGGACAGGGCAGTCAGGGGACCGATACCGGGAACGGTCATCATTCGCCGAACAGTTTGGTCGCCTTTTGCCACTGCCAGGAGCTGTCGATCGAACCTCTCAATTTGCTCGGTCCAAACAGGACTGGGCAAGGACCAGCGGTGCGAAAATATCTTGTAAATCCGGCGCTTCAGCAAGCACGGCGTCGACTTTGCGAGCCAAGTTCGTCGAGCCGGCCTTGCCGAGCACTATTCCCAACCCCTTGCACAGACCTCGCATTTGGTTGTCAATATCTCGCCGCAGATTCACCAGCTTGGTTCGAGCCGCCAGCATCGAACGGGTTTTCCAGCTCTCCGCCCCCTTCACGGCAGCTTCCCGATACCATCCCATGCGGGCCATTTCGGCCAACCCCTTGGCGTCGTTGTGGTCCGACTTGTTGATGCGCATCGATAACGCTGCGTTGGCATGACGCGCATCAAGGCAAATGACCGGAAAGCCCAGCGCCTTGAGTTGGTGCCAAAGCCAGTTCGATAGCGAGCCTGTTTCAAAAACGATCCGCTCAGCATTGTCGGCATGACGTCGCAAGAGTTTAGCGATGGCCTCTGGATTGGTGGGCACGCAACCTTCGAATGTCACGCTGCCGGTCTGGTCCAAAACGCAAATGCTGGTTTCTTCCATAGAGATGTCCAGACCTACGTACTGCTTCATAGCGCTGCTCCCTTTCGATAATCCGCTAAGGCCGATCCTAACAACCCTCGTGTCCTCAAGAAGACGTCAGCCGCGATTACGCCATGT
>NZ_JBEPRY010000081.1:0-1160 GCF_040548605.1 Bradyrhizobium sp. JR4.1
GTCGCCCACCTCGTCGAGCGATGCACCCGAGTTCACCAACTGGACCGCAAGGCTATGACGCAGCAGGTGCGATCCCACATAGGGCGTCACCGGTTTCTGGCCGGTCGCCTTCAGGGCATCCTTTAGGACGGCGTTGACGATTTGGCCGTCATTGAACGGACGATGTGGCGCGCGATGGGTAACGAACATCATGCGGCAGGACGTGGGGCCGCGCTCCTCGCGCAGATAGCGGCTCAGCGCATCGCCAACCTCCGAGCTGATCGGCACGCGATCGTGGAGTTTGCCCTTGCCACGAACCAAGAGTTCGCCCGCGCGCCAGTCGACGTCGTCCAACCGGATCGCGATGACCTCGGCAGCACGCAAGCCAAGCCGGGCCATGATGAGCAGCATCGCATAGTCCCGAGCCCCGTGCCGCGGGTTGTGGCGCACGCAGGCGAGCACCGCCTCAACGCCCTCGGGCACCAGATGGCGCGGCAGTCGTGCTCCCCAGCGTTTCGCCGTTCTAGGCAGACTCAGAGCTAGATTGGTCGCTGTCGCGCCACTGCCGAACAGATATTGCAGGAAGATACGAACATGCGTCGCTACCGTCTTGTCGCGCCGCGCACTTGCCATTACGTGCTCAAGGAAGCTGATCACGTCGGCGGGCCGCAACCGCCCCGGATCAACCATCGCATCGCCAAAGCGATGATCGAGGAACCGGTTGGCGAACCGCAGCGTGTGATAGATCGTCCGCGGGCTAAGGCCGCGATGCTTGACCAAATAGGTCTCGAAGTCCGCCAGTAGGGCCGCACGCGCTTGCTGCGCCTCGCTCAACGGCACTGGATGCGTCACGCCGATATCGAGGAGATGCTGCGCGAACCGGCGGGCCAACCTATACGGCCATATCGTGCCGGTTTTCTTACGCGGCACCTTGCGTCCCAGATGCTCGGCCATATCGAGCGTCAACGCTGAAGGACCGATGCCCTGGACATCCATCGCGTGACCCACCTTTCGTAGGATCGATAGGTAGGTCTTGACCGTGCCGGCGCTGTAATTCTCCGCCGCAAAACTCGCTGCGAACGAGCCAAGATGCGGCTCGATGCAGGTCTGCAAATATTGAGACATGATCTTCGTGCTCCTTGTTGTTGGAGCGACGAAGATTATGCCGAATGGGATTGGCG
>NZ_JBEPRY010000082.1:0-1056 GCF_040548605.1 Bradyrhizobium sp. JR4.1
CGACAGATCCGCGTTCGCACCGGTCGAGAGGTTGAGCGCGCCGGCCACGATCGACGAGTTCTTGGCGCCTGCGGTCGTCTGCAGGGCACCGGAAGCACCCGCCGTCTTGACGGTCTGCACACCGGTCGCGAGATCGATGGCATTCAGAACGTCGTTGACGTTGCCGGCCTGAAGGTAAACGGTCGAGTTGCCGTTGCCATCCGTGACCAAATTGCCGACCTGGGTGGAACCCGTTGCGACTGTGGTGGGCGTCTTCGCGTTCGAGAACGTAATCGTCTTGCCGTCCACGTTCAGCGTCGATCCGTCCTGGATCAGGGTTCCGAGCGTGCTCGAAGCGGTCGAGCGCGCCTGGGTGACGGTGACTTGGCCGCTGCCGGCCGCGCCGGTCAGGCCGAGGGCCTTCAGAAGGTCGGACCGACCGGTGATGCTGAGGTCAGCGCCGGTACCCGTGCTCAGGGTAACCTTGCCGGCGGCGATGCTGTTAGCAGTGCCGCCGCCGCTCAGGGTAGCAGCGCCGCTGGCGATCGAGACCGTCTGAGCTCCGCTGGCAATGTCGATGGCATTCAGCAGGTCCTGCGCAGTACCCGTCGCAGCCGTAGCGCCAAGATAGACGGTTGAGTTACCGTTACCGTCCGTGAGGACATTGCCGACGGTGCCGGATCCCGACGGGATATTCGCCCCGGTCGGAACGTCCGCGGTCTTGAACGTGATCGTGTGACCATCGACGGTCAGCGTTTCACCGTCGGTAGGTGCCGCGTTAGCAGCGATGGTCGTCGCACCGGCGGTACCGGCCAGCTTCAAGGTGCCGCTGAAGGCGGTCGTACCGTCGCCAGCCACTGCAGCCGAGCCGGTCAGGGCAGCCGAGGTACCGCCGAGCGTCGTCGTTCCGGTCGCAACAGTCGCGCCGCCGGCAGCACCGGAGAACAGCACGTTGGAGAGCGCGGTCGTGCTGGTGTAGGTCGTGGTGCCGCGCAGGTCGGAGGCCGTCGCACCCGCAATCGTGGTCGAGACGTTCGACTTGGTCGAATAGCCGACCGTGGTCTGCAGCGCCTGGTT
>NZ_JBEPRY010000083.1:0-1028 GCF_040548605.1 Bradyrhizobium sp. JR4.1
ACTCTCATGTCCGGAACAGCTCATGGACCAGGTTTTTTGACGGGGTTAAATGCCACCAAAATCGTATCGGCCGCTCCCTTCCGAACGCAGTCTATTGCCAATCCGTTTCTATCCCACAGGGGGCGTGCCGCGCCGAGATCAGTTTTTTAGAAGGAGCGCTCACCAAGGCGGGATTGCTGAGCGCAAAGCGATGATCGACCGTGAGCACGAGCTGTCGATCACCAGACAGGCGGAGGCTTTGAACATCAGCCGCGGCAGCGTGTACTACCTGCCGCGGCCGGTGCCGGACGCCGATCTCGCGATCATGCGGCGTCTCGACCGGCTGCATCTGGAGTTTCACTTCGCCGGCTCGCAAATGCTGAGAGGCTTGCTGGCTGCCGAGGGGTGCAAGATCGGCCGCCGGCATGTGAAGACGCTGATGCGGCGGATGGGGATAGAGGCGCTCTATCGCCGTCCGCGCACCACCAGACCCGGGCCCGGCCACAAGATCCATCCATACCTGCTGCGCGGCATGGAGATCAGGCGACCGAGGTCTGGGCGATGGACATCACCTACATCCCGATGGCGAGTGGCTTCGTCAATCTCGCCGTGGTGCTGGACTGGGCAACACGTCGCGTTTTGTCGTGGCGGCTGTCGATCACCATGGAAGCAGCCTTCTGCGTCGAGACGCTAGAGGATGCCTTGGCTCGTCACGGCAAGCCGGACTGACCTGCCACCGAACTTTCATCCGGCGGCGGTTAGAGTCTCGGGGTTTTTTGAAGTGCTCCCCAAAACTAGGCCAGCTGATGCTGGAATTTTCCGGGGTTTTGAAGTGCTCCCCAAAACTAGGCCAGCCGGCGCTGGAATTTGCCGGGGTTATGCTCATGCCGGCTGGGGCGCCGATGAGCCATTCAACAGCGATATCGGCGCCTTATTGCCGATCGCGCTGTGGGGCTATAGCGCGACAATCTGGATGGGAAGCGCGCGACAATCAGGATGGCGAGTCGGTGTCGCGGCGAGGTGATGATTGCCGCGATGATTGTCGCGCG